>NZ_JBFANB010000053.1:0-58902 GCF_040659625.1 Nonomuraea sp. NPDC049750
CCCGTTGCGTCGAGAGGCGCACGGCGGGTTCGGCGAGCGGCATGAGGAAACGGGTCGAGAGCAATCCCGATACCGCGCCTCATGCCGACTCAACCGGCCCTGCCCGGGCCGCACGCGCCGCCGACGCGGCACGGGCCGGGCACTCCCGCTTGGGCTCCCGCGCCCGACCCGTCACAACGCCGGTCGGCTGGCGCGGACGAAGGGCAGGGCCGCAAGAGGAGCGCACTACTCGGGTCACGGGGCTGAGCTCATCAGCGCACCTGTTGCCGGCGACAGAGCCGGGGTTAGAACATGCCTCCGGCGGGGCGCTCCGGCTCCGGGGCGGCCAAGATCGCCGCGAACGGTGGATGAGTGGTTGAGGTGAAAGCCTGCCCGTCTACCGTCGTCCCAGGGCAAGCCCTAGCAGACCAGCCGCGGGGCCGCCTCCGCTCCATCACGGCCCTGACGCCGAGCGCGCGACCGGGCAGCCCCGCGGCTGGCCCGCTACCCCTGCGGGTGGGACGACGGCAGACGGGCAGCCAGGGCAGAGCAATTGTGGTCGGCAATATCTCCGACATACCTCAAATATACCGCCCCCTCATACGATCTCATCGTTGATATCTCTCGACGAAAGGCGGGATCATGAGGAAACCGGCTAGCCCAGTCATGCGGCGATTCGCTGTGGGACTTGCAACATCCATGATCGCCATTGGCGGAGTAGCGATTACCCCGCAAGCGGCTGCAGCGTCTCCCGGATTCCTGTACACCAAGTGGGGCGCGACATGCAAGCAGGGGACCGCAAAAAAGACCTACGATACCGGAATCTCGCGGTACAAAGTCGGCGAGCAGCACGTCAGCTTCGCATTTGGAATCCCTACGGGGAAAAGCACCACTCGGGAAAAAGCCTACAATCTCGCGGAAGTCGTTGCAATCTGTACTAAAGGAATCGGGCCTAATCTCTGGAAGTGGAGGATGGACTACTACGGCCTTGAGCGCGGGAAGGTCAGTCGACTGAGGTTCGCGAAGCAGTCGTGCAAGCGGGGCGGAACCTGCAGTGGGAAGTCATACGGCATTACGTACGGCGCGTGGCGGGCGGGCTGGACTCACCTAAAGGCCTGACGAAAGGGTTCTCCGCCACAGGAACGACAGATCTGACGCCCAACCTGAGTGACAAAAGGAATGGCATCGAAGACGCTCACGGAAACCTGCCTATGCCCTACGATGCACATGAATAGGGGGGTTGACCAGGCAAAACGCAAGGTCAGGAGATGTCCCCAAAGCTTCGCATCGAAGAATTCAGGATGGTTGACAGCCCCGACGGAAACGTCTGAAGCATGATTGGCCGAAAGGTTGAAGGGGAGCCAGACCGGGAGGCACCCACGATGAACTCGCCTGGACAGGACTGAACATCACTGACCGACACGACCTCGCGCCTGAACCAGCACGAACTAATCAACATCACGAGATTCTGGTTCGAGTCCCATCACGATGGTTCGGAGGACATGCCTTCTTCGCAGGGCACATCCAGGGCACATCGCACCGCAAGATGATGTCAGGCAACGACAAGTGACCACAATGTTCCTGTAGGTCAGACAGCATTTCGTGTGATCCCGTCGCATGTCACGATCACGCCGAATTAGAACCCGGCTTACAGGCCGACTCGTCTCACATTCCTGGCGTCATTTGGCATCAGCCTTCGGGACGATGGCACGCGCCCATGCGGTGAGTCCGTCCACCAGCTTGAGGACGAACTCACGGCCGCATGCGAAGAACGGCAGCACCAAGAAGGCCGGGGTCATGAGGACAATGATCACGGTCAGCGGCAGGATCAGCCCACCCAACGCCACCCGCTGCCATGCGGCTTGTGTCGATATCACGGCCTGCTCCCTGCTCACCCGTTCGGTCGCTACCAGTATCCGACCGGTAGACCACTTGGCGGCATTTGAGGGATGACGTGCTAAAACGCGCGCATGTCGAGTAGACCACTCACCGTTTCAGGAGGGGCGTGAGCGTGGCTGGTCGTCGGCTCAACGCCGCTCCTTGTCGCCGGCGGTAAGAATGACGATGTCGAGGTCGCGGAGCCGGTCCAGATCGGTGTCTATATCGATGCGGGTGATCTTCTCGTCGTCGATGGTGAACGTGATGACGGCTTTCGGCCGGCCGAGGTGCGACCAGACGGCCGCCGGTACCCCGTCGACCAGAGCGAGCCGGGCGGCCTGAGCTCGACCGGCGAAGAAGGCCGCCACCGCCTGGTCGCCGCGGATCTCGCCGATCACGGCGTCCGGATCGAGCAACTCGAGCAGGGCGGCGAAATCCCCGCGCCGGGAGGCGGCGAGGAAGGCCTCGACGATGTCCCGCTTCGTCGAGCGCGCGGCATCGGATGCCCCGGCCGCTCCTTGTACCCGGCGCCGGGCCCGGCTGGCGAGTTGCCGGGCCGCCACCGGGGAGCGGTCGATGATGGGGCCGATCTCGCCGAACGACACGGCGAAGACGTCGTGCAAGACGAACGCGAGCCGCTCGGCGGGAGTCAGCGTGTCCAGCACCACCATCAGCGCGACCCCGACCGAATCGGCCAGCAGCGCCTCGTCCTCAGGGCCGGCGTGATCTGGAGGGTGGATACCCGCGTCCGGTTCGGGCGGTAGTGCCCCGGCCGAGTCTTCACGCCGGCTTCGGCGTGTTTCGAGCATGTTCAGGCAGACCCGGGCGACGACCGTGGTCAGCCACCCGGCCGGATTCTCCACCTGGCCGGTGTCGGCGCGGCTGACCCGCAGCCACGCCTCCTGCACCGCGTCCTCGGCCTCGTTGGGCGAGCCGAGCATCCGGTACGCCATCGCTTGCAAGCGGTCCTGGTGCTCGGCGAACCGCTGGCTCACCCAGTCCTGCTCAGTCATCCGTCACGTTCCTCCGTCCGGGCCTGTCATACCAATTGACCGGCGAAACCACGCCGATGTGACATCCGGGCCCGGCTCGGATGTTCGGGCAACACGTACACCTGACGTACATAGGGAGACAAGGTATGAAAGCGCACGTCAGCTCGATCCTCCTCGGTGTCCGGGACCTGGACCGGGCCAAGCAGTTCTACACCGACGGGCTCGGCTGGAAGATCAAGAACGACTACGGCATCTCGGTGTTCTTCGAATCGGACGGAGCCTCGCCCGTCGGCTTCTACGGCCGCGACGGCTTGGCCGACCAGGTGGGCACGAGCCCGGAAGGCAGCGGTTTCAGCGGGCTGGTTCTCACCTACGTCGTCCGTAGTGAGGCGCGAGTCGACGAGATCATCGCGGAGGCCGAGAAGGCCGGCGCCACGATCCTCAAGCCCGCCGGCGCTCTGCCTTGGGGTGGGTACGGCGGCTCCTTCGCGGACCCGGACGGCTACATCTGGAGTCTCGGCTACAGCGCCCAGGGAAAGGACCAGCCCTACGCGGAGTAACTGCTGAGCAGCGATGCCTCTGGCGCGTGTGGGTGACGCGGCCATTGCCGGGCACGCCGGCCGGACTCCTCTGAACCGAAGGTCCCTCGGCATGACCGGCATGACCGGCATGACCGGCGTGGCCGGTATCGACGAGTAGGTTCGGCGTCGACGCGGGATCGTATCGACGCCGAACCACTGGGTCGGCGACGCGCCGGGGCATGCCGACCGCGAGCGCCTACGCTCCATCGCCGAAGGCGGCCGTCAGGCCATCGGTATGGAAATCAGCCGTCGGGCTGGCGTGACCGGGGATGGCCGGGCGCGGGTACCGGCCGGGCCTCCGCCCGCGCGATGCGCGCCCTGACGTCGCGGAAGTGCAGCCGCATCGCCTCCTGGGCGGCCTCGGTGTCCCGGGCACGAAGCGCCGCCACGATCCGGCGGTGGTTGACGACGATCTCCGCGCTTCGCTCCTCCGGTGGGCCGAGTGTCGGCTCGACCTCGTGGTAGACGTCCCAGAACAGACCGATCAACTGCAGCACCAATTCGTTGCCGCACAACTCGTACAGCAGCGCGTGGAACGCCCGATCGGCTTCCGGGTCCCGATCCATGCCATTGACCAGGGCGTCCAACGCGGCGAGCCGGGGGGCGCTGGTGCTCTGGGCCACCTGGCCGACCAGCCCGGTCTCGAGCAGTTCGCGGACCTCGACCAGATCCTGCAGCGCGCGGATCCCGCCGCCCGGCCCCGAACGCACCCGGAAGGCAAGCGACGGTGTCAGTACGTCGAGCGACGCGTGCCCGACGAACGTCCCATGACCGTGCCGGATCTCGACGATGCCCAACGCCCGCAGGGCCCGCACGGCCTCGCGGACGCTGTTGCGGCTCGCCCCCAGCAGATCCATCAATTGCACTTCGGTCGGCATCGGTGACCCGGGGACCAGTCCGCGCTCGTGGATCATGGCGACGATGCGCTCCTGAAGCGACGTGCCGTCACGCATACGTATGCTGCCCCCAGGCTCGTCGAAGACCGTATGTCCAAACATCCCACCTCTCGATCTCTGAAGGCCAGGCGGGGCAGGAGATTTTACGTCGACGACACAGACAGGCAACCGGACAGACCTTGCTCGTTCTCGCTCCTCGCCGCCTTCAGCCCGGCCGGCGCCAAGGCACGGCGATGACGCCCACGTGACCACGCGAGCGCCATCGCCTAGCGGTTCGTGTCCTCTCAGCTGACGTGATCGAACGGCAGCCGCAGCCCAAGCTGACCGCCAATCGGGGCGTTGAACCGTCGGATCAGGTCCAGTTCGGTGCTCGCGAGGGCGCGCCGGTAGACGCGTACCTCGTCCAGCGTGCCGCGAAAGCGGTCCACACCGTCCAGCCGCTGTCCGACGTGGATCCCCTCAAGTCCGAACTCCTTGCCGAGGGTCACCGAACCGGCCGGCGCCGCCGCCGACGAGACCTGTACGCCGTCCACCAGGAGCCGGAGCTCGCCACGTACCCGCTGGAGCACCACGAAGTGCCACTGCCCGTCGTTGTACGCGCTCGGCGACTGTACGGTCACGTTGAACCGGTCGACGGAGAGGACCGCCCGGATGCGGTTGCTGGCGGGTTCGGCCCGCAGCCACAGCGCCGGCGGGTTGGTGCCCCTGTTCACCCGGTGGAACCAGAGGATCGTGTGCGCGCCGGTCTGCTCCGAATACCGGATCCAGGAGCTCAGCGTGAAGTCCTTCGCGCCGAGGTCGATGCTGTCGTTGAACGGCACCTCCACCCGGTCGTCCACCCGGTCCAGGGCCAGCCCGCTGCCGAACCGCCCATCGGTGGTCTGCGCACCACCGCGGACATACGCCTGGTTGCGGTAGGGCGAGTTGTCCGGCGTCGTCGGGCCGGGCGCGGGGGGCCCGGGGATGCCGGGCGGGGTGCCGTTCGGCGTCTCCAGGTACGCCTCGTTGAACCGGGTGAACCGGATCTGCTCGTACGGCGTGATGTTGCCGGCCTCGTACATCAGGGCCGCCTCGTCGCCGTCCAGGCGCACCATGTCCGAGTACGCCGACGGCCCCCAGTAGAAGACCTTGCCCTCGTCCCACGTCTCGAAGCGGCGCCCCTCGTCGTAGGACGACCGGATCCCCATCGCCTCCCGGGCGCCCGGGTGCATCGGCGCGGAGAAGAGGATGCGCTTGTCGCTGAACCGCAGCAGCGACGCCTGGATGTCGGTCGTCGCCGGCGCCGGCTTGGTGCGGAACGGCGCGTCCCACGTCTCGCCGCCGTCGCTGCTGGTCGCGTACGCCCGGCTGCCCTCGTCGGTGCCGCGCTCGCGGGCCGAGGCGTAGATCCGCCCATCGGTGAGCTCGATGACGGTGACCTCCTGGGCGATGACCGTGCCGTCGTCGCGGGACGTCTCGGCGCCGATGTTCCAGGTCACCCCGCTGTCATCGCTGTAGAGCAAGTGCGTGCCGTAGACGTGCTTGCCGACCCGGTCCCAGCTTTCGAAACTCGCCCCGACGACCAGCCGGCCGGCGTGCGGGCCGAGCTTGAGCTGGATGCCGTGCATCGGGCCGGTGGCGTACCAGAAGTTCCACTCCGGACGCTTGCCCTCGGTCATCTCCCTGGCAGCCGACCAGGTCGCCCCGTGGTCGTCACTGAACTGCACCCAGGGGTCGCGGTCACAGCCGTTCGGGCACGGCTCCCCACCGTTGTGGGTGCTCACCAGCACGACCCGCCCGGTACGCTCGTCAACGATCGGCACCGGGTTGCCGTGGGTCGTACCGTTGCCCTCCGAGATCACCTGCAGTGGTCCCCAGGTCCGCCCGCCGTCGGCGGAACGGCGCAATACGAGGTCGATGTCCTCGTCGTCGCCGCAGTCCTTCACCCGCCCCTCGGCGAACGCCAAGACCATGCCGTTCGTGGCCCGCACCACGGCGGGGATCCGGAAGCAGCCGTATCCGAAGTCGCCCTGCTTGTAGAGCACCTGCTCGTCCACGAACGGCGCGGTGTCACTCGATGTGTCGGCCTGGACGGTCCCTGCCGGCGCCGCGGTCGCCGGCGCGCCTAACCCGCTGACGAGTAAGCCGGCGAGCACCACTACGGCGCCCGCCCGGCGGCGCCAGGAGCGCCCGGTACGGACCTTTGGGGGGTGACCATCGTGCATGTCCTTGCCCTTCCTGACAGGAGACAGTCATGGATGGGACATCCTACGTCCAACGTTGGATGTTTAACAGATGGTGAATGTGGGATGTTCACGAGTGAGCGAATGTGTCCGCGAGCTGATCGTCCGGCTGGCCCGAGAGAATCCACGGCGGGGACATCGGCGCATTCGCGGTGCCCGATCGGAAACGCGGTTTCGTTCTGTGAGCTGGGCTTTGTTGCGCGATCAGGCCTGTGGGGCTCAAGAACTCGAATCACTTCCAGCGCGGAGCCCCTCGTCCGGTGGAATGGCAGGGGTGAGGGCGCAGGCATGGGACATCCCGCTGGCCGGAGTCGAGGTGCCCGAGCATCGGGCGCATCAGTGGCGATGTGCTTGCGGCCACACGACGGCAGCGGCTATGCCCGCCTCGGCGTCCGGCTCGCCGACCTCCCATGGGCCGCACCTGCGCCCTGTTGACGCTCGGGCATGTGCTGCACGCCGATGGGCGCCGGCGCCTGTCTGGCCGTACGCTCCTACCTCGACACGGCCCGCAAGCGCGGGGTGATCCGCCACCGGCTCTTGCCCCTCTGTTGAGCCAACGGCGAGGGCCGGGCGACGGCCCCGGCGGGTCAGTCAGACCGCTTGCGCGAGGCGCTGCTGGGCGCGTACCCCCTACGGGGTAGCGGCGGAGACGATCTGGGAGATGCGCTGGTGAGACAAGCGCATGGCGCTGCCTGCGTCCCTGGTGCTCCATCCCTGGGCGATGAAGAGGCGGGTGGCCTGGCGAACCGCGTCACGCTCGGCGACGTTGCTCTTCACCTCGGCCCAGCTTGCGCCTTGGGCCTGGACGGTATGTCCGCCGGGCAGGTCGGTGGCTGTGGCGGTCCACCGCTTTCCGGTGCGGCTGGCGGTGGCGTAGTAGGTGGTGGGGTCACCTGCGATGTCTCCAGCGGCAGGTCGGCGCAGGTGGGGGTTGTGTCGGTCGATCATCCCGTGGAGCGCCACGCTGCGCAGGCTCTGTCCTGTAGCTTGGCTCGGCCGTCAGTCGAACTCGCCGTCCTTGGCGCCTCCGATGAAGGCATCCCACTCGCCCGAGGTGAAGGTCAGGATGGGTCCGCCGGGGTTCTTGGAGTCGCGTACGGCCCAGCCTCCGTTGGAAAGCGTCGCGACCTCGACACAGTTCTGCCCCTCTGCCGAGCTGCGGGAGGATTTGCGCCAGATAAGTCCGGAGTGGGGGTGATCCATTACTTCCGCCCCTTACTTAAGGTGTTTTGCCAGATCTTCAATGTACGTCGCCGACGCGTCGGCGCTCAGTGCGGATGCACGCAGGTAGCCGTAGCTTTTCCGATAGTGGGCTACATCCTCCGGCTTCTCCAGAAAGAGGTCGCCGGCGGAGCCCACCTCGACATAGATGATGCTCGGATCCTCAGATGCTTGGTAGTCAAGGATGGTGAACCCGCCGGTCATCGAGGTGTGCGCGCCAGTCGCGTCTTGGAGCACCTGGATGCCGATGTTCCGGTGCTCGGCCATCCGGCGCAGGTGGTGGAGTTGCTCGCGCATCACGTCGACGCCGCCGACCTGCTTGCGTAGTGCGGCCTCGTCGATTATGGCCCAGAGAGTCGGCGGGTCTTCGCGATCCAACATCCGTTGACGGGCCAGGCGCGCTTCGGTGAGGCGTTCGATGTCGTCCCTCTCCATCACGCGTCCGCCTTTGAAAACCGCCTTGGCGTAGTCGGCGGTTTGGAGCAGGCCGGGGATCAGTATCGCCTCGAAGGTCTGGATTTCTGACGCCTCCCATTCCAAGCCAACGAGTGCTCCACCCAGGATGTCCTTGAACTCCTCCTCCCACCATCCGCGTCGACGGCTCTCTCGTGCCAGGGCGATGATGGCCTGCCGTCTGGCCTCATCCGTCACGCCATAGACCTCGAGCAGGTCCATGACGTCGTTAACAGTCGGCCGCCGCCATTCATCCCTTTCGATCCTGGTTATTTTGCTGGGCTGCCACCCGAGTCGTCGAGCAGCCTCTTTGGAATCGAGACCTGCGGTCTCGCGGAACTGGCGTAGAGCGTTGGAAAGGCGCCTTCGCCTGACCGTTGGGCTATATGCCACGTGCAGGGCCTCCTTTGCGTATCGCGGCAAATAGTACATAGCGCATCTATAGGCATTGCCGAATTTAGGTATTGCTAGTTGAGCGCATTCAAAGGCATCATGAGGCTAGCTGCTCCGGTCACAGAGAGTGGGCGCTATAGGACGGAAAGTTGCCACGATGGTCACGCCGGAGCGTTTCTAGACCGGCTTGCCCGGTGCGTGGGCGGCCACGGTCAGCATCAAGTCTTCACGTACTACGCATGCCGCCGATCGATGCGCACGTACCTGCTCGACGCGTATTCGGTGAGCGGAGACAACCCCGGCGTCCTCGGGCGTGGTGACGCAACCACCCGCCCGAGGACTGGATCAGGAATACGGAGCCCCCTGACCTATGAAGAACCCTAGCCTCGTGCCCCCGGCCTCCGTGTGGGACGACAAGAACTCATGCGAGATGCGCTGGGTCCTGCCCGCCGACCCCGAGTCGGTAGGTAAGGCGCGGCAACTCGTACGTGAAGCGCTCGCCGGGTGGGGCCTGTCCGCTCTGGCCGAAGACCTGACCATGGTCGTTTCGGAGGTGGCGACCAACGTGGTCGTGCACGCGAGATCGCCGATGACGCTCTCGCTGCGCCGGTACCGGAGGAGCGTTCGGGGGGAGGTGGCCGATCGCAGCCCTGGATGGCCGACCCTGCTGCCGGCCGGCTTCGATGAGGAGCATGGTCGCGGGCTGGCGATCGTCGCGGCCTACGCGGATCGGTGGGGTGTCGATCCCGATCCGGAGGGCAAGACCGTCTGGTTCGTCTGCGGGGAGTGGGAAGCTTCGTGAGTGGCCCGCTGCCCCTGGAGATGTCCGGTGACGTGCGTGTCTGTGCGCGGTGCGGCACCCGCATCGTCACGCTGGCCTCCGCCATGCGCATGATCTGGGCCGACGTCACGGACGACATGATCCCGGCCGACGCCGTCGAGCAGATCACCGCGCCGGTCACCGGCGTCTGGGTCGACGTGTTGTGCAGTCCGCTCTGCCCGCCGGGCAGCCATCAGCCGGACCATAACCGACCGTAATGTCACTGGGCGGTCGATCCGGCGGGACCCGTACAAAGACCTCATCGACCGTTTGTTGCGGGCGGACCTGGACGCGTCCCTCTACAGCAACGCCAGCATCCGTTCCGCCTGAGCCGTCTTGGTCTCTCCCCGGGTCCGCAACAGCCAATACAGCGCGAGAAGGCGGCGGCATTCCGTGAGCCGGGCGGCTTCGTCAGCCGTCAACCCGAACCTCTCCAGCACCGCGGTCATGCCGGCGGCGTCGTTGCGCCACACCGATATGTGCTCGACGACCTCGGCGAGTTCGAAGGCGCGATCGCTGCGGCCGGAAAACTCGAAGTCCACAACGCCGACTTTGGTCCCATCCCACAGATAGTTGGCCAGGTTCCCGTCGCCGGTGCCGAACACCGCAGTGCCGGGCTGCGCCAACAGCACCTCCAACATGGGCTGCTTCATCCAGTTCCCAGCCTCGCGAAACGCGTCCCTGACCACAGGTTCCGCATCAGGAGCCGCCGCCCACCATGATCGAATTTGGTCGAGGAGTTCGACTGGATGCCCGGCCCGAGCGGGGACCCGCTCCAACACATGCTGGGGGATCGTCTGCTGGACTCCGGTGACGGCCTCGGCCAGCGCGTCCGCCAGTTGCCCCTTGATCGGTCCCGCCACGGCGGCGCCGCCGAGTCGAGACATCACCACGGTTGGCGGGTCGGCCTCCAGATCGGCGTTCACGGGCGCCGGCGCAAGCCCAGGGGAGTACTCGTTGAGCAGCTCCAATGCTCGCCATTCCCGCTCAGGCTGGCCATAGTCCAACTGTCGGTATCGCTTGATCACGACATCGGACCGCATTTCGATCGTGTGTTTGCTCGCCTGGGTGTTCATGCACTCTCCGATCTTGTTGAAGATCATCACCCTAAACAGGCGAGGTGGCGCAGCGGTACATTCGGTCACGGGCCGGGCGACGGGTATGGCGGGCCCAGGCTTCACACCCGTACCTTGCCGTCGTTGCCGGCGGAGACCACCACCGGTCGGCCGTCGGTCAATTGGGCGTCGCACCTGGCCGTGGGTGGGCTCGGGACCTGGGCGGTCGGTTATGGGCTCGCGTGGTCCAGCGGCGACCTGGTACGTGCGCGGTCGCCCTGCGTACGCGCCGGAACCCCCTCCCGCCGTGGCAGACTCATCGAACGACCGGACGAACCGGCTGCTCGATCGGCCGTTCTCAACCAGCGAGGGGGATACACGATGGCCAACCTCATCGACAAGATCGCCTGGATCCACCTGCGGGACGGCAGAATCCTCAGCACTCGCTCGCGCGGTAAGGACGTCTACTACCTGCCTGGCGGCAAACGCGAACCCGGCGAAACCGATCTCGACACCCTCGTTCGCGAGATCGATGAGGAACTGTCCGTCGCCATCATCCCCGCCACAGCCACCCACGTGGGCACTTACCTGGCGCAGGCACACGGCCACGCCGACGGCGTTGACGTACAGATGACCTGCTACACAGCCGATCACCAGGGAACACCCACTCCCAGCAGCGAGATCGAAGAAGTCATCTGGCTGACGTACGCCGCCCGCGATCGTGTAGCCCCCGTGGACCAGATCATCTTCGACCACCTGCACGAAACCGGCCAGCTTCACTGAGAACCGCTTCGAAGCGGGTGAGCAACGCGTACGCCCTACGGGGTAGCGGCGAGACGATCTGGGAGATGCGCTAATGAGACAGGCGCATGGCGCTGCCTGCGCGGGTCATGGCTTCGTGACCGCAGTCGGTCACCCTCACCTCCCGACGCGACTCCGGCTTGCGCCCGCGGCGGCCGGCGGACATCCGTACCGGCCACGTGGTCACCACCTGGAGGCCACGTGAGCGGGCCCGAGATCTCGGCGCGGGAGGCCGAGGTGCTGACGACGCTCGGCGCCGGATTGTCCAACGCCCAGATCGCCCGCCGCATGCACATCTCCGTCCGTACGGTCGAGGGCCATGTCTCTTCGCTGCTGCGCAAGTACGGCGTGACCGACCGGCAGGCGCTCGCCGCGCGCGCCGCGACCACCGATGAGACGATCACGCCGCCCGGGACCATCGCCGGCCTGCCGCGCCCGCGGACCAGTTTCGTCGGGCGGCGGGACGAGATCGGCGCCGTGCTGGCGGCCGTGGCGGACGGCCGGCTGGTGACGCTGGCCGGGCCGGGCGGGGTGGGCAAGACCCGGCTCGCCGGGGTGGTCGCGGAGGAGGCGGCGTCGCGATATCGCTACGGCGCGGCGTTCGTCGATCTGGTGCCCGTACGAGACGGCCTGGTCGGGCAGGCGGTCGCCGCCGTGCTGGGCGTGTCCGAGCATGCCGAGCAGCCGGTGGAGCAGGCCGTCGTGGCCCGGTTGCGGCGCGGCCCGTCGCTGCTGGTGCTGGACAACTGCGAGCATGTGCCCGACGCGGTGGCCGAGTTCGCCGAGCGGATCCTGGCCACCTGCCCCACCACGATCCTGGCGACCAGCCGGGAGCGGCTCGGACTCCCCGGCGAGCGGGTACACCCCCTCGCGCCGCTCGCGCTCGGTTCGGACGCCGAAGAGCTGTTCCGGGACCGCGCCGAGCTGGCACACCCCGGCCACCAACTAGACCCGGCGACGGTGACGGATCTGTGCGCCCGGCTGGACGGTCTGCCGCTGGCGATCGAACTGGCCGCGGCGCGCAGCGCCTCGCTGGGCGCCACCGGGATGCTGAGCGGACTGGGCGACTACCTGCGGTTGCTGGCGGGAGGTCGCGGGGCGGTGGTACGGCATCGGTCGCTTCGAGCGGTGATCGGCTGGAGTTACGACCTGCTCGCCGAGGACGAGCGCGCCGTGTTCCGGCGGCTGAGCGTGTTCGTCGGCGACTTCGACCTGCCGGCCGCCATCGCCGTCGTCGGCCTGTCCGCCCCTGACGCCGCCGACATGCTCGGCAGGCTCGTCGACAAGAGCCTGATCCGGCACCGGCAGGGCAACTGGCACCTGCTGGAGACCATCCGCGCGTTCGCCGCCGAGCAGCTCGACGACGACCCGGAGCGCGACCTGGTGCGGCGGCGGTACCTGAGCTGGGCCATCGACACCGCGACCGGCCTCGCGGCGCGGCTCGGCGAGAACTGGCATCCCACCTTCGACAGGGTGGCGGGTGACCTGCGCGCCGCACTGGCGACGGCACCGGACACCCATGGGCTCATCCGGCAGCTGGCCCGGCTCACCTTCGCGCGTGGGTATCTGCGCGCGTCCACCGACTGGTACGAGCGCGCGGCCGGCTGCGCGCCGACGCCGCCGGAGGCGATCGACGATCTCGGCCACGCGGCCGACTGCGCGCAGGTGATCAACGACTCGAGCAGGGCGTACGACCTGTGGCTGGCCGCCGCCGAACGGGCCCGCGCGGCAGGCGACGGCAACGCGCGCGCCGTCACGCTCGCCCGCGCCGTCGAGATGGCCGGTCGGTTCCCGGTCACCTTCCGCAGCCCGATCCCGTACGAGCGGCGCCGCGAACTCCTGGAGGAGGCGACCGCGGCCGGCGATCACGACGATCCGGTCGTCGCCGCCCGGCTGGCCTGCGCGGCCGCCTGGACCGACGGCCCCGAAGTGCTTCAGCCCGATTTCGATCTGGCCGCGGCCGCCGTCAAGGCGGCACGGGTCACCGGAGATCCGATCCTGATCAGCGCCGCCCTGGACGCGGCGCGTACCGTCGCGACCAACGACGGCCGCGGCCGCGAGGCGCATCAGATCACCAGCGAGCGCCTGGAGTTGCTGGCCGGCCTGGACCCGCACAGCCCCGCGTACGTCGCCGAGCTCGACGACGCCCAGGCGCTCGCCTGCCTGGACGCCGTGGCCGCCGGCGACCTGCCGGCCGCGCGTACCATCGCCCGGCTGATCGGTACCGACGACCTGTCCGGCGACAGCGCGTATCTGACCGCCAGCAAGACCATTCCGATGGTCGTCCTCAGCGGCGACCTCGACGAGGCCATCCGGCTCGCCGAGGCCATGTGGGAGGGCTGGCAGCGCGCCGGACGGCCGCGGATGTTCTGGATGCAGGTCACCATGCCGTTCGTCATCCTCGCCCACGGCCTGCGCGAAGACCGGGACAACGTGGAACGGTGGCGGAACCGCGCCGCGCAGAGCGCCGCTCCCCACCAGAACGGCTCATTCCAGTCTCGGCTGGCCCCGCTGACCACCTTCGTCGACGCCAGGATCGCGCTGCACCTCGGTGATCTGCACCGGGCGGCGGAACTGGCCGAGCACGCCTGGCAGTACCGGATGCGGGCCCGATACCTGCCGTTCGCGCGCGCCGCGGCTGTCGAGCTCGCGGTGGCCGCCGAGCTTCCACGTGCGGAAGCCGACCTGGCCGCGGCCGCCGCGGACACCGGGGAAAACGACTGGGTCGCGGCCACGGTGTTGCGGGCGACCGGTCGGCAGTACGCCAACCTCGACGCGCTGTCCCGCGCGGCCGAGTTGTGGGCCCGGATGGGCGCCCGCTTCGAGCACACCTGCACGCTGAAGCTCTCCGCGCGCGACCTGTAGGGGCCTTTTTCAGCTAAGGACCGCGCCCGCCTGCTCGATGACGACCACCGGGATCTCCCTGGGCGCCTTTCGCTGGTAGCCCGTGTAGTGCGGCCATATC
This sequence comes from Nonomuraea sp. NPDC049750, assembly GCF_040659625.1. Taxonomy (NCBI): domain Bacteria; kingdom Bacillati; phylum Actinomycetota; class Actinomycetes; order Streptosporangiales; family Streptosporangiaceae; genus Nonomuraea; species Nonomuraea sp. NPDC049750. The sequence goes on from NZ_JBFANB010000053.1 coordinate 14,257, forward strand.
GCGGTCATCGTCTCCCACAGGTGGGGCCGCTCGTCCGCGGTCGCCGGGCGGGCCACCGCGTCGAACACATCGGCGCCCACCTGCACCCTGACCCGCGGCTGGGCGAGCAGGTTGTGGAACCAGAGCGGATGGTCGGCCGCGCCCGCGTTGGAGGCGACCACGAGGTAACGGTCGCCGTCGCGGCCGTAGATGAGCGCGGTGCGGCGCGGTAGTCCTGAACGGCGGCCGATGGTGGTGATCAGCAGAGTGGGCGCGCCGTGGAAGAGGTGGCCCCGGGCGCCGCCGGACTCGACGTAGCTGTTGACGTGCCTGGCCACCCACCTGGTCGGACTGTCGGTCGGCTCGTGGCTCATTGAGCCGCTCCGTTTGTTGCTCCGTGGGCCGACGCCCCGCCCACGCGGCGGTCGACCCACTCGCGGGCCTGCGCGAACCAGTGGGGCGCGGTGCGGTGCGCGTTCAGTACGTGCCCGGTGCCGGGGACCACGATGGTCTCCAGCCTCGCGCGCGGGCCGTAGAAGGGGGCCTCCTGCCTGCGGAGCGCGGAGGAGGAGCGGGCTCCGGCCAGCAGCTTGTCATGCTCGCCGTTGACGATCAGTACGGGTGCCTGGATGCTCTTGTTGATCGAGGGCGGGGTATAGGAGTCGCCGGGCGGGAAGACATCGGTGGTCTTGGCGGCCTCGTCGGCGGCGATGACCTCGGGGTCGGCGTTGGGCCGGTGGTAGAACCAGGTGGCCCGAAGGCCCGGCCGGGTGGTGAGGTAGCCGTCGTCGAGCCCGCGGTCGGCGAAGCGCGGATCGTCGGCGGCCCGGTAGATCCCCGCGCCCATCTGCTCGAACGCGGCCTCGTTGGGCACGCTCGACTCGCCGGTCAGGATGACGCCGTCCACCTCCGCCGGATGCGCGGCGGCCAGGGTACGGGCAAGGGTCGAGCCGAGCGAGTGGCCGACCAGGACGACCTTGGCGAAGCGCGGCCCGCCGAGGCGACCCTCGCGCAGTTGCCGGATGAGCTGGCGGATGACGATCTGGTGGGTGTCCTGCTGGAAGCGGGCGCTGGGCGGGTACGAGCTCGCGCCCGTGCCGAGGCGGTCGATGGCCAGCGTGGCGTACCCGGCGGCGGTCATCGTCTCGACGAACGAGGGCCGCTGCCGGTCCCCGCGCATCTGCCAGTAGGCCTGACCATAGAAGCCGCCGGGGATGAGCAGTTGAACGCTGGTGGCGCGGCCGCGCGGCAGGCACAGGGTGCCGGCCACGCGCTGGTCGGCGGCGCCACCGGCGGTCATCGCCACCTTGGCGCTGACGGTCCTGCAGGTGGTGGCGCTGTTCGCCGCCGCCGGGGTCGTGGTCGTGGTCGTGGTCACGGGAATCGAGATCAGCGCCAGTAACGCTGCTGCCGCGATGCGCATGGAACTCCTTCGTTGATAGCCAAATTTGGTTAACCAAATTTGGGTATCGAACTATGGCTTATCGGCCTCCCCACCGTCAACTCGAATCCCGGTCGCTCAGGCCGGTTCGTCGCCCCGTTCCAACCTGCTCATCAGGCCACGGGTCCACGCCGCGTCGTTCGCCGCCTGCGCCGCGCGCAGGCCGAACAGCTCCCTCAGATGCGTTGGCCGCTCTTGCTCGTCCATCGCGGCGACAATCCGCGCCTGCTCGACCTCCAGCGCTCGCAAGCGCTCCTTGAGCAGCCCCAGCGCCTCCTTCTCAGGCAGCGCGGGCAGTAGGGCGAGGGCCGCGCCGAGCAGCTCCGGGCGTCGGTCCGGCACGCTCAGGGCACTTCTCAGCAGCCCGAAGAACTCCGCCTCGCCCTTGTCGTTGATGGCGTAGTCGATGCGGCCCGGCCACTCGTGCACCTCGGTGGCGTCCAGCAGGCCGTCCTTGGCCAGCTGACGGAGAGCGTGGTAGATCGAGCCCGACCTGAGCCCCGCCCACTGTGCGACCTCCCACGAATCCAGCTCGGATCCGACCAGGTAGCCGTGTGCCTGACCGTGCAGCCGTACCACGCCGAGGACCAGCAGTCGCGTCGCCGACATCGTCTCCCTCACTCGCCGTGGGCACGTCGTACCCACCGATCGCGCGCCCGCCCCAGGCTAGCTTCCGTGGAGCGGGGCCGGGACGGTGCTCCTTCAGGCCACTGATCCAGCGCCAGCGGTTCGGCGCGGGGCCTTGCCATCCCTGTGAGGGTTGCGCCCGTTCGCCAAGTCGGGTGACGACCCTGGCCGGGGAAGGGAGGATGACGCGCTGAAGTACACGACCGACACCGATGGCGCGACTCGGGGCAAGGGCGCCGCCCCGAGCTACGCGCGGGAGCACCGAGCGGCATGGTGTCTAGTCTCAAGACCGGACTGGAAGCCGACACAAGGCAGGCCCGTACGACCACAGTCTGACCTGAAAGTATGGCCCGTACTCCGACGACGCGGCGCATGCGGCTGCAGCATCGTTGGCCCATGACTTTCCCGACTCCCTCAATCGCCGTTTCGAGTCCTGTCCTGCCGGGACGCTGGGTGGGCGGCGCCTCCCTCGTCGTCGGCCCCCTGCTACTGCTCGCTGGGGTCCTGCTTCGCCTGCGCTACGACTTCTTCTTCCCTGCGCAACTGAGCGCTTATGAGCACGATCCGGAACTCATGACGGCCTCCTACAGCCTTGTCGCCGCCGGGTGGGTGCTGCTCTGGCCGGGAGTCGTGCTTCTCGCTGTCAGGATCGGCGAAGGCTTCCGGGAGCTGGCTGTATGGGGCGGCACCTTAACGGTCCTCGGTTTGTTCGCCCGAGCGTTTCATGCCGGTGTCGACCACCTGGACTTCCAGCTGGTGACCGTTCAGGGGGCGGCATCGGCGACGCGAACGGTGAGCGAGACCTATAGCGCGTTCCACGTCTTCAGCGCACTGAACGCCGCCATCATGGGCGGTTGGATTCTGCTGGCCGTCGGCGCCTACCGCTCGGGGGTGTTCGGACCGCTACGTGCCTTGGCTCTCGGCTTGGCATCGGCGATGCCGCTGGGGGTGCTGAAGGGAACGACTCCTTGGTCGATCGCCGCCGCTGCGGGACTGTGTGTCGCGCTCGTTCCTCTGGGCGTGGCCACATTGCGCACCGGGCCGGTCCCGCGAACGGCCACGGTGGCCGGAAGGCTCCTCCTGGTCGGCGTTGTGGGCATCGCCATGTTCCTCTTCGGACAGGCCGGATGATGGGGCGTCTTGGGGCGGGTCGGATGGTGGGGCGTCTTGGGGTGGGCCGGATGGTGGGGCTGCTTCGGGCAGGCCCGATGAAAGGGCGTCTGGGGCAGGCGGTATGGGCGTGGATCTTCGGGGAGGGCGGATGAGCGGGCATCGATATCGTCGTGCGATGCACATAGCCCAGTGGCGCCTGCGGGCACGCGAGCACCTGCGGACACGTTGGCACCTGGGGACACGCGTTCACTTGGGGACACGTGCGCACCTGCTGGCGCTCGACGCCTGCCTGGCCGCCGCCGTGGTGGCCGTGCACGTGTCACTGGCCGGCCAAGACGACTTGGACGGCTTGCCGCGGTTCTCCGGTCCGTGGTGGCTGGGCTGGCTGGTGGCCGTCTGCGTGGGAGTGCCGGTGGCTGTGCGGCGCCTGTGGCCTCTGCCTGCCCTGGCCGTGGTTCTGGGCGCTTCGGCAGCGGCGACATTCCTCGACATCACCCGCGATCCCTACGTTTCCACGGCCCTGGCCGCCTACGTGGTGGCGCTCGTCGAGCCGGTACGCCGGGCTTCGGCGGCGCTGGCCCTGACCCTGGTGGTCTCGGCAGCCGCGGTCATCACAGGTGAGGCGGTCATGACCCCATCCGGTCCGTGGTCGGAAGCCGTCGGTACCGCGGCGCTCGTCTGGCTGCTCATCGGCGCAGCGTGGGCCGCCGGCCGTGTCGTGCGCCAACGGAGAGCCCGAGCCGCCCGACAGGAGCGGCGCCTGGCCGAAGAGGCGCTGAGCGAGGAGCGTTTACGCATCGCCAGGGAGCTGCACGACATCGTCTCGCACAGCCTCAGCGTGATCGTGGTCAAGGCAGCGGTCGCCAACCATGTGGCCGAGGAACGCCCCCAAGAGACGCGCGACGCCGTTCAGACGATCGAGCAGACCGGCCGGGAGGCACTCGCTGAGATGCGGCGTGCCCTGGGGGTGCTGCGCGGCGAAACCGCCGGTCAGCGCGCGGGAGAGCCCAGCTCGGCGAAGATGGCTCCCCTTCCCGGACTGGATGACCTGCCGGCCCTCATCCAACGCGCCGAACAGGCGGGAGTCCGTACCAAACTCCGCACTCAGCTGGCCGTCCACCTCCCCGCAGGCCCGGCGCTGGCCATCTACCGGATCGTGCAGGAGGCACTGACGAACGTGGTCAAGCACGCCGGCGCCGGAACCCACTGCCTGGTGACGATCACCGTCGACTCACGAGGAGACGCGCATGTCGAGGTGGTCGACGACGGAGCCGGCAACACGGTGGTGTCGGACGGGGCGGAGCTCAAGGGCGGGCACGGACTCGTGGGGATGCGCGAACGCGTGATGATGTACGGGGGGACGTTGGCAGTCGGCCCGCGACCCGGCGGTGGCTTCGCCGTGTCAGCTCGTCTCCCGCCCGAACCCGAGCACAACACGGCCACGAGCCGGAAAGAGGGAGCCGCGTGACCGAACCGATCCGGGTAGAGCCGATCCGGGCGGAAGGGGCCGTGACCGAACCGATCCGGGTACTCGTCGCTGATGACCAGTCGCTGCTCCGAGGCAGCTTCCGGGTTCTTATCGACGCCGCCCCTGGGCTGACCGCAGTGGGTGAGGCGAGCAACGGTGCGGAAGCCGTCGAGAGCGCACGACGACTCTGCCCTGATGTAGTGCTGATGGATATCAGGATGCCTGGAATGGATGGCATCGAGGCGACCCGGAAAATTGCCAGATCTCCCGAGACAGCTGGGACACGCGTTCTCATCCTCACCACCTTCGACCTCGACGAGTACGTATACGGTGCGCTGCGGGCCGGGGCGGCCGGGTTCCTCCTCAAAGACACCTCTCCCGATGTCCTGCTGGCAGGCATCCGCACGGTCGCCGCTGGTGAGGCCCTTCTCGCACCATCGGTGACCCGACGCCTGATCGCCGAGTTCGCGCGCCTTCCCCATGGACACCAGGCGCCGGGCACCTCGCTGGACGACCTCACGGAGCGCGAGCGTGAGATTCTGGTGCTCGTGGCACGTGGGCTCTCCAACGCCGACATCTCCGAATACCTGCACCGCAGCACCGGCACGGTCAAAACGTACATCGGCCGGCTGCTGAGCAAGCTGGGGGCGCGGGACCGCGCGCAGTTGGTGATCAGCGCTTACGAGTCAGGGCTGGTGAGCGCCGCTCATCCATCGACCGATTCCTGAACCGACCCGGTCGCACGTGTGATGTTCGACGTTCGCCCGCGCGATGCTCGGTGTACGCAGCGGTCAGTAGGCCAACCGCAATATGCAGTGGGCAGCGTGGGACAGCGGCTCAGCTCGCGGTACGCAGCGGCAGCAGGGGCAGTAGGGCAGCCAGCAGCACACGCGGGCAGCAACGGCCAGTAGGGGCAGTAGGCCAGCCAGCAGCACACGCGGGCAGCAACGGCCAGCAGCGGTTAGCAGCGGTCAGCAGCCAGTCCCGCAGCCCGCAGCCCGCAGCCCGCGGCATGAGCAGTGGGCAGAAGCCCGCAGCCCACAGCACGAGCAGTGGGCATCCGATTCGGCGCTGAGGCTTGCCACCGCTGACCATTGGTCGGCATGCATCGCTTCGGGTTAAATCAAGCAATTGACTTAATTCGCCAGTGAGAGTTTACTGACAATGCAGGGGAGCCGGTTCGGGAGGAGTCCTGGTGAGGCGCGATGACATTCCGATGTGCCAGTGAGGTGTGCCGGTGAGCATGGCCGGGCGGGCTGAGCGGGCCAACGCGACCCGTGCGCACATTCTGGTAGCGGCCGAGCGGCTCTTCGCCGAGCACGGCGTGTACGTGGTGTCCAACCGTCAGATCAGCGAAGCCGCCGGTCAGGGCAACAACGCCGCCGTCACGTACCACTTCGGCACGAAGGCCGAGCTGGTGCGCGCCATCGCCCGCAAGCACGGCAGGCAGATCGAACGTGTCCGCGAGCGGATGCTCGAGAGGCCCCCCGGCTCGGACGACGTACGGGACTGGCAGTCTTCCGGTTTCGGCGAGGTGTGTGATTGGCAGTCTTCCGGCTCGGACGACGTGCGTGACTGCCAGGGTTCCGGTTCCGGCGAGGTGCGTGATTGGCAGTCTTCCGGTTCCGACGACGTGCGTGGCTGGGTGGCCTGCCTGGTGCGTCCGGTCACCGAGCATCTGGCCGCCTTGGGTAACCCCACCTGGTTCGCCCGCTTCGGTGCCCAAGTGATGACCGACCCGGCCCTGCATGAGATCATGATCGACGAGGCGCTCACCTCTCCCTCGCTCGTACGGATCCTGGACGGCCTGAACCGTTGCCTTCCCGATCTGCCGCTGCCGGTACGAGCCGAGCGCAAGCACATGACCAGCACCCTGATGATGCACACGTGCGCCGACCGCGAACGGGCACTGGCCGAGGGCCGCACCACGCCCCGCGTCAGCTGGCACGGCGCGGCGACCGGCCTGATCGACGCGATCGTCGCAATATGGACGGCGCCCGTGACGCGTGAGTCGAACAACGTGGACCCGATACCGGAACCGAAGCCCAGCGTGGCCTCGCTCCAGCCCTGTGCGGAAGGACGTAAGTCATGACCGAGATCTTGAGTCAGCCCGAAGTTCCGGAATTCCCCGGCACGAGGGCGGCGCGCTGCCCGTTCGACCCGCCGCCGAACCTGCACGCTCTGCAGAAGGAGGGCCCGCTGGCCAAGGTACGGCTGTGGGACGGCAGCACGCCGTGGATGGTGACCACGTACGCCGAGCAGCGGGCACTGCTGGCCGACCCCAGGGTCAGCGCCGAGTTCTCCCGGCCCGGCTACCCGAGGCAGGGTCCCTTCACCGGCTCGTTCGCCAGTTTCATCATGATGGACGACCCCGAGCACCACCGGCTGCGCCGCATGGTGCAGGCTCCGTTCACCGTCAGGCGGGTGGAGGGGATGCGGCCGGCCGTACAGAAGATCGTGGACGATCTGATCGACGACCTGCTGGCCGGGCCGAAGCCGGTGGATCTGGTCGAGGCGTTCGCGCTGCCGGTCCCGTCGCTGGTGATCTGCGAGCTGCTCGGCGTCCCGTACGCCGATCATGACTTCTTCCAGGACAACAGCAAGGTCATGATCAACCGGGGCACCGCCCCCGAGGTCCGCGCCGCCGCCAGCGCCCGGCTGGCCGAATACCTGAACGCCCTGGTGGGCGAGAAACTCGCCAACCCCGCAGGCGACCTGCTGTCCCGGCTGGCCGAGCGGGTCAAGACCGGCGAGCTGTCGCAGCTGGAAGCCGCGCAGATGGGAGTTCTCCTGCTCATCGCCGGGCACGAGACCACCGCGAACATGATCGCGCTCGGCACGTGCGCCCTGCTGCAGAACCCCGACCAGCTCGCGCTGCTGCGGGCCGGCGACGACCCGGACCTGGTCGCCGGGGCCGTGGAAGAGCTGCTGCGCTACCTCAACATCACCCACAGCGGACGCCGCCGGGTCGCCCTGGAGGACATCGAGATCTCCGGCCAGACCATCCGGGCGGGCGAGGGGCTGATCATGCCGAACGACATCGGCAACCGCGACCCCGAGATCTTCCCCAACCCCGACGAGCTGGACATCCGCCGCGACGCCCGCCGCCACGTGGCCTTCGGCTTCGGCGTCCACCAGTGCCTGGGCCAGCCGCTGGCCCGGATGGAACTGCAGGTCGCCTACAGCACCCTCTACAAGCGCATTCCCACGCTGCGCCTGGCGGCCGACCTGGAGCAGATCCCGTTCAAGCACGATGGGGCGGTGTACGGCGTCTACGAGCTGCCGGTCACCTGGTAAACCCACCCCCACCGGCGGCAGTAATGGTGTGCCCCGGCCGGCATCCAGGCCCGCGCCCTGCGCATGCGGCCCTGGCGGCTCGACCACCACACGCATGACAGGTTAGGCGTGGTCGGCATGCTCCTGGGCTGTCGTTAGGGGGGCGTCACGGCTCAGGGTGTCCCCAGGCCCGGACGAACGTCTCCACGGCGGTGCGGGCCATGGTCCGCAGTTCCGAGTCGGTGATCTGCTGCGTCCCCATCCGGGTGCGGGCCTCCAGGGGGCCGGTCAGCAGGGCCATGAACTGCTCGGCCGCCAGGTCGGGGTCGGTGGTGCGCAGGCGTCCGGAGAGCGCGAGCCGGGCCAGCCGGTCGGCCAGGGCCTGGTTGAGCCGGTGCGGGCCGCTGTCCAGGACGAGGTCGAGAGCGTCGGGGAACGTGGTGATCTCCGAGTAGAGCAGCCGTTTCAGCGAGCATGAGCGCTGGTCGGTGTGCAGCCGGAGCAGCTCGTACGCGACGCACTCCAGCGTGGCGGTCAGGTCGTCGCCAGACGCGGCGAGCGGGTCGAGGGCGGCCAGCCGCTCACTCAGCACGGTCCGCGCGGCGGCCTCTAGGGCGTGCCTGAAAAGGGTGGCCTTGTCGGTCATGTGGTTGTACACCGTCGGCTTGGCCACGCCCGCCTCGGCGGCGATGTCCTGTACGCCCGCCTGCGCGTAGCCCAGCCGGGCGAACACCGTGAACGCGCCCTCCAGGATCGCCTGCCGCTTGTCGATCCGCCCGCGCGTGGTGCTCATGCCATCGATTGTACTCGCCAGTTCAACTTCGTGGACCTATGGGTTGCATGCGTACGCATGGGGTCACTACTTTGAACCCATGAGTTCAAATCCTTCGGCCGATGACCGGCTGGACCCACAACTGCTGGGCACGATCGCCGTGATCCTGCTCGGCGGGCTGCTGGGGATCCTCAACAGCACCATGGCGGCCGTCGCCACGGACACCCTGGCCGCGGCCTTCGACACCTCGCTCAGCACGATCGGCTGGGCGTCCACCGGCTTCCTGCTCGCCGTGACGGCCACCATCCCGTTCACCACCTGGGCCGTGGACCGGTTCGGCGGCAAGCGGCTGTGGGTGGCCGGTCTGCTGATCTTCTTGATCGGCTCGCTCGCCGCCGGGCTGTCCTGGAACGTCGGCAGCCTGATCGCGTTCCGGGTGCTGCAGGGGTTCGGGGCGGGCCTGCTCGATCCGCTCGTACTGATCCTGCTGGCCCGCGCCGCCGGGCCGCGCCGCGCCGGGCGGGTGATGGGGCTGATGGGGGTGGTGCTGTCCCTCGGGCCCGTGCTCGGGCCGATCGCGGGCGGCGCGATACTCGACGCCTTCGAGTGGCGGTGGATGTTCCTGATCGGCGTGCTCGTCGGCGTGGCCGCCCTCGTGCTCGCGCTGCGGATCATCCCCGCCGACGGACCCGGCGAAAGTGGCGGGGCGCGGCTGGACGTCCTGGGGCTGGCGCTGCTCGGACCGGGCTTCGCGGTGGTGGTGCTGGCTCTGTCGCAGGTGGCCGAGCAGGGCGCGTTCGCCGCCTGGCAGGTGCTGCTCCCGCTGGGCGTGGGCGCGGCCGTCCTGATCGGGTACGCCGGGCACGCGCTTCACACCACAGCGCCGTTGATCGACCTGAGGTTGTTCGCCAATCGGGGCTTCACGGCGAGTGTCACGATCATGGGCCTCGGCGGGATGGCGGTCTTCGCCTCCCTGTTCGCGCTGCCCCTGTACTACCAGCAGGCGCACGGGCACGGCGTACTGGCCGCCGGGCTGCTGATGGCCCCGGTCGGGCTCGGCGGCTCGATCGCCATGCCGGTGGCCGGGCGGCTGTCGGACCGGCTCGGCCCCCGCGGGCTGGCCACCGGCGGCGCCCTCTTGGCGGCCCTGAGCGGGCTGGCGCTCACCCGGATCGGCGCGGACACCCCCGAGATCTCGCCGGTGCTGGCCTCACTCGGGATCGGGCTGGGCATGGGCTGCTTCAGCGCGCCGGCGATGGGCTCGCTCTACCGGGCGCTGCCGCCGGAGATGGTGGCGCAGGGCAGCTCCGTGCTCTACATGCTCAACCAGCTCGGCGCGGCACTCGGCGTCGCGCTGGTCACACTCATCTTCCAGACCTCGGGCGACCCGATCGGCGGTGTCCACGGGGTCTACTGGTTCGCCGTGGGCATGATCGTGATCGTCATGGTCCTGATCCCGCTCCTGCCAGGCCGGCCGCGGACGCCGGTCGTACAGGATGAGCTCACGAGGACCTCGTGAGCACTGGTGGCATGGACGGGATGGGCCGGATACCGAACGACCTGATCCTGGCCGGAACCTGAGCCGTCCGATCCCACTCACACCGACCCGGGAGATAACGACGTGAACGAGCTGCTGGCCAAACTGTGGCGCATGGGCAAGCCCTTGCAGTGGCGCTTGCTGTGGCTCGTGAACGCCAAGTTCATGTGCGGGATCACCGGGGTCACCCGCACCGAGGACGGCCAAGTTCTCCTGCTGCGCCACCGGCTGTGGCCTGCCGACCGGCAATGGGGCTTTCCCACCGGCTACGCCAAGAGGGGCGAGAAGCACGAGGACACCATCGTTCGAGAGGTGCGCGAAGAGACCGGCCTGACGGTGAAGGTCGGCCGCCTTCTCCAGGTGAACAGCGGCTTCAAGCTTCGCATCGAGATCTTCTACGAGGCCACCCTGATTGGCGGGCTCGACAACCTTGCCGTGGACGGCAGGGAGGTCATTGACGCCAGACTGTTCGCCGTGAACGCGTTGCCCGATGGGATGCCCGAGGCCCACAAGAGGCTCATCCGGGGAACCTGACCGCGAGGCCCGCCACCCAGGCGCTGCTGCATCACAAAGCCGGCGCCGCGCACGCCACTTCTAGGGCAGAGCGTGTTTCCCCGGTGTTATCCCGGTCTTCGGAACTCCCTCGGCGGAGGGAGGTGTGAAGCCACGGTCATCCACGACAGTCGTGGAGTTAGTTCACGTTGCGAGCGTTGGAGAAACGTCGTGATCAAAATCCTGTGCCACACCGTTGGGGTCCTCGTGCTGGCCACCGCCACTCCTCAGGTCGGCGTCGCGGTCGCGGCCGTCACGTCGAGCGAAGCCGTGTCGGCCGCCAGTGCGACCACCGCGTCCATCAAGGGATGGGCGCGGATGTACTTCCCGGCTCCAGGAAACGACGTCCAGGTCACGGTCGATGCCCATGGTGAATTCACCGCGGAGAGCCCCGTCTTTCCCACCCGTGCGTGGGGTACGTTTCGCATCTATCACGCCGTAAAAGAGCCAGGTAAGCCACCGCAGGCGAACTGGGGAGAGGTCGAGGTCGACTGCCTGACGACCGGCGGCCCTACCGCGACCGTCACAGGAACACTCGTCCGAGCCACCCCGGGCGGCCCATGGGAAGACCTGGTGAGACGGAAGGTTCGCATGGGTGTGAGCTTCTACGTCGCCGGCAAGGGTGCAGGGCCCAGCCGCATCGGTCTGAGCGGGGCGACATTGCCGGAACAACCACCGCTGACCAAATGCATGGCCCCTGCCCCGAACGCGCCGGTGATACGGGGCGGCTACGTTCTCAAGGACAAGGGCCCGCTCACATGAGGCGCCCCTCGGCGCCGGCGAAGATGAGGCCGAATTCGTAGGCCAGAACCGCCGCCTGGGTGCGGTCGCGGGCCCCGAGCTTCTCCAGGACGTGGCGGACGTGCGTCTTGACCGTCTCTACGGACACGTACAGGGTCGCGGCGATCTCCGCGTTGTTCTGCCCGTACGCGATGTGCCGCAGTACGTCCAGCTCACGCGGGGTCAGCTCGACCGGCACGCGCGGCTTCGACCTACCGGCATGTGGTGAGGCGATGCGGCGCAGCGCGTCGGGGAAGAGCACCGCGTCGCGGGAGTGCACGAGCCGGATGGCATCCACCAGCTCCTCCGCGGGCGCGCGCTTGAGTACGTAACCGGCCGCGCCGGCGCGCAGCGCACCCCAGACCAGCTGGTCGTTCTCGAACGTCGTGACCACGATGACCCGCGTCGCCGGGGAGCGGCGGGCGAGCTCCTGGGTGGCGGTCAGGCCGTCGAGGCGGGGCATGCGGATGTCCATCAGCACGACGTCCGCGCCACCGCCGGCTTCGACGGCCGCACGACCGTCGGCTGCCTCGCCGGCGACCTCGATGTCGTCGTGGAAGGAGAGCATCGTCGACCAACCCGAACGGATCAGCGCCTCGTCGTCGGCCAGGACGACGCGGATCACAGCGGCAGCGTCGCCTGGATGCGCCACGTGCCCTCCATCTTCTTGTGTACGAACGTGCCGCCGGCCAAACGGGCCCGCATGCGCATGCCGGTGAGGCCGCGCCCTTCCCGGCCGGGTTGCGGGGAGGTGTCGGCCGTTCTGTTGTCCACGGTGAGGATCAGATTGTCGCCGGTGGCGACGTCGATCACGATCGGGCCCTGCCCGTGACGCAGAGCGTTGGTGAGCGCCTCCCTGGCGATGGCGAAGGCCACGCGCGAGGTGGCGGCCGGAACCCGGTCGAGGCGGCCGACGTTCGCGCGCACGTCGAGGCCGCAGATCAGCTCGCGGAGGGAGTCGAGTGTGGGTGTCTCGGCCGGGTCGCCGTCGTCGAGTACGCGCAGCAGTACGTCGAGGTCCTGCTGGGCGTTTCGGGCGGCGCTCGTCAGATGGCTGAGCGAGTCGCCGACCTCCGGCACGCGCGCCTTCCGCAGCGCCGCTTGAGCGGCCATCGCCTGTACGAGGACGACGCTGAGGGCATGACCGACCGAGTCGTGCAGTTCCATGGCCAGGCTCTGGCGGCGGCCGAGTTCCTCGATGACGCGGGACGGCTCGGCACCCAGCAGCCGGCGCGCCGCCCACCGCTGGCCGAGCCCGGCCGCGACCATCGCGGCCAGTGTGACCGCCGCGAGGACGCACACCTGGGTCAACTCACCTGGAGCCGCGCGCCACCGCGATACGTCGCCCAGCCGGACCAGCCCGGGAGACAGCAGCAACACCCCCGCGCCAAGGGTGGCGCCGCCGTACAGGTGCAGGCTTGTCAGGGCCGCCAGATAGAGCCGATCGGCCTGCTCGGGCACATCGACGCCGAGCAGTTCCGACAGCGCGGCCCTCTCAAGGCGCCGCATCAACGGCACCGCGGCCAGCAGCATCGAGGCAGGCAGGCACGCGGCCCACAACGCGAACACCCGCACCGGAGTCTGCTCCGCCAGGATGACCAGGCCGAGAGCCACGGCCACCGGGGTCAGCAGCGCGGCCCCCAGCAGCTGGTAAATCCCGGCCCGCACAGCTCGGGCGAAGCGACCTTTCACGGGGACCGACGTTAGCCGACGGCCCGCCGCCCGGCCTCCCTCGTGCGGGGGATGAGCAGGCTCGGGACAGGTGTGATCCTCGAAGGCACCACCCATTGAGGAGAATCTTCATGACCGCTGACACCCTGTGGAGCAGACTGCATGGCCGGACCTCGGCGGGCGTCCCCCGCTGGGCCGTGCTGGCCGCCTACGCCATTCCGCTGGCCGTGCTGCCCTCCAGCCTGTGGCGCATCGCCGCCTTCATCTTGGATGTGCCGCTGCTGGAGCCCGGCTCGACGCCTGCTGGGCAGGAACAGCTGAACGGCTGGTGGTACATCCTTCTGCTCAGCGTGGTGAGTGAAGGGGCGGCCCTTCTCGCCGTCGGGCTGGTCAGCGAGTGGGGTGAGGTGTGGCCGCGTTGGGTGCCGGTCCTGCGTGGCCGCCGGGTGCCGGTCATGGCCGCGGTCATCCCCGCTGGTCTTGGCGCGCTCGCGCTGCTGGTCTTCCCCGCTGCGATGATCAGCATCAGTCTTGGGGTGAAGTTCAACGGTGACCCGACCGGATTGGTCACGCACGGCTGGCAGACAGTGGTCTTCCATGTCATGTACTGGCCGCTGGCCGTCTGGAGTCCGCTGCTCGCCCTGCTGACGGTGCACTACTATCGCCGCCGCAGCACTGTCCCACCCCGCGGCCGCACCCTGGTGCCATCCCGATGAACCTGCCCTTGGATGGTCGGCGATCGCGCTTGTGTGACGGCTGACAGCGTGCTGGGTGCGGTTTGTGAGCGGTGGGTTGGAGGGTGGGGCCGTTCACGTCACCCATCACTCATGAGGAACGGGTCAATGTCCCCACGTGTTATTCCGTCGGATCGTGCGGTGCGGCCACGGTGGCTGCGTACGGTCACGGCGTCGGCATCGGCGCTGGTCGTGAGTCTGGCCGCAGCCGCGGCGTTCCCGGCCGACGCCGCCGCCATACGGTCCGCGGCGTTTCCGCTCGGCACCGCCGCCATACCGTCCGCGGCGTTTCCGCTCGGCACCGCGGCCACACCGTCCGGAGTCTGGAGCGGCACCGAGGCGCGGCGCGCTCAGTTACAGCGGTTGGCGCGCGAGCTGGTGGACGCCGGGGCGCCCGGTGTGGTCGTGCGGGTGGACGACGGCCGCGACCGGCCGGTCGAGATCGCCGAGCAGGCCCCCTGGACCAGGCGGGATCATCTGCTCAAGGTGGGGGACGAGTTCCGGATGGCGTCCAACACCAAGACCATGATGGCCACGCTCGTGCTGCTCCTGGTCGCGGAGGGCAAGCTCGCCCTGACCGACCCGGTGGAGAGGTGGCTGCCGGGCAAGGTGCCCAACGGCGAGGCGATCACGTTGCGCATGCTGCTGAACCACACCAGCGGCCTGTTCGACTACACCGAGGACGCCACGGTCCGGCCGTCTATCCTCGGCGCGGATCGGCGGCGGTGGACCTCGGCGGAGCTGCTCGCCGTGGGGGTCAAGCACGATCCGCTGTTCGCGCCGGGTGCGAAGTGGTCGTACAGCAATACCAACTACGTCGCGATCGGCGCCGTCCTGGAGCAGGTCACCGGGGTGAGCCTGGCCGATCTGGTCCGGGACCGGATCGCCCGGCCGCTCGGCCTCAAGCACACCTACTACGCCACGGCCTCCACCTGGCGTGGCTCCCATGCCCACGGCTACGAACCGGATGCCGCCCACATGCCACCAGGCGTGCCGGCCGAGTACAGGCGCTTCGCCGGGGCGCACCGCCACGGCCACGTGGACGTCTCCGACAACGATCCCAGCGTGGGCGGGGCGGCAGGGGCGGTGGTGTCCACCGCGCGGGACTGGTCCCGGTTCTACATCGCGTTGATGTCCGGCAAGCTGCTGCCCGCCGCCCAGCTGGCACAGCTGCGTACCACGGTGCCGGTGGACTCACGGCAGCCGGACGGGCCCGGCTACGGGCTGGGCATCCAGACCGGTGCCGGCCCGTGCGGTACGTTCTGGGGTCACGACGGCGGCATGCCCGGCTACCTGTCCACCAACCTCACTGACCGCACCGGCAGCCGTACGGCGACCGTCCTCATCTCGGCGGAGCTCTGGGCCGAGTTCGAGGCCGACCCGAAGATCGCCAAGGCCGCCCACGCGCTGCAGACCGCCGTGACCTGCACGATGTTCGGCAAGCCCGTACCGACCGCGGCTCACGCCGGCTGAGCGGCGCGGTCGGCTTCGGGGGTGGTGATGATCGCGGACACCAGGTCTTCGGCCTCGGCTCGCGACATCGCCACACCCGCGGCGTGCGCGGCCGCGAACCCGGCGGCGCCCAGGGCGGCCGTGGCCTGCTTTGTGACCATCCGTACGTCTACGTCGCGGAGGTCGGCCCAGCCTCGCAGCACGGTGGCGGCCCCGAGCAGCCGTCCCGCCAACTTCGGTCGATCGCGGCTCAGCTCGATCGCGGCGACCACGACCGCGATCGAGGCCGCGACCGGTGTACGCCAGGTCAGCGTCAGGTGCACAGCCGGGTGGTCGAGCCGGCGTACCGCCTCGTCGGGGGATCCCTCCGCGACGTCCACCTGGGCGAGTACGCTCAGCAGCAACGCGGTCAGGTGCGGCGCGGTCGACCGGCCGGGTGACGCCTCGGCCGAGCCGG
This sequence comes from Nonomuraea sp. NPDC049750, assembly GCF_040659625.1. NCBI lineage: Bacteria > Bacillati > Actinomycetota > Actinomycetes > Streptosporangiales > Streptosporangiaceae > Nonomuraea > Nonomuraea sp. NPDC049750. The sequence goes on from NZ_JBFANB010000053.1 coordinate 30,116, forward strand.
CCTGGGCGTGTTCGCGGGCCGGCCCCGGTTGCCCGGCCCACCACTCCAGCCGTGCCAAGCCCAGGCGTACCTGAGTCCGGGACTCCGCCGATCCACTCCGCTCGGCCTGGTCGAGCAGGTCCGCCAGTTGCCGCCGCCCGCCGTCCGCGTCGCCGGCCTGAGCCCGGTGCAGCGCGGACGCCACGTCGTTCTCCATGGTGTGCTCGGGCATGCCGAGTTCACGGAGGTAACGGGTGGCACGTTCGGACAGTGTCGGCGGACCGGTCGTTTCGCTGGCCCGATGCCGTGCCGAATTCAGGGAGTTCAGCGTGATCGCCAGGCTCCACCGCTCGCCGAGCTGCTCGAAGCCGGTCAGCGCGCGCGAGAGCAAGTGGGTCGCCTCGGTGGCGTGCCCGGTGTTCATGGCCAGCACGCCTCGAACCAGCAGCGCCAGCGACCGACTCCACGGATCCGTCCGCACGTCCGGGGAAGCGAGCGTGTCTGGGGGAGCGAGCGTGTCCGGGGGAGCGAGTGTGTCCGGTGTGGCTTGATCGCCTCCCGAGGCTATGGCGAGCGCCAACCGGGCCATCTCCAGGATGGGGTGGGCGCCGGGGGTGACGCGCTCCAGCGCCGTCCTGATCCGGTCGAAGGTCGCTGCCGCCTCGTCCGGCCGGCTGATGGCCTCAGCGGTGGCGAGCGCGTGCGCGATGACGACCAGCGCGCGTGTCTGCGGCTCGGTCGAGCCGCGGACCTGGAGCACCTGGCCGAGCTGGTCCAGCGACTCCGGCGGGAAGTCCCGCAGGAACCAGAACCAGCACAGCGCGACGCCGAACCGTACCGCCAGGTCGGCGTCGCCGGACTCGACCGCCCAGCGGATCGCCGCCGACAGGTTGTCCCGTTCCGCGGACAGGGCGGAAGTACCGGGTGCAGGGTCTCGCCGTCGATCCGCAGGGGTTCGCGGCCAGTGGCCAGCACGCGCAGCCTCGGGCACCGGCCGAGCAGGGTTCCGGCGAGCGTCGCGGCGGCCTCGACCACGTGCTCGCAGTTGTCCAGCACCAGGACCAGGTCGTCCTCCGCGACCGTCTCGACCAGCTGGTCCAGTACCGCCTCCGGGGTGACAGGACGCGGCGGCACGTTCTCCTCGCGTACCCGCAACAGGTCGAGCAGCACGCGGGGCACATCGTCCGCGCCGACCGGGGCCAGCGAGACGAACCACACCCCGCCGGACGGCGTGAGCTGCCGGCCGATGGTGTTGGCCAGCCGGGTCTTGCCCGCCCCGCCGGGACCGACCAGGGTGACCAGCCGAGTACGACCGAGCAGGTCGACCACGCGGCGGATCTCGTCGTGGCGGCCCACGAAGCTGGTGAGCGGGACGTCCAGGTTGCCGTGCGATCGGCGGGTCCGGCTGCCGTGCGATCGGTGGGGCCGGTTATCGTGCGATTGGTGGGGCTGGTTGCCGTGCGGTTGGCGGGACCGGGGGAGGTCACCGCGCAACACCGCCAGATGGGCCTCCTGAAGATGCGGTCCGGGATCGCCGCCGAAACTGTCCGCCAGCAGGTCACGGATCCGCTGGTAGGCGACCAACGCCTCGGCGCCACGGCCGTTGAGCGCCAGGGCTCGGATCAGCTGGGCGTGCAGCCGTTCGCGCAACGGGTGCGCGGCGGTCAGCGACTCAAGCTCGGCGACCAGGTCGAAGTCGGTGCCCGGCGCGAACTCGCCAGTCAGGTCGAGACCGGTGCCCGGCGCGAGATCGACGGCCAGGTCGAGGCCGGTGCCCAGCGCGAGATCGGCTTCGATCCGGTCCTCCAAGGCGGCCAACCGGCCCCGCTCAAGCCGTTCGGCCTCGGCGGCGGCGAACGGTGCCTCGCGTACGTCCGCCAAAGCAGGGCCGCGCCACAGGCTCAGAGCCTCGCGCAAGATGGCGGCCGCCTCGGCGGGCCGGGCCTGCGCGTGCGAGCGCCGACCCGCGCGGGCCAGCCGCTCGAACCGGGCGGCGTCGACCGCGTCCGTCTCGACCGCCAACCGGTACCCGTCCGGGCCTGAGGTGAGCAGCCCGGGGTCGCCCAGGACCCGCCGCAACCGGGACACCAGCGATTGCAACGCGTGCAGGTGATCGGCCGACGCCGTCTCGCCCCACAACCCGTCGATCAGGGTCGCCGGCCGGACGGCACGCCCGGCGTCCAGCACCAGCCGGGCCAGCAACGCCCGCAGCCGCGCACCCCCGACCGGCGTCGGGCCGGTAGCGGTTTCCAGCACCAGGGAACCGAGAATGCCGACGCGCACCCGCCCACTATCCCAGCCCGACCTGTTGGACCGCCAAGTCACTCATCGGTCCGCTTCCTGAGGTGGTCATCGCATTGGCAGACCTGGCGGCTTCGCTCGTGTTCGCCGAACAAGACTGTGGTTGGATCCCCGCGTGAATATGATTCGAGCGTTTTCGCCGGAGCAGTACGAGCGCGCCCTGAAGGCGTGGCAGTGGGCCGATATCGGAGACAAGGTCCCGCTCTTCGCGTCCCCGTTCGGGGACGTCTTCCTCCGCTCCGACGACGGCTGCTGGTTCCTCAGCATCGTGCATGGCACGCTGACCCGGTGCTGGGACGGCGTCGAGGCGCTGCGAGCGGAGCTGGACACGCCGGAGGGCCAGGAGCGGTATCTGATGGCCGGGCTGGCCCAGGAGGCCGAACGCGCCGGGATCGTCCTCGACGCCGAACAGGTCTACGACTTCAAGCACCCGCCGGTCGCCGGTGGTCGGGTCGCGGTCGACAACCTCGACGCCATCGACTTCGTGGTCAGCGTCAACGTCGCCGGCCAGATCCACGGACAGGTGAAGGACCTACCGGAAGGGACCCAGATCTCCATCTCCACGGACCTGGAGGCGGTCGGCTGGGCGGCGATCGAGACGGCCTTGCACGATCTCTACGGCGACACCGAACCGGTGGGCACCTTCGCGCCCGATGTGCCGTACTCGGCCGGCGGTCCCGATCCGTTGGACGCGATCCGGATCTACGCTCGGGACGAGCCGCGACCGCACTGGCACCTCGTGAGCTTCGGGATGTCCGAGCTCTACGAGAAGGTGACCGACGACCCGGAGGAGTCGGGCTGGGGGATCGAGTTCAGCATCCGGGTGGCCCGTGGTCCACAGGACGAAGCGCCGCCGAAGTGGCCGGCCGTGCTGTTGCAGATGCTGGCCAGGTACGTCTTCGCGGAGCGGCCGTTCGCGCCCGGCCACACGATCCACGTGGCCCGGGGAACGTTCAACGACCGGCCGGACCAGGATGAGGACAATCCAACCGAACTCGCGGCGCTCGCGTTCGCCGTCGACCCGCAGTTGGCTGTGCTGGACACCCCGCACGGCCGTGTGACGTTCCTGCAGGTCGTCGCGCTGACTGAGGCGGAGTACGCCGCGGCCAAGGGCGGTAACGCGGCCGCTGTGCTGGAGCGGGTCGAGCGGGACGTACCGTTGCACATCGTGGACCGGGACAGGCGCTAACGATCTTTGTGTGGTGCCGTCACGGACAGTGGTCGAGCGTCTCGCCGGTCACCAGCACGGCGACAAGATCGCTTCGCTGGTGTACGAGCTCTTCAAACCCCGCGACCCGGCCCCCGGACCGTCACACCGCCGAGGCGCCGGTGAGCGGTCGCTCGTCGAGTTTGGCCGCCTGCATGACGGTCAGCCGATGGACATAGAGAGCCGCGACGACCACTGCCGGCACAACCAGCACGTGCACTGCCATGCTGAACCAGGTCAGCAGCTGGAAGTCGTACCAGGAGGGCTGGTCCCCGTCGGGATATCGCATCTTGCCCGTCTCCATCCATGGGGTCCAGTAGAGAGGCCAGGTCAAGAAGGTAGCCAGCCAGACGAACCACCAGGCGTGCAGCAGACCAGCGGGGCCCATGCCACCGCCCCGGCCGGGCGGGCTGGAGGCATGCCAAACGTCGTTGGCGATCTGCTTGGGGAGGAAGAGGTTCCCCACCGGGATGAACCAGCCGACCACCGCCATGGACTCGCGGTAGCGCAGTTGCCCGGGCGCGAGCCGCTCGGCGACGGCGCGTACTCGGACGAACCAGATCAGCCAGCCCACCACCAGCCCGACGCCGAAGAGGACCTGGGCGCCCAACAGGACGTAGGAGATGTCCTCGATTGCTGACCGCGATTCCCATAAGGCGAATAGCCCGTCCTGGTGTACTCCGCCGACGACGACACCGAGCTGCTGGACGACTGTGAGTACGGAGACCAAGGCAAAGAGGGCAAGGAGCCAGTAGACCGCGGCCCGGTACCCGTCAGCCGGCAGCGTAAGGCCGCGCGCGCGGCGGCGTTCGTCGACCAGCCGAAGTTGTGGTGCCTCCGACCGCACAGCTCCGGCAGCCTGCTGATGCGGCTGATCGCCGGCGACAGGGGCCTTGGAATCAGCCAAAGTCATGGTGAGCCTGGCAGTGAGCGGTTGCGGTGAGACGGCCGGGGTCACGGTCATCGCTTCGGCGACTGGGTCCGCGCCGGGTGCGGCGCCCGCGGCGATGATCATCCGGGTGCGGGGATCCTCCTGCTCCAGCAGTTGCACCGCTTCCTGGCCCAGCCGGGCCAGCACCTCCGACGGCAACCATGGCTCCAGCGAGCGGTACTGGGTCTCTTCCCGTGCCCGCAGCTCGTTCAGGGTCGGCCGGTCAGCCGGGTCCTTGGCCAAGCAGTCCTTGATCAGCCCCAGCAGTGGCTCTGGCACGCCGATGAGGTCCGGCGGCTCGTGTACCACCCGGTACATCAGAGCGTGTAACTGGCTGTCCTGCGCGTCGAACGGCAGCCGCCCGGTGGCAGCGAAGGCCAGCACCGTACCCAGCGAGAAGATGTCGCTCGCCCCGGTCAGTTTCTCGCCCCGGATCTGTTCCGGTGACATGAAGCCGGGAGAGCCGATCACCGCGCCGGTGGCGGTGAGGCCCCCGGTGGTGGAGGCGTCCAAGGCGCGGACGATGCCGAAGTCGATCACCTTCGGTCCGTTGATGGTCACCATCACGTTCGACGGCTTCAGGTCACGGTGGATGAGCCCGGCGTCGTGGATGTCGCCCAGTGCCTGGCACAATCCGGAGGCCAATCCACGCACCGAGTTTTCTGGCAGCGGCCCGCCCTGCTCCGCCACCACCTGATGCAGAGTCGGCCCGGCGACGTACGCCGTGGCCACCCAGGGCAATGCCGCATCGGGATCGGCGGCCAGCACGGCGGCCGTCCACTTCCCGCCGACCCGTCGCGCCACGGCGATCTCCTCGGCGAACCGGCGGCGGAAATCCAGGGCCGCCGCCAGTTCAGCGCGGATGATCTTCACCGCCACCATTCGGCCACGCGGCGACCGGGCGAGGTAGACCACGCCCATGCCGCCTTCCCCCAGCCTGCCGATGAGCCGGTAGTCGGCGATCCGGTCGGGATCCTGTTCTTGCAGAGACTGCACAGCTGGTGGTTCCCTCCCCTTGAGCATCGCGCGGCTGATCAAGCCTAGTGCAGGCCTGCTGAGGTCCTTGATGGCTTCAGATGATCACTCCGGGGGTTCTTTCGGTTTGGGGAGATAGAGGGCGCATGCGCAGTCGCGTGCCTCGATCGGCGTTCCGGTCATCGCTCCGCTGGGCAGGTCGGTACCGAGGGGCTTCAGCTTGGGAGCAGGCGGACTTCGGCGCTGGGCAACTGCTTGGTCCACCAGTGGGCGTAGCGGCGATAGACGGTGGTCCCGCGATCCGCCAGGAAGGCCGCCAATGCCTCGGCCTCCGCTGCGAGCCCCCTCCACACCTCCTCGTCCAGCCGGTGGAATGCCGTCGCTTCGATGCCGCCCTGGACCGGGCGCCACACACCGGCGACGAAGCCGTCGACGAGCAGGGTCGGCAGGACGTCGCCGTTGCGCCGGATGACGATCGGGCGGTATTCGGGGGGAATGACGCGGCTGCGATCGGAGTAGGCGAGCAGGACGCTGTCCCACATGGGCAGCAGGCGGGGTGGGGCAGCAGTGTCCTCAGCGGGGAGCGGCGCGCCGGGCACATCGAACAGTGCCGCTCCATCCGGCCCTTCCAGCTCCTCGACCTGGCCGGCCAGAGCCCGCACAGCCGGCCGCAGCACCGACCGCTTGACCAGGGTGAACTGCGCCATGTCCGGCACCGTGGCAGGGCCGAACGCTTGTAGGTAACGCAGGACCAGTCGCTGTACGGACTCGTCCTCAGATTCCGGACCTGAGGTGATGCCTGCGTCGAGGAACGAAGACCGCGCACCGAACGACCACGGCCCACCGGTCGGCGCATGGTGCAGAGGCGCGAACGTCCGCAGCGCCCACCACGCACCCCGCTTGGGCTCCCCGTACCTGCCCTTAAGGAAGTCCTCGATCTCGGCGCTGGTACGCGGACTGGCCACGAACTCCGCGAGATGGGGGAGGAGGGCGTCAGCGTCGGCGATGGACAGTCCGCTCGAGGTGAAGCGGGAGTCGCCCAGCCGCGCGGCCCGTAGGCTGCGCCGCATCGCGTTATGGAACGCCCCGTAGTCCTCGGCGTGTACCGCGTGCAAAGTGATGCGCAGCAGCGTGGCCTTGACCACCTCGCGGTCGGCGAACGCGACGTCCAGCTCTTTCGCCTCGAAGCCGGTGAGCCGGTTCCACAGGGCGACATACGGTGACGGGGCCTCCTGCGCCTGCAGGGCGACGAGCCGGCGGACGGCGTCGGCCACGGTCAGCGATTCGCGCCGTAACAGGAGTTGCCGGGCGAGCGTGGCCCGATTGAGCTGTCGGGCGGTGAGTCTCATCTCCCCGTTTCTTGTTTTCGACGGCGGGCGGCCATCAGCGCCTGTCGTCATCCAGCGACGGGGAGCGTGATGCGGATGATTTTAGGGCAGAAGGGGGAAGTCGCCGGACTTGAGGCCGGTGATGAATGTCCGCCACTCGGCGGGGGTGAAGATCAGCTTGGGGCCTTCCGGGTCCTTGCTGTCGCGAACCGCGACTACGCCGGGAAGATTCGTGGCGACTTCAACGCACTGGCCGCCGTTGTCTGAAGAGCGCGACGACTTCCGCCACGCAGCAGTGCTCAGGTCCATGCGTGTCTCGCTTCCTCGATCATCTTGAGGGATATGCGCTCAGGATAAGCCCATAGCCGTATCGCCTCATAGCGCTGCCAAATTGAGGTGACAATGTCATGGTCCGTTGTGATGTGCGCCTGTGTCGGTGAGTCCGAGCTGACGACATCGGGCTGGTCGTTCGGGAGCTTGGCGATCATAAAGGCCCCTGCCAGGCCCGCAACGCATTCCGGATCAACGACCTGGATAAAGACGGCAGGCCGCCGGGACAGCTCCAGCAGATGGCCGAGTTGCTCACACATCACCTCGGGACCGCCGATTCTGCGGCGCAGTACACCCGCATCGACGAGTGCCAGGAGCATGGGCGGCTTCTTCCGGTCAAGGATGTGTTGCCGCCGCATGCGGGCTTCGACGCGTTCATCCACCTCTTCGGGTGTGACCTGCGGTCCCTGACTGAAGACATGGCGGGCGTATGCCTCGGTCTGCAGGAGCCCTGGGATGAGCAGGGGATCCCAGGAGCGCAGGACGAGGAGGGTGGGCTCGATCTCCTCGGCCCAACTCCGGAACCAGATCGGGCTGCCGGACTGGGCGGTGATGCTCTGATGAAGCCGGGTGAAGGAGACGCCTTCGGCCATCCCGAAGAGCTGGTCCAGCCGTTCGGCGTCGGACCGCGACGGCGTACGGGTCGCCTTCTCCAGTCTGCTCACCTGCGTCTGCGTACACCCGAGCCGGGACGCCACGGCGGCCTGCGACAGCTCGGCGGCCTCCCGGAGCCGCCGCATCTCGGAGCCGAATCGCACGCGAGGGGACCCCGGGTCGAGAGACGGCACAACGTGCATCACATTTCCTCTCTAATCAGAGAAAAACGGAAACCTTCTTTGAGTGGCTACACCATTTAAACCACGCCTGACCAGCGGCTGTCATTATGCGTGCTGCCTTGGCTTGGTGACTCGGTCGCCGACTCGGCGCCATGAAGGCACGCTGAAGCACAGCCTCTCTTTTCTGGCAGCAGATAAAGAAGGTTACCCATGACTTTCTATGGTCGGGAGAGAAATGACGGCGCGCGAACAGTACGAGAGATTCGACCATCTGGCCCGGCTGGGCTGGGACCTGCACTGTCTTGGCATCCGCGTCTCGCTGGTCGTTCCCGTGAGCGGCCAGCCGGTTCTGGAGATGCTTTCGGAGAGCGGTGCCAAGGTCCACATCGCCGCCGTCCGCCGTTACTGCGGCTGGGTTTTCACCTGGCGGCCATGGTGGGCGCGGTTGTGGCGGCGTGACAAATGGGTGGTGGCCTGCGCGGCCAATGTCGCCGACATCATCGCAGCGGAGGTGAACGCATGAGAAGGTCGCTCCGTCATTGCGACGACTCGCCCAAGACGCCATTCACGCACGCCACCTGGCGCAGGGAATTCCCGGCGATGGCGGTATCCGTTCCCGAGGCCCGTGAATGGGTGGGTTCCCTGCTGTCCGTCGGCGTCCCGTCCCCGTTGCTCGACGATGTGCTCCTGTTGCTGAGCGAGGTCGTCACCAACGCCATCACCCACTCCGACTCCGCCCACGCCCTCGGCGGCCAGGTGACGGTCCAGATCACCCGTACCGGCACGACCGTGCGGGTGGAGGTGACCGACGCCGGCTCCGCCACCACCGCGCCCGCCGTACGCGCCCCGAATCTAGAGGACGACGGAGGCCGGGGCCTGTGGCTGGTGGCCCTGCTGGCCGAGGAATGGGGGTTCCACCGCGACGAGACCGGCGGATCGGTCTGGTTCCGATTGGCCGAGGGCGATTGACCATGTCCCGGATGGAGCCCCACATCCGTGATGAGAAAGACAGTCAAAACTGTACAGTTTGGACTGAGCGACTTAAGGTGGAGACGTGGGTGACAAGACCGAGGACGCCTCCGCCGTCCGCACCGCGCGCGCCATCCGGGTGACCATCGGCCGCCTGCGCCGCCGCATCCTGAATGTGAACGACGCCGCGGACATCACCCTCTCCCAGGCGTCCGTCCTTGCCCGGCTTTCCCAGAACGGGCCCGCCACGGCGAGTGATCTCGCGGCTGTGGAAGGCGTACGCCCGCAGTCCATGGCCACCACGGTCGCGGCGCTCTCCCGCCTCGGGCTCGTGGAGCGTCACCCCGATCCCGATGACGGCCGCAAGCGGCTTGTCACCCTCACCGACCCCGGTCGCGAACGTGCCGAGGGCGACCGTGCGGCCCGCCAGGCCTGGCTGGCGCGCGTCCTGGAGGAGCGGTGCACCGAGAGTGAGCGGCAGATGATCGTGAAGGCGATGGCCGTCCTGGAGAAGCTGATCGAACCATGAGCGACGACAACAAGCCCCCGGCAACCACCGACGCGACGCCGCACACAGGCGGCAGCGCAAGGGGCGACCCGGGCAGGCGGTTCGATCGTCGCCTGATACCGCCGATGATCCTCGGTTCGGTGCTCAACCCGATCAACTCGACGATCATCGCTGTCGCGCTCGTCCCCATCGGCGTCGCCTTCGGGGCCCCGCCCTCGGAGACCGCCTGGCTCGTCTCGGCGCTCTATTTCGCCACCGCGCTCGGGCAGCCGGTCGTCGGGCGCCTCATCGACCTCTTCGGGTCGCGCCGCCTCTTCCTGATCGGCGCCGCCCTCGTCGGCGTCGCGGGCGTCGTCGGGATGTACGCCCCCAACCTGGGCGTCCTCATCGCGGCCCGGGTGGTGCTCGGCTTCGGCACCTGCGCCGGATACCCGGCCGCGATGTCGCTGCTGCGCCGCGAGGCGGACCGTACCGGGAACGACAATCCTCGCGGGGTGCTCACCACACTCGCCGTCGCCACCCAGACCGTCGCGGTCATCGGCCCCGCGCTCGGCGGTCTGCTGATCCGCGTCGGCGGCTGGCGGGCCACCTTCGCCCTGAACATCCCGCTCGCCGCCGGTGCGCTGATCCTCGGCGCGCTGCGGCTGCCGAAAACTCCGCCCAGCAGCCGCGGCGGCATCGCCGCGCGACTGGATCTCCCCGGCGCCGGGCTGTTCACGGTAATGCTCATGGCGTTGCTGCTGTTCCTGATGAACCTGAGCGTCGGGGCGCTGTACCTGCTCGCCATCGCCGCCGCGGCGGCCGCCGCGTTCGTGTGGCGCGAATTGCGCGCCTTCGAGCCGTTCATCGACCTGCGAGTGCTCGGCGGCAACCGCCCCCTGCTCGCCACCTACGCGCGTGCCCTGGTCGCGTACGTCGTCGCCTACGCCTTCCTCTTCGGCTTCACCCAGTGGGTGGAGGAGGGCCGCGGCCTGTCCGCCTCCCAGGCCGGGCTCGTACAGCTGCCGATGTTCCTGCTGGCCATCGTCGTCTCCACGCTCACCGGCCGCCGCAAGGGAGTGTGGGGCAAGCTCGTCGTCGGCGCGGTCGGACAGATCGTCGCGTGCGTGCTGATGCTGTTCCTGTACGCGGACAGCCCGGTCTGGACGTTGCTCGTCGTCGCCTTGGTGTTCGGCGTGCCGCAGGGGCTCAACAACCTCGGGCTGCAGAACTCGGTGTACCGGCAGGCCGATCCGGAGCGCATGGGCGCCTCGTCCGGGCTGCTCCGTACCTTCTCGTACATGGGCTCGATGGTCGCGTCCGCGTCCGCGTTCGCCTTCGGCCGGCACGCCGACACCGGCGGCATGCACGTGCTGGCCTGGGTCATGATCGGCGCCGCGACGCTGTTCCTGCTGATCACGGTCGTCGACCGCGGCCTGGGGCGACTCGCCGTCTGAGACTTTCAAGCTGAAGACGATGGCGTATGAATGCCAGACTTTTAGGCATTGGCCATCTCATCTGTTCCTCCTACGGTTGACCATCAGTAGGACCACTGATGGGAGGCGCACGATGCCGCAAAGGATTCTGGTCACCGGGGCGACCGGTACGGTCGGTCGTCAGGTGATGGCACAGCTGGTGGAAATCGGGGTCGAGGTTCGCGCGCTGACCCGGGAACCGGTCGATCTGCCACCGACCGTCGAGGGCGTGCGCGGTGACCTGTCGGTCCCTGATTCTCTGCGCGCCGCTTTCGACGGGGTCGAGGCGGTGTTCCTGGTCTGGCCGTTCGCCTCGGCCGAGGGGCTGGAGATGGTGCTCAAGCTGATGGCCGCGACCCGCAGAGTGGTGTACCTGTCGTCGGCGGCTGTGCGTGATCATGAACGGCGGGCCGAGCGGCTGATCGAACGGTCTGGGCGGCAATGGACGATCCTGCGCCCGCATGCCTTCGCGGCCAACGCCCTGCGCTGGGCCGAGCAGATCCGCGGCGGGGGAGTGGTGCGGGAGCCGTACGGTCAGGCCGCGATGTCCCTCGTGCACGAGCGGGACATCGCCGCGGTCGCGGTGCGGGCACTGACCCAGGACCGGCATGCCGGCTCCGTGTACGAGCTGACCGGGCCGCACTCCCTGACCCAGGCCGAGCAGGTACGCGTCATCGGCGAGGTGATCGGCCACCCCGTGCGCTGGGAGGAGACCTCGCCGGAGGACGCGCGGCGGCAGATGCTGGCCCGCCGCTGGCCGGCGGCGGCCGTGGACGGCATCCTGCGCGCCCAGGCCGAGATGACGCTCGGCCCGGCGCCGGTCACCGCCACTGTGGAGGAGGTGGCCGCGACCGCGGCGCGCACGTTCCGCTCGTGGGCGGCCGAGCACGCGCACGCCTTCGAGCCGCTCGTCCGTGACGAGTAGGAGCCGAACCGACGGCCGCCGGTGGAACAGGCCAACGGCCGCGGCGCCTTGACCGGCCTGATAGGGCTTCCCCGTAAAGCCCGTTTCGGAGACGGGCTACTGAACAAACTGGCTCAAGTGGGTCATTTATCCCCAAAGCGGTGGACACTGGCGGTTGGGGAAACTACCTTCCTCGCTCGAGGACATTTCTTCGCTATAGCCCCAAATGTCCCAGCATCATCAGGAGGGGGGACTGCATGGAGATCACGATTGCCGAGATAGAGGCAGTGGAGCTCACGTGCGGTAACAGCAACAGCTGATACTCATCGCGGGATTGGTGGCCACCCGGGTCGCCGATCCCGCGCCTTTTTCTGACGTGGAGCGGATAATTGTCGCGCGTTCTGGTCAACCCGGCGTTTCCCCTGTTCATTGAGGACCGCCGCGAACTAGTCCGGCTGGGCGACCTGCCGGGCACCGGAAAGGTGCTCAAGTCCGCCTCTCCGGCCCTACGCGAGCTGGTACGGCGGTGCGCCTCCACCGCCCTGCCCCGCGAGGAACTGGTCAGCCTCACGGCGGGGATCGGCGGCGTCACGGCGGCCGAGGTGGACCAGGCCATCACCGCTCTGCTCGCGGCCCGGATCCTGGTCGAGGAGCAGGACGTCGAGCTGCTGACGCGCCACGTTCCCACGTCGCGGCAGGCCCTGTTCTTCTCCATGTTCCAGCCCGCGTCACGGGCCGCCGAGATGGCCGGGGACCTCGCCGGGCGTACGGTGGCCGTCCTCGGCGTCGGCGGGATCGGCGGCTTCGTCGCCCTGCAACTGGCGACCGCCGGGGTGGGGCGGCTACGGCTCGTCGACCAGGACGACGTCGACGAGTCCAACCTCCACCGCCAATACCTCTATTCGGCGGAGGACGTCGGGAGCCCGAAGGTGTACACGGCCGCCCGCAGGCTCGCCGAGCACAGCCCGGAGGTCAAGGTGGAGACACACCACCGCACGCTGACCGGCGCCGGGGACGTCGCGGACCTGGTCGCGGACGCGGACCTGGTCATCGCCACGGCCGACAGCCCGCAGCCGCAGATCCGCCAATGGATGAACGCCGGCTGCGTGGCCGCCGGGGTGCCGCTCCTGCCGGGCGGGTTCAGCCAGCACCTGGGCATCGCGGGACCGCTGGTCGTGCCGGGGAGCTCGGCCTGCCTGGCCTGCCTGGAGGAGGAGCTGCGGGTCCGCAACGATGGGTGGGAGCTGCCCGCCATACTGAACCAGGGGCGGAGCATTCCGGCGTTCGGCCCGCTCTGCGCCATCGTGGCCGGGTTCGTCGCCGCCGAGGCGGTCCGCTATCTCACCGGCGTGGTCCCGCCGGCCCTGGTCGGCCGGGTGGTCCACTTCGACCTCCTGACGATGGCGACGACGGAGCAGCCCATCACCCGGCTCGACACCTGCCAGGTCTGCGGGGATCCCGCCTGACGGGCGAGGCCGGGATCCTACGGGGCGGGCGAGGTTGCGTTCGGCGGGGATCTTCGGGGCGGGCGAGGTTGCGAAACGTCCTGTATCGGCCACGTGACGTGGCGGCGCGCGCTTGAGAGGCTTCCCCCATGCGCGTGATCCCGACCATCGACGACATGGCCGCGTTACTGCGGGAGCTGTGCGACCGGTTCCCCGCGACCTGCCGCAGACGCCTCGTTGGCGCCTCCCGGCGGGGCGAGCCGCTGGAACTGGTCTCGATCGGGGACGGGTCCCAGAACGCCCTGGTGTTCGGCGGCCCCCACGCCAACGAGCCCGCCGGCTTCCTGACCGTGCTCCGCCTGGCCTCTGTGCTGTGCGAGAACGCGGCGGAGCGGAGCGGGTTCACCTGGCACTTCATCGCGTGCGTGGATCCCGACGGCGCCCGGCTGAACGAGGGCTGGTACGCGGGCCCGTACACGATCAGCCACTACCACCGCCACTTCTACCGGCCGTCCATGAGCGACCAGCCCGAATGGACCTTTCCCATCCATGCCGGGCGCAAGCAGTTCGACCGGCCGCTGCCGGAGACCCTGGCGTTGATGCGGGTCATCGACGAGCTGCGGCCCGTGTTCATGCTGTCGCTGCACAACGCCGACTTCGGCGGCGCGTACTTCCAGATCACCCGCGACGTGCCCGGTCTGGCCGCCGAGCTGGCCTCGATCGCCGCGAGCCAGGGCGTCCCGCTGGACCTGGGGCCCATCGACACCGTCGGCTACCAGGTCGCGGGTCCCGGCGTCACGCTGCTGCCGCCGGCCGAGCACATCGACTTCGTGGAGACGGGCGGCGACGCGCGCGCGCCTCGTACGTACGGGGCGTCGAGCTGGCACTACGCCGACCGCTACGGCACGTTCACGCTGATCGCCGAGGTGCCCCTGTGGACCACTCCGGGGTGCGACGACCCCTCGGACGCCGGGCTCTCCTTCGGCCACCTGGTCAAGGCGGCCGCGGTACGGCTGCGCGAGGAGATCGAGCCGCTGGCCCGCGCGCGTATGGACGTCCGGCCGCGGTGCGTCGCGCACACCCCGTTCCACGCGGCGGTGGACGACACGCTCGCCGTCTGCGACCTGCTGGTCTCCTCGCTCGAAGGCGCGGTGGACCGGGAGGACGCCGCCAGGACCGTCACGCGGGCCGAGGCGAGCGGCATGCACGACACGGTGCGCCGCCTGCCGCTACGGGCCTGCGCCATGTTCCTGCGGCTGCTGGCGGCCGAGGCGGCGGCGGGCAACCGCCCGGCCGACCTGACGGCCGTCCGGGCCGCGCTGGAGGAGCGCATGGGGCGCCTCTGCGCGGAGGCCGAGGGCCAGCTGGTCCAGCTCGCCGACCCGCTCGACCGGATCGTCACCATCCAGACGGAGGCCGCCCTGGCCGCCGCCCGCCGCCTGCGCTGAGCTTCATACGGGCAGCCGCCAGTTCGCCGTCCACAGGCGGGAGCCGGTGCGGCGGTCGAGGCGGCGCAGGAACGACAGGACGCCGGACGCACCCGTCGCCCAGGTGTAGCCGGGCTTGTCGAGGTCGTTGCCGGTGAAGACCGGTGCCGAGAGCTCGCCGCCGGCGCGCATCAGCATCAGCTCGACGATCTCTTCGGCGCCGCGCCAGTAGGAGTCGTCGCCGGTGGCCATCGCCAGGTCGATCAGCGCCTCGCCGATGCCAGCCAGGCCGCAGCACTGGGACACGACCCATGCCTGCGGCGCGATGGCCAGGCTCGCGCGGGCGCCCCGCTCCGCCAGGTCGAGGTAGCGGTCCTCGCCGTACGTGGTGGCCGCGTGCGCCAGCGGGCCGAGGATGCCGGAGACGCCCTGGCACCAGGACGCGCCCATGGCCTTGGCGTCCGGCCCGGTGAGCTCGCCGAGCATGGCCTCGGTGGCGGTGGCCAGCGACTCGAAGCGTTCCCTGGCCGCCTGTCCGGCGTCGTGGTCGCCGGTGGCCTCGTGGTAGGAGAGCAGGAACTCCGCGCAGCCGGCGGCGCCGTGGGCGAAGGCCATCTCCACGTTGACGCCCGAACCCGCCTGGGCCGGTGCCACCGCGTCCTTGGAGTCCGTCACCTCGCCGGAGACGAGCAGCCTGGCGCACTCGGCGGCCACTTCCAGGTGGCGCGGATCCTGTTCCAGCGCGGCCAGCGAGAGGTGCCCCGCGCCGATGCCGGCGACGCCGTGCGCCTGGTCCGCGCGTTGCTCGCCCTCCAGAACGATCGGGCCGGGGTCCGGCAGTTCGGGGACGGCGGTCAGTCGCGCGGCGGCCAGGAACAGCGCCGTTCCCGTGCGGCCGAAGTACAGCGCCGGGGGAAGCTTGGTCGGCGGCATGACGCGCGCCGTCCAGCGGGCCAGGTCGGCGGCGACGGTCTTGGCCTCGGGGTGGTGCAGCAGCTCCATGCCGACCCCGGCCGACCCGCCGTAGACGTTCGTCACCGGCGGGCTCGACGTCCGGGCGTCGGCCGGGCCGTCCATCAGGCCCTCCGCGAACCGTACGCACACGCGGGTGGTGTGATCCAGGACCTGCGACAGCAGCGCACCGCTGAACCGCACCCCGTCAGACCGCGACACCGTACGACCCGCCCGCCCTGCCTCGGCGTCGGCGCTCACACCGGCCCTCACGTCAGCCCTCATGTCGGCCGCGGCCGCCACCCGCTCCTCGGCGTCGAGGCTGAACAGGCGCGGCAGCAGCCCGACGACGCCCGTCGTGACGCCGGGGAACATCCGCGCCAGGCACATCAGCGTCCGTTCGACGTTCCTGGCCGGGTCGGGGTCGATCATGATGGGGTTCATCCCGGTCGCCGAGAAGAACAGCGTCGCCCCGAGCGAGAAGTAGTCGTCGGCGGGCTCGGAGGGGCGGTCCGCCTGCTGGCCGGGCACGCTGTAGCCACGGCTCCATCCGGGCAGTTGCAGCCCCTCGTACCTGCTGTTGCCGAAGTCGATCAGCGTGCAGCGGCCGTCCTCGCCGAGCACCACGTTCTTGGGGGAGAAGTCCCTGACGACGACGCCGCGCGCGTGCACGGCGTCCAGCACCTCCAGCAGCCGCCCCGCCAGCGCGGTGAGGTCCCGGTCGCCGCCGTTCTCGGTGAAGCGGCCCCGCTCGCCGACGAACCGGTTGAGGTCCAGACTGCCGGCGTCGGTCATGACAAGGAACTCGTCCTCGCCGTGCCGGAAGTGGTCGATCGGCGTGGGGATGCCCGCGACGCCGTCCAGGGCCTTGAGGATGCGAAGGTCGTTGCGCAGGTACATGCGCAGGTCCCAGCCCTCGGCGTTCTCGCCCACGTAGGCGCGGGCCTCCTTGACCACGACCGGCCGGCCGTCGGCGTCCTCGGCCCGGTAGACGTTGCCGCGCGGGCCGCGCGCGACACCGGATGTGATGCGGTACCGGTTGCCGATGAGCCTGGCGGGCGCCTCTGCGGCGTCCAACCCGATCGCCCGAGGCGCGTCGGGGACGCCGTCCTGCGGGCGGAACGGGTCGGTCGCCCACGGCGGGCAGGAGAACTCGGGTCCCGCCGCGCCCGGCAGGTGCTCGCCGTCGGGGCTGACGATGATCAGCTCGAAGTCGCCGTTCTCGTCCACGCGGTACTGGGGGGCGAAGGGGGCGTACCGGTAATAGACCGGCGCGTCGCGGCGCACCTGGCGATCGCTGACGATGCGCGGCGCGGCCAGCCCCGCCAGCGCCTCGGCCAGCCGGTGACCGAGGGGGACGACCTCTTCGGGCCGCGGGTAGACGGTGATGGCCTTGCCGACCGCGCCAGGGTCGAGGTCTCCGGAGTTGAGCTCCGCGAGCTTCTCGGGCGAGCAGGCGACCTTGAAGTCGCAGGACACGTCGGCCAGGACGGGCAGGACCCGGTCGAGCGTGTCGCCCAGGGTGCCGGGACGGGCGGAGACGTGCAGCTTCCAGCCCTGGTTGGGGGTGGTGGCACGCGGGTCGTGGACGCTGACCCAGGTGTCGCCCTCATAGATTTCCCTAGTGTTCGACTCGGCAAAATGGGTAAGGGAAACAATCACATTTACCGTCAACGAGAAAACCCTTCTGCACCGACCGGCCGGATGCCCGAAGAAAGGCCACCGGAAGTGCACCGATGGCCTTTCCACAGCGGTACGGCGCAAGGAGCGCGCCGCCGCGGAACGCCGTACGCGTTACCGCCCGATTACACGATCGAAGGGCAGCAGGGGAACGTCGAGCAAACGGTACGCTTGCAGGTGTTCACGCAGGCCTGAGGGCCATGGAGCAGCGCGGTGAGCTCGCCTTCGAAGTCGACGGCGAGGTCCTCGTACTCCAGAACGCCCGCGTCGCGGGGCTCCAGTGTAAGAACGGACATGAGGGCTCCTTCCTTGGCCACCGGTAGGCGGCCGATGTGGGGCTTGAGCCTCGGGACGGCGCTGGATAAGTGCCGTTACCCGTGCCTTGACCGCGATGGGAATCGCCTGTCGCGGCCAAACGGACGCATTATGTTCACAACTCATCAAATATGTCCAGGCGTCACGGAACAGGATTCCTTGCCCCAGCAGTGCGGAGGCGGAATCGTTTACAACAGGGCTTTACGGCGACACAACGGTCACTTAGATTGGCTGGGTGATCCCCTGGCTTCCCGCATGAAAGCGTTCTGGAAGAAGCGTCCCCCGGACGTCGCGGCGGACAGGTCGGGGCTGGCGCTCGCCTACTGGGAGAGCCATGGCGACGAACTCCTGACGGCGAGCATGGCGAAGATCGCGCGTCGCCTGCCATACCTGGTGATGTCCGCGCTGCGCATGGCATGGGAGGCGCACCGCCGCGACACGATCATCGCGCTGGCCGGGAACCTGGCGGCCGGCATCTTCACCGTCTACGGCCTGGTCGCGACGTCCGACGTGCTCGCCTCGCTGTTCGCCGGCGGGCCCACGCCCGAGCGCGTCCGGGCGGCGCTGCCCTCGCTGGCGCTGGTCGCGGCCGCCGCCGCGCTGCGCGGGGCGCTGCTGACCGCCGCCACCTGGGCCCAGGCGCGGCTCAAGGTAGAGGTCGAACGGCTGGCCGAGACGCGGCTCTTCGAGCTGACCACCCAGGTGGAGCTGACCGCGTTCGACGACGACGAGTTCCACAACGCGATGCGCAGAGCCCGCGACAGCGGCGTGCCCGATGCCGCGGGCGTGGTCGAGGCGACGATCGCCGTGATCGGCGGCGCCGTCGGCGTGCTGGCCTCGGCCGTGGCGCTCGGCCTCATGCACCCGCTCCTGACGCCGCTGCTGCTGGTCACGGTCGTACCCGCGGGCTGGGCCGCGGTGCGGGCGGCGCGCCTGCAGTACCAGGGGTACTACCGGCTGTCGGCCGCGCGGCGGCGCAAGTTCATGCTGTCGGACCTGATGGCCGAGCGGCTGCCCGCCGCCGAGGTGCGCGCGTTCGCGCTGCGCGACTTCCTGCTCGGCGAGTACGCGAACGTCGCCGACCTCGAACAGGACGTGCAGCTCGACGTCGCGCGCCGCCGTGCCGTCACCAAAGCCGCAGGCGACGTGCTGACCGGCGCCGCGACCGTCGCCGTCTACGCCGCGCTCGCCGGGCTGCTGGCCGTCGGCGTCATCCCGCTCTCGGTGGCGGGCGCGGCCGTGCTGGCCATCCGCGCCGGCCAGATGTCGCTCGCCGCGCTGGTGCAGATGATGAACCGGTTGTACGAGGCGGGCCTCTACTTCGGCGACTACCTGTCCTTCCGCGAGCTGGCCGCCTCACGCGTGCGACAGCCATCCGGTACGGCGGCGCCGGAACCGTCCGGGCGGCTGGCCGCCGACCAGGTGACCTTCAGCTACCCGGGGGCGAGCGGTCCCACGCTCAACGGGATCAGCGTCGAGGTGGGGTTCGGCGAGGTCATCGCGCTGGTCGGGGAGAACGGCTCCGGCAAGACCACGCTGGCCAAACTGCTGGCCGGACTGTACCGGCCGGACTCGGGGACGATCCGCTGGGACGGCGCCGACCTGGCCGACCTCGACACCCGCGGGCTCATCTCGGTGATCGCCCAGGACCACACCCGCTGGCCGCTGACCCTTCGCGAGAACATCCTCATGGGCCGCCCGCTGGACGAAGGCCGCTTGGCCGCCGCCGCGGCCGCCGCCGGGGCCGACGCAGTGGTGGCCGGACTGTCGCAGGGGTACGACTCGCTGCTCGACCAGCGCTTTCGAGGCGGCCACGACCTGTCGGGCGGGCAGTGGCAGCGGATCGCCGTGGCCCGCGGCTTCTACCGCGACGCCGCCCTGGTGATCTTCGACGAGCCCACCTCCGCGCTGGACGCCCGCGCCGAACACGCCCTGTTCGAGCGCATCCGCAAGTACGCCGACGGCCGCTCCATCGTCCTCATCACGCACCGGCTGGCCAGCGTCCGGTACGCCGACCGCATCTACGTTCTCGACCATGGGCGGGTGGCCCAGCAGGGCACGCATGCCGAGCTCATGGAGGAGGGCGGCCTCTACGCCGACATGTACACCCTGCAGGCCCAGGCCTACCGGGACGCGGCCACATGATCGTTCTGTCGTCGGCCTATTCGGCGCTGATCGCGGTCCTGCTGTACGCGGCCGTGAGCAAGGCCCGTGACCTGGCAGGATTCGCCGCCGACATCGCGGGTTACCGGCTGATCCCGCGGCGGCTCACGGTCGTCGCCGCCGTCGCGGTGGTGATGGCGGAGCTGGCGGCGGCGGGGCTGCTCATCGCGCCACCCACCCGGCGCTGGGGCGCGCTGCTCGCGGCGGCGCTGTTCGCCGTCTTCCTCGCCGCGATGGCGTCCGTGCTGTGGCGCGGGCTGAGCGTCGGTTGCGGCTGCTTCGGCGACCACGGCCTCGTCGGCACCGCCACCATGACGCGTACCGGCCTGCTCGCGGTGCTGGCGGTCATGGCCGCCGTCGCGGGACCTTCCCCGTTCGCCCCCGTCCACCTGCTCGTGGGAGCGGCGTACCTCGTGCTGACCTTCGTACCGGCCCGGTTGATCGGAGCCGTGGAGCGCGGCCGCGTCGGCCCCCGCCCCGGCACCCACTGGGACGTGACCCCACCTGCGGTGGCCCTCGCCTCCGAAGGGCCCGGCGCCGCTGAAAGGCCCGGCACCTCTGAACGGCCCGGCGTCCTTTACGCGCTGATCGCGCCGACCTGCGGTCTCTGCGGCGCCATGCTGCCCGCCTTCGTCGCGGCGGAGCAGGTGGATGTCGTCCTGGTGAGCGCTGCGGAGGAGGGGCAGGTCCGCGACTACCTGGCGGCGCAGGGGGTCGGGTTACCGTTGGTCATCGATCCCGGGGTGTTCGACCGTCACGGCATCCCCTGGCCGCCGTACGCCGTACTGACCGACCGGCAGGGCGTCGTCCTGGCGGCGGGCGGCGCGGCCGAGCCCGCCGCTCTCGACGCCTTGTTGGCCCACGTCCCCTCGGCTCCTGGCCGAACCAGGACTTGAGTATGAGCCGCCGTGCGTGGTGAGGGGCGGAGGTGACCACCCGGCTGTCCCGCTACCACTGACAGCGGATACCTCCGCCCCTCCGGCCCCTGGGATTGAGGACCGGCCGCCGCGCCGGGCCAGGGTGGGGGACCAAGGACTGCCAAGCGCGACACCATAGACGCTAACCCGCCGCCGCCCAGCGGTCTGTGGACGATTACGCAGAACGGGCGCTCCGCGGCCTGTGGACGACTACGCAGAGCGGGCGGCCCAAGCGGCCAGCACCGCCGCCTCCTTCTCGGGCGCGATGCCGTGCAGCGCCTTGGCCCCGTACGACCGCTCCGCCTCGGGCACGTCACGCAGCCACGCCCACGTGTCCCGCACCGTCTCCGCCACCGGCCGTACGCGCAGCCCGGCCGCCTCGGCCTTGGCCGTGGGCACGCTCCAGAAGTTGGCGATCTCCTCCGACGGCGGCCCGCCCCACAACGGCAGCTCCACGAACGTCCCCACCCCCTGATCGACGAGGAACCGATCGTCCACCCAGACGAACTCCGCGTCCGACCTGGTCGCCTCCTTGCCCAGCTCCAGCCACTCGCCGTACGTGGTGTTGCCCGCGGGCCCGGTCACCGCGAACCGGTCGGCCGTACCGAGCTCCGCCTGGTCCAGGGTGAAGACGGCGATGTCCCGCGCGTCCACGAGCTGCATCGGCGTGCCCGGATCACCCGGCGCGAGCACCTGGCCGCCCTGGGAGATCCGGTTCAGCCACCACGGCAGCCTGCCGACGTTCTCGTACGGGCCGAGGATCAGGCCCGGCTGCACGATCAGCGCGTTGCCGTCGAACCCCTGCTCCACGGCCCGCTCGCAGCCGCCCTTCAGCACCCCGTAGTCACCGTCGTCAGGACCGGCGTCCGGCGCGCAGTCCCACACCCCCGAGCCCTCGGTGGCGGGCTTGCCGGGGAAGCCGTCGATGGCGGAGACCGAGGAGATGAACGCGTATGTCCCCACATGTCCCGATAGCGCCCGCGCCGACTCACCGACGACCCGCGGTACATAGCCGGAGGTGTCGACCACGAAGTCCCACGCGTGCCCGTCGGCCAGTCGTTCGAGGTCCGCGGTCACCTCGCGGTCACCCCGGATGGCCTCCACACCCGGCAGATCCGCCCCGCTCTGCCCCCTGTTGAACGTCGTGACCTGATGCCCCCGCGCCAGCGCCTCCTCGACGATGGTTCGTCCCAGAAATCTCGTCCCGCCGATGACCAGTACTCTCATGCCGACATTCTTCGCGTACGACCAACAAACCGGTCATATCTTCACGGAGAGCGTAGACGAGAGGGGCGGCAGCATGTGCACCCTGGCGGAGCTGATGTCGAAGTACAGGCCCACCAGCTCCAGCTGCCCGGCCCGCACCTGCTCGTCGACCTTGCGGTAGGTCCGCAGGTTCTCCAGCTGCTGCTGCACGTTGACCTTGCACAGCCGGTCCAGCGCCCCGCCGTCGAGCGGTTCGTCGGCGGTCTCGATGAACGTGGCCAGGCTGTGGTAGCCGTGCCGCAGCCAGCGCCGCATCCCCGGCAGGCTGCCCGCCTTCACCCCGCCGCTGAGCAGCCCGCACATCGCCCCGCAGCCCGAATGCCCGCAGACCGTGATCGTGTGCACGCCCAGGACCTGCGTCGCGTACTCGATGGCCGCCACCACCGAGTCGTCGTGCGGCTCGGCGCCCCTGCGCGGCACCAGGTTGCCGATGTTGCGCACGGTGAACAGGTCGCCGGGGCCGCTCGCGGTGATCAGGCTGGGGATGACCCGTGAGTCGGCGCAGGTGATGAACAGGTGCGTGGGCTGCTGCTTGCGGGCCAGCTCGGTGAAGATGGGCCGCACCAGCGGAGCCGTACGCCGGTGATACTCCCGCGCGCCCGCCGTCAGCTGGCACTCCACGCTGGCTGGACGGGGGTTGCCCGGAGCCGAGGCGCCGTGCCGGGCGGGGCGGTGGTGGCGTTGCGACCACGGCAGCCACCACCGCTCCGGCGTCCGCGGCGGCGTCTTGGTCCGGGACAGGCGGGTCCCGCTGGCCGCCATCGCGTACCACTCGTCGTGCAGCTCGTCGATGTCGACGCTGCCGCCCAGCCGCTCGTGGTTCAGCCGCCAGGAGTGGATCGCCTCGAAGGCGGCGTTGTCCATGAAGTCGATGTTCAGGTCGAGGTCCACGGCCGTGCCGGGCGGGATGGCGCGCAGCTCGTGGGTGAGCCTGGGCACGCCCAGGAAGGTGAGCGAGCCGGAGATCGTCGCGTGGACGCGCCCGTCCTGCTCCGGCCGCGTCTTGACGGTGACCCAGGTCAGCCGCCGCAGCGCGAGCAGCGCGGCCAGCGCGAGACCGGCCAGCACCCCCTCGGCCAGCCCGAGGACCAGCACGGCCCCCATCGTCACCAGGTAGACCGGCACCTCGCCGTGGCCGTGCACCTTCCTGACATGGCCCAGGTTGACCATCTGCACGCCGATGAAGACGAGCAGCGCCGCCAGCGCCTCCATCGGGATCAGCTTGATCGTCCAGCCGAACCCGAGGACGAACACCACCACCCACACCCCGTGCAGGACCGCCGAGAACCGGCTGCGCCCGCCCGCCTGTACGTTCGCGGTGCTGCGGACGATCACCCCCGCAACCGGCAGCCCGCCCAGCGCGCCCGAGACCATGTTGGCCACGCCCTGACCGCTCAGCTCCTGGTCGAGGTCGGTGCGGGGGCCGTCGTGCATGCCGTCGACCGCGACCGAGCAGAGCAGCGACTCGACCCCGGCCAGCAGCGCGACGAGCACCACAGCCGCCACGATCCGATGCCAGTCGCCGGACGGCAGCACGGGGAAGGCCCAGGAGGTGACGGCGTTGGACAGGTCGATGCGGGTGACGTCCCAGTCGAACGCCCACGCGGTCACGCCGGCCACCAGCAGCGCGGCCAGCGGCGCCGGCACGGCCTTGATCCGTTTGGGCAGGCGCGTCCACAACGCCAGCACGGCGATCGTGAGCAGGCCCACCGCCACCGTGTGGCCGTGCATATCGGCCAGCTGCGCGGGCAGCTCCACGATGTTGGCCAGGGCCGAGCGCTGCGGTCTGCCGCCGAGCACGACGTGCAGCTGGGAGAGCGCGATGACCACGCCGACGCCCGCGAGCATGCCGTGGATGACCGCCGGCGAGACCGCCAGCGCCGCCCTGGCCGCCCGGAAGACCCCGAGCACCAGCTGCACCGCCCCCGCGATCAGAGTGATCATGCAGGTGGCCCGCCAGCCGTACGTCTGCACGAGATCCGCGACGACCAGGGACAGGCCCGCCGCGGGCCCGCTCACCTGTACGGCGGAGCCGCCGAGCGCGCCCGCCACGATGCCGCCCACCATGGCGGCGATCAACCCGGCGGCCAGGGGGGCACCCGAGGCCATCGAGATGCCCAGCGAGAGGGGCACCGCGATGAGGAAGACCACGAGCGAGGCAGGTACGTCGTACCTGAGCGTGCTCAGCACGCGACTCAGAGTGCCGATCATACGTCGAACCCTATTGCCCCGCGTGCCGGGGGCTTAAGGGGTCATCGGCGGCTTTACAGATTAATGAGTGGCCGCCGTCACTCGTCCGCCGTCCGGCGGTCGGCGTGGGAGCCGCCGATCAGCGGTAGTAGTCGGGGAATTCCTGCTCGGGGGTGGAGCGACGGTGCCCGCCGCTGTTGCCCTGGGCGCCGCCGTTGCGGCCGCCCTGCCGGGCACCCGCCTCGGGCGTGCCGCCGTAGTTGGGCCAGGCGGCGTTGTTCGCCGGCGGCTCGCCCCAGCCCGCCGGCATCTGGCCGGGCGGAATGCTGGTGATGTCGCCGGTCTCGTACGCGAAGGTCTGCGCGATCTGGCCGGGCGGGAGGCTGGTGATGTCACCCGTCTCGTACGCGAAGTGCTGCGGCGCCGGCTGCATGGGCGGGGCCGAGAGCACGTCGTCGTAGGCCGAGACCGCCCGCGCGGGCGCCGTGGGGGTGCCGGTGGCGGGGGAGGGGCCGGTCAGCGGGTCGGAGTCGTCGGCCACGGCCCAACCTGCCCGTACCTCATATGAGGCCGGATAGGAGGAGCGGGGGGCGGCGGCGGGCTGCTGCGGCTCGAAGGCCGGCCAGGAGTCGCTCGACGGGGCGGCGGGAGCCGGGTCGTCGAGGATGTCGTGGTGCTGCAGCGCGGGCCACGAGCCCGACGCCGTCGGCACGATCGGCGGGTTGGTCCAGGTGGTTTCCAGCGGGTCGGTGTTGGCGCCGTAGACCGTGAACGGGACGCCGGCCTGCGCGCCGCCGATCGGGGAGACCGGCGCGGCGGGGGCCGGTGTGGCGGGGAACGAGCCGCTGCCGCCGACAGCGGGGAAGGACCCGCTGGTGGCCGGCGTGGCTGGGAACGAACCGCTGGTGGTGGCCGGGCTGTTCGTGCTCAGCGAGGTGCCGCCGCCGACCGCCGGGAAGGAACCGCTGCCCGCCCCGGGCTGGGGCGGCGTCACCTGCTGCGCGCCCACGCCGAGGATGCTCATCACGTCGGGCGGCGTCGGCGCGGAGAACGTCATCGTGCGCTGGTCGGCCAGCTCGGCGGCCGTCGGTGCCGGACGCTGCGCCGACTCCACGAGGTCTGCCAGACCGGACGAACCGGACGAGGCGGCCGCGGCGGCGGGCCGCTGGGAACGCGAACGCTGGGATCGCCCGGGAAGCGGCGCCTGGACGGTGGCCGCGTTGGGGTCGACGGCGGTGACGGGCTCGCGCTTGGCGGGCTCCCGCTTGCCGGACCGCTCCCGCTTGGTGGCGGGGCGCTGCTGCTCGCGCTGGGCGCTGGGCTGCTTCTCTCGCTCCCGCTCCCGCTCGGCGGCGGCTCGGGCGGAGGGGGTACGCGCGGCGGGCCTTTGGGCGGGCTTTTCCGCGGGCCGTTCGGAGGGGCGCTCTGAAGGACGCTCTGAAGGACGCTCGACGGGGCGGGAGGCGCCCTTGCGCGCCGCGACCGTGCCGCCGGCGCCGAAGCCGCCCTCTTCCGCGTCGCTGCGGATGTTGGCCCAGAACTCCTCGTCCTCGACGTCGGTGTGCGGGTTGCCCCACTCGTCCACACCGCGCTTGCCGCGCTGGCCGGTGCGTACCGGTTTGGCCTTGGCCTCGCCGATAGGACTGAAGTCAGGGCTGAAGTTGTTCATGCGCGGTTCGCTCTTGGAGAACTCATCCGTGGAACGCGTCTGAGTCCTCTCATCCTTCTCGGCCATCTGCTTCAGCCGCTCGGGAGGCAGAGAGCTCTCCCGACGGTTCATGGAACGCATGCCCAGTGCCACGACGACGAGCACGAGGAGCACGACAGCGACCAAGCTGACTACGACCGCGATCATTGCACCACCCTCAAAGCCATGGCCTCCCTGCGGCACCGGTGAGATCGCGCGGCCATCGACGCGACCTTCCCCCTTTGATCACCAGCACCTAGCGATTGGATCTGATTGTGTCGGACCACTATGAGCGTTGTCACACCCTACGTGAAGAATTGGTAACTATTACTACGTTTAGTGAGCGGTGTCTCACTGGATGTTCACCACCGTGAGCCGGCCGCGGGCAATGGTCTGGTCCGCGATCTTTCTCAAGACCTCGGAGAGGGGGGCGCCCTCCTGGACATCGACCTTGCCGTTCAGCGAGTAGACGCTGAAGCGGTAGCTGCCCTTCTCCACGCAGGGGGGCTGGTAGCCCGCCTTGCCGCTGGTCACCTTGGCCTGGCTCGCGCCTTCCGGCGGGCTCGCGGCGGCGTTCGGCCCCAGCTCGGTCGTCGTCGCGGGGATGTTGTAGAGCACCCACTGGACGGCGGATTCTGATGGTGAGAGAGAGTCGACCACGATCGCGATCGACTTGGCGTCGGACAGAGGCTCGCTGGACCAACGCAGAGGCGGACTGCCCTGAGCGCCCTTGCAGGAGTATTCGCGCGGCAGCGGTTCGCCCGCGCGCAACTCCGGGCTCGAGACGTTGATCTCGGCGATCTCCTTGGCCTGGGACCTTCCGATGAGGAAGTCGCAACCGGACGACGCGAGCACGACAGCCACCGCTGTCACAGAGACAGCGATGTGTCTCACGCGTCTTGCCGTGCTACACAGCCCCATGCCGCATGATGCTACGCGGCTATCCGCCGTGCGCCGACCGTTTCGCGAGGGTCGGTGGTCGGTAAAGGACCGTAAAGCGGGTGCAATGCGGGCAAGATAGGAGTGAACTTCGCCACATCCATGACCTTCGCCGCCCTCGGCCCGCAGGTGGCTCGGCAGGGCCGGGAATCGCGGGGATCGCCGGGGAACCGGGTCTCGGCCTGCTGGTTCTCCTCGCCGTGACGATGGCCACGCCCGACCGGCCGATCGAGCGGACGCTGGGGGACGGCCTGCCCGGCGGGTGCGGGGACGCGATGCGGGTCCAGTCCGCTTGCCAGGGCACAGCGCTCGCTAAAACCAGGTGCCCAGGTACGCGAACACGGACGGACACGGGCGGACGGTCACGGGGGCACGGGCGGACGGACGGACGGACGGTCACGGACAGACGGTCACGGACCGGGCCGGGAACCGGTCTCACACGTGGCTGCGGAAGACCCTGATCGCCAGTGGCGCGAACACCACCACGAACCCCGCCGACCACAGCAGCGAGACCATCGTCGGCCAGGCGATCTCGCCGCCGATCAGCAGGCCGCGGATCGCGTCGGCCAGGTAGGTCACCGGGTTGACGTCGGACCAGGCCTTCAGCCAGCCGGGGAAGGTGTCGGCCGGCACCAGCGCACTGCTCGTGAACGTCAGCGGCATCATCGTCGAGAAGGAGATCATCTGCACCTTCTCCGGACTCGACGCCTTGAGCCCGATCAAGACCGACATCCACGACATCGCCAGCGCCACGACCACCAGCAGCGCCAGCGCCCCGAGCAGCCCCGCCACGCTGGTCGTCACCCGGAACCCGAGCACCATCCCGAACCCGACTAACAGCGCGAACGCCCACACCTGCTTGAACGTGTCGGCGATGATCCGGCCCGACAGGGGCGCGGTGCGCGCGATCGGCAGGCTGCGCAGCCGGTCGAACACGCCCTTGGTGATGTCGGTGTTGAGCCCGATCGCCGTGGACAGTGTGTAGAACAGGGCGTTCTGGACCAGCAGGCCCGGCAGGGCGAACTGCAGATAGTCGCCGGTCGAGCCGGAGATGGCACCGCCGAACACATAGGTGAACAGCAGCAGGAACATGATCGGCTGGATGCTGAGGTCGAGCAGCTCCCACGGGTTGTGCTTGATCTGCACCAGGCTCCGCCAGGCCAGCGTCATGGTCTGCCTGAGGGTGGCGCCGGGACCGACCCGGCCGGGCAGGGTCGTCGTGATGGCGGTCATCAGGACCTCCCGTGGATATTCCGGCGTTCGCGCCGGGGAGGAAGCGGGAGTGGGAAGGCCCTGGAGGGCTTGAGTGTGCCCTGAGGTTCACCGTTCATTGGTGGTCTCCTGCCTTGCGGTGTAGCTGTAGCCGTCGGCTCTTTGGGGCAGGCGGATGTGTTTGTGGTTGATGCCTTGGCGGGTGCCGGTCGCGGTGGTGATGTTGAAGGAGCCTGTGGTGCGGACGGCGACGCGTCCGGTGTGGACTCCGGCGTGCTTGCCTTTGGCGAGGGTGGCGCGAACGAGGTCGCCGGTGGCGAACCCGTGGACGTGCTTGATTCGGGGAAGTCGCAGGCGGGGGAAGCCGTACCGGTCGGTGCGGGTTCGGCTGTAGAGGCCGCGGCCGGTGGCTTTGATCACCAGGACGCGGCCCGGCCACCCGGTCACCTGCGCGAGTTCGCCGACGTGCAGGGCGTCCAGGGTGTGGGACTTCGGCGCGTTCGTACGGGAGCGGTTCCATTTGGTGCGCCCGCCCGAACCGGTGGCCACGGGCAGAGTGGTCGCGGTCAGTGCCCGCCACAGCGCCCAGCGGGTGGCGTTGACCGCCGTGGCGTCTCGGAGCGGGGCCTTGGCCTGCTTGAGGATGCGCGCCAGCAGCGCGGGCTTGCTGCGCAGGAACTCTTCGACGGGCGTGGTGTTCTTGGCCTGGTTGCACGGCCGGCACGCCAACGTCAGATTGGCGATCCGGTCGGAGCCGCCCCGCGCTTTGGGGTGGATGTGCTCGACCTGCAACGGCGTACCCGCCATGCCGCAGTACGCGCAGGTCCGGCCCCATTTCTCCAGCAGGTATTGGCGGGCCTCGTATCCGGCCAGTGTGCCCTGCTGGTATTCGATGCCTTCCAGCGGCTTACCCGCCGAGATGGCGTGGGTGTC
>NZ_JBFANB010000054.1:0-58074 GCF_040659625.1 Nonomuraea sp. NPDC049750
TCTCCAAGCGGAACCGCTCGCGTGGCCTGCTGATCGGCGCGGTGGCGGCCGTGCTCGCCCTACGCGCATGTGCCTGCCGGAGACCACTGGTGGGTACGTCGATTCGGCGAGGCGCTGACGCTAATCTCGACCTGTACGCAGCTCACCTAAGGAAATGGCCTCCATGATCTTCATTACCGCGAAGTTCCGCGTCCTGCCTGAGCACGCCGACCGGTTCACTGAGATCGTCGGCGACTTCACCCAGGCGACCCGCGACGAGCCTGGCTGCCTGTGGTTCGACTGGTCGCGCAGTGTGGCGGATCCGACCGAGTATGTGCTGGTCGAGGCGTTTCGCGATGACGAGGCCGGGGCGGCGCACGTCCAGTCCGAGCATTTCAAGCAGGCGCAGCGGACCCTGCCGCCGTACCTCGCCGAGACGCCGCGCATCGTGAACGCGACCGTTCCTCAGGACGACTGGTCTCTACTCGGTGAGATGGCCGTACCCGGACGGGACTGAGCGCCCACACCGTCGGCAGGTGATTAATTTCATTTGTTACGGTATCGAATGAAAAGATGGCCGATAACATAGCCTCATGAGCGCCGATGTTCCCCGTAGGGCCACCGCCTCGCGTGCGACCGACCGCCCCGGGGATGCCTCGCCTTTCGCTCTGGGATTGCTGCTGCGTCAGGCGCACTGGCGCGCGGCCACGGTCATGTCAGAGGCGCTCCGGCCGCTCGGCATCGAGTTGCGGCACTTCGCCGTGCTGATCGTGCTGGTCGACCGCGGACCCACGGTGCAGCGGGACCTGGCGGCGGCGACGGGGACGGACAAGGCGGGGATCATGCGGGTCGTGGACGACCTGGAGCGTAAGGGGCTGGCCGTACGCAAGAGCGTTCCGGGGGACCGGCGGGTGCGGGCCGTGGAGATCACTCCTCAGGGCGTCGAGCTTTTCGACGCGGCCCACGTGGCGGCGGAGCCGCTGGCTGAGCATCTGGTCGCCGACCTGGGGTCTGACGAGTCCGAGCAGCTGAGGGAGCTGCTGACCCGGTTCGCCTATCCCGCGGGCGGCGAGGCGTAAGCGCGCCGTGCGACAAGTCATGACAAATCCCGCTTGGGTGACCTGATCGCGCGGTCCGCCATTTGGCGGATCTCGATCTCGTGCCGCGGCTCCAGGGGCAAGACTTCAGGGGCAAGGCTTCAGGGGCAAGGCTTCAGGGGCAAGGCTTCAGGGGCAAGGCTTCAGGGGCAAGGCTTCAGGGGCAAGGCTTCAGGGGCAAGGCTTCAGGAAGCAAGTGGCTCCAGGGGCAAGACGAACGACTTGAGCGCCTGGGTCCGTGACAGCCGTGTGCCCTTCGCGGTGCCGCGCACCGCCTTCCCGAAGTAGGCGTAGGCGTCGGCCGGCTCCATCTCCCACAACGGCCGACCGAACCAGGGTCTGTCCACGACGTTGTTGTGGGTGGCCGCAGCTTGTGCGGGCGCGGCCTCCCGGACGCGACCCCAGCTTTGACCTGTGTCGGACGCGTTTGTCATCGAATAGTATTGAATGATACCGTCGCGAACGTAACAAAGATGGGAGGTGGGGATCTTGGACGTCTATGAGGCGGTCACGAGTCGACGGGCGGTGCGGGGGTTCACCGATCGGCCTGTTCCTCGGGAGGTGCTGGAGCGGGTGCTGTCGGCGGCGGCTTGGGCCCCCTCCGCGTCGAATCTTCAGCCG
This sequence comes from Nonomuraea sp. NPDC049750, assembly GCF_040659625.1. Taxonomy (NCBI): domain Bacteria; kingdom Bacillati; phylum Actinomycetota; class Actinomycetes; order Streptosporangiales; family Streptosporangiaceae; genus Nonomuraea; species Nonomuraea sp. NPDC049750. The sequence goes on from NZ_JBFANB010000054.1 coordinate 1,698, forward strand.
TGGCGGGCCTACGTGGTGACGGGTGGGCCGTTGGCCGAGCTGAAGAAGCGTGCGGGTGAGCGGGTGGCCACGGGTGATCCCTGGGATGAGCGCGAGTACGAGACGTATCCGCCCGCGCTGAAGTCTCCCTACTATGAGCGCCGATCCGCCTTCGGGGCGGAGCGTTACGGCGCTCTTGGTATTTCGCGGGATGACTGGGAGGCGCGGCAGAGGACCGCTGCCGACAACTGGCAGTGTTTCGGTGCTCCCGCGGCCCTGTTCTGCTACATCGACCGTGACCTGGGCCGGCCTCAGTGGGCCGATCTCGGCATGTTCTTGCAGACGGTCATGCTGCTGTTGCGTGCCGAGGGCCTGAGCAGTTGTCCGCAGATGGCGTGGTCGATGTATCGCAAGACCGTCGCTGAGGTCGTGTCGCCCCCGGAGGGGCTCATTCTCTTCTGCGGCATGTCGATCGGGTTCGAGGACGTCACGGTCGATTACATCCGTACAGGCCGGGCGCCGCTCGACGAGACGGTCATGTTCGTCGACGGTTAGTCCGCCGAAGCAGGATCACGAACGCCGTTCTTCATCGCCTCTTCCAGGGCCGACTTCATCACCGGCCAGACCGTCGATGTCGACGGCGGCACGTTAATAGATCGAGAGGAAACGCAATGACCTACACCGTGGGCTACATCGTCGGGAGCCTGTCCCAGAAGTCGATCAACAGGAAGCTCGCTGTGGCCTTGAGCCGTCTCGCGCCGCCGGAACTCCGCCTCACGGAGATCCCCATCGGCGAGTTGCCCCTGTACAGCCACGACCACGACCCGAACTACCCCGCCGTGGCCCTGGAGTTCAAGGACGCGATCAAGGCCTGCGACGCCCTCCTGTTCGTCACCCCCGAGTACAACCGGTCCATCCCCGGCGCGCTGAAGAACGCCATCGACTGGGCGACCAGGCCCTATGGATCCAACGTGCTGAACGGCAAACCGTCCGCGATCATCGGAACCTCACCCGGCCCGATCTCCACCGCGGTCGCACAGCAGCACCTCAAGACCATCCTGTCCTTCACCAACTCCCCGGTGCTGGGGCAGCCCGAGGCCTACATCCACTTCAGCAAGGAACTGATCGACGACAAGGGCGACATCCAGGTGCCGGCCACCGCCGAATTTCTGACCGGATACATGCGGGCCTTCGCGGCGCACATCCGACGCCACCACCACGACATCGCGGACCTGTAGACCACGCTGACAGTTAGGGACATCGCCACCGCCCGCCCCGGCACCCCGCACGTCCACCAGGCCGCGATCGGCGGAGCGAGCTTCATCCTGCGCTTGCCGCTGAGCACCCCCGTCGAGCGGCCCGGCCCACAGCGGCCGACCGCGCGGCGGATCCCCTGGGGGATCGAGCCTGGAAACGATCACCGTCGCGGGGCGTTATGCCTGACCGCTAGTTGTCACATTTTTCGCTCCTCTACTGTCAATTGTGTAGACACGTTGGGCGGGAACGGAGATGGCGATCTTGGATGTCTATGAGGCGGTCACGAGTAGGCGGGCGGTGCGGGGGTTCACCGATCGGCCTGTTCCTCGGGAGGTGCTGGAGCGGGTGCTGTCGGCGGCGGCTTGGGCGCCGTCCGGGTCGAATCTGCAGCCGTGGCGGGCCTACGTGGTGACGGGTGGGCCGTTGGCCGAGCTGAAGAAGCGTGCGGGTGAGCGGGTGGCGGCGGGTGATGCTTGGGATGAGCGGGAGTACGAGATGTATCCGCCCGCGCTGAAGTCTCCGTACTATGAGCGCCGCTCGGCTTTTGGGGAGGAGCGGTACGGCGCGCTCGGTATTCCACGGGGGGATTGGGAGGCGCGGCAGAGGGCCGCCGCCGGCAACTGGCAGGCGTTCGGTGCGCCGGCCGCGTTGTTCTGCTACATCGACCGTGACATGGGCCGGCCTCAGTGGGCCGATCTCGGCATGTTCTTGCAGACCGTCATGCTGCTGTTGCGTGCCGAGGGGTTGAACAGTTGTCCGCAGATGGCGTGGTCGGTGTTCCGCAAGACCGTCGCTGAGGTCGTGTCGCCTCCGGAGGGGCTCATTCTCTTCTGCGGCATGTCGATCGGGTTCGAGGACGTCACGGTGGATTACATCCGTACAGGCCGGGCGCCGCTGGACGAGACGGTCACGTTCGTCGACGGGTAGTACGGCGATCGCATTCGGCGTGACGGGGTGTCTCCGTCCTAACGTCATCGCAAGGAGTGGATTCCCGGATAGTTCAGAGCCGGTTGTCACAGATCGGACCGCTGCCCTGTCTTTTCCGACGTACCAGGACGTCGTGCGGCTAACAGGAGCGAGACCTTGCCACCACCCGGCAGCATCATCCGAGTCCGAGTCCGGATGAGCGCTCGTCCCATCGACGAGCCGCACCGCACTTCGAGCCAGCTTGAGCTGCTGTTCGACCTCACCTTCGTGATCGCGGTCGCCAGTGTCACCGCTCAGCTCGCGCACGGCATCGCCGCCGGTCACGGTCTCGCCGGGTTGGCCCCGTTCCTCCAGGTGTTCTTCGCGATCTGGTGGGCGTGGATGAACTTCACCTGGTTCGCCTCGTCCTACGACACCGACGATGTCGCCTACCGGCTGCTGACCATGGTGCAGATGGCCGGCGTGCTGACCCTCGCCGCCGGTGTGCCCGCCGCGGCCGGTCACTCCGACTACGGGATCGTCACCCTCGGCTACGTCATCATGAGGATCGGGCTCGTCGGCCAATGGCTGCGGGCCGGTCTCGAGGACCGGGCGCGCCGCCGCACCGCGCTGCGCTACGCCGCCGCCATCAGTCTCGTGACACTGGGCTGGGCGCTTCGCTTCCTGATCGCGGAGACGGGAGCCTTCCCCTGGTTCTTCGGGCTGCTGTCCTTCGTTCTCCTGGATGTCGTGGAACTCTCGGTGCCCCTATGGGCGGAACGGGCCAGAGCCACCAACTGGCACCCGCACCACATCGCTGAGCGCTACGGCCTGTTCACGATCATCCTGCTCGGTGAGAGCGTCCTGGCCGCGAGCCGGGGAGTCGAAGGGGCGCTGGCGACGGGCGAGGTCAGGGCGCCCTTGGTCGTCATCGCCGGGTGCGGCCTCGTTCTGCTGTTCGCTCTTTGGTGGCTCTACTTCCTCGTGGAAGCCGGGGACGGGCTCAGTGACCGCCGTCATCGGTCGTACCTGTGGGGGTACGGCCATTACGGTATCTTCGCGGCCCTGGCGGCACTCGGCGCCGGGCTCGAAGTGGCGGTCGAGCAGAGCGGGCGCGGCGTCGCGGCGTCGCCGCCGGCCCTCGGCTACGCGGTCGCCATCCCCGCCGCTGTGTATCTCGCCGCGTTGTGGGCGGTCCACGCGCTTGTCACCACCGAGCCCGTCATCCATCCCGCGGCGGTCCTGGGTTGTGTCGCCCTCATCTTGTCACTGCCGCTCGCGACACCGAGGATCGGCGTGGCCGCTGTGGTCGCGGCCATCGCGGCCGGGTGCGTGCTGCTGGTCGCCGTCACGATCATGGCCGCGGCCGTCGGGGCCCGCGCCGGAGCGCGTCGCCAGGGCCCGCTGCCTTCCAGCTCTGGCGACTCGTGAAGCAGACCCCCCGTTCGTGCTCGACCAGGCCGCGGTGAGGAGCGCTTCCAGCGCGGTCAGGTCGCCGGAGCGGGCGGCGGTGAGGAAGGCGGTCAGCAGTCCGCGTTGTTCGGCCCTGGCCACGGGGGTGCGGCGTTCGACGAGCAGGTGTTTGCGGGCCCTGCTGACCAGTTGGCGTACGGCCGGCTCGGTGAGCCGGACGATGTCGGCGATCTGCCGGTAGGGGTAGTCGAAGGCCTCGCGCAGCACGTAGGCCGCCCGTTCGGTGGGCGTGAGCCGCTCCAGTAGCAACAGCACTGCGGACTCCAGGACCTCACCGCGCTCGGCGCCGAGGTACGGGTCCGCGCTGGTGTCGACGGGTTCGGGCAGCCAAGGGCCGGCGCAGGTCTCGCGGCGCATGCGTACGGACTGGGCGGCGTTGATCGCCAGCCGCATCGTCACCGTCGCCAGGAACCCGCCCGGGCTGCCCACCGTGGCGCGATCGTAGGCCTGCCAGCGCAGCCAGACGTCCTGCACCAGGTCCTCGGCTTCGGTCGCGCCCAGCATCCGGTACGCGATCCCGAACAGGCGCGGCCGCACACTGACGAACACCGCCGCCGCCTGTTCGAGATCTCCAGAATCAGCCACTGCCATCGCCCCCGCTCTGGCATCCCTTTTGTCGGCTAATGCGCGTTTTGGGATATTTCTGGCATATTACCTGCCGCCTATCTCCGGGGACAGGCCAGTGACGAGGAAGCACCTCGATGGATGTCACAAATCACGCCGCTACCCGGTCTTGCTCCCGTAACGGCTTTCATCCATGCGGCCAAAGGAGCACCATGCACGTGCCGGAGAAGCGGATCGCCACGTCCGTCCTGGTCATCGGGACAGGAGGGGCCGGCCTGCGGGCCGCCATCGAACTCGCCGAGCGCGGGGTCGGCGTCCTCGCGGTGGGCAAACGGCCGAAGGCGGACGCGCACACCTCGCTCGCGGCGGGCGGCATCAACGCGGCGCTGGCCACGATGGACCCCGAGGACACCTGGCAGCAGCACGCGGCGGACACCCTCAAAGAGAGCTATCTCCTGGCCAACCCGGAGACGGTGAAAATCGTCACCGAGGGGGCGGCACGCGGCATCGAGGACCTCCAGCATTACGGCATGCCGTTCGCCCGCGAGCAGGACGGGCGAATCTCGCAGCGCTTCTTCGGCGCCCACACCTACCGGCGCACCGCCTACGCCGGCGACTACACCGGACTCGAGATCCAGCGCACCTTGATCAACCGTGCGGCGCAGCTCGACGTCCCCATCCTCGACACGGTGTACATCACCCGCCTTCTCGTCCGCGACAACGCGGTCTTCGGCGCGTACGGGTTCGACCTCACCGATGGCAGCCGTTACGTCATCCATGCCGACGCGGTGATCCTGGCCGCCGGCGGCCACACCCGGATCTGGCGGCGCACCTCCTCCCGGAGGGACGAGAACACCGGCGACTCCTTCCGCCTCGCCGTCCTGGCCGGCTGCCGCATCCGCGACCCCGAGCTGGTGCAGTTCCACCCATCCGGTCTCATCGCCCCCGAGAACGCGGCCGGCACCCTCGTCTCCGAAGCGGCCCGGGGCGAGGGCGGAATCCTGCGCAACCAGCTCGGTGAGCGGTTCATGTCCAAGTACGACCCGGAGCGGATGGAATTGTCCACGCGCGACCGCGTCGCCCTGGCCGCGTACACAGAGATCAAGGAAGGCCGCGGGACCCCGAACGGCGGCGTTTGGCTGGATGTGTCGCATCTGCCACGCGAGACGATCATGACGCGGCTGCCGCGCGTCTATCAGACGCTTCTGGAGCTGCAGATGCTCGACATCACCAAGGAGCCGATCGAGATCGCGCCGACCGCGCACTACTCGATGGGCGGGGTCTGGGTACGACCCGAAGACCACGGAACGGGAGTCGACGGCCTGTACGCGATCGGGGAGGCGGCCAGCGGCCTGCACGGCGCCAACCGCCTCGGCGGCAACTCCCTCATCGAGCTCCTCGTCTTCGGCCGCATCGTCGGACAGGAGGCGGCCGAGTATTCAGCGGGCCTCGACGCCCAGCGCCGCTCGGCCGAGGCGCTCGACGCGGCACGGGCGGAGGTGGACGAACTCCTCGCCGCTGACGGCCCCGAGAACGTACGCGCGCTGCAGCGAGCCCTCCGCGACATCATGACGGAGCATGCCGGCGTGGTGCGCGACGAGGGCGGCTTGCGGAAGGGCCTCGCCGAACTCGCCGCGGTGGAGGCGCGCATCGCCGACGTCGGCGTACATCCGGACATCGCCGGCTTCCAGGACCTGGCCCACGCCTTCGACCTGAAGTCCGCCGCGCTCGCCGCCCGCGCGACGGTCGAGACCGCGCTTGAGCGTCGCGAGACCCGCGGCTGCCACAACCGCTCCGACTACCCAGAGCTCGACCCCTCGCTGCAGGTCAACCTGGTGTGGTCCGGTCCCGGATCGGTGGAGCGGGAGGCCATCCCGCCGATTCCCGCCGAGATCGCCGCGCTCATGCGCGAGGTCTCCAGCGTCGGAAAGCTCGTGGAGTAGTGACGTACGGACGGCGTCACCCGCGGCCCCGCTCGCCCTTGGCCGCCTCCAGGCGGCGCAGAGAAAGAAATTTCGCCGGAGCTGTCACAAGGCCGGAGGCTGCCCTGTCTTAGCTGGCGGACCGGTTGGCACATGGGTGCCCCGGCGGACGGAAAGGGCTGTGCCATGAAGGTCGTCGTGGTCGGCGGTACTGGCCTCATCGGATCGAACGTGGTGGCGAAGCTGGGTGAGCACGGTCACGAGGCGGTGGCGGCGGCGCCGAGCACCGGCGTCAACACGCTCACCGGTGAAGGGCTGGCGGAGGTGCTGGCGGGCGCGCAGGTGGTGATCGATGTGTCGAACTCGCCGTCGTTCGAGGCCGCCGCGGTGATGGAGTTCTTCGAGACCTCCACCCGCAACCTGCTCGCCGCCGAGGCGGCGGCCGGGGTCGGGCATCATGTCGCGCTGTCGGTGGTCGGGACGGAGCGGATGCCGGAGAACGACTACTTCGCGGCGAAGATCGCTCAGGAGCAGCTGATCGAGAAGTCGGGGATCCCGTTCTCGCTCGTGCACGCGACCCAGTTCTTCCAGTTCATCCGGAGTATCGCGGACCAGTCCACGGACGGCGACCAGGTACGGATCGCGCCCGTGCGGTTCCAGCCCATCGCGGGTGAAGAGGTCGCGCAGGCGGTCGGCCGGGTCGCGGTGGGGCAGCCGCTGAACGGCCGGGCCGAGGTGGCCGGGCCCGAGCAGTCACGGATGGACGAGTTCTTCCGCGACGCCCTGGCCGCCTGGGGCGACCCGCGTACGGTGGTCGCCGACCCGCAGGCGCGCTACTACGGCAGTGTGCCGGGCGAGCGGACGCTGGTGCCGGGTGAGGGCGCGACCCTGGGCAAGATCCGCTACCGCGACTGGCTCGCGCAGAGCGCCGCCCAGTAGCCGCGTGTCTTCACTCCAGATCGCCTTGACCGCACACCCAAGCCATACATGGGAGGAATGATGAGCGCTCCGAACGGTGAGGACGGCTTCCTGTACGAACTCCAGGTCGAGGTCGAGGAAGAGGTGATCCTGGCCGAGACGAGCCGTCCGGAGGAGGCCGCCGAGCTGCCGGTCACCGAATGGCTCTTCGATCCGACGGACGCTGAGCGCGAGGAGATCGGCCTGCGGGGTCTGCTCGACGCGGTCGAGGCGCTGGAGGACGACTCCCGGCGCGGCGATCAGGGTGCGTGAGCCGCCGATGCCGCGGAAACGGGGGTAGGTATGCCTGCGGAATCCCTGGAACGGGTGAGCGCACTCGATCAGGCCGCATCCGACTTCGTCGAGCTGCGCCCGCGCCTGTTCGGCATCGCCTATCGGATGCTCGGCAGCGCGGTGGAAGCCGAGGACATCCTTCAGGAAGTCTGGCTGCGCTGGCAGAACACCGACCGCGCGACCATCGAGAACCCCTCGGCCTTCCTGGCGTTGATCACCACCCGCCTGGCCATCAACGTCGCTCGCTCCGCTCATTCGCGACGCGAAACCTATATAGGGCCCTGGCTCCCCGAACCCGTCGACACCAGCCTCGACCCCACATTGGGCGCCGAACGGGGCGAAGCTCTCGAACTCGCCTTCCTGCTGCTGCTCGAAAGGCTCGCCCCTACCGAGCGGGCCGCCTATGTGCTGCGCGAGGCCTTCGTCTACCCGTACACACAGATCGCGGAGATCCTTCAGCTCACTCCGGTCAACGCCCGTCAGCTCGTGAGCCGCGCCCGTAAACGTCTGACCGCCGCCCGGCGCGAGCCCATCGACAAGATGGAGCATCGGCGTCTGCTGGCCGTTTTCCTCGACGCCGCCCAGACGGGGAACGTCGCCGCTCTCGAAGGCCTCTTCGCCGCGGACGTCGTCAGCTCCTCCGACGGCGGCGGCATCAGAGGGGCGGCGCGATTCCCGCTGCTGGGCGGCGACCGCGTGGCGAAGTTCCTGGCCGCGTACGCGCCACGCTTCTGGCCGGGCGCCGAGATGACGTGGGTCGAAGCGAACGGGCGCGCCGGCGTGCTCGTCCCTCGCAACCACACCGACGTCGTCCTGCTCACCATCGAGGCCTCGCCGCAGGGCATCCACCACGTCATGTGGATCGTCAACCCGGCCAAACTCGGCGCCTTCGAACGGTCATACCAGCTGATCTGACAGACCGTCCGCCGCCGCCCAGTACGTTCGCCTCTCGTGGTGTCACAACAAGACCGGCTGCCTGGTCTTAACTGCCGACACCGGAAGAACAGGGCGGCAGGACATGACCGAAGTGAGCGCCGGGACGCTGGCGGAGATGCTCGACGAACGACGGCACCTCCTCGAGATCGCCTTGTGGATGTTCGGCTCGGAAATGACGGCCGACCGGATCGTCCAAGACACCTATCGCCGCTGGTACGCCCTCGACGACGAAGAACGCGCCGCCATCGCGGTGCCGCGCGCCTGGCTGACGCGGGTCGCCGGAGGTCTCTGCCTGGAATTGCTCGGCACTGCCGCCCCGAGCCACGCCCCCGGCGGCACACCGCGACCCGGAGCGTTCACCACCGCCCGTCCGGTTCACCGGCCCGTGCCCGCTGCCGGTCTGGCACGCTGGCCCGAGCCCGGCACCGGTCCGGTACTCCAGCCGCCCAGGCCGGACCGAGCGATGCTCGCCAGACACGATCGTGTCGCGCGCCGGTTCGCCGCGGCCTGCGACACGGGGGACCCGGCGGCCCTGCGGGCGGTCCTGGCCGCCGACGCGATGGTCGTGAGCGACGGTGGCGGCAAACTGCGCGCCGCCGTACGCCCCACCTACGGCGCGGACGCGGTAGCCCGGTTCGTCACGATCTTGCTGACCGGCCAGCCCGGCACCGAGGTGGCCGTCGAGTCCGTGAACGGCCGGACCGGCCTGGTCCTGCGCCAGGCGGGCCGAGCCGTGGCGGTGGCCAACGTGAGCGTCGCCGGAGCCGAGGTCACCGCAGTGTGGATCGTGCTGAACCCCGACAAGTTGCAGCGCTGGCACCGCCCATGACCAGCCTCCCCCGACCGCAGGCGCCCCGTGTGGCGCTGAAAGGCGTACCGGTGAACGAACCGACATTCTCCACGGAGCACGACTACCGCGGCTCCGCGTTCAAACCGCTCTACCTCACGCGCGTCGTGGTGAGCGGCGGCAGCTCCGCCCACGGCCGGGCCACCGGCCGGGCCCGCTCCGCCGACGGCGTGCTCGACCTGGAGGTGCGGATGCCCGAGGAGCTGGGCGGCGACGCCACCGGCCCGAACCCTGAGCAGCTCTTCGCCGCCGGGTACGCCGCCTGCTTCCACGGCGCCCTCAGCCTGCTGGCCCGCCGGCACCTCCTCGACCCCGGATCGATCACCGTGGAGGTGACCGTCGCGTTCGGCCGCGACCCCGCCGACGGCGGCTACGAGCTGCGCGCCGACCTGGTCGTGACCTGGCCCGGAGTCGAACGTGACACGGCCACCCCGCTGCTCGCCCAGGCGAGCGCGCTGTCCCCGTACGCCAAGATGACCCGCCAGGGCATCCCAGGCACCATCAACCTCGCCCCCTGAGCCCATGGCGCCACAGCATTGCCGTCCGTACGCACCCGCGTGCGCGCCTGATCAAAACAGGTGGATCAGCCGCCGGCGGGACGCGGGGCGCGCAGGTGGGCCCGCTGCGCCAGCTCCTCTTCTTCGACGTAGGTGAGCATCGGCTGACCCGGCTCACACAGCATGAACACGACGAACTTGGTCGGCGCGTCCGGCAAGGCGTTGCCGTCCTGGTAGTGGATCACGTCGCCGCCCGGCTCCCAGAACGTCTCTCCGGCCTTGATCACGCGCTCCGGCTCGCCCTCGAGCTCGAACAGGACCGCGCCCTCGATCACGTAGCCGAAAGCCGGCCCCGAGTGGCGGTGCGGAGCGGCACCGGGGTGGCCGGGAGGCCAGTCGACGAAGACGGTCATCGCCGTAGCGCCGTCGGGAACGAAGGGCGGCTTGATGTCCGCCAGCATCTTGGGTCCGAACGCCGCAGAGCTCCCCTGCTCGGCGGTCCTGTCCATCGAGTCGTTGGACACAGGTACTACACCTCCGTATGTCTGTCCGGAACTTGTGCCTCGCGACGCCGCCTCTGGCGCGTCCCGCTGCGGAGCGTGGCCTTGCGGCCAATGCCTGTTTACCCGCGTACGCGCTGGTCAGGCTGGGTTTGAGCGCATCGGGCCGATGCTTTGCGGACGCATGTCCTTACGCCCACCATCCGCCCTGTCGCCGATCAGTGAGCCTCTGGTTCAGGCAGTCGGAGCGCGTACAAGAGCCAGACCAGGGCGAAGCCGACGGCGAGTACGCCGAGCGCGCGCGTGGCCCCGGCCATGCCCAATGCGACAGTCAGCGGGGCCACCGCCAGCGACGACACCCCCTGCAGCCCCGACGACAGCCCGAAGGCGGTGACCATCACGCGGCCGCGGATGTGGTCGGGGCTGGCCAGTTGCAGCCCGTTGATGGCCAGGATGGCGCACGCGCCCACCCCGAGATGGCCGGCCATGGCGGCGGGTACGCCCGACCACAGCCCGCCGGCCTGGGCCAGGCCGAGGTAGCCGAGCCCGAACACCGCCAGTGCGCCACCCGACACGATCAACCGCCGCCGCGATGGCGTCCCGATCAGCCGCCTCTTCCCAAGCGGTCGCCACTTCCCGATCAGCCACCGCCCCACGAACGGTCCGAGCACGGCGCCCACCCCCTGCGCCATGTAGAGGACGCCGACTCCGGCGTCGGTGGTGCCGAACCGTTCGAGCGCGTAGACGGGCAGGAGGCCGACCACGCCGTAGCACAGCCGCAGGCCCGCCGTCAGCAGGAGCAGGGCCGCCACGGTGGGAGCGGCGCGGATGAAGCGCCACAGTTCGGCGGTGTCGGTACGTACGCGCGTCCGGCGGGCCTCCGTCGCTGTGGAGAAGGGCCGGCGGATGCGGGCGATGAGGACGGCGGACGCGGCGAAGGAGGCGGCGTCGACCAGCAGCGTGGCCGTGCTGCCCCAGGCGGCCGTGGCCAGGCCGCCCAGCCCGGCGCCGAGCAGCAGGCCGGACGAGTAGAGACTGCCGAGCGCGGCCTGCGCGGTGGGCAGCCGGTCGGGGGCGACGAGGTTGGGGAGTACGACCTCGGGGATCGGGCTCGACACCGCGGCCGACACCGACAGCACCGCCAGCGAGACCAGCGCCATGGGGACCGACTCCAGGTGGAAGGCGGCGAGCAGGCCCGCGAGGGGGACGATGGCGGCCAGGTCGCAGGCGATGCGCAGGCGGCGGCGGTCCAGGCGGTCGGTCAGCGAGCCGATGAGCGGCATCAGCAGGATGCCGGGCAGCGACTCGACGGCGAACAGCAGGGCCGTCAGCCCGGCCGAGCCGGTGCGGTGGTATACGAAGGCGTTCAGGGTGACGAAGGTGAACCAGTCGCCGGTCAGGCTGAGGGCGGAGGCGAGGAAGAGGCGGCGGAAGTCGGGGTTGCCGCGCAGCAGCGCGAGCAGCGAGTTTCCGGGCAGGCGGGGAGGAACGGATGACACCTGGTGACTCCAAGCAGCCGAGCCGTCCGACCGGAAAGGCCGGACGGGCGAAGAGGGGGATCGCTTCGCGGGATGCCCGGCGGGTCAAGCGCCGGGCGGCTGCTGATCAGTCACACAGGTGTGGCATGGGTGGAGGTTAACGCACCGCGGGGCTCGGCGTCAGGAGCGGGCGAGGACCTCGTACTTGACCCTCATGACCCCGGACCCTGTGTCGCCGATGGCGGAGAAGGCGGCCGCCGAGAGGTCGAGGCAGCGTCCGCCCACGTACGGACCGCGGTCGTTGATGCGGACCGTGACCGAGTCGCCGTTCGCCGGGTTGGTGACGCGGACCTTGCTGCCGAGCGGGAGCGTCTTGTGGGCGGCGGTCATGGCCGACGGGTCGAAGCGTTCGCCGCTGGCGGTCATCTGCCCTTCGTCGTAGTAGGACGCGCCGCAGGTGCCCGAGCTGAGGACCCGGGTCTTCAGCTTGTGGACCTCGGTCTTCGCCTTGCGTACCGGCTCGGTCTTCGGCTTGTCGGCCGGCTTGGTCGGCGGCTGGGCGGCTTCGGCCTTCGGGAGAGAGGTGGCCTTGGGGCTGGATGACGGCTTGGGGGCGGCCGACTTGGTGCTGGGCTTGTTCGGCTCGGGGGTCTTGGGGGCGGGGGAAGGGGTGTCGGCCCTGGTGTACGTGGGGGACGGCGACACGTCCAGCGCGGCGGTGGGCTTGGGGGCGTCGTCGTTGGCGACGGCCGCCCAGGCGGTGGTCGAGGCGGCGGCGACGACGGCCGCACCGGCCGCGACGGTGACCCAACGGCGCTTGCCTGGAGCCTTCTTCTGGCTCTCCGGGTTCGGACGGCTCGGGTTGTAGGAGTGCTGGCCCAAGGTAAACCACAGTCCTAGCTAGGGGACAGGACAGGGAAAGGCCAGGTCGGGGCGGATATGGGGGCGCGCGTCGGCCGATCCCTCGCTCGGGGCGGGTGCCCCGCGAACGTGGTCGAACATATGCGACAAACAGCGAGTAAAGACAACTTAATGGGACATTCAGTGAAATATCTCACTTTGGTCACGAGTCGACCAGAACGTTGAGCGTACGCCGGGGATCTTGGGACAGCCGGAAAACGCCGACTCTGTCACCTTGGGGATAGGTGAAGGCATCCCAACAGGAGCAGAGCCGTACCAAAAGGGTCAGAGCATGAGCGAGCGGACGGTCTCCACCGTGTCGGCGTCCGCGGCCCGCTTGTCGGGCCGGTACCTCAGCACCCGCGCGAACCGCAGCGCCATCCCCCCGGGATAGCGCGGCGACCGCTGCACCCCGTCGAAGGCGATCTCCACGACCAGCTCGGGCCGCAGACTGACGGTCCACTCGTCGGTGGGCCCCTCGGCCAGCTCCAGGAAGCGTTCGGTCTGCCAGGCGAGCAGCTCGTCGGTCAGCCCCTTGAACGTCTTGCCCAGCATCACGAACCCGCCGCTCTCCGGGTCGCGGGCGCCGAGGTGGAGGTTGGACAGCTTGCCTTCGCGGCGGCCGTGACCCCATTCGGCCGCGAGGACGACCAGGTCGAGCGTGTGCCGCGGCTTGACCTTGATCCACCCGGCGCCCCGGCGGCCGGCCGCGTAGGGGGAGGCCAGCGACTTGACGACCAGGCCCTCGTGGCCGGCCTTGATCACGTCGATGAAGTACTTCTCCGCCTCCGGCACCTCGCCCGTGACGAGCCGTGGCGTGAGCAGAGCGGGTGTGACGGTCCGGCCGAGGACCTCCTGGCGCTGGGCGTAGGGCAGGTCGAGCAGGTCGGCCCCGTCCACCCGCAGCGCGTCGAAGAAGAACACGCTCAGCGGCGTGTCCTCCCGCAGCCGCGGGACGCCGGTCTTGGTGGTCACCCTGCTGGCCGTCACCTGGAACGGGTGCGGCCGCCCGTCGGGCCGCAGCGCGATCACCTCGCCGTCGAGCACGAGATCGTCGCAGGCCAGGCCGAGCACGGCTTCCACGAGTTCGGGCACCTGCGCGGTGATGTCGTCGAGCGTGCGGGTGAACACGCGCACCTGATCACCGGAGCGGTGCGCCTGTACGCGTACGCCGTCGAGCTTCCACTCCAGCGCGGCCGGGGTGCCCGCCTTCTCCAGCGCGGCGGCGACGTTCGGGGCGCTGCCGGCCAGCATGGGCGAGACCGCCCGGCCCACCTCCAGCTTGAAGGCGTGCAACGCCGCCACGCCACCGGTCAGGGCCGCCGCGCCCACGGCGGGCAGCCAGCCGCGCAGCGTGAGCGCCCGCCGCACGTCGGCGGACGGCGCGCCCGACGCTTTGGCGATCGCCTCGATCATCACGCCGTCGAGGGCGCCCTGGCGCAGCTCGCCGCCGAGCAGCCGGAGCATGAACGCCTGCTCCTGGCTGGTCAGCCCGGCGAACAGCTCGGTGATCAGCGCCTTGCGGGCCGCCTGCGAGCCCTGGCCGGAGACGGACTTGATCTTCGACAGCAGGGCGTCGACGTGGGTCAGGGTGGCGGTGGCGGCGAGCTTGGCGGGAGGCGGATCCTGAAGGGTCCGCCAGCCCACGCCCACTTGACGCTGTGGGAGCTCACCCGACAGGTAGGAGATGGCGATCTCCGCCTCGTCGGCACCGACCCTGCCGAGCAGTTCGGCCAGATGGCCGACCTTGCCGAGCCGGGCGGACGTGCGCGTCACAGCCTCCGAAACCCGTACCACGTCGATCAACAGCACATGCCCTATGTTGCCGTACTTCGCCGACAAATCCGCCGCGCCAAGACCAGCATTTTGCCCGGCGATGGGCCCCCTGAGGGGTGGGGCGGGTGTGCGACCCGCCCCAGGGTGTTAGCTGACGCCCAGGAGGTCGACGACGAAGATGAGCGTCTCTCCTGGCTTGATACGGGCGCCGGCGCCGCGGTTGCCGTAGCCGAGGTGCGCGGGGATCACCAGCTTGCGGCGACCGCCCACCTTCATCCCGGCCACGCCCTGGTCCCAGCCGGCGATGACACGCCCGCCGCCGAGCGGGAACTCGAACGCCTCGCCGCGGTTCCACGACGCGTCGAACTCCTCGCCGGTCGAGAACGCGACGCCCACGTAGTGGACGCTGACGTTCTGGCCGGGCTTGGCCTCGGGGCCGTTCCCCTCGACGATGTCGACGATCTCCAGGTCGGCGGGCGGGTTGCCCTCCGGGAAGTCGATTTCCGGCTTCTCGAGTGCCACGAATTGCTCCTGTTACGAGTATTGGCGATCAGGAATGGACCCGACGACTCTATGCGGTCGGGATATGGTCATCGTTCATGGCCGCCCTTTCCGCCGATGCGATCCTGCTCACCGGGCGCGTCGCCGTGATCACCGGGGCGACGCGGGGGATCGGGCGGGCGATCGCGGAGACGTTCGCGGCATTCGGGGCTCATGTCGCGATCTGCGACCGCGACAAGCCGCAGCAGAGCAGCGAGCTCGCGATGACCCTGGACGTACGGGATCCGGTGGCCGTGGAGGTGTTCGCGCAGGCCGTGCACGAGCGGTGGGGGCGCGTGGACATCCTGGTGAACAACGCGGGCGGGACCTTCCACGCCGCGTTCGCCGACACCACGGCCCGCGGCGAGCGGACCCTGATCGAGGAGAACTTCACGCAGGTCACCGGCATGATCCGCCGGATGCTGCCGATGATGGGCGCCGGGGCGTCGATCATCAACGTGACCTCCAGCGAGGCGCACCAGGCAGCGCCGGGGTTCGCGGTCTACGCGGCGATGAAGGCGGGGCTGGAGAGCCTGACGAAGTCGCTCGCGCTGGAGTTCGCACCCCTGGGCATCAGGGTGAACGCCATCGCGCCCGACGGGCTGCCCACCGAGGGCGAGACACAGGTGCGGGAGCGGATGGCGGACGGACCCTTCGAGCCGGTACGCCTGCCGCCGCTCGGGCACCTCGGGGAGCCGGCCGACGCGGCGGGCGCGGCGGTGTTCCTGGCCAGTGAGCTGGCCAGGTTCGTGACCGGCACGACGCTGCACGTCGACGGCGGGATCCACGCGGCAGGCGGCTGGCGCCGAACCTGAACCGGCTCTGGTGCGGAGCCAGCGGTAGGCGGCCGGCACCGCACCTGAGCCGGCCGGAGCCTGAGCCGCGCTACCAGCTCTGGTGCAGTGGCATGCCCTCGGTGTAGCCGGAGGCACTCTGGATGCCGACCACCGCGCGCTCGTGCAGCTCCTCCAGGTTCGCCGCCCCCGCGTACGTGCACGAGGACCGCAGCCCGGCCACGATCGCGTCGATCTGGTCCTCCACGCTCGGCCGCCGCGGATCCAGGTACATGCGCGAGGTCGAGATCCCCTCCTCGAACAGCGCCTTCCTGGCCCGATCGAACGGGCTGTCCTCCGCCGTGCGCAGCCGCACGGCCCGCGCGGACGCCATGCCGAAGTTCTCCTTGTACCTGCGCCCGTCGGCGTCGGTGCGCGCGTCGCCGGGAGACTCGTACGTCCCGGCGAACCACGAGCCGATCATCACGTTGGCCGCGCCCGCGGCCAGGGCGAGCGCCACGTCACGCGGGTGCCGGACACCGCCGTCGGCCCACACGTGCCGTCCGAGTCGCCGCGCCTCCGCCGAGCATTCGAGCACGGCCGAGAACTGCGGCCGCCCCACCCCGGTCATCATCCGCGTCGTGCACATGGCGCCGGGGCCGACCCCCACCTTGAGGATGTCCGCGCCCGCGTCCACCAGGTCGCGCACGCCCTCGGCGGTCACCACGTTGCCCGCCGCCACAGGCACCCCCGGGTCCAGGGCCCGGACCGCGCGCAGGGCGGAGACCATCTTCTCCTGATGCCCGTGCGCGGTGTCGACCACCAGGCAGTCGATCCCGGCATCGAGCAGTTCCTTGGCCTTGGCCGCGACGTCGCCGTTCACGCCGACGGCGGCCGCGATGCGCAGCCGGCCGGCGGGGTCGAGCGCGGGCTGGTAGAGCGTGGCGCGCAGGGCGCCCGTGCGGGTCAGGATGCCGACCAGACGGCCCTCGGCGTCCACAATGGGCGCCAGCCGGTGGCGGCCCCCGTGCAGCCGGTCGAACGCCGCGCGCGGCTCAAGCCCGGCCGGCAGCGTCAGCAGCTCGCTCGACATCACCTGCGACAGCTGCGTGTACATGTCGACGCCCTGGCAGTCGGCCTCGGTCACCACGCCGGTCGGCCGGTTGTCCCAGTCGACGACGATGACCGCGCCGTGGGCGCGCTTGGGCAGCAGCTGCATGGCCTCGCCGACCGTGTCGTGCGGCGTCAGCGTGAGCGGAGTGTCGTGGACCAGGTCGCGCTTCTTGACCCAGTCGACGACTTCCATCACGACATCGATGGGAATGTCCTGGGGGATCACGGTGATGCCGCCCCGGCGGGCGATCGTCTCGGCCATGCGCCGACCGGCGACCGCGGTCATGTTCGCCACGACGATCGGAATGGTGGTGCCCGTGCCGTCGTTCGTCGAAAGATCGACCGCGAGCCGGGAACCGACCGAGGAACGCGACGGGACCATGAACACGTCGCTGTACGTCAGGTCGTATTGCGGCTCGAGGCCGTTAAGGAACTTCACGTTCGTCCATCCTATGCGGTGGGTGACTTATGAGGGCTTTTCCCGTTTGTTATGGCCATAGGATCGCCCGAGATGCTTAGGGGGATGGAGGGCCTGTGGAGGTCACTGAGAGAAACGAGCTGACAGTCGTCGGTATCGCCGTACGCACCTCGAACGCCGACGAGATCGACCCCGCCAGGGCGAAGCTGCCCGCGCTGTGGCAGCGGGCGGGCGCCCCCGGGGCGTTCGCGCACATTCCGGGACGCGTCGACGAGAACCTTTACGCGGTGCTGACCGACTACGAGGGCGACCATCACGGCGCCTACACGCAGATCGTCGGCATCGGCGTGCGGACGGTCCCCAGGTTGCCCGAGGGCATGGTCGCCGTACGCGTGCCCGCGGGCCCGGCCCTGCGGGTCGAGGCGCGCGGCCAGATGCCGCAGGCGATCGTCGACGCCTGGCAGCAGGTGTGGAAGCACACCGAGTCGGGCGGCACGCCCGCGCGGGCGTTCAGGACGGACCTCGAGGTGCACCACCCCGGTGGCGCGGACCTCTACATCGCCGTCTACTGATCGCTGAACCCGAGCCCGGTCGGGCTCGGGTCGCGGCCTCATGGACCGCCCTCCTTACCTATCGTTAAGTAACCCCTTGCGGATGTTATTTCGGGTCGCTTACCATCCGTTAGGTAAGGGGGTTTTGTCATGCAGATCCTGATCTCCGGCGCGAGTGTCGCCGGACCGGCGCTGGCGTACTGGCTCAACAGATACGGCTTCGACGTCACCGTCGTGGAGCGCGCCCCGTCGCTCCGCAAGACGGGCGGCCACGCGATCGACCTGTTCAGGCCCGCGATGGACATCGTCGAGAAGATGGGCCTGATCGACCCGATCACCGCCAAGAAGACCGGCACGAACTGGCTCACCATGTATAGCGAAGGCCAGTATCGCGAAGGCCAGTATCGCGAAGGCCAGGAGGGGGCCGTGGAGCTGGACCTCCGGCGCGTCTTCACGGCCGTGTCGGACCGCCACGTCGAGATCATGCGCGACGACCTCAGCGAGATCTTCTACGACGCCACCCGCGCCGACGTCGAGTACGTCTTCGACGACTCCATCACCGCCATCGCCGAGGACGGCACGGTGACCTTCGAGCGCGGGGCGGCCAGGCGGTTCGACCTGGTCGTCGGCGCCGACGGGCTGCACTCGAACGTGCGCGGCCTGGTCTTCGGCCCCGAGTCGGGCTTCTCCACCTGGATCGGCGCGTACCTGGCCGTCTTCTCGGTGCCCAACTACCTCGACCTCGACGGCCGCATGGAGGGGCTGTCCGGCATCGGGCGGATGGCCGGGATGTACGGCGCGGCGCACATGTCCGACGCGCGGGCGGTGTTCCTGTTCAGGACGCCGGAGCAGCTCCAGTATCACCACCGCGACGTCGCCCGGCAGAAGGAGCTGCTGCGCGAGCGGTTCGCGGGCATGGGCTGGCAGGTTCCCCGGCTGCTGGCCGAGCTCGACCGCACCCCGGCCTTCTACTTCGACTCGATCACCCAGCTGCGCCTCGACACCTGGTCGCGTGGCCGCGTGACGCTGGTCGGCGACGCGGGCTACTGCCCGGGACCGGCCGTGGGCGGCAGCACGAGCCTGGCCGTCGTCGGGGCGTACATCCTCGCGGGCGAGCTGGCCGCCGCACGCGGCGACCACGAGCGCGCCTTCCCGGCCTACGAGGCCGAGATCGGTGAGTACGTACGGCGAAGCCGCACGTTCGCGGTCGGGGCGGCCAAGCGGATCGTGCCCGGCAACCGGTTCGACCTGTGGACGCTCACCCAGGCCGCGCGGCTGATCGGCCACCTGCCGGTCGCGGTGACCAAGGCCGCTACCAAACTGGGCAGCAAGGGCATGCGGCTGCACGACTCGATCGCGTTGAAGGACTACTCGGCGTACGAGGGCGTGCGGCAGTAGAAGCCGTGCGCTTGGCGAAGCCGTGCGCCTGGCGAACCGCGCGTCAGGAGAAGCTGCGCGGCAGTAGAAACGGCGCGGCAGTAGAAACGGCGCGAATAGACTGCGCGCCGTGCGTGCCGCCTATTTCGCCTTTGACCGGTTCCCTTCGAGTAAGGGGTCGGCGGTGCACATCGGGCAGATGGCCGCCGAGCTGTTCGACCGGTTCGGCGGCGGGCTGCTGGGGGTGCTGGGCGGGGGCGGGCTGCCGCGCTACCAGCGCGAGGGCGATGTCCAGATCGCCAGGTTCGACGAGCAGATCCCCAACCTGATCGACCGCGCCGAGGCGTACTCGCACTGGGTCGCCCGCCACCTCGCGCCGCACCTGGAGACGCTGGAACTGGTCCACGTGCGTGATCCTTGGAGCGCGCTGCCGGTGCTCGGCCACCGGCACAAGGTGGTGTACGAGGTGAACGGGCTGCCGTCCATCGAGCTGCCGCACACCTGGCCACAGGCGGCCCCCGCCACGGTGGCCAAGTTGCGGCGGCTGGAGGCGCACTGCCTGGAACAGGCGGACGCGATTGTCGTGCCATCGATCGTTATCGGCGACGCCATCCGCAAAATGGGGATAAATCCGGAAAAGGTGTTCCTCGTGCCGAACGCCGCCAACCCCGTCACCCCAGCGCCGAGCGCGCCGTCCGCCGGAGCCGCGTCGGCGGCGTCGGGCGCACGCCCACCTGGCGCGCCCGAGCACTACCTGATCTACGTAGGCGCCCTCCAGCGCTGGCAGGGCGTGGACGTGCTGCTCCGTGCCTTCGCCAGGTTGGCCGACCTGACCGAGCTGCGCCTGGTCGTCTGCTCCTCCGTCCCGGAACGCCGCGCCAAACCCCTCCAGCGCCTCGCCGACCGCCTGGGGGTGGCCGAGCGGATCGTGTGGCGGTTCACGCTGCCCCACGACGAGGTGGCCGGCTGGCTGGCCGGCGCGGCCGTGTCCGCCGCCCCGCTCACCGCCTGCCCGCGCAACCTCGACCAGGGCTGCGCCCCGCTCAAGATCCTGGAGTCGATGGCGGCCGGCACGCCGGTGGTGGCCTCGGACCTGCCGGCCGTACGAGAGATCCTGGGGGAGGACGGGCGGCTGGTCGCGCCCGATCGGCCCGCCGAGCTGGCCCGCGCGATCCGGATCCTCCTGGAGTACCCCGAACAGGCGCGGGTGATGGCGGAGCGGGCCAGGAGTAGGGTGCCCAGCTGGGCGGATTCCCGGGCGAGGCTCGCCGAGGTTTATCGCCGTGTGTAGTGTTTCGAGCCATGTTCTGGCGGAAGACACGGGCGGCGATCGCCGGGTTCCACCCGCTGCACCAGACCCTCATCTGGGAGCACACGCTCTCGGCCACGCTGCCCAAGGCGGAGTGGGCGGCGCTGCTGGCCAGCCTCTCCCGGCATCGCGGGCTCGTCCGCCGGCGCAAGTGGCGGCTGCCCGCGCGTACGGAGAGCCTGCTCGTGCCGCTGATCAGGGTGCTCTGTGAAGACGTCGGCGGCGGCATGGTCGGCATCACCGCCGATCTGCGCGGCCACGGCGTCCCCGGCAAGGAGAGCCCGCACCGGTCCCTGCCGGTCGTACGACCGGTGCGCCGGGCCGAGGAGTGGTGGGTGCGCGATCCGTGGCTCAGCGTCCGCTCGGAGTTACGCGACGGCAGCGTGCTCACGCTCGCCGTCACCGACCTGGTCAGGCGCCGCCGCGTCGTCAAGGTCAATCCGCGGGGCAAGCACAAGACCAAGACGAAGACGAAGGCCGTACAGCACATTAGGACCAGCCGCTCGCTGGCCAAGGGTCAGGTGCCGGCGCGGCCGGGCAGCCCGCCTCCGTGGTGGATCCGGGTGAAGGTCCGTCCGGGCGTGAAGACCGTGATCAGGGCCGCCGCCAAGGTGCCGCTGCCCGCCGAGCGCGACCAGCTCGGGGCGATCATGACGGTGGCTACCGAGTCGTTCAGGTGGACGCAAAGGAGGCGGGTCGCGTGATCCCGTGCATGGTGAGCACCGGATTCTTCGTGCTCGGCCGCTGCGGCCGCGCGCCGGTCGCCGCCTGCGCCGGGTGCGGCAGGCCGATCTGCGACCGGCACATCGGTCCCGGTGGCGTCTGCCCCGAGTGCGCGACCGCCCAGGGCTACGGCTCGGCCTACGACCCGTTCTGGACCAGCGGCTTCCGCCGCGACCACTACCAGAGCACCTCCTCCACCTACCAGGACCCTGGCTGGTACGGCACGTTCGACGACTACGACAGAGGCGCCTTCGACCCCGAGGACCAGGGCGACTTCGGTGACTTCGGCGACGGTGACGAGCGCGATTTCGTGGACAGCTGATGCGGCTGCTGTGGCTCACCGAGCACTACCCGCCGAGCAGGGGCGGCATGGCCGAGTCCTGCGACAGGATCGTCAGGGGCCTGCGTGAGGCGGGCGTGGAGATCGACGTCGCGCACCTGACCAGGCGGGATCGGCCCTGGCAGACCGGCGGCGAGCGGGGCGGGCGGCTGCTCACCGTGCCGCTGGAGGACAATCCCGAGCACGCGCTGCGCCGGTTGTGGACCGTGCTGCGCGGCGAGTCGTACACGCACGTGGTGGCGTTCGGCGGCACGTACGCCATGCTCGGCGCCCCGATCCTGGCCGCGTGGCTCGGCGCTCCGCTGGTGACGCTGCTGCGCGGCAACGACTTCGACACCGGTGTCTTCTCGCTGCGCCGCAGGGGCGCCCTGCTCGACGCGTTACGGGCCTCGGCCACGGTGTGCGTGGTGGCCTCCGGGCACGCGCCGCTGGTGTCCGCGCTGGTGCCGGAGGCACGGGTGCGGTGGGTGGCCAACGGCATCGACACCGCCGGCTGGCAGATCCTGCCCTCCGAACGCGCGGCGGGCCTGGCCAGGCGGGCCGCCGCCGGCCGACGCACGATCGGGCTCATCGGGCAGCTCAAGAACAAGAAGGGCGTCGGCTTCCTGCTCGACGCGCTGGCCGCCTCCGGGCACGCGGACCTGTTCCACCTGCTGCTCGTCGGGGAGTTGGAGGCGGACCTGACCGTGCCGGCCGGGCACACGCGGCTGCCCTTTCTCGACCGGTACGAGCTGCCCGCGCTCTACGCCGCCTGCGACCTGGTCGCGCTGCCCTCGTTCTACGACGGGCTGCCGAACGTGGCCCTGGAGGCCGCGGCCCTCGGCGTCCCGCTGCTCGCCTCCGACGCGGGCGGGCTGGCCGACCTGGTCGACGACGAGATCGGCTTCCGCTTCGCCGCCGGGGATCCGCACGAGTGCCGGGCGGCGGTCGACCGGGCCGCGCGGGCCACGGACGAGCAGCTGGCCAAGCTCGGTACGGCGGCGGCCGAGCGAGTACGCAGGGACTTCACGGTGACCGCCGAGACGGAGGGCTACCTGCGGGTCTTCCGCGAGAGCGCCCGATCGGCCGCTCCGCCCGACGACAGCGAATTGTCTACTCCGCCGAACCGCACTGGATTGTCTGCTCCGCCCGACGGTACCGGATTGTCCGCCCCGCCGAACCGCACATGATCGTCTGCTACGCCCGAGGCGGCGGGCTCGGCCATCTCACCCGGGTCCGGGCCTACCTGCACACGGTCCATCCGGGCGCCGCGGCCACGATCCGCACCGAGTGGCCGCGTGACCCGGCCGTGCTCGCGCGGGCCGACGAGATCGTGGTGGACGCCTTTCCCGCCGGGCTCGACGGCGAGATCGAGGCGGTGGTGCCGCCGGGGACGCGTGTCGTGCATCTGGCCAGGTTGCTGCGCTGGGACGCCTACCGGCCGCTGATCCCGGCCCGGCCGTTGCGCTTCCACCGGACGTGGCTGGCCGAGCCGGTGAGCGATCCCCACCTGGCCTACCTGGAGTCGGTGTCGGACGAGGTGGTCCCGCTGGCGCTGGCCGATCCACCGGCCCCGCCCGCCACGGCGCCGGGGGACTGGCTGACGGCTCCGGAGGACCGGCTGACGGCTTCGGGGGACTGGCTGATCGTGCATTCCGGGCCGCCGGGCGAGATCCTGGAGCTGGTGGCGTACGCCCGCGAGAGCGCCGTCCTCGAAGGTCTCAGCCCGCGCCTCGTGCTCGTCTCGCCCGCCGCGCCGCCCGGCCTGCCCGCCGGAGTGGCGCACCTCGCCGTCCGCCCGGCCTGGCCGCTGTTCGCCACGGCCGGCCGCATCGTCTCCGCCGCCGGGTTCAACGTGGTACGGCAGGCCGCGCCGTACCGGCACAAGCATCGGATGGTGCCCTTCCCCCGCCGCTTCGACGACCAGTTCACCCGCGCGGCGAGAGCACGACGGGAAAGGACGTGACGCCGCGCACGAACGCGTTGGGCAGGATGCGCGGGCCCGCGTCGTCGGACCAGGCGGCCGAGCCCACCCGGTCGATCCACTCCTCGAAGAAGATCCGTAACTCCAGCCGGGCCAGGGACGCGCCCAGGCAGAAGTGGGTCCCCAGGCCGAACGCGATGTGCCCGCCCGGCTTGCGCGTCACGTCGAACACCTCCGGCCGGTCGAACACCGACTCGTCCCGGTTCGCCGAGCCGTACATGAGCAGGACCTGCTGCCCTCGGCTGATGCGCTGTCCGTGGAGCTCGGTGTCGCGGGTGGCCGAGCGGCACATGTTCAGGATCGGGGTGGTCCAGCGGATGAACTCCTCCACGGCGTTCTCGATCAGGCCGCGGTCCTCGCGCAGCAGCCGCCACTGGTCCGGGTGCCGGATCAGCGCGTCGATCGCGGTCGCGATGACCGTACGGGTGGTCTCCGCGCCGCCGTCGAGCAGCAGCAGCGCCTCGTTCGCCAGGTGGTCGTCGTCGTAGGCGGCCCGGCCGGACCACAGGGTCACCAGGTCGTCGGCCGGGCACGCCCGGCGCTCGGCGGCCAGGGCCAGTACGGCCTCGCCGAACTCGCCTGCGGCGACCGCGGCCTCGTGCGTGACGTAGCGCAGGCCGCCGCCCGCCACGATCGTGGTCTCCGACCAGTGCTTGAGCCGCGGCCAGTCCGCGTCGGGGAAGCCGAGCAGCCAGCCGATCATGCGGGCGGGCAGCGGCGCGGCCAGGGCGGGCACCGCGTCGACGGTGCCGGCCTCCAGGGCCTGGTCGATCAGCTCGACGACGACCTCGCGGACGCGGGCGGCGTAGCGCTCGTGGACATAGCGCGGCGTGAAGCGGCGGTAGACGAGGCGGCGGTGCTCGGCGTGCTCCGGGTCGTCCATGCCGATCATCGACGGATCGGAGGGCAACTGGGGGCGGTAGCCGCCGGTGCTGGTCCACAGCCCTGGATCGCGCTCGATGGCCGTGATGTCGGCGTGGCGGGAGATGCCCCACAGCCCGTTGGCGGCGTCGTGGTGGACGGGGGAGTACTCGCGCAGCCAGGCGTAGACGGGTGCCGGGTCGCCCGCGTACAGGGCGCCGTCGAGCAGATCGGGGTCCATGTCAGGCCAGCACCCCCTGGGAGCGCAGCTTCTCCGCGGCCTCGGCGCTCAGGCCCCAGGCGGACAGGTCGGTGAGCCGGGTGGCGGGCGAGAGGTTCTGGTCCGGTACGCCGAGCAGGCGCGGCGCGGGGACCGGCTGGCTGAGCCCGCCGACGTCGGCGAAGGCGCCCCTGGCCACGTTGTGCGGATGCCGGACGGCCTCCTTCATGGACAGGACCGGCGACACGCACGCGTCGGAGCCCTCGAACACCGCCTCCCACTCCGCCCGCGTCCGCGACCTGAATTCCTCGGCCAGGCGGGCCTTGAGCGCCGGCCACTGCTTCTTGTCGCCGCGGTCCGGCAGGTCCGTCAGCCCCATCCGGGTCACCATCGCGTCCCAGAACTGCGGCTCCAGCGAGCCGACCGCCATGAACTCCCCGTCGGCCGTCTCATAGGTGTCGTAGTGGGGCGCGCCGGTGTCCAGCAGGTTCGTGCCGCGCGGGCCCCAGAAGCCGCTCTGCACGCCGTGGTAGAACATCGCGAACAGGATCGCGGCGCCGTCCACCATGGCCGCGTCGATCACCCGGCCCTTGCCGGTGCGCTCCCGCTCGAACAGGGCGAGCAGCACGCCGTACGCGAGCATGAGACCGCCGCCGGCGAAGTCGCCCAGGATGTTGATCGGCGGCGTCGGCTTGTCCTCCGCGCGGCCGAGCATCGACAGGATGCCGGAGATCGCGATGTAGTCGATGTCGTGGCCCGCGGTGGTGGCGAGCGGCCCGTCCTGTCCCCAGCCGGTCATCCGGCCGTAGATCAGCCGCTCGTTCACCGCGTGGAGGTCGGCGGGGCCGATGCCGAGCCGTTCCGCCACTCCGGGCCGGAAGACCTCGATGACGACGTCGGCGTTCCTCGCCAGCTCCTTGAGCGTGGCGACGCCCTCGGGCGACTTCAGGTCCAGGCCGATGGTGTGCTTGCCGCGGTCCATGACGTCCGTGCGCGGCGCGTCGGAGACGGCGGCCACGCGATCGACGCGCAGCACGTCGGCGCCGTGGTCGGCGAGCATCATCCCGGCGAACGGGCCCGGCGCGAGCCCCGCGAGCTCCAGCACCCGGATCCCGGCGAGCGGGCCCTGTCGGCCTTCAGACATCGGCATCTCCTACGACTCGGCTGGCCTCAGTAGAACAACATTCGGTGACCTCTGGCAAGACGCCTTCCCGACCTCCGGGCAGACATACGCGAGGTATGGGAAACTTGCCCACTGTTCGGGTGGGTCTACAAGGGTTGGACATGGTTTCGGATAGCAACCAGCTGGTGGCCAAGCGCTACCAGTTACTGCGCGAACTGGGGCGCGGCGGTATGGGCGTGGTCTGGGAAGGCCGCGACACACTGCTCAACCGGCAGATCGCCGTTAAGGAAGTGCTCCTGCCCGCGGGACTGCCCCGGGCCGACCAGGAACGGCAGTTGCTCCGTACCGCCCGCGAGGCGCGTATGGCGGCACGGCTGAACCACCCGTCCGTCGTCGCGATCTACGACGTGGTCGAGGAGGACGGCCGGCCGTGGATCATCATGGAGCTGGTGCGCTACCCCTCTGTGGAGGAGGTCGTCGCCACCTCCGGCGCCCTTCCGGTACGGCAGGCGGCCGACGTGGGCCGGCAGGTGCTGTCGGCGTTGCGGGCCGCGCACGAGGTCGGGATCCTGCACCGTGACGTCAAGCCGAGCAACATCCTGCTCACCGACGACGGCCGGGCCGTGCTCACCGACTTCGGCATCGCCACCGCCGAGGGAGACGCCTCGCTGACCCAGACCGGGATGGTGACCGGCTCGCCGAGCTTCCTGGCTCCCGAACGGGTGCGCGCGGCCGAGTCCGGGCCCGCCTCCGACCTGTGGTCGCTCGGTGCCACGCTCTACGCCACGCTGGTCGGCCGGTCGCCGTTCGAGCGCGGCGATCCCATGGCCACGCTGAACGCGCTGCTGAGCGACGAGCCGGACTACCGCCGGATCCCGCCGATCATGCACCCGATCCTGCAAGGGCTGCTGCGCAAGGAGCCGCACGAACGGGTCAACGCCGAGCAGGCCGACGCGCTGCTGGCCGCCATCGTCGCGGCCAAGCAGCCGAACGATGACCGGGTCGTGGTGGAGCCGAAGCCGCCGCGCGGCGGCCGTACCCTCCTCGCGGCGGCAGCGGCGGCGGTGCTGGTGGTCGGGGGAGGCGGGTTCGCCTTCTTCAAGTTCAGCGGGTCGGCGGAAGGCGCGCCGCGCGTCACGCAGAGCGCCGTGGCCAGCGCGCCGCCGAGCACGCCGCCGCCCAGCACCGAGACCAGCGCGACGCCCACCCCCACCCCGACGCCCACCCCGACCAAGGTGGTGGCGACGGTACGGGCCTGGAAGTCCCCCGACGGCTGGTCCATCATGCGGCCCATCGGCTGGCGGGGCGCCCGCAAGGAGGCCTACACCGAGTGGACGCGCCGGGACCGGAGCGGGCACTTCGGCGTCCAGGCCATCTACGTCAACCCCGACCCGAACCAGATCATCCGCGACTCGCAGGAGACCGCCGGGCAGAACGACCAGGACGTTCGGACCCTGCGCCGCAGGTCCGTCACCCACCAGGGGACCAAGGCCGTGGAATGGGAGTTCACCTACACGGCGGGTCCGACCGGCGACGCGCCGTGGAGCACGCAGGGCGTGAAGTATCACGAGGTGCAGCGGGCGGTGGCGATCGGGGACACCGCCTACGTTTTGTCGTGGACGGCCACCGAGGCGCGGTGGAGACAAGACCAGGGGTTGATGCGGCAGGTGATCGCCAGCTTTACGGTAGCGGCATGAGTTACCCCTCCACGGTCGTGCCGGTGATGGCATGACGCCCGGGAATCCGGGTGCCGGTGATGGCATGACGCCCCGGAATCAGAGTGCCGGTGGTGTGGCGTGACGCCTTGGAATCTGCTCGCGCTGGCGCCGCTCCCCGAGGAGGTGCTGCGGCAGTTGCTCGCGCCGCTCGGCGACCGGGTGGCCGTGCGGGTGCCGCCGGCTCGCGACCGCGCCGCGCTCCTCGCCTCGCTGGCCGAGGCGGAGATCGTGCTCGGCGACTGGACGGCGCTGCTGGCGCTCGACGCCCAGGCGGTGGCCGCCGCGCCCCGGCTGGCCTTCGTCCAGCAGCCCTCGGTCGGCGTCGACGGCCACGATCTGACCGCGCTGGCCGCCGCGGGCGTGCCGCTGGCCAACACGGCGGGCGTCAGCGCCGTCGCGGTGTCCGAGTGGTGCCTGGCCGCCGCCCTGTCGCTGTCGCGCAAGCTCGCCGAGGCCGACGCCGCCGTCCGCGCGGGCCACTGGCCGCAGCAGGACCTGCGGCCCCGCGAGCTGCACGGCCGGCCGGTGGGTATCGTCGGCTACGGTCCGATCGGCGCGGCCTGCGCCCGGCTGTTCCGGGCGTTCGGCTGCCAGGTGTCCTACTGGACCCGCACGCCTCGCGCGGAGCCGGGCTACCAGGAGCTGGCACCGCTGCTGTCCACCTCCGACGTGGTCGTCGTGGTGATCGCGCTGTCCGACGAGACTCGTGGCCTGATCGACCCCAGGCGGCTGAAGCAGGGGGCGTTACTGGTCAACGCGGCCAGGGGCGGGGTCGTCGACCAGGCGGCGCTGGCCGGCGCGCTCACCGATGGGCACCTCGGTGGCGCCGCGCTCGACGTGTTCGACACCGAGCCCCTGCCCGATGACGACCCGCTGCGCGAGATCCACGGCGTGCTGTTGTCGCCGCACGTCGCCGGAGTGACGCCGGAGTCCACCGGACGCCTGCTCACGGCCACGATGGCCAACCTCACGGCCGCGCTGGACGGCCACGAGGTGGCCAACGTGATCAACGGTGTATCGCCGATCATCCGCCGGAAATTTCCGAGTTCGCCCACCGCGTAGGGATTCGACCGGGCACGATAAACAGTTTTCGTGTCTTTAACGACCCCGGTCTGGTCGATGTCAGTCCAGGGAGATACCTTCTTCAGGACGATCTCTACCGGCTCAAGGGGGTGCTTCCGTGACGACAACGATGTCGACACACCGACGGGCAGTAGAGCACATCAGGCAGTCGTACGCGGAGATCCCGGGGGACGCTTCGCCCCGGCTGTCCAAGGCCACGTCCAACCTCTTCAGATTCCGCGACTCGGGCAAGACCGCCAAGCTCTCCGCCAGGGAGCTCGACGAGGTCATCAGTGTCGACCCGGTGACGATGACGGCCGAGGTCCAGGGCATGACGACCTACGAGCACCTGGTCGACGCCACGCTGCCGCACGGGCTCATGCCCTATGTGGTGCCCCAGCTCAAGACGATCACGCTGGGCGGCGCGGTGACGGGGCTCGGGATCGAGTCGACCAGCTTCAGAGACGGGCTGCCGCACGAGTCGGTCGAGGAGCTCGAGATCCTGACCGGCGACGGCCGCATCGTCGTCGCCCGCGACGACAACGAGCACCGCGACCTGTTCCGGGCCTTCCCCAACTCCTACGGCACGCTCGGCTACGCCCTGCGCATCAGGATCAAGCTCAGGAAGGTCCAGCCCTACGTCAAGCTGACGCACGTCAAGTTCACCGACGCCGACAAGTGCATGCTGGCCATGCAGGAGATCTGCGACAGCATGGAGCATGACGGGGAGCCCGTCGACTTCATTGACGGTGTCTTCTTCGAGCCGGGGGAGATGTATCTCACGGTCGGCCGCTTCGCCGAGCGTGCGCCCTACACCTCCGACTACACCGGCATGCGGATCTATTACCAGTCCATCAGGCAGCGCAACCGCGACTGGCTGAGCATCCGCGACTACCTGTGGCGCTGGGACACCGACTGGTTCTGGTGCTCGCGTGCCTTCGGTGTGCAGCAGCCGATGGTCCGCTCGCTGATGCCGCGCCGCTGGATGCGCTCCGACGTCTACCGGCGGCTGGTCGCGCTCGACCGGAAATACGGGGTGGTCGCGCGCGTCGACAGATGGCGCGACCAGCCCGTTCAGGAATCGGTTATCCAGGACGTCGAGACCCCGGTCGAGCGGGGCGCGGAGTTCCTGGAGTTCTTCCACGACAAGGTCGGCATGACGCCGGTGTGGATGTGCCCGCTGCGGGCTTCCTCCCGCTGGCCGCTCTACCCCCTGGAGCCCGGCAAGCTGTACGTGAACTTCGGCTTCTGGGGAATGGTGCCACTGCCACGGGGGCAGTTCGACGGTTATTACAACCGTCTCATCGAGAACTCTGTGCACGAGCTCGACGGGCACAAGTCGCTTTACTCGACTTCTTTCTACGCTCGTGAGCAGTTCTGGCAGCTGTACAACGGCGATGCTTACTGGCCGGTCAAGCAGGAATACGACCCGAACGGCCGAATGCTTGACCTGTACGACAAGTGTGTACGGGGAAGGTGAGCAGATGGCTCTCGCATCCATCTTTGAGAAGATCGTTGGTCCGCAGGCCAACATCGCGTTCATGGCCTACGACGGCAGCAAGGCGGGGCCGGACGGCGCGGACCTCGCCCTGGAGGTGAAGTCCCCGATAGCGGTCGCCTACCTCGCGCAGGCACCCGGAGAGCTCGGCCTTGCCAGGGCCTACATCTCCGGCCACATCGACGTCCACGGCGACATGTACACACTGCTCGACCGCATGTGGAACATCACCACCAACGACCTGACGACCGCCGAGAAGGTGGCGGCCGTCCGATCGCTGGGCCTGAAGCCGCTGATGATGCGCGTCCCGGCGCCGCCGCAGGAGATCCGCCAGAGCACGCTGGCCAAGCTCGGCTCCCGGCACGCCAAGCAGCGTGACGCCGAGGCGATCCACCACCACTACGACGTCTCCAACCGCTTCTACGAGTGGGTTCTGGGCCCGTCCATGGCCTACACCTGCGCCGTCTTCCCCACCAAGGAGTCGACGCTGGAGGAGGCGCAATACGCCAAGTTCGACCTGGTGGCCCGCAAGCTCGGCCTCAAGCCCGGCATGCGGCTGCTCGACGTCGGCTGCGGCTGGGGCGGCATGGTCATGCACGCCGCCAAGCACTACGGCGTCAAGGCCCTGGGCGTCACCCTCAGCAAGCAGCAGGCCGAGTGGGCGCAGAAGGCCATCGTCGAGGCCGGGCTGGAGGACCTGGCCGAGGTCCGCTTCATGGACTACCGCGACGTCGTGGAGTCGGACTTCGACGCGGTCAGCTCCATCGGTCTCACGGAGCACATCGGCAAGCGCAACCTGCCGTCCTACTTCGCCTTCCTCTACAGCAAGCTCAAGGCGGGCGGCCGCCTGCTCAACCACTGCATCACCCGGCCGACCGGCACCGAGAAGACGTTCAACAAGGGCGGCTTCATCAACCGCTACGTCTTCCCCGACGGCGAGCTGGAGTCGGTCGGCTACCTGGTCAGGCAGATGGAGGACCTCGGGTTCGAGATCCGCCACGAGGAAAACCTCCGTGAGCACTACGCCGAGACCCTCCGGCACTGGTGCGCCAACCTCGACGCCAACTGGGCCGACGCGGTGCAGGAGGTGGGCATGGGGACCGCCCGGGTCTGGGCCCTGTACATGGCCGGCTGCATCGTGGGCTTCGAACGCAACAAGGTGCAGCTGCACCAGGTGCTGGGGGTCAAGCTCGACTCGGAGGGACACTCCGGCGTCCCGCTGCGTCCGTCGATCGACTGGCCTTAAGGCTTGTAGAGGTGTGAGGGGCTCACCGGCCCCTCACACCTGGTTTCGACGGTTCAGAACCTCAGCATCCACCCGTTGATGTAGCCGGTGTCGCCGGTTGTGACGTCTTCGACGCGTAACGTCCATGTCCCGTTGGCCGGTGAGGATCTCCCATCCACCTGATAGGTCTCCTCGATCTGGTCGGCGTCGTCTTTGGAGTTCGCCGCGCGAAGCGGATAAACGATGCCGGTCGGGCCGATCAGATCGATCTTCAGGTCGCCTCTCCAGGGATGACTGATGTCCACGGAGACCGTCATCTTCTGGGGCGCGTTACCGGGGAGCCAGCCCGTGACCGTGATGGGGGATTTGACGAGGCTGCCCTTGTCGGGGATGGCGTATTCGGTCCAGTTCTCGAAGTAGGGGAAGTCCATCGACCAGGCATCGATGATGCCGGCATGGGGTGACCAGCCGTCCGCGGCACGCAGCTTCCAGGTCCCGTTCTGCTTCGTCACGGCGCTGATGTCCACGTCGTACGTCTCGTCGATGAAATCGCTGCCGTCCGAGGACGGCGACCTCAGCACATATGCCTTTCCGTCCGGGCTGATCAGGGAGAGCTTCAGATCACCCACCCAGGGGTGCTGGATGGAGACGTAGACGTGCACCTGGGACGGGGTCTTGCCGAGGAGGTCGCTCACGACGATCGGCGAGTCCACGCTGCCCGGGTCGGGGATGGCGTAGTCGTTGAAGTTGGCGAAGTACATCGGCCAGAGGGCGCCGTCGGTGGGGGTCGGCGGGAGGGCCGCGCTGTCCAGCCGGAGGCGGGGCGTGGTGGCGCTGGTATAGGCGATGGCCTTGCCCGTGCTCTCCATCGCCGCTTCCAGCTGCCCGATGCTCGCCTGCGGGAAGGCCTGGCGGAGCACGGCCAGCGCGCCGGCCACGTGCGGAGTGGCCATCGACGTACCGCTCAATGACCCAAAGGTGTTGCCGGGCACCGAGGAGACGATCGACGTGCCGGGCGCGAACAGGTCCAGCAGCGGACCGCGGTTGCTGAAGGCGGACACCTCGTCCGTGTCGGTGGTGCTGCCGACCGTGATGGCCGAGGGCACACAGGCGGGCGCGCTGACCGCGTCGCCGTAGCCGTCGTTCCCGGCCGCGACCACCGTGGCGACCCCGGCCGCCAGGAGCGCGTCGATGGCCGGCTTGCGCGGGTCGGTGTCACACGCGGAGGTGTACAGGCCGCCGCCCAGGCTCAGGTTGGCGGCCACCAGAGCCGTACCGGCCTCCTTCAGCTGCAGGACCTTCTCCAGCCCCGCCACCTGGGCGCTGGTGAAGCTCAGCACGCACGGCGCGGCGCCCGCCCCGCAGAAGTCGTCGGTGGTGAACTTGCTGAACACCTGGATGGCGACGAGTTTGGCCCCCGGGGCGACCCCGGCCGGCGGGGCACCGGCCACGTTCGTGCCGTCGCCGATCGCGATCCCGGCCACGTGCGTGCCGTGATCACAGTCGAGGGCCGCATCGGCGCACGGCCCGCTCTCGGAGTCGGCCGAGCCGGCTCCCGTCTGCGTGGCGGCGCCGTTCGGGCACAGGCTGGTGGCGCCGTAGTCGGCGTCGATGGGGGAGAAGCAGGCCTGTTCGATCACCCGTCCGCCCAGGAAGGGGTGCTTGACGGCGACGCCGGTGTCCAGCACGGCCACCACGCTGCCCGCGCCGGTCAACCCGGTCGCCCGCGTCTTGTCCGCGCCGATCAGCGGGATGCTCTCGGCGAGCACCGGTGGTACGGGCTTGTCCTCCGACACGCTCACCACGTTCGGCAGTTTGGCCAGCCGGTCCACCGCCGCCGCGTCGACGCGCAGGGTGACCATGGGGAACCGGGACATCGTCTGCAGCACCTGACCGGCACTCGACGCCTCCGGCAGATCCGTCCGGCTCTTGGTGACCACATTCACCCTGACCTTGGCACCGGCGGCCAGCCGCGCACTCAACCCAGGCTCTATCGTCGGGGGCTGGTCAGTCAGATTCGCCGACGTGGCATGGGCCGGCACGCTCACGCCTGTCGTGGCCGCTAACGCCATGATGATGCAGGATAAAACCCACTTTTTCATCCGCCACTCCAAGGTGAGAGAATTGATCACCTGGACAGTAAATGACGGAAACCTGCTCAACAAGGGCCTGGTCCGGGGCAGATGTGCAAATCGCTGATCAATGCGCTGATAGCTCACATTTGCCCAGGTAGATGCCCTCGTATGGCGGAATTATGGCGAACATATGGCGCCTTGTTAGACAATGCACATGCGCGCCATGAATCGCGCGAAAAGCAGCGCTCATCGGGCATTAAATCGAAGATAGGGGACCGTCGTCTTTAGGTGGCGGGTGAATGTCTAGGCGATTCGGGCGAGGTCTCGCATATGGATCGGGTACGCCGGGGGCAACCCCTTCGCGTACCGCTCGAGTTCGTCGAGGGCGGCCTCGGCGAGGCGATGGACCTCCGTGCCCATGGCTCCGGCGATGTGCGGCGTGAGCTGCACATTGGGCAGCCCGAACAGCGGTGAGTCGACCGGCAGCGGTTCGGGGTTGGTGACGTCGAGGATCGCGCTGAGTCGCCCGCTCACGCATTCGGCGGTGAGCGCGTCGGTGTCGATCAAGCTACCTCGGGCGGTATTGATGACCGTGGCGTGGTCGGGCAGCAGGGCGAGGCGGTCGGCGTTCAGCAGGTCGCGGGTCTCAGGCAGTGACGGCGCGTGCAGGGTCACGATGTCGCTGCGGCGCAGCAGGTCGGGCAGCGGAACGAGGGTCGTGCCAAGCTCCTCGGCGTCCGCCTCGCCGGCGTAGGGGTCGCTCGCGAGCACGGTGAAGTCGAAGGCCCGCAGCAGGCGTGCCACCCGCCGGCCGATGTGTGACAGGCCGACGATGCCGACGACGCGACCGTAGTTCGACCCGGCGGTCACACGTTCCCGCCACGCGGAGTCGGTGCCCCGCCGCCGGTATGCCTCGGCGAAGGCGCTCAGGCGTTTGCCGCTGTGCAGGATCGCGGCGAGGGTGTACTCCGCGACGGGCACCGCGTTGGCGTTGGCCGCGGAGGTGACGAGGATTCCGCGTTCCCAGCAGGAGGCGTCGGTCAGATGCGTCTTCACGGTGCCGGCCGCGTGCAGCACGGCGCGCAGCCGGGGAGCGGCATCGAGGACCTCGCCGGTCAGGAGCGGACACCCCCAGCCGGTGATCATGACTTCGATCTCGCGGAGCCGGACGCGGCTTGCCGGTGATCCGAACTCGGTCAGCGCTTCGGGGCGGTCGAGCTGGGCCAGTGCGTGCAGCCGCTCGAATCGTGGGGCGTCGAAAAGCTGGCGGATGGTGGGTTCGGACATGACCAGTGCTGTCACGGGCCGGCGGGTCATCATGCTCCTCTTCGGTGGTAGCTGCGCGCGCGACCATTCGGTGGTTGCCGCGTGCGCGACTATTCGGTGGCGGCGGCGATCGCGACGCTGTCCCGCACGACGACGTGGGTGCCGAGCACGACCCGCTGGTCGACGGTGTCCGGCTCCACCGCCATCGTCGCGGCGAGCCGGCCCAGCTCCCGGGCGGGAATGTGCACCGTGGTCAGCCCGAGATCGGCGGCGAAGGCGGCGTCGTCGAACCCCACGACCGAGATGTCCTCGGGCGTGCGCAGCCCGGCTTCTCGCAGGGCTTGCAGGACGCCGCTCGCGACGTGGTCGGTGTGGGCGAACACGGCGGTGAAGTCCGGCGGCCCGGCCCGCAAGATGTCGCGCATGCGGGAGTAGCCGGTCTCGCGGCTCCACGCGGGACCCGCCTCCAGCCGGGGGTCGAGATCGCCGCCGAGGTCGGCCAGGGCACGGCGGTATCCGTCCCGCCGCCGCACAGTGGTGCTGTGGTCCTGCTGGCCGCTCAGGAGCAGGATGCGGCGGTGGCCGCGCGACAGCAGGTGACTGGTCGCGGCGTACGCACCGCCCTCGTTGTCGTACTCGACCACGCCGGCGGGTGCGTCCGGGTCAAGTGGGGGCCGGGCGCACAGCACCAGACGTGAGCCGGTCTGCGCGAGGGAGGTGGCGAAGGCGTTGGTGTGGCGCACGTATTCGGGGGTTTCGGAGACGGCGCCGATGAGGATGATGGCCTGCGCGTGCTGGGCGCTCATCTGCCGTAACACCTGCAGCTCGCGATCGGGGTCGCCGCCGGTGGTGCCGATCAGGCACAGCCGCCCGGCGTCGGCGAGGGTGTTGGCGATGCTCTGGACCAGGCTCATGAGGAAGCCGTCGTCGAGCATCCGGACCACGATGGCGATCGTGCCGGTCTCCGGGCGGGTCAGTGCGCGGGCGTGCGGATTGGCGACGTAGTCGAGGTCGCGGACCGCGCGCATGACCTTGTCGCGGGTCTCCGGCGCCGGCGGATAACTGCCGTTGAGGATGCGTGACACGGTGGACACCGAGACGCCCGCTCGGGCCGCCACGTCGCGGATGCTCGCCCGCCCGTTCTCCATGCCGCTCCCTACCTCCGCTGCCTTGTTAAAAGGGTTTAACAAGAAGCCTAGCCTGTGCTGGCGCAGCTGGCCAGCGGATCGGATCTACCGGCCCGTTTGTGAAGGTTGGGGTCTTGACGCGAGAGTGAAACCCTTTTAACGTGCCGATAACCAAGCGACATTACGTAGCGTTCCAGGAGGTAACGTGGCCGTCACCCTCGCTGACCGGCGGACGGACGATCCGCCCACCGGCGCGGCCGAGTCCGCGCGTCGGCGCGGCGGCCGGCGGCAGCGGTTACGTCGCAGCCGTCTGTTGCTGCTCATGATGGCGCCGGGAGTGCTGTACTTCGTGGTGTTCCACTACGTCGCTCTGCTGGGCAACGTCATCGTCTTCCAGGACTACCTGCCGTTCGCGGGCATCATGAACAGCCCCTGGGTCGGCCTGGACAACTTCCGGACCCTGTTCGCCGACCCCGACTTCTGGCAGGCGGCGCTCAACACCATCAGCCTCGCCACGCTGCAGCTGATCTTCTACTTCCCGGTGCCGGTGGCCCTGGCGCTGCTGCTGCACAGCCTGACCCGAGGGTGGGTGCGCAAGGCGGTCCAAAGCATCGTCTACCTGCCCCATTTCATCTCGTGGGTGATCGTCGTCGCGCTGTTCCAGCAACTGCTCGGTGCGGCGGGCGTCCTCAACGGGCTGTTCGCCGACAACGGCTACCACCTGGTGAGCGTCTTCAGCGAGCCGTCGTTGTTCAAGCCCTTGATGATCGCCGAGCTGATCTGGAAGGACTGCGGCTGGGGCACGATCATTGTGCTGGCCGCCCTGCACAACGTGGACGATCAGCTCTACGAGGCATCCGCGATCGACGGCGCGGGGTGGGGCCGGCGGCTGTGGCACGTGACCCTGCCGTCCCTGCGACCGGTCCTCGTCCTGCTGCTGATCCTGCGGCTGGGCGACATCCTGAGCGTCGGCTTCGACCAGGTCCTGCTGCAGCGCGACGGGTTCTCGCCCGGGGTCGCGGAGGTCCTGGACACCTACACCTACTACCACGGGGTGGTCAACGGCAGCTGGGGACCAGCCGCCCTGGCCGGCATCTTCAAGGGCCTCGTCGGCCTGGTCCTGATCGTCGTGGCCAACAAGGTCGCGCACCGGCTGGGCGAGCAAGGAGTCTACCGATGACACGTCCGGTCTGGATGGAGCCGCCTCGGCCGAGCACCAAGGCGGCGAAGGCCGTCGCGGTGATGCTCACGGTGGCGCTGGTGATCATCCCGTTCTGGGTGGTCGTCGCCACCAGCTTGTCGCCCGACATGCAGGTGATCCGCAACGGCGGCTGGTCGATCTGGCCCGAGCGGGTGACGCTGGACGCCTACCGGCGACTGTTCGGTTCCGGAGTGATCTCGCACGCGGTGCTCGTCTCCACCGTGGTCACGCTCGTGGGCACCGCGGTGAGCCTCACCGCCACCGTGCTGATGGCGTACGCGCTGGCTCGGCCGAACGTCTTCGGCGGCAAGCCGATCATGCTGGGTGTCCTGCTCACCTTCCTGTTCCCGCCGGCGATCATCCCTAGCTTTCTGGTCGTCAGCAACCTGGACCTGCGCAACCACTACGCGGCGCTGATCGCCCCGGTGCTGATCAGCACCTTCAACCTGGTCATCATGCGGGGCTATTTCCAGGGATTGCCGACCGAACTGTCGGAGAGCGCCCGCATCGACGGCGCCGGCGACGGCCGCGTGCTGTGGCACGTCGTCCTTCCGCTGTCCAAAGCGATCATCGCGGTGGTCGGCTTCTACTACGCGGTCGGCTACTGGAACAGCTTCTTCAACGCCATGCTCTACCTCGACGACCAGTCCACCTGGCCGCTGCAGCCGATGCTGCGGCAGATCGTCATGCTCGGGGCCAACCCCGATACCTCGATCGCGGCCGGAGCCGGGGCCAGCGTCGCCCCCCAGACCACGACCATGGCCACCGTCGTGGTCGCGGTGCTGCCGATTCTCGCGGTCTATCCGCTCGTGCAGCGCTTCTTCACCAAAGGCGTGCTCATCGGCGCGATCAAGGGCTGACCTGACCGGACGGCCCACCCCATGCACACCTTCCGCGCCCTGCGGACCGCATACCCCACCCGGAAGGGAAAGCGCTTGCCATGGACATCTCCCGGAGATCGCTGCTCAGACTGACCGGCGGCGTCGCGCTCGCCTCCGCCATACCCGGCCTCGCGGCCTGCGGCGACGGCTCGGCCACATCGGTGGGCAACGCGGGCAAGGGTCTCGCCCCGTTCCCCGCCTACACCCCGATCAACCTGGTGAAGCCGGACCTGCCCGGCACCGCCCAAGGCGTCCAAGACGCCTTCCTGACCTATCCCCAGAAGCTTGCCCAGACCGTCGACGGCAAGCCGGGCGACGGCTCGGTCGTCACCTGCATGGTCATCACCTACGGCACGGCGCCGTCCCCGGCCGCGAGCAACAAGCTGTGGACCGCGATCAACGAGGCGCTAGGGGTGGACCTGCGCCTCACCCTCGTCCCGGCGGCCGACCTCAACGCCAAGTACGCCACCATGATGGCCGGCGGAGACCTGCCCGACATCATCGCCACCATCGACCTGGCGATGTCCAACGCACTGCAGTTCACCCAGGCCAAGTGTGCCGATCTGACCGAGTACATCTCCGGTGACGCGATCAAGGAGTACCCGAACCTGGCCAACCTGCCGACGCTCGCCTGGCAGAACGTCGGCCGAATCGGCGGCCGCCTGTACGGCATCCCGGTGCCCCGGCCCCGGCTCGCCGGCGTGATGTTCGGTAACAAGGAGAAGCTCGAGGCGGCCGGCATCAAGATGGGGCTCGGCGTGTCCACGGCCCAGTTCGCCGAGGGCTTGGCCGAGCTCGCCACCAGCAAGCAGTTCCCGTTGGGCGGCAACAACTTCAGCGAGAACATCCACCTCGGCGCGGCCGGTGTCCCCAGCAACTGGGTGCTCGCCGGCGGCGGCGCCTTCACCAGCCGTTACGAGAACCCGGTCTACCAAGAGGCGCTGCAGCGGCTGCGCGACTGGTACGCCAAGGGCTACTTCTATCCGGACCTGCTGAGCACCCAGGCGACCCAGGCGAACACGTTCTTCATGAACGGCACGACGCTGACCCTGGGCGGCGGCATCGGCGGCTACCCGGGAATGGTCTCCGGGGTCGGCGACGCGTTCACGGTCGACTTCGTCCGCCCGTACGGCGACAACCCGACTCCGTGGCTGGGCAACGGGGTGTTCTCCAACAGCGGCCGCGGCGGCTTCACCGCCCTGAAGAAGGCGTCGCCGGAGCGCGTCAAGATGCTGCTGCGAGTGCTGAACTTCCTGGCCGCGCCGTTCGGCAGCAAGGAGTACGAGCTGATCAACTACGGTGTCGCCGGGGCACATTTCACCACCGGTCCCGACGGCGACCCGTTGCCCACCGCGCTGGCCACCACCGGGGGCGAGAACAAGACGAACCTGCCCCTGCAGTACATCGCGTCCGCTCCGTACGTGCTCTACCTGCCGGGCAACCCCGACGCCACCCGCCGCAGCTACCAGGCCCAGCAGGAGATCGTCCCCATCGGCGTCGCCGACCCGTCTTACGGCCTGGTCTCGCCGACCCAGGCCGCGAAGGGTACGAAGCTCAACCAGCAGATCACCGACGCCACCAACGCGATCATCGCCGGCAAGCGCCCGGTGTCGGACTGGACCGGGGTCGTCTCGCAGTGGAAGTCCCAGGGTGGCGACGCGATCGCCAAGGAACTCGCCGAGCAGTACGCGGCCAACCACTGACCCGGGGGCGACTCCATCGAAGAGAAAGGGCTGTGCCATGCCGTCCTTGAGCACAACCGCCGCCCGGCTCCGTGCGAGCGCCGCCGCTCTCATCTTCACCTTTACGACCCTGGTGGCGGTGGGCACACCCGCGCACGCCGATCCCGTCCAGCCTCCGGCCAGCGTCGTCGCGCTGCTGACCCCGCAGCATCCCCGGCTCCTGGCGACCGCGCAGACCTTCTCCGCCGCCGCCCAGCGCATCGGCGCCGACACCCGGCTCCAGGCTTGGTATGCCCAGGTCAAGGCCGGCGCGGACGGCGTACTCGCCACCTCGCTGCCGACCGCCCTGTCGACCGCCGTCATCGACGAGGCGAAACGCCGCGTCTACGCCTTAGCCCTCGTCTACCGGATCACCGGCGACGCCCGATATGCCGAACGCGCGGCGCGCGAACTCGTCGCCCTCTCCTCCGTCCCGGCCTGGGACCGGGGCCAGTTCCTGGACGTCGGAGAGCTGTCCAACAGCGTCGCGATCGGCTACGACTGGCTCTACGACTATCTGTCGGCCAGCGACAAGGCCACGATCCGCTCCGCCCTCGTCACCAAGGCCCTGCGGCCGGCCCTCGTCCGCTACGGGTACGCCACCAGCTTCTACACCCAGAACCACAACTGGAACCTCATCTGCAACGCGGTCGCGCTCGGGGCACTGGCCATCGGCGACGACCCGGACCTGACCGCCGACGAGCGCGGCGTCGTCGACCAGGTGCTCAAGGCCAGTATCACGTCGATCCAGAATGGGATCAGCGGCTACGGCCCGGACGGTGCCAGCGGCGAGAGCCCGCAGTACTGGCAGTACGCCACCGAATACCTCGTCGCCTACCTCGCCGCCATGAAGACCGCGACCGGCACTGACTTCGGCCTGTCCGACCTGCCCGGCCTGGCCACCACCGGTGACTACGGCATCCACGTGACCGGCGCGACCGGCCTGACCTTCAACTACGGCGACGGCGGAACCGACCTGCTCGGCGCGGTCACCCCGACCTGGCAGCCGTCGTTCATGATGTGGCTGGCCACCCGCTACGGCAAGCCGTACTACACGGCCTGGGAGGCGCGGCTCGCCGACCGCTCGGCCAGCCCGCTGGACATCCTCTGGTACGACCCGGCGAACGCCGGCGGCACCGGCCATCCGGCGGCGACCGACGCCTTCTTCGACGGCACCGAGATCGCCACCGCCCGCAGCGCCTGGGACGACCCCTACGCGGTCTCTGTCGCCACCAAGGGCATGCGCGCCGGGTACGACCAGATCGCCGCCCACGAGAACCTCGACGCCGGAGACTTCGTCCTCGACGCCGGGGGCGTGCGCTGGTTCGACGGCCTCGGCCTCGACAGCTACAGCCTCCCGGGATACTTCGACTGGAACAAGGACACCGGCGGCCGATGGGACTACTACACAGCCCGTCCCGAAGGCCAGAACACGATGCGGCTCGGCACCGGACCCACCCCGTCCACCGCGCTGACCTCCGGCGCGCCGATCACCACCGTCAGCTCGACGCCCCAGAAGTGGTACGAGATCACCGACCTCACCGGCCTCTACGGCGGCCGGGTGCAACGCGCCCAGCGCGGTCTGCAACTGTTCGACGACCGGCGGCAGGTGCTGCTCCAGGACGAGGTGCGGACGAGCGAACCGATCGACTACTGGTCGTTCCTGCACACCCGCGCCGACGTCGTGGTGGCCGCCGACGGACGGTCGGCCACCCTCTACCGCGGCGGACAGCGGCTCTGGGTCCAACTGCTCACCTCCGATGGGCAACTGCTCATCGGAGACTCCCGGCCATTGCCGGACAGCCCCGACCCCACCGGCCAGAGCCGCCAGCCCGGCTCGCGAACCCTCGCGATCCAGCTGACCGCGGCCGGGACCACCACGGTGGCGATGCGGATCGTTCCGCTCGCCGCGGGGCAGCAGCCGCCCACCGACACCCCGGCGGTAACCCCGCTGGCCTCCTGGACGCCGGGCGCGACCGGCCCGATGGCCCTGACCGACATCATGATCGGCGCCGACCGCCTGGCCGGATTCGATCCGCGGCGCTACCGCTACGACATCACCCTGCCCGCGAACACCACCACCCCGCCCAAGGTCGTCCCCCTGACGGCGCGCGGCACCTACGCCACCGTCACTCAGGCGACCGCGATCCCGGGCCCGGCCACCATGACGACCTTCCAGCTCGACGCCGACCACCGGAAGGTCTACGGCCCCACCTACCAGGTGCACTTCCGGAAGGCGGGAAAGACGGCCACCGCACTGCCCGTCGCGTCGGTCACCGCCAGCGCGGACGACGGCAGCCCCGCGGCCAACGCCGTCGACGGCAACATGGGCAGCCGCTGGTCCGCGGCGGGCGACGGGCAGACACTCACGCTCGACCTCGGCGCCAAGCGCACCGTCGGCGCCGTCGCCGTCGCGTTCCTCAACGGGTACGCGCGAACGTCCACCTTCGACGTCCGCACCTCCACCAACGGCACCACCTGGAACGCGGCGCTCACGGGAGCCGTCTCCGCCGGCAAGTCCGACGACGCCGAAGTCTTCTCCTTCACGGCGCGGTCGGCCCGCTACGTTCGGCTGATCGGCCATGGGAACTCCGTCAGCAGCTACAACAGCGTCACTGAGGTGCGGATCTACGCCAAGGGGGCCGACGCCCAGGCAGACGCGGCACCCCGGACGGTCGTTCTCGGTACCGTGACCGCGTCCCCGGCCGACCCGCCGACCCTGTCGATCGGCGACACCCTGCGGCTGAAGCTGACCGGCGAGCAGACCGACGGCGGCCCGGCCGACCTGTCCACGGCGACCATCACCTGGACCAGCAGCCATCCGGCCGTGGCCACGGTGGACGGCTCCGGCCTGGTCACCGCCGCCGGTGGCGGCAGTGCGAAAATCGGCGCGCTGGTCATTCGCCCACCCATACTGAAGGTCGTCCGGGTGCCGGTGTCGGTGCTCGACCCGGCGCACATTGAACCCGTAGCCGACGGGTTCGTCCGCGACGGCACCTACGCCGACACCACCTATGGCACGAACTCCGTCCTCGAAGTACGCAACAATCCCAGCCTCGGCAGCGGATTCGACCGGGTCTCGTACCT
This sequence comes from Nonomuraea sp. NPDC049750, assembly GCF_040659625.1. Taxonomy (NCBI): domain Bacteria; kingdom Bacillati; phylum Actinomycetota; class Actinomycetes; order Streptosporangiales; family Streptosporangiaceae; genus Nonomuraea; species Nonomuraea sp. NPDC049750. The sequence goes on from NZ_JBFANB010000054.1 coordinate 44,156, forward strand.
GACCTTCCCGCTGACCGCGGTGCACAGCACGGTCGCCTCGGCCACCCTGCACGTCTACGGCTCGACCGCCGACACCGCTGGCGCGACCGACGCGCTCCACGCGGTCACGGACGCGACCTGGAGCGAAGCCACGCTGACCTGGAACACCCGGCCGCCGCTGGGCGCCGGTCTCGGCACGTTCACGCTCGACGCCACCGCGTCCTGGCACACCGTCGACGTGACCGCGTTCGTCCAGGCCCAGCTCGCCGCCGGGCGGGACGTCAGCCTCGCGATCGCGTCCACCGCCACGGCGTACGGGCCGTTCACCTCCTTCTCCAGCAAGGAAGCGACCGACAACCACCCCTACCTCGAACTGAAGCCGTCCTGATGACGACCTCCTCACCCGAGAGGCCCCCCGTGTCCACAGCCACCTTCCCCCAGGGCTTCGCCGGCTCACCGACGAACTGCTGGAGCGGGGGATCGAGCCGTGGGTCACGCTCTACCACTGGGACCTGCCGCAAGAACGCGAAGACGCCGGAGGGTGGCCCGCCCGGGACACCGCCGCCCGCTTCGCCGAGTACGCCGCACTCGTCCACGAAGCGTTGGGCGACCGCGTCCGCCACTGGATCACGCTCAACGAACCGTGGTGCGCCGCCTTCCTCGGCTATGCCCACAGCCGGCACGCGCCCGGCCGCAGCGACGACGCCGCCGCGCTGGCCGCATGCCATCACATGCTGCTCGGTCACGGTCTGGCCACCCGGGCGATCCGGGCCGCCGACCCAGCCGCCGTCATCGGCACCACGCTCAACGCGCAGTCGTTGATCGCGTACTCGGACAGCCCGGCCGACACTGAGGCGCTGCGCCGCGTCGACGGCATCGGCAACCGGATCTTCCTCGATCCGCTGCTGCGTGCCGAATACCCGGCCGACGTCGCCACCGACATCGCGCACCTGACCGACTTGTCGTTCATCCACCCCGGCGACCTGGCGACCATCGCCGCGCCGATCGACTTCCTCGGCCTCAACTACTACAACCCCCTCGTGGTCGCCGCGTCCGTCGACGGTCAGCCCAGCGCCGGCCCGGCCTGGCCGGGCTGGGAGGACGTCAGCTTCATCCGCCGCGGCTTCCCGGTCACCGAAATGGGCTGGGAGATCGACCCGGCCGGACTTACCACACTGCTGCGCCGCGTCACCGACGACTACGGACCGATTCCGCTCTACATCACCGAGAACGGCGCGGCCTACGCCGACACGGTCGACGCCGATGGCGGCGTACACGACCAGGACCGGATCGACTACTTCGCGCAGCACCTGCACGCGTGCCTGGAAGCGATCCGCGCCGGAGTGCCGCTACAGGGCTACTTCGCGTGGTCCCTCATGGACAACTTCGAATGGGGTTGGGGATACTCCCGTCGCTTCGGCCTCCTCCACGTCGACTACGCCACCCAGCGGCGCACGATCAAGGACAGTGGCCATTGGTACGCCGGTGTGATCCGCCGCAACGCACTGCTGCTCCTCAGTTCAGGAGTGTGAAGGTTACGGCGCTCCCCGGGAGGGGGTGTCCATTCTGAAAGACCTCAGCCACAACGGACCGTCTTCTTCCGCGTTCCCGGAGGGGGTATCTCCGGAGGGACCTCAGCCACAACGGACCGTCTTCTTCCGCTCCTCCTCAGGGAATATCTCCCGAGGGTCCCCAGCCACCACGGACCGTCACATAGATCGAGACGGTCGTGTGACGAAACACCCGGAGAACCCCGGTGATCACCTCACTAGGATGCGTTGCCATGCGCTCCGTGATCTTAGGCGGCACTGCCGCCGTTCTCCTTCTGGCCTCCGCCACTCCCGCGCTGGCCGTCGCCCCCGACAAGCCCCTGACCTCGGCCCAGCTGAGTGAGGCCCTCATCACACCCGAGGACCTGGGCGACGCGTACGCCCCCAACCCGAAGCACATCCGCGAGGCGTTGGACGCCGATTCGGCCCACACGAAAAAGTGCGTACAGGCGATGAGGGCGCTGAAGCCCCTCCTCAGAAGCCCGGCGGCCGTCTACATCGACAAGGAGGGCCTGCCGTCGGGCGTCAAGCAGTTCGCCATCAGCGGCACCTCGGCCAAGATGGCCGCCTGGCAGGCAGTGGGCAAGGTCATGGTCCGGGACTGCGTCGGCACCAAGACGAAGACCAAGCGCGCCAAGTCGGCCATCACCAAGCTCTCGGTCGGTACGGTCGGGAACTGGGTGTACGGGATCAGGTACAAGGAGACGATGGCGACGAGGAACGCCGAGCTTCAGGTGGCGGATGTCGTGCTCATCAGAGTCAAGAACGCCGTCACGCTGCTGGTGAGCGACGGGTTCTTCGGGGCGTTCGAGCCCGCTCTGAGCAAGCGGGCGGCGAGGCTGGCGGTGCCGAAGCTTCGGGATGCCCAGAACGAGTGACGCGCGTGCGCACACGATGCCTTACGACGCAGATGAAGGCGATCTCGCGTATGTGGTCGACCTTTATTGGCCGGTACGGTCCGTGGCGCAAGGGTCCAGCCGTATGTCCTGTCCGACAGTGGGAAGATCTCCTTCGCCTACGCTGTCGGCACCACCGCAGCGAAGGTCAGTTGCTGGACGCGTGGGTATTACTTCCCTGACAAGCAATACCCGCGTTTCGTCGATGTACTGGTCGCCGCGTTCTTCAGCCCCAAGGCGCCTTGATTCGCTCATGGCGAGGTCCGGCCGGCAAAGGACAATCCTGTCTGCCGGACTTCACGAAGGAGGCCACTAGTGAGATCGTCAGCTGCTCCCGCGCAGAGGCGCGGCCGGGCGGTCGCTGGGCTGATGCTGGTAGCCGTGCTTGTCGCGGCCGCCTGCCAGATTGGGCCGGACGCGAAGTTCAGCGTCGTCAACGAAACCAAGGAGAAAGTGGTGGTGACGTGGAACGAGCGCGTCTACGCCACGTTGCCGCCTGGCCGTTCGAGGGGCAACTCATTGCCAGCGGACTACTGCGGCACCACGCCCCCGCACGTAGACCGGCTCGCCGCCACCTCCAGCAGCGGCAAGCGGTACCACTACAACGGCCGGGTCTGCGCCGGCAACATCTGGCACGTGACCTCTCCCAATGATTAGACCTTTACCGCTGCACGCCTCGTCTGGCGCGGGAGAGTTCGGCCGCAGTCGCCATTTCGAGCGCTTTCACTGAATCAAACATAGGCGGCACTCATTCGGCCGCTGCGGCAGGGGGCTCGGTCACGAATGTCCCCTTGCCGTGAACGGCGCGGACCATGCCCCGTTCGGTGAGGTTCTGAATCGCACGCCGGACGGTCATCCGGGCGACTCCCCATGCGTTCGAGAGGTCGAGTTCCGACGGCAATCGAGATCCAATAGGGCGCTCTCCCTGTTGGATCTGCCCGGCGATGTGGTCGGCAATGATCATGTAGACCAGGTCCGGACCGTTCGGGTCGGTCTTCGGGAGCTTCGCGCCGAGATCATCGGTTCGCGTGTCGTCGTCATCGCGTGCCACGTCGTCAACCATAAAGGTGACTTGACATCCTAAAACACCTAGGTACATCCGGAGAGGTCTACGTACGTCTATGCTTCGGCCCATGGCTCTGGAGGAGGACAATCCCACGTTGCTTCCCGAAATCCCCGACTTTGACGTGTGGCAGGCCGGCAAGATTTTGCGCGGCCGTCATCGTCCGAGCGGCCGGCTGATCGAAGCGGATACCTCGCGACGTCTCGTGCTACTCGCGTCCGCCGTTCGCATTGGCGCTGATCCCCGACGAGTGATTCCGTGATCTCCGAGATCATGGTGATGCTCTTCATCCACGTATGCCATGCGTGTGGCGCGATGTTCTCCTGTACGTTCCCCTGCCCCCGGTGCGGAGCGTCACATGCGCGTCGATCTTGAGTGGGTCCCGTACGACTCACGTGGGACACGAAGCCGGGTGAAGGCGTTTGTCGTACGCGGAAACGTTGAATACGAGCTGTGTGTCGAAGGTGGTCAGTACGTGATCCGGCGGACTGCACGAAAGGGTGGCCGTGTGGTCGTGACCGAGCCGCGCGCGGTGGTGAAAGGGTCGCGGCTGCTGTGTGGTCGTCGATCATCTTCGAGTGACCAATCGCTCTGACCGCGCCGTTCGTTGGTCGTCGGACATGGGCGTCTCGAAGTGTTGGGGTAATGGCGCCGAACCAGCTCACTTCAGCAGCGCGGTCCGCTCGGACTTCCCCGGATAGACCATGATGAGGAACTCCTGCCGGGCATCCCCCTCCCTCTTCAGCGCGGCCTTCGCGCCGCGCATGTGCACCCGGACCCGGTAGTGCCCCGGGCCGTTGACCGCCAGGTTCTCCAGGCCGTCCCCGTTGTCCCCGGTGAAGGTGAGGTCGCCGTTGCCGCTGTGGTATCCCACCTCCACCACCTTCTCCCAGCCCTTCAGCTCGACGGGGGGCCGCTTGCGATAGGCCTCCCCGGTGACGCACACGTGCATGGCCTCGTCTGCCGTGAGGATGGTGAGCTGTCCGAGCGCGGTTCCCACCAGCCCGTTGATGAAGGCATTGTCGAGTGCGGGGAAGTCGTCGCCCGGGTCGTCCTCGTACGCGCTGAGGCTGCCGGCATCCACCCACAGCGTGGCTCGGTCGGTCCGGGACGCGCGGATCGACGGCCGGTGTCCCGGCATCTTGGCGCAAAGCGCACGGGCCTTCTCCTTGAAGGCCACATCGGCGTCATGTTGCTGCTCGGCCTGCTGGTCCTGGCGCTGCTCGACTTCCGGGCACAAGTACGCGAGAGCCTTGACGGTCTCATAATTCCGCAGGAACGTCCTCAGCGGCCCCTCCTCGGCCCGCCGATTCGGTGCGCCGTCGCGCAGGACCGCCTCGCACAACCGCCGGCCGATCGCGACCACTCGATCATCGGGCACACCGGCGAACTGCCCAGGCAGCTCACCGTCCTGCCTGACAAGGCAGATGAAGGCGAGCTCGCGCTGCCCGGCGGACGGCCGCACCGGGACGTAGCGGGCGGTTTGCCACGGTTCGCAGGCCGAGGAGTTCGCCGCTGTGATCTTCCCGGTCGGTGCGTCCATGCGCGGCACGGTGATCAGCAGGAGGACGACGGCGAGCGTGGCGGCGACGCGGACGTCCGGACTCCGGTACGGCCGTCGAACGCGGCGTACGCGTACCGCCACGATGATCAGAACGGCGGTGACGACCTCGTAGAGCTGCCAGGCCAACATGCCGGGCTCGTACATCTGAGCCCAGGTTCGCGCGCATCCGTCACCGGCGACCGCGTCGAATCCGGCCATAACGAAGGCCAGCGCCCCCAACGACCCCAAGGGGAGCGCTGTGGCCCAGCCTACCGCGCGGCCCCACCGCCGGTAGCCCTTGCGCACCAGCAGCGCCCACACTCCGAAGCCCACCGCCATCACCGCGGGTTGTGGCACGAGGCGCAAGGGGGACAGCAGGAAGTCGGCCGACAGGTACAGGTCGAAGCCAGAACAACCGCCCACGATGATGTCGTACTCGGTCGTGGTCGAAGAGAACAGCAAGCTCGCGTACGGGATGCTCACCAGCGCGAGCGCGACGCTCCACAGCGTCAGCGACATCCGCCACCGCACCGGGAGGACTCCGCGCGGGCCGATCCCCTGGCGGTGGTCGACCAGGAGCAGCAGTATCGCGGCCGCGGCGAAGGCGGCGCCGATCAGCAGCAGCACGTTGTCGTCGAAGGGCAGGAGGGCGGCGATGCCGGTGCGGTGGCCGGCGGCGACGGCGGGAGTTTCGCCCATGGCGACCCGGACTCGCATCTCCTCCTCGCTCGGCCGGCTGAGTCCGGTGAGCGGTGGCGTGACGGCGGCTGCGGCGAGCAGAATCAGGAGCGCCGCGCTCAGCCGGAGAACCCATCGCCGCATACCTATCGCTCCCGTTGTTCGTGGGGAACGGGGTCCCGGCGTGAAGATCCCCTAATAGTCGACATCGAGCAGGGCGATCGCTTCCAGTACGTCGGTCACCTCGTGGTCCGCCCCCGGGGATAAGCCCGGGGACAGGCCGCGGTCGATCCAGATCGTGTGCAGGCCCGCGCCGCGCCCGCCCGCCACGTCCTTCTCCACGTCGTCCCCGATCATCCAGTCCCCGTCCGCGAGCGTGGTGTCGCACCGGCGGGCGGCGATCTCGAACAGCTCGCGGTCCGGCTTGCTGAAGCCCTCGGCGTCGGAGATGGCCCAGCCGTCCACCCGGTCCACCAGGCCGCTGTGGTGGATCTTGCCGGACTGGTTGTCGGCCATGCCGTTGGTCACGATGCCGACCCGCCAGCCGGACATGCGCAGGCGATCGAGGGACTCGAGTACGGCGGGGCGGCAGGTGACGAGGTGCGGCAGGCGGTCACGGTAGCCCTGCCACAGCGACTCGGCCGACTCGGCGAGCCCGAACCGCTCGCGGATGTGGGTGAAGAACGTGCTCATCGGGATGGAACCGTCGGCGTCCAGCTCGATCATCCACGCCACATCCTGCGCGCCCAGTCCCCTGTCGGCGGCGAACTCGGCGGCCCAGCGCTTGAAGGCGTCGAGGCGGTCGATCAGGGTGTTGTCGAGGTCGAAGAGTGCCAGCACGCCTCAGGACCATACAGGTGTTCGATGACGGGCGGCGGCCTTCCGCGCAACAGGTGATCAACGGTTGTGCGCCCGGTCGTCACTCACCGGCCACTTTGCCGCTCTAACGTACGCGGCATGCTGACGCGCAGATTATTCGCGAGCGCTCTGGCCGTTCTGACCGGTGGTACGGTCGCGGTCGTGCTGCTCCAGCCTCACACCGCCACGGCCGAGCGCCGCGCCCAGGCCCCCGTCGTCATCGGGCACCGGGGCGCCAGCGCCCACCGGCCCGAGCACACGCTGCTGTCGTACGAGGCGGCCATCGCGATGGGCGCCGACTACATCGAGCCCGACCTGGTCTCCACCAAGGACCACATCCTGGTGGCCAGGCACGAGAACGACATCACCGGCACCACCGACGTGGCCGCGCACCCGGAGTTCGCCGACCGGCGCGCCACCAAGACGGTCGACGGGCGGCCGATCACCGGGTGGTTCACCGAGGACTTCACGCTGGCCGAGCTGAAGACGCTACGGGCCAAGGAACGCGTGCCCGACCTGCGGCCCGACAACACGGCCTTCGACGGGGTGGCGGAGATCCCGACGTTCGAGGAGGTTGTGCGGCTCGCGCAGCGTCACGGCGTGGGCGTGTACCCCGAGACCAAGCATCCGACGTACTTCGACTCCATCGGCCTGTCGCTGGAGGAGCCGCTGCTGGAGACGCTCAACAGCAACCACATGCGCAAGGTGTACATCCAGTCGTTCGAGACCGCGAACCTGCGAGAGCTGCGCAAGAAGACCAGGCTGCCGCTGATCCAGCTGATCACGTTCGGTGGGGCGCCGTACGACCGGGTCGCCGCCGGTGATCAGCGTACTTATGACGACATGGTGAAGCCGGAAGGGCTGCGCGAGGTGGCCTCGTACGCGAACGGGATCGGTGTCGACACCCGCCGCGTCGTGCCCGTGGGAGCGGACGGCAAGTTGACGGAGCCCACCACGCTCGTCCAGGACGCCCACCGCAGGCGGCTGGACGTGCATGTCTGGACCGTCCGCAACGAGAACTCCCAGCTCCCTCTCGACTATCGGCTGGGCAACCCGGCCAGCCCCGCCTTCCCGCGCGCCACCGGCGACGTGATGGGCTGGCTGACCAGGCTGCTCGACCTGGGCGTGGACGGCGCGTTCTGCGACGACCCGGCCATGGGCCGGGCCGTGGTGGCGCAGCGGACAACTTAGCCCGGAACGGCTGATCGACGTTGGCGGGCCGTGACGTCGGTCGGTGGGCCCGCTCGTTAGAGTGGGCGGATCTTCAGGATCGCCGTGCTCGCCGTCGCCCTCGTGGCGACGGCGGGTGACCTCGTCTGGGGGCTCAGCCACGCCGCGACGCCGCCCCTCGCCCAGTTACCCCTGCTCGCCGTGGGTCTCGCGGGCGGCTGGTCGTTCGTCGTCTCGGGCCTCGTCGTCAGGGCGAGGCGGCCCGTGGGGGGTACGGGTGGGCTGATGGCCGGGGTGGGGCTCTGCCTGCTGCTCTCGGGCGTGAACTATCTTCAGGAACGCTGGGCCCTGCTGACCGGGAACGTGATCGGGTGGCTGGCCCTGACACTGCTCGCGCACGTCGTGCTGGTCATGCCCGAGGGCAGGGCCGTCGGGCGCAGGCAGCGGGCCATGGTCCTGGTCCTGTACCTCGGCATGGCGCAGGCGCTGGCGGTCTGGCTGCGGTTCGGCCGATTCGGCGACGGCAGTTGCACCTGCCTGCCGCTGCTGCCCGGCGGCGAGGGCGTCTCGCGGCCGCTGATCGCGGCCGTGGCCGTCTTCCTGTGGCTCTTCGGGCTGGGGATGACGGCGATGCTCGGCTGGCGCTGGCTGGTCCGGCTGCCCGCGCCGCGCCGCCACACGTTTGCTCCGGTCGCGCTGGCGGGCGGGCTGATGCTGCTCACCACCTGGACCCGGCAGGCCGTCTACATCTGGCCGGACGCCACCAACTCCACTCTCCAGGCGGTCCTGCACGGGGTGCAACTGCTCGCGCTGGCGACCTGGCCGCTGGGGGTGCTCGCGGGACTCATGCGCGCCCGGCTCGACCAGGCGGCCGTGGCGCGGCTGGCGACCGGGCTCGACCTGTCGCCCGGCGCGCTGGAGAAGACGCTAGCGAGCGTGCTGCGCGACCCGACGCTACGCCTCGGCTACTGGACAGGTGATGGGTACGTCGGCACGGCGGGCGATCCGCTGACCGTCCCGGGAACGCGGTCCGCCGCGTACCTGGAGGTCGGTGGGGAACCGGCTGCCGTGCTCCTCTACGACCCGGCGCTGGACCTCGACCCGGAGCCGGTACGGTCGGTGGCGGCCATCACCCGGCTGATCGTGGAGAACGAGCGCATGCGGGCCGAGCTGGCCGCCCAGCTCGCGGAGGTGCGGGCGTCCAGGGCTCGCATCGTGGCCGCCGGCGACGCCGAACGCAGCCGCATCGAACGCAACCTGCACGACGGAGCCCAGCAGCGGCTCGCGGGCCTCGCGGTGCTGCTCGGGCACGTCCGGCTGCGCAACGCCGACGCTGAGGTGGCGGAGCTGCTCGACGAGGCGGTGACGGGGGTACGGGCGGCGCTGGCCGAGCTGCGTGAGCTGGCGGGCGGCATCCATCCGGCCATCCTGAGCCAGTCGGGGCTGGCCGCCGCGCTGCACTCGCTCGCGGAGCGGTCGCCAGTCCCCGCCGTGGTGGAGGAGGCGCCGGAGGGACGGCTGCCGCCCGACGCCGAACAGGCCGCCTACTTCGTCGCCGCCGAAGCGCTCGCCAACGTGGCCAAGCACGCGGACGCGTCCAAGGCGTCGATCAGGGCCGCCGTGCGTGACGGCGTCCTGCTGCTGGAGGTGACGGACGACGGGACGGGCGGCGCGCGGGCAGAGACGGGTACGGGCCTGCGCGGCCTCGCCGACCGGGTGGCCGCGCTCGACGGCTTGCTGCAGGTGCACAGCCCACCGGGCCAGGGCACCCGCGTGATGGCCGAGATCCCGCTCGCCGGTCAGGAGCGTTAAGTGTCAGGAGCGTTAGGTGTCAGGAGCGTTAGGTGTCAGGAGCGCAGATAGGTCAGGACGGCCAGGACGCGGCGGTGGTCGTCCTCAGTCGCGGTCAGGCCCAGCCGGACGAAGATGTTGTGCACGTGCGTCTCCACCGTCTTGGGGCTCAGGTGCAGGCGGCGGCTGATCGCCTGGTTGGAACGGCCTTCGGCCATCAGCCCGAGCACCTCCCGCTCCCGGCCGCTGAGCCGCGCGACCGGGCCGTCGCCGCGTCGCCTGCCGACGAGCCGCTGGACGACGTCCGGATCGATCACCGTGGCCCCGTCGCGTACCCGCTTGAGCGCGTCGGTCAGCTCAGTGACGTCGGCGACCCGGTCCTTGAGCAGGTAGCCCACTCCCCGGGCGTCCTCGCCCAGCAGGCCGACCACGTGCCGCGTCTCGATGTGGTTCGACAGCACCAGGACGCCGACCCCCGGATGCTCCCTGCGGATGAGGTGCGCCGCCTCCAGCCCTTCGGCGTTGAACCCGGGCGGCATCCGTACGTCCACGATGACCACGTCGGGCGGGTCCGCCCGGACCGAGGTCAGCAGGCTCGCGGCGTCGCCGACCTCCGCGCAGACCGTGACACCGCAGTCTCCGAGCAGCCTGGCCAGCCCTCGCCTGAACAACACGCTGTCCTCAGCCAGCACGACGCGCATAGTGAGGGATAGCCTAGCTTTCCGGGTTAACCCTGAGCGGATTGGGGGACTGCCCGGTGGGCAGCCCGGCCCGGTGTTGCCAGCCTTTCAGCGTGAAAGACTTCGACTCCACGGCGGCCATCAGGCTGATAGAGGTGACCCGGCGATTCGGCCGGGGCAAGAGCGCCGTGGCCGCGCTGCGCGGCGTTTCCGTCGGTCTGAGGGCCGGCTCGTTCAACGCGATCATGGGACCGTCGGGATCGGGCAAGAGCACCCTGCTGCAGTGCGCGGCGGGCCTCGACCGGCCGACCTCCGGCCGCGTGCTGCTGGGCGAGACCGACCTGGCCACGATGAACGAGTCTCAGCTGACCAGGCTGCGCCGGGACCGGATCGGCTTCGTGTTCCAGTCCTTCAACCTCATCCCCGCGCTGACGGCGCGGCAGAACATCACGCTGCCGCTGCGCCTGGCGGGTCGACGCGCCGATGAGGAGTGGCTGGCCGACCTGGTCAAGCGCACAGGGCTGAGCCATCGGATCGGTCACCGGCCGACGGAGATGTCGGGCGGCCAGCAGCAGCGGGTGGCCATCGCCCGCGCGCTGATCACCCGGCCGGCCGTGCTCTTCGGGGACGAGCCGACGGGCGCGCTGGACATCGCCACGGGCCGGGAGATCCTCACGCTGCTCAGGGAAGTGGTCGACGCGCTCGGCCAGACCCTGGTGATGGTGACCCACGACCCCGTCGCCGCCTCGTACGCCGACCAGGTGCTCTTCCTGGCTGACGGCTCGATCGTCGACAGCATGGACCGGCCCACCGCCGACCAGGTCGCCTCGCGGCTGACGCGTCTGGGCGGGTGACGGCATGCTGCGCCTCACGTTGAGCACCATCCGTACCCGCAAGATCGGGTTCGCCGGGTCCGTCGCCTCCGTGCTGGTCGCGGTGGCGTTGATCTCGGCCTGTTTCATGATGATCCAGTCGGGGCTGAGCGCGACGCCCGAGGTGGACCGGTTCGGGGCCACGGCCGCCGTCGTGCGCGCCGATACGGACCTGCACGTCGGCTCGGGCGACGACGAGGAGGCCATACCGCTGGAACAACCGCCTCGTCTTTCGGCGGCGCGGCTGGCGGAGCTGCGCGTCGTGCCCGGCGTCGCGGCCGTGGTCGCCGACACGCCGTTCTACGCGCAGGCGGTGGACCGGCACGGCGCTTCCCTGGCCGGGCCGGGGGACGGGCCGTCGTGGGGGCACGGCTGGCCGGTCGCGCGGCTCACCCCGTTCGTGCTGGCCGCCGGGCGAGGGCCGGAGGCGGACGACGAGGTCGTCCTCGACGCCGACCTGGCGCGGCGCGCCTCTGTCCGCCCAGGGGATGAGGTACGGGTCGTCACCGTGGCAGGCACCCAGCGCTTCCGGGTCAGCGGCGTCGCGCGGCTGGCCACGGGCCGTGCCGGGCTGCCGACGCAGTCATCGCTCTTCTTCACCGAGCGGGCCGCCGCCCGGCTGTCCGGCGCGACCGGCGCGGACGGCGCGGATCGCGCGGATCGCGCGGATCGCGCGGATCGCGCGGATCGCGCGGATCGCGCGGATCGCGCGGATCGCGCGAAGGGCGCGAAGGGCGCGGACGGTGCGGCGGACTTTGGCGGAGTGCTTGCCCGCCCCGGGACCTCGGGCGCCGAGCTGGCGGACCGTCTGCGTCAGACCCTCCGGGATCCCCGTCTGCGGGTGCTGACCGGGGACGAGCGGGCTCGGGCGGGGACGCCGGAGACGGCGGAGAAGCTGGAGTACTCGACGCAGCTGTTCGGGCCCATGGCCGGGATCGGCGGTTTCCTCGCCGTCTTCGTCATCGGCGGCACCTTCGGCCTGTCGATCCTGCAACGCCGCCGCGAGATCGCGCTGCTGCGGGCCATCGGCACCACGCCGGGACAGATCAGGCGCATGATCGCCGGGGAGGCGGTCGTGGTGGCGCTGGTGGCCGCCCTGCCGGGCTACGCGCTGGGCGTCCCGCTGGCGCATCTGCTCCGCGCCGTGCTGGTCGGGCAGGGTCTCGCGCCGCCGGAGTTCGTCGTGGTGACGGGCCCGCTGCCGCTGGTCGCCGGCGGCGGCGCCGGGCTGCTGTTGACGCTGCTGTCGGCTCTCACCGCGGTACGCCAGGCGGCCCGGGTCCGCCCGGCCGAGGCGCTCCAGGAGGCCGCCGGGCCGCGGCGGGTGATGAGCGTGCCGCGCCTGCTGTTCGCGCTGGTCATGCTGGCCGGCGGGGCGGCTGTCCTGGCGCTCAGCCAGCATCTCGGCGGTGAGGTCGGCGTCGCCTTCCTGGCTCTGGTGGTCATCCTGTTCATCGGCGCGGCCGGGCTGCTGTCCCCGGTCCTGACGCGGGTGCTGGAGCGACCGGCCGGCGCGGTCGTCGGGGCCGTCACGCGGACGACCGGCTGGCTGGCGCACGCCAACTCCGCGGCCGCCGTCCGCCGGGTGTCGTCGGCCGCGGCGGCGATCATGATCAGCGTGGCCATGGCCGGGTACGCGCTGCTGGTGACCGCCGTGCTGAACGACACCTCGGCGGCCCAGGGCCGGGAACGGGTCGTCGCGGACCGCGTCCTGGTGCCACGCAACGGCCCGGGGCTGCCTCCCGGCGTCGCCGACGCGGCCCGGCGGTTGCCCGGCGCCGAGACGGTCTCCGCCGTGCGCGCGACCTCGTTCGTGTCGTACGTCCTCGGCACGCCCGACGTGGTGCCCGCGCAGCTGGTGGACCCCGCCACCATCGGCAAGGTGCTCGACCTGCGTGTCCTGGAAGGCTCGTTCGCCGCCGTCAAGGAGGCGGGGACCGTCGCGGTCAGCCGTACCCACGCCGGTGAGCACGACTGGCACGTCGGATCCCGCTTCCACGGGTGGCTGGCCGACGGCAGCCCCGTCGACCTGCGCGTGGGCGCCGTCTTCGACCGGGGGCTCGGCTTCGCCGACGTCGTCTTCCCACGCACCGAAGCACGCACCGAAGCACGCACCGAAGCACGCACCGAAGCACGGGCCGGGGCACAGGCCGGGGCACAGGCCGGGGCACGTACCGGGCTCGACAGCGCCGTCCTGGTCCGCGCCCGTCCAGGGCACGCCGACGAGCTGGACCGGGCGCTGGCCGCCTTCGAGCGGGAGCAGCCCGCCGTACGGGCGCTGGACCGGGAGGAGTACGGCGGGGCGGCCGAGACGTCGATCGAGCGGAACATCACCGGGACCTACCTGGTGCTCGCCGTGCTGGTGTCGTTCACGGCGGTGTCGCTGGTGAACACGCTGGTCATGGGCACCGCGGCCAGGACCAGGGAGTTCGCGCTGCTGCGGGCGGTCGGGGCGAGCCGCAGGCAGATCGTCCGCATGATCGGCTGGGAGACGGGGATCGTGCTGGCGATCGGGGTGGTCGTGGGGACAGTGATCGCCTGCGTCGCCCTGGCCGGGGCCAACGGGGCGCTGTCGGGCAGCATGATGCTGACCGGGTTGCCGATGCCGCTCTACCCGCTGGTGCTGGCGGGTGTCGCCGTCATGGGGCTGGCGAGCGGCCTGCTGGCGGCGGGAATGGCGCTGCTCTCCCGCCCGATGGACGCCCTGGGCGGCGCCCGCGAGTGACGGCGCGGCGTACACGCGGCACCCGGCCGTTCACGGCGATCAGGCAGCGGTCGTAGAGGTCGCGCGCCTCGGTCCGCTCGTGGGACCGGCTGGAGACGTCCTCGTACGTTCCGA
>NZ_JBFANB010000055.1:0-56838 GCF_040659625.1 Nonomuraea sp. NPDC049750
CACCCTTGTCGACCGTGCACCAGTACATCGAGCAGCAGAACCGACCAATCTGAACCGAAGGGACACCGGCCCACCCGGCGGCGAACCGGCTGTTCTCTCCCCGCTACGCGGGCTAGTCGGCTTCACCCCCGGTCTGAAGCCCGGAGCACTACCGACGAACCCGGTAACCGGCGCCGGCCAGGCCCGCGATCAGCAGGGTCGCCATCACGCGGTGATACCAGGTGTTCAGCGTGGTCGTCTCGCCCGCGCCGAACGCCATCGCGAGTATCCCCATCAGCACCCCGGCCAGCGCGCCCGCGTGGGTGTGGAACAAACCGTCCCACGCCCACGGCCGGCGGCTCAGCGCACCGCGGGCGCCGACGAGCATGGCCAGGCCGCAGAGCGTCTCCACGATCGTCGCCGGCACGATCACCGGCTCGCGCAGCGGGCCGAGCGGGAGCCCGGTGTGCAGCAGCGCCGCGCAGAAGAAGATCAGCGCGTAGGCCGCCGAGAGGGCTCCCAGCGCTTTCCGCAGTGCGTCCATGCCGTCACGTTCGCACCTTGGGCGGCGCTGGGAATCGGCTGTACGGCTATGGCTCGGCTACTCCGTCCGTAGTACGTGAGCGCATCAGTACTCCCAGGTGTCGGTGCGCTGCTCGCCGCTGATGCACCACACCCCCGAGCCGTGCTCGCCCTTGACCAGGTCCACCCTGATCCAGCCGGTGTTCCTGGCGACCTTGGTGGAGTAGCCGCTCCTGGGAGTGGCCGACACCAGGCGGCAGCCGTCGGGGCCCAGCGTGAACGCCACCTCGCCGCCCTTCACCGACACCACCCGCAGGTCTTTCGGGCTGCTGGTGGGTGCGGTCGCCTGCGTCTTCCGCACCGCCGGTTTGGTGGAAGCCGCCGTCCTGGTAGGGGTGGGCGCCTTCGTGGGGGTGGCCGCCTTCATGGGAGTGGCCGTCTTCGTGGGAGCGGCCGTCTTCGTGGGAGCGGCCGCCTTCGTCGGAGTGGGCGTCCTGGTGGGAGTGGGCGTCTTGGCGGGAGCGGGCGCCTGGCTGGGCGTACGGTCGCCGTCCGCGACCGCCTGCGCCAGGAACGGCTCAACCTGGACATCGTCCACGAACTCGGTACGCAAGACACCGCGCACGCCGAACCACGACACTGAGACCGCGATCACGGTGGCTCCACACCAGACCACGATGTATCCAAGGGCTCGACGCATGGGACGAATTATGGACGGTTGGTGCGCATGGCGACGGTTCTTGTAGTCGAAGACGATGAATTCGTCCGATCGGCGATCATCCGCGAGCTGGCCGGCCGGCAGCACGCGGTGCGCAGCGCGGGCTGCGCCCTGGACGCGCTCCGGGAGATCTCGCAGAGCCCGCCGGACGCCGTCATCCTCGACCTCGGCCTGCCCGACCTCGACGGCTCGGAGGCGCTGAAGATGGTGCGCGGCATCTCCGACGTACCGGTCATCGTGGCCACGGCCCGCGACGACGAGGCCGAGATCGTCAGGCTGCTGGAAGCGGGAGCCGACGACTACCTGGTCAAGCCGTTCTCGGGTGACCATCTGGGTGCCCGGCTGGACGCCGTACTGCGCCGGGCCAGGTCCGCGCCGCCGCCACAGGTGCTGCGCGTCGGCGGGCTGGTGGTCGACGTCAACCGGCGAACGGCCGCGCTGGACGCTGGGCCGCTCACGCTGACCAGGCGCGAGTTCGACCTGCTCGCCTACCTCGCCACGCGGGCCGACCGGGTCGTCACCCGCAAGGAGTTGCTGACCGAGGTCTGGCACCAGGCGTACGGGGACGACCAGACCATCGACGTGCACCTGTCCTGGTTACGCCGCAAGCTCGGTGAAAGCGCCTCGAACCCCCGCTACCTGCATACCGTCCGGGGTGTCGGCTTCATGCTGTCCGCGCCCCGATGAGACGCGCGCTGGCCGTGCTGATGGTCGCCGTCACCTCGATGGTGGCGCTGGCCTTCCTGGTGCCACTCGCCCTGATCGTCAAGGAGACGGCGCAGAGCCGGGCGGTCTCCGGCGCCGAACGCCAGGCGTCGGCGCTGGTCCCGGTGCTGGCCCTGACCACCAAGACAGACGACCTCGCCCACGCGATGGCGCGTACCGAGGCGGGCCGGCGCGGCCTGCTGGCCATCCACGTCAACGGCGGCCCGACCACGGGCTCCTCCCGCGCCCCGGCCGCCGACGTGGCGCGGGCGGCGGCGCAGACCAGGGCCGACACCGTCGAGCTGCCGACTGGCCAGGTGCTGCTCCGGCCGGTCGCGCTGGACGGTGACCGGGGCGCGGTGATCGAGGTCTTCGTGCCCGCCGATGACCTGAACCGGGGAGTCGGCACATCGTGGGCGGTGCTGACCGGTGTGGCCGTGGTGCTCGTGCTCGGCTCGGTGCTCGTCGGCGACCGGCTGGGCGCGCGCGTGGTCCGCTCGGCCCGCCGGCTCGGTTCGGCGGCCACCGCGCTGGGCGCGGGCGACCTGAGCGAGCGCATCTATCCGGAGGGGCCGCCGGAGCTGGTCGCGGCGGCCACGGCGTTCAACGCGATGGCCAACCGGGTCACCCACCTGCTCGCCGCCGAACGCGAACTGGCCGCCGACCTGTCACACCGCCTGCGTACGCCGCTCACCGCGCTCCGGCTCAGCCTCGACCAGCTCGGCACGCAGGCCGAGCCGAGCAGGCAGGCGCTGGCCCGGCTGGAGGGCGAGGTGGACACGATCATCTCCGCGGCCAGGCGGCCGTCACGCGCCGACCGGGTCTGCGACGCGGCGGAGGTGCTGCGCGACCGGCTGACGTTCTGGTCGGCGCTGGCGGAGGACCAGCAGCGGCCGTGGCAGCTCATGGGCGCGACGCTGCCGGTACGCGTGCCGGTGCCCGCGACCGAGCTGACGGCGGCGGTCGACGCGCTGCTGGGCAACGTGTTCCGGCACACGGCCGAGGGCACCGCGTTCAGCGTGTCCTTGCACGAGGGCAAGGACACGGTCGGCATCCTGATCTCCGACGCCGGTCCCGGCATCGCGGACCCGGAGGCGGCGCTGGAGCGGGGCACCAGCGGCGCCGGCTCGACCGGGCTCGGCCTGGACATCGCCCGCCGCCTGGCGGAGTCGTCCGGCGGGTCACTCCGGCTGGACCGCTCGTCGCTGGGCGGCGCGCAGGTCCAGGTCTGGATCCGCCGCACTGAAAAGGCACCTAAGTCAACCTTAAGAGCGGTTTAAAGAGCATTTTTCGCCCCTTTTCATGCTTCAACGTGATCTACATGCAGATCAAGCGCAAGGCGCTCGCCGCCGCCACCCTGACCGCCGCCACACTGCTCGTCCTGACCGGTGTCGCCGACGCCCACGGCACCATGAACAACCCGCCCAGCCGGACCCTGGTCTGCTACAACGAGAACCCGGAGAGCCCCAAGTCCGCCGCCTGCAAGAAGGCCGTGGAACTCGGCGGCACCCAGCCGCTCTACGACTGGAACGAGGTCAACCTGGCGAACGCCGCGGGCAGGCACCGCGAGCTCATCCCGGACGGCAAGCTGTGCAGCGCGGGCCGCGACAAGTACCGCGGCTTCGACCAGGCACGCGCCGACTGGCCCGCCACCAGCATGTCGAGCGGCGCCGCGTTCACCTTCCGCTACCGGTCGACCGCTCCGCACAAGGGCTCCTTCGAGCTGTATGTCACCAAGGACGGCTATGACCCGTCGAAGCCGCTCAAGTGGTCGGACCTGGAGTCGAAGCCGTTCCTCACCCAGCGGGATCCCGCGCTGACGGACGGCGCCTACAACCTTCAGGGCAAGCTGCCCGCCAAGCAGGGCCGCCACCTGATCTACTCCATCTGGCAGCGCAGCGACAGCCCGGAGGCGTTCTACTCCTGCTCGGACGTGACCTTCGGCGGCGGCACGACCACCCCGACCACCGCGCCGACCACCGCCCCCACCGCTGCCCCGACCAGCAAGCCCACCACGCAGCCGACCAGCGCTCCGCCGGCGCAGCAGCCCGGCGGCATCGCCCTGTCGGCGATCAACACGGGAGCCGGGGTCAGCCCCGCCTCGGTCCGGGTGGGCGGGCAGGTGACGGTCACGGCGGTGTGCGGCGGGTCCAAGGTACGCGGCGTGGCCTCCGGCGCCTTCAGCCCGCGCCAGGCGTTCGCTCCGGCGTCGACCGCCGCCTGGACGCCGTCGTTCAGGGCCGCCCAAGCGGGCAGGTACCCGGTGATCGTCTACTGCCGGAACGGCGGCCAGGCCCGCACGGTCGTTTCCGTACGGGCCTGAGGCTCGCCCCCTGGCCATCCCCATGTGAACTTCTGTGACAAATGGGTCTTCTCAGGATCAAGTCCGCTAGTTACGTTCAGGCAGCGCGGCTGTTTACGGGGCTGTCCGCGCCTGCCGAACATCCCAGAACGGGATCTAGCAACCTGACCTCTGTCCACCCCCCACGGAGGACCCCGATGAAGCTCCTCGCAGCATTAGGTGCTCTCGCGCTGGCCTTACCCCTGGCGCTCAGCGCGCCCACCCAGGCAGCCGTCGCGGCGGCACCGCCGAACATCTCCCTCACCAACGTCAAGGCCCACCTGGCGCAGCTACAGACGATCGCCAACAACAACGGCGGCACCCGCGCGCACGGCCGGCCCGGCTACCTGGCCTCAGCCAACTATGTGAAGGGCCAGCTCGACGCCGCCGGATACACCATGACGCTGCAGTCGTTCACCTACAACGGCGCCACCGGCTACAACGTGATCGCCGACTGGCCGGGCGGCGACCCCAACGACATCCTCATGATCGGCTCCCACCTCGACAGCGTCACCGCCGGACCCGGCATCAACGACAACGGCTCGGGCTCGGCGTCGATCCTGGAGGTCGCGCTGGAGGTCTCGCGCCAGGCGCTGCAGCCCACGAAGCACCTGCGTTTCGCCTGGTGGGGCGCCGAGGAGCTGGGGCTGCGCGGCTCGCAGTTCTACGTGAACAACCTGCCGGCCGCCGAACGTACCAAGATCAAGGCGTACCTGAACTTCGACATGGTCGGCTCCCCCAACCCCGGCTACTTCCTCTATGACGGCGACAACTCCGACGGCACCGGCTCCGGTCCTGGCCCGGCCGGATCGGCGCAGCTGGAACAGACCCTGGCGGCGTACTTCTCCTCCATCGGTGTCCCGACCCGCGGCACCGACTTCGACGGCCGCTCCGACTACGGCCCGTTCATCGCCGTCGGCATCGCGGCGGGCGGCACGTTCACCGGCGCTGAGGGGATCAAGTCGAGCGCGCAGGCGCAGCTGTGGGGCGGTACGGCGGGCCAGGCGTTCGACGCCTGCTACCACCGCTCCTGCGACACGACCGCCAACATCAACGACACCGCTCTCGACCGCAACGCCGACGCCATCGCCTACTCCGTCTGGACGATCGCCACCGCGACACCGCCCGTGACCGTCTGGTCGGACACCTTCGAGACCGCCAACGGCTGGGTCACCAACGCCGGCGGCACCGACACCGCGACCACCGGCCAGTGGGAGCGCGGCGACCCGGAGGCGACGACCTCCAGCGGCACCAAGCAGCTCGGCACCACGGTGAGCGGCACGAACGACCTGGTAACCGGCAGACTGGCCGGGGCCAGTGCGGGCGAGAACGATCTGGACGGCGGCACCACCTCGATCCAGTCGCCGGCGATCACGCTGCCGACCGGCGGGACGCTCCGGCTGTCGCTGTCGTGGTATCTCGCGCACGGCAGCAACGCCTCCAGCGCCGACTTCTTCCGCGTCAGGGTGGTGGGAAACACTTCCAGCACGGTGTTCCAGCAACTGGGGGCCGCGAGCAACCGCGACGCGGCCTGGAGTACGGCCACCGCCGACGTCTCCGCCTTCGCCGGGCAGAGCGTCCGCATCGTGATCGAGGCCGCCGACGCGTCAGGGGCCAGCCTGGTCGAGGCGGGCGTGGACGACGTCAAGATCACCCGGTAGTCGAATGACCCAATGAGCCCGGGCCGCGCGGGGCCTGGGCTCATTGCTGTTCGGAAGGCTGAAGGGTGTCGGCCGTGCACTGCGGGGCACATGTGGCTGTCGTCCGGCTTACTCCCGTTTTAGACCCGCCGGGATTGAATCGGAGCAACTCAGCTGGAGGACATAGTGACGCCAACGCGTTCTGACCACCCAAACGAGGACCAGTCGATCGGACCGGACGAGCCGCGCAGGCGCGTCCCACGGCCGTTGATCGTTGCCGCGACCATCGCCATGGTGGCGACGAGCGGGATCGGAGTGGCCGCCGCGGCGTCGGGAACGCCGACGGAGACGCCGACCCCCACGCCGACCATCAGCGAGACACCGACCGAGACCCCCACCGAAACCCCAACCGCGACCGAGTTGCCGCCCATCAGCCCTTGGGGCTTCGTCGGCGCGATGCACGGCGAGTTCGCTGTGGCGTCCAAGGACGGTTGCGGCGTCGTCACGCTGCTCGCCCAGACCGGGCAGGCGACCGCTGTCGCCGAGGACTCCATCACCGTGAAGAGCCAGGACGGCTTCGAGAAGGTGTACGCGATCAGCGAGTCCACCCGCACGATCGCGGGACGCCGTGGGACCAGCAAGGTCAAGGAGGGCGACTGGGTATCGGTGACCGCCACCGCAAATGACGACACGGGCACAACGCCACCCACAGAGACGCCCACCGAGACGCCCACAGAGACACCGACCGAAACACCGACCGAGACCCCAACAGAGACACCGGCCCAAACGCCCACCGAAACGCCCGCCGAGACGCCGACCGTGACGCCCACGGTCACGGCGACATTGGCGCCCACCGAGACGACCGCACCAACAACGACGGCGACGGCGACAGCCGCTTACGTCTTCGACCTGTCCAGGCCCACCAAGAACTTCTGGCGCGGCCACGGCTGGTGGCAGTCGAAGCAGCCGTGGATGAACCCGCCGACCTGGCGGACCCCGACCGCCTGCCCCACGCCCACCGAAACCGTGACCCCACCCGAGACCCCCACAGATACTCCGACCATCGACCCGACCCCGACAATCTCCGAGACCCCGACCCCCACCCCGACCCCGACCCCCACGCCCACCCCGAACTCGTGAGCATCCGGTAGCGGCGCAGCTCCTGTCCCGAGCAGCCCCCTCACCACCCCGGAAGTGCTCCGACCAGCCGCTCCACCCCTGAAGCGCGGTGGGGCGGCCGATGCGAGGCGAACGTCGCCGCCCATCTTCGGTCTCACCCCGCGCGCCGCCTATCATCGGACGCCGGGGGTCTGACATGTTGCGGGCGTTCTTCAAGACCGAGACCGGCAGCACCAGCGTGCTGCTGGCGGCCACCCTGCTTGCCCTGCTGTGGGCCAACTCCCCCTGGGGCGGCACGTACGAATCCTTCTGGCACACCAACATGGGCCTGTCGTTCGGCAGCGCCACGTTCGAGCTCGACCTGCGCCACTGGGTCAACGACGGCCTCATGACCATCTTCTTCTTCGTCATCGGCCTGGAGATCTCCTACGAGGCGCGGCTCGGCCAGTTGCGGGATCGGCGGCTGATCGCGGTGCCGGCGCTCGCGGCACTGGGCGGGATGATGGTGCCCGCCGGTGTCTATCTGGCGCTGAACGCGGGTGGGCCCGCGGCCGGTGGATGGGGAGTGCCGATCGCCACCGACACCGCGTTCGTGCTCGGCATGCTCGCCATCGTGGGTGCGCGGTGCCCGGAGCCGTTGCGGGTGTTCCTGCTGACGCTGGCGATCGTCGACGACGTGCTGGCGATCATCATCATCGCGCTCTTCTACACCGAGAGCCTGGACGTCATCGCCCTGGTGGTCGCGGCGGCGCTGCTGGCGGCGATCATGACGCTGCGGTGGCTGAGGATCTGGCGGGCGCCCGCGTACATCGTGCTCGGGTTCGCCCTGTGGGTGGCCACGCTGGAGAGCGGCGTGCATCCGACGCTGATCGGCATCGCGCTGGGCATCCTGGTGTTCGTGTACGCGCCCAGCGACCGCAAGTTGCTCCGCGCCGACGAGGCCGTACACGAGTTCACCAGCGACCCGAGCCCCGAGGCGGCCAGGGTGGCGGCGCGCACGCTGCGGCGGGCCGTGTCCGTCAACGAGCGGCTGCAACTCCTGCTGCACCCCTGGAGCAGCTATGTGATCGTGCCGATCTTCGCGCTGGCCAACGCGGGTGTCCGGCTCGACGCCGAGACGCTGCGCACGGCCTTGACCTCGCCCATCACGATCGGGGTGGCGGCCGGGCTGCTGCTGGGGAAGTTCGTCGGCATCTCGCTGGGCACCTGGCTGCCGCTGAAGTCCGGCTGGGGGATCCTGCCCGGCAACCTGGTCTGGGGGCAGTTGCTGGGTGGCGCGGCGGTGTCCGGCATCGGGTTCACGGTGGCGCTGTTCATCGTGGACCTGGCCTTCGACGACCCGGCGGTGCAGAGCCAGGCGAAGATCGGCATCCTGGCCGGGTCGCTGCTGGCGGCGCTGATGGGCGGGGCGATCTTCCGGATCGCCTGGGACCGGGGCGGGGTGTGCGCGCCTCCCGACGCCGAGCCGGAGGAGGAGCTCCCCGTGCTGCTGACCGAGCCCGTGGGACCCGACGACCACGTACGGGGGCCTGCGGACGCACGGGTGACGATCGTGGAGTACGGCGACTTCGAGTGCCCCTACTGCGGAGCTCTCCATCCGGTCCTGAGCGAGTTGCTGCGGAAGTCCGCCGACGTGCGCCTGGTGTTCAGGCACTTCCCGCTGCGCACCATACATCCTCGGGCCTTTCCCGCCGCGGTGGTCGCCGAGGCCGCGGCGATGGAGGGCCGGTTCTGGGAGATGCACGACACCCTCTTCGACAACCAGCGCTTCCTGACCGACACCGACCTGGCCCGCTACGCCGCCGAACTGGACGTCGAGCCGTGGCCCGACGTGCCCGCGCAGGCCGCGCGGGTCGACCGGGACGAGGAGTCGGGCCGCGCGAGCGGCGTCCGCGGGACGCCCACGCTGTTCCTGAACGGCGTCCGCTATCAGGGCGATCTGGATCTCCGTTCGATCACCCGGGCGGTGGAAAGCGCGCGTCAATCCCCGTAAGGTCGCGTCTCGACACAGATCGTGTGAAATGCGTGCGTACCGGAGCCGAAAGACGGGGACATATGTCATTTGCCAATCTGCTCTACTACATCCTCAGGCTGCTGATGATCAGCCTGCTGATCGTGGGTGTCGTGCTGACGGCCAAGGCGAAGGCGGAGCGCGGCCGGGCGGCCACCTTGGGGATGTTCGGCTGTCTCGTGCTCCTGTTCGGCGAGCTCTTCAGCATCGTGCGCGTCGCCTCGGCGGCGAGCCTGATCCGCGCGGTCGGCATCAACTCCTACAACATGGTGATGGTCGCGATAGAGACGATCGCCACGCTCATCACCGCAGTCGGCGTGGGCTTGCTGATCTGGGCCGTGGCCGCCCGCCGCACCCCGGCCCAGCCGCAGCAGACGCCGGGCTGGCCGCAACCCCAGCAGCCGCACGGCTGGCCGCAGCCCCAGCAACCCCAGCCCCAGCAGCCCGAGTGGCAGCGCCAGTCCCAGGCGCCGCCCGAGTGGCAGCCGCAGTCCCCGCCGCAGCCGCCCTCGGCCCCGCAGCCGGGCTGGCAGGACCCCGAGCGGCCCGGCTGGCAGAACCCGCAAGGCTAACCAGCCGCCCGATCGCCAAGGAATGTGACAATGTCTGGATAAAAGCTCTCTGCGCCGCGTCCGAGGGGATCATGACTCCAGAGCAGCCGGATCAGCCCGGCCCCGACCCCAACCGGACCATCAGGCACCGCTGGCCGCAACCTGAGCCACCCCGCCAGGAACCCAGCCTGACGCCTTACACGCAGCGCCTGCCCTACACCCCCGACATGCTCCCCGACGTCCCCCAATACGAGGCCAAGCCACCGAAGTCGGGCTGGTGGTGGGTGATTCTGGTCGGCGGGATCGCGGTCCTGGTGGTCGCCGTCGCCGTGGTCGCCCTCCTGTGGGCCCGGAGCACCGTCGAGCCGCCCGTCAAACCGGGCTCGCAATCGTCCGTCAAATCAGGCCCCGCGCGGGTCACCGACACCAAGGCCCAGGTGTCCTACCTCATCCCGGAGGGCTGGACGAAGGCCGACCGGCCGTCCTACACCTCGGGCATCGCCGCGGGCGGCGCGGTCGTGGTCGCCTTCCCGCAGCAGCAGGGCGGCATCGGCGGCGCCGCCACGTCCGAGCAGTTGCAGGCCAGGGCCGACGCCGTGGCGCTGGACACGGCCCGGCGGTTCCTGCCCGACCTGGGCAGCCGGGACGGTCTGCGCACCCGGGCGCTGGAGGTCGGCGGCCAGCCGGCGGCCACGGCGTCGTTCCGGGTGGTGTTCAAGAGCGCTACCAAGGATCCGGCTTATGTCCGCATCGTGGCGGTGCACACCGCCGATGGCGGCCTCTCCTACGTATACGGCAGCACGGTGCCCGACGGCGACGCCGCCCGCCGGGCCCTCGACGGGGTGCTCGACAGCGTCACACCCGCGTGAAGTCCATGGTCCAGTTGGTCTCCCAGGTCTGCCCGCCATCCGCCGAGAATGCCTGCTCCCACCGGCAGGAGTCCGGGCCGCGCACGGTCCAGATGAACCGGCAGCGCACCGGCGCGCCGTCGTGCTGTTCCTCGCCGTAGAACTCGCCCCGGTCACCGTCGAAGGCGCCGACCATGGGCGTCGGGTCGAGCGTGCCCCTTGAGGTACTCGCCCAATAGATGGACCACTGCTCCGTCGCGGGGTTGAAGATCCGGATGGTCAGCCCGGTGAAGCCCCTGGCCGGGCACTTGATCTCGTCGAAGCTCGCCGCGCCGTCGAAGTGGCGACTGGCCACACTGGTGCCGGGGAACTCGTCCCACTCGTCACTGCCCGTCAGGGGCTTGACGAGCCTGCGGTGGGTGACATTCCAGGAGCCGGCGAAGAAGTCGAAGTCGTTCATGCGGACGAACGTAGAGCAGGGTCACTGACAGGTAGTGTCAGTGAATGCGCGCCTCCCGGCTGGTCTCCCTCCTCCTGCTGCTGCAGACGCGCGGCCGCATGACGGCTCAAGAGCTGGCCGAGCGGCTCGAGGTCTCCGTACGGACGATCTACCGCGACGTCGAGTCGCTGCACACCGCGGGCATCCCGCTGTACGGCGACGCCGGGCCGAAAGGCGGCTACCAGCTCCTCGACGGCTATCGCACCCGGCTCACCGGGCTGACCACGGACGAGGCGGAGTCGTTGTTCCTCGCCGGGCTGCCGGGTCCCGCGGCCGAGCTGGGATTGGCCGCCGTGGTGACGGCCGCGCAGCTCAAGCTGATGGCCGCGCTGCCCGTCGAGCTGCGCGACCGGGCCGGGCGGATCCAGGAGCGCTTCCACCTGGACGCCCCGACCTGGTACCGCGACGCGCAGCCGGCGGCGCACCTGCCGGCCGTGGCCGACGCCGTGTGGAACGAGCGCGTCCTGGAGGTCAGATACCGCCGCTGGAAGGCGCCGCAGGAGGTCGAGCGGCGGCTGGAGCCGTACGGGCTGGTGGTCAAGGCCGGACGCTGGTATCTAGTGGCGCGGGCCGGTGAGCAGGTGCGTACCTACCGGGTGTCACAGATCCTCGGCCTGCACGCGCTGCCCGAGCGCTTCACCCGGCCCGACGACTTCGACCTGACCGCCTACTGGCAGGCGTACCTGGCCGAGTTCGAGGCCCGGCTGCGGTGGGGCGAGGCGGTGATCCGGCTGTCGCCGCAGGGGATGCGGCTGCTGGCCAACCTCATGACACCCGGTGTGGCGGCGGCGGCGAAGGAGAGCGCGCAGCCGCCGGACGGCGAGGGCTGGACCCAGGTGACGGTCCCGATCGAGTCGATCGAGCACGCGGCGGGTGAGTTCCTGCGGCTCGGCACGGACGTCGAGGTCCTCGCTCCCGCCGAGCTCCGCGACCGCGTCGCCACCACGGCCGAGGAACTGACCCGCCGCTACAACGGGTGAGCCGACCCGCGTGAGCTCACCGCGTGAGCGCTGTCTCCTCGGCCTGCCAGCAGTGCGTCCAGTGCCCCTCGCCCACCTCGGTACGGCCGGGCACCCGCTCCGAGCAGACCGGCAGCGCCACCGGGCAGCGCGGATGGAAGCGGCATCCGCTCGGCGGCTCGATCAGGCTGGGTGGCTCGCCGTGGCGCGTCGCCTCCGGTGCCGTCACCCGGTCGGGGTCGGGCGCCGACTCCAGCAGCAGGTTCGTGTAGGGATGGGCGGGCGACTGGGTGAGCGTCTCACCGTCACCGCTCTCGATGAGCCGCCCGGCGTACATCACCGTGATGTCCTCGGCGAAGTAACGCGCGCTGGCGATGTCGTGCGTGATGTACAGGAGCGCCAGCCCGCTCTCGTCGGCCAGTTTCTCCAGCAGCCGCAGCACGCCGAGCCGGATCGACACGTCGAGCATCGACACCGGCTCGTCGGCGATGAGCGCGATGGGCCGCACGGCCAGCGCGCGGGCGATCGCCACCCGCTGCCGCTGCCCGCCCGACAGCTCGTGCGGCAGCTTGTCCATGAACTGATCGACCGGTGTGAGGCTGACGCGTTCGAGCAGCTCGGCGACCTGCTCCTGTTCGCGCGCCGCCGAGCGGACATGTCCGTGAATGCGCAGCGGCCGCGCCAAGTGGTAGCGGACCCGGTGGAACGGGTTCAGCGACGCGAACGGGTCCTGGAAGATCAGCTGCACCTGCCGCCGGTAGTCGCGGAACGCCGCCCCGCGATGCGCCTTCACCCGCTCGCCGCGCAACAGCACCTCACCCGAGGTCGCCGGGTACACCTGGGCGAGCAGCCGGGCCACCGTGCTCTTGCCGCAGCCGCTCTCGCCGACCAGCGCGGTGACCGTTCCGGCGCGCAGCGCCAGGGAGACATCCTCGACCGCGCGCACCGGGGGCCGCTTCCCGAACCGGCCCCGCGGGCCGCGGGCCGCGGTGAAGTGCTTGGTGAGGTTCCGGCCCTCCAGGACGATCTCGCCGCTCACTGGCGCACCCCCTTGTCGTCGTTCAGCAGGCACGCGACCTGCCCTTCCGTGCCCGGGACCAGCTCGGGCCGCCGCACCGAGCACGTGTCCATGGCGAACCGGCAGCGCGGATGGAAGGCGCAGCCAGGTGGCAGTGAGCGCAGGTCCGGCGGGGTGCCCGGGATGCCGAGCAGTTCCTCGCGCGGCCCGTGCAGCCGGGGGAACGAGCGCAGCAGGCCCAGCGTGTAGGGATGGCTGGGCGACTTGTGCAGCGCCTTGGCCGAGCCCGTCTCCACCACCCGGCCCGCGTACATGATGGCGATCCGGTCGGAGATCTCCATGAGCAGGGACAGATCGTGCGTGATGAACACGACCGCGAAGCCGTACTCCTCCCGCAGCGTCCTGATCTCGTGGAGGATCTCCCGCTGGACGACCACGTCGAGCGCGGTGGTCGGCTCGTCCATGATGATGATCTCGGGGTTGAGCGCCAGCGCGATGGCGATCGCGGCCCGCTGGCGCATGCCGCCCGACAGCTCGTGCGGGTAGCCGCGCCGCCGGTCGGCGCTGATGCCGACGCGTTGCAGCAGCTCGACCGTCCGCTCGACGCGCTCCTTGCGTGACATGCGCGGGGCGTGGACGCGGAGTACGTCGTCGATCTGGTCGCCGATCGTGCTGACCGGGTTGAGCGCGTTCATGGCGCTTTGGAAGACGACCGCCAGCTCCTTCCAGCGGAAGGCGCGCAGCTCGCCACGACCGAGTCCGAGCACGTCGACCGGCTCGTCGTCCCTGCGGTGGTAGACGACGGAGCCGGAGGTGATCGCCGCCGGTGGGCGCAGCAGCCGGGCGACGGCGTTGGCCAGCGTCGACTTGCCGCTGCCGCTCTCGCCCGCCAGGCCGAGGATCTCGCCCCGGCGCAGGTCGAGCGAGACGTCGGAGACGGCGTGCACGGCGCCGCTGCCCGACTGGTAGTCCACGCTGAGGTCGCGGATCTCCAGGACGTTCATGCGCGGGCCTTCCGGACCTTGATCGTCCGTAGACGGGGGTTGGCGATCTCGTCGATGCCGAAGTTGACCAGCGCCAGCCCGGTGCCGATCAGCGCGATGCACAGCCCCGGCGGGATGAACCACCACCAGGCCCCGATGAGCAGCGCCTGCCCGTTCTGTGCGAAATACAGCATGCTCCCCCAGCTCACGGTCGACAGGTCGGCCAGGCCGAGGAAGGACAGCCCGGCCTCGGCCAGGATCGCGCCGACGACCGTGGCCAGGAAGCTGGTGGCGATGACGGGCAGCAGCACGGGCAGGATCTCGAAGAAGATGATCCGCAAGGGCCCTTCGCCACTGGCCCGGGCCGCCGCCACGAAGTCGCGCCGCCGTACCGACAGGGTCTGGGCGCGCAGCACGCGGGCACCCCAGGCCCAGCCCGTGACGGCGATCACCACGGCGACCGAGGCGACGCCGCGCTGCGGCAGGTAGCCCGCCAGCACGATGATCAGCGGCAGCGAGGGCAGCACCAGGAAGATGTTGGTCAGCACCGAGAACGTCTCGTCGATCGCGCCGCCGAAGTAGCCGCCGACCAGGCCCACCGCCACGGCCAGCACGGTGGCGATCACCGCCGACAGCAGGCCGACGCCCATCGAGATCCGGGCGCCGTACACGATCTGGGTGAGGATGTCCTGCCCGGTCTGTGTGGTGCCGAGCCAGTGCGCGGCCGAGGGGCCCTGCAGGCCGTCGTCGCTGGTGGCGGCCGGGTCGGCGCCGATGAGCAGCGGCCCGACGAGCGCCATCAGCGCGAAGAAGACGAGGATGCCCACGCCGATCTTGATCTTCACTGGGCCTCCTGCCGGGTGCGGGGATCGAGGACCACGTACGCGAGGTCGGCCAGGAAGTTGGCGACGAGCACGGCCAGCGAGATGACGAGGAAGATGCCCTGCATGAGCGGAAAGTCCTCGTTCTCCACGCCTTTGAGGAGCATCGACCCGATTCCCGGATAGGAGAAGACGATCTCGGTCAGCACCGAGCCGCCCACCACGAAGCCGAGCGACAGGGCGAAGCTGGTGATGTTCGGCAGGATCGCGTTGCGGGCCGCGTAGGCCCACATGACCCGGCGGCTGGTCAGCCCCTTGGCCTCGGCCATCACCACGTAGTCCTCGCCGAGGGTGGTCACCATGACGTTGCGCATGCCGAGGATCCGGTCGGCCATCGAGGCGACCACGATCGTGACGGCCGGCAGCGTCGCGTGGTAGAGCACGCTCGCGGCGAACTCCCCGGTGAAGCCGGGCGCGACCTCCAGCCCGTACGCCCGGGAGACCGGAAACCACTGGAGCGTCACCCCGAAGACGAACACCAACGCCAGCGCCACCCAGAAGTACGGCACCGCGTGCATGAACGTGGCGGCGGGCAGCACCCCGTCGAGCCAGGTGCCGCGCTTCCACGCCATCAGCACGCCCAGCGAGGTGCCGACGAAGTAGCTGATCAGCGTGGCCACGCCGACCAGCCCGACCGTCCACGGCAGGCTGTCGGCGATGACGGTGGACACTTCGGTGGGAAAGAAGGTGATCGAGCGGCCGAGTTCCCCATGAGCGAGATTGCCCAGATAATCCAGATACTGCTGCCACAGGCTGGCGTCGCTGATCCCGAAGGCCCGCCGCATCGCGTCGATGGCGGCGGGGTCCACGTTGTCCCTCATCCGGGCGACCAGCAGCTCGACCGGGTCCCCCGGCATGAGCCGGGGGATGAGGAAGTTGAGCGTGACGGCGGCCCAGGCCGTGAGCAGGTAGAACCCGAGCCGCCTGGCCAGAAACCTCACTTGGCCGCCGGCTTCAGGTGCAGCAGGACCACGGCGGCGTCAGGCGAGGTGTACGGCGAGGGCATCGCGTACGGATCCTGCTCGGAGGGCCAGCCGACATACTTGTTCGTCCGGTACTGCGACCAGGCCGGGCTGTAGAACAGCGGCACCGTCGGCAGCTTCTCCACCATGATCTTGCCCAGCCCTTGGACGGCCTTCTGCTGCGCGGCCTCGTCCTCGGTGGCCGCGTACTCGTCGATCAGCTTGTCGGTCTCGGCGTCCTTCCACCGCTCGTAGTTGCCGGTCCCCGGCTTGCCGACCGGCTGCGCCAGGTCGCCGTAGAGCATCGAACGCATCTGGAAGTACGGTGTGGGTCCGGAGGGCGTGGCCCGGATCGACAGGTCGTAGTCACCCTTGCCGACCTTGGACACCCAGTCCGCGAACGCCACACCCCGCGTGTTCACCTTGATGCCGACCTTGGCCAGGTCCTCCCTGATGAGCTGGGCGGCGTTCACCCAGTCGGTGAACGGCGAGGGCACCAGCAGGGTGAAGCTCAGCTTGGCCGGGTCGACGCCCTTGAGCAGCTCCTTGGCCTTCTCCACGTCCACCTTGAAGGCCGCGTCCTTGTACTCCGCGGGCAGGTAGGCCTCGCCGCCCGGCATCGGCACGCTGGTCGGGTGCGCCGGCTTGGTGTAGCCGCGCTCGGCCACCCGGACGATCTTGTCCCGGTCGACGGCCAGGCTGATGGCCTGCCGGACCTCGGGCTTGGCCAGGATCGGGTTGGCCTGGTTGGGCAGCAGGTTCACCACGCCCTCGGGCGGGAAGAAGAACTTGTTGATCTCCGGCTTGCCCTGGACGTAGATCTTGTCGATGTCGGGCACGAACGCGCCCGCCCAGTCGAGCTCCCCCTGCTGAAGCGCCGTCTGCACCGCGTTGGCGGTGTAGGCGGGGAACTTCAGCGTCGGCACCTCCGGCTTGCCCGGCTGCCAGTAGCCCGGGTTCTTCTCCATCTCGTAGAGCTGCGAGCTGAACTTCGACAGCTTGTACGGCCCGGTCCCCACCGGCTTGGGGTTGGTGAAGGTGACCGGATCCTGCTGCTTCTCCCAGAGGTGCTTGGGCACGATGGGGGTGTTTCCGGCGATGTTGTAGAGCTTGGCGTACGAGGTGGACTTGAAGGTGAGCTCCACCTTGTCCGGCGCGAGGACCTTGGTGCCCGCGATCTCCAGCGCGCTCCTGTTGAGCTGGGCGTTCTTACTGAGCAGATCGAAGGAGAAGGCCACGTCGTCGGCGGTGAACGGCTGCCCGTCGGTCCACTTCACCCCCTGACGCAGGGTGAAGGTGATCGTCTTGCCGTCGTCGGACCACGCGTGCTCAAGAGCCAGCCAGGGGGTGACCTCGCCGGGCTTGAGCTTGTTGAAGAACTCCAGCGTCTCGTAGATCATCCCGGACGTGCCGAAGTTCACGTTCTCCAGGTGGTACGGGTTGAAGTCCTCCTGGAAGGTGCCCGCGTCCACCGCGTGAATGACTAATGGCGGCGAACCGGCGGTGTTCTTGCTCGTGGAGCCGCTGCTCGAACAGCCCGCCACCGCGACGGCCAGCGCCGCGGTGACCACCAGGCTTCGTTTCATTGAGGTGCCGCCTTTCCGAGATAACGCGCCCGGAGATCGCGGGCCCCCTTCGGCGCGGCGAACGCCTGGGCCCGGCGGAATCCGGCTGGTGCGCCGCGCACGATCGTCAGCGCGCGGTAGTAGTCCACGTACGGGAAGCCATACGTCTCGCCTCGGGCGTACGCGTAACCCGTGATCGCCGCCGACCAGACCTCGTAGGCCTCGTCGGACAGGTCGACGAACACGTCGGGCGTGTAGCCGTCGGCGTCCTCCCAGTTGTCGGCGTAGTAGAGCTCGCTCGCCCAGTACGCGGGCAGGTCGCGCTCGAGCGTCTTCAGGCCGCCGTAGAAGCGGGCGTCCTGGACGATCCGGTGAGTGCGGGCGTGGTCCTTGTGGATGGACTCGGCCCAGTGGGTGAGGATGACGTCCGGCCGGAGCTCCCTGATCAGGTCGCCGACCCGCATCTTGACGTCCTCGTCCTCGGGCAGCAGGCCGTCCTCGTAGTCGAGGAAGCGCACGCCCGCGCCGATCGCCGCGGCGAACGCCTCCGCCTCGGCGCGCTTCTGCTCGGCGTACGCGGGGATGGACAGGCGCGGGTGGCCGCGCTCCCCGAGCGTGAGGTGCAACAGCGTCGCGCGGTCGCCGCGCAGGACGTGCTGGGCGAGCACGGCGCCCGCGGTCAGATCCAGGTCGCCCGCGTGGGCCCCGATGGCGAGCACATGGGTCACGCCGACCGCCTCATCACGTGGAAGCGCCTGGTCACCTCGTAGCCTGCTCTGCTGTAGAGGTGACCGGCCGGGCTGGCCTCGCCCGTCCACAGGAACCACGAGGAGTGCAGGGCTTCGGCCCGCATCATGGTCATGGTCAGGTGGAGGAGGATCTTGCCGAGCCCGGTGCCCCGCTCGCCCGGATCGAC
Organism: Nonomuraea sp. NPDC049750; assembly: GCF_040659625.1. NCBI lineage: Bacteria > Bacillati > Actinomycetota > Actinomycetes > Streptosporangiales > Streptosporangiaceae > Nonomuraea > Nonomuraea sp. NPDC049750. Next base: position 18,218 of record NZ_JBFANB010000055.1, read on the forward strand.
CCCGAACGGCCCGAACCTCTCAGGGAGTCCCCGATAAGCCCCGTATAACGCGAACCCGACTATTTCCGCCTTTTTCGCGATGATCATGCGTTTGGTGTCGCGGTGCTGCCTGATCGCCTCGCCCCAGTCCGGGTTGAAGACGTCGGCCGCGAACCGGATGAGCTCCGGTAACTCCCCTTCACGCGGGCTGCGGAACTCATACCCCTCGCCCTCCCGCTTGGCCCGCAGCGCGTGCACCTCGTCGGGCGTCACGTAGCCGACCAGTGTGCGGTCCATCGCGACCGGCGAGTAGAGCGTCTCGAACCCCAACCCCTCCAGCAGCCGGTACCCGTCGGGGTAGAGCGCGGCGTCGGCGCCCGGCAGCACGTAGTTGGGCGTGTAGGAGGAGAAGTCGATCCTGGTCCTGCCCTGGGCTTCGAGGAAGGCGACCGCCTCGCCGAGCAACCGCCGGCCGAGCCCGGTCCCCCGATGCTCGGGCGCCACGAAGAAGAACGGGATCCAGCCCGTCTCCGGCTCCAGGTCGGTGCCCGGGGCCAGCGGGATCAGCCGGCGCACGGCGTACGCGCAGCCGGCCACCCGCCCGTCGATCACGGCGACCCGCAGTCCTTCGGGGTCGAAGTTGGGGTCGAGCAGCACGCAGTCACGGAACCAGCCGGAGGTCGTGGGGTCGCCTGGCATGCTCTGATTCCAGGCGTCTATGAGGGAGACCTCGTCCCCCGAGGCGAACGCGCGGACAGTGACCATGGGGGTCCTTTCACCCTGGGCTCTGCCTTCCCACCCTCCCCAGTGATTAAGAGCCAGGTCAAGAGGGATCAGGAAAAAATTTTCCCCGATGACGTAGACCTAGAAACTTTCTTTCGCCTCCGGTAAGTATGGAACGTTGACCTTGACCCGACCTGTCAGAGGACGCGGAACCAGAGGTTCGTCGCCTGCGGCGCGCTGGTCAGGCTCAGGCGTTCGAGCTTGACGTCGGCCCCGCCCGGCCGGTCGAACAGCCGGACCCCGTCGCCGAGCAGGACGGGCGCGATGAACACGAGGATCTCGTCGAGCACACCGGCCTCGAGGCACTGCCGGGCGGTGTCGGCGCCGAGGACGTTGACGTACTTGTCGCCCGCGGCGGCCTTGGCGGCGACGACGGCGCCGTCCAGGTCCCCGACGAAGGTGACACCCGGCACCGGCGTGTCCGGCGTGTGGTGGGTGAGCACGAACTGCGGTCCGGTCCATCCGCCGCCGAACGGCTTGCCCTCCTTGTCGGTGCCCCTGTGCGGATCGTCGCCGCGGAAGGTACGGTTGCCGACGAGCAGGGCACCGATCTTGCCGATGACGTCGTCCACCAGCGGATTGGGGCCGATGTGCTCGGTCAGCCAGGACATGTCACCGCCTGCCCCCGCGATGAACCCGTCCAGCGACATGGTGCACGAATACAGCAGCTTGCTCACGACGTACCTCCATCAAAGCGGTTGACCCTTGATGAGACTGAGGTTGGGCCGAGAACTCATCGGTGCGTCGGCGAGAGCCCGAAAGCCGCGAACAGGCCGGGATCGTGGAAGGCGGTCATCTCCGCGATGCGCCCGACCTCGATCCGAGCACGGAGATCGCGAAGGCGCGGTGGCCAGGAGCGCCAATTCGATCGCCCCCTGGCCACCACCACGGCATCCGGCTCGTTCCACCGGCCCGCGTCCGCCTGCGCTTTACCCCGCCGACTACCCCGTGCCGGCGGTGAACAGCACGTCCACCCAGTAGTTGCTGGCCTGGTAGCTCTTCGTCGGGAAGCCGTTCGTCGCGCCGTACCGATACACGCCGTTACCTCCTGACGCGCCGCTCGCCAGCGCGAGGAGCGGATCGTTGTTGTACTGGGTGGCGAAATACTGCCGGTCCACCGCGTAGTTCCCGGAGGTCGTGAAGTACGAGACCACGTAGGTGGTGTTGGCGGAGATCGTGACAGGCGTGGCGAAGTTCATCCGCTGCCAGCCGCTCGCCGTCTCATTGGTGAACGTCCCGGACGCCAGCAGCGCCCCGGCGCTGGTCCACAAGTACCCGGTATGGGTCCCGGTGTTCTGCGCTCCCTTGTAGAACCGGACCCCCAGGATCCTGCCGCTCGTCGTCGCCCTGAACTTCACGCCCAGCGCGACGGCCGTCGGATCGTCCGCCGACGGCGTCGCCGGAACCGACGTGTCAGGCCACAGGCTGTTCGTCGGCGTCGGAGTCGGAGTGGGTGTCGGAGTGGGCGTCGGCGTCGGCGTCGGCGTAGGGCCGGAAGTGTTGAGGACGACGTCCACCCAGTAGTTGGTCGCCATGTACGTTTTGTTGGGAAAGATGCTGCTCCCCGAGTAGGTGTACACGCCGTTGCCGCCGCTGCTCGCGCTGGCCGGGGCGGTGAGAGGACCCCGCACGACCGCGTTCGAGAAGTACGAGACGTCCCTGGCGTATCCGCCGTTGGGCGCGAAGTACGAGGCCACATAGGTGGTGTTGGCGCTCACCGGGACCGGGGTCGAGAAGTTCACCTGCTGCCAGCCGGTCGCCGTCTCACCGGTGAACGTCGCCCTCCCCAGCAACTGGCCGCCGCTGGTCCACAGGCTCCCGACGTGGGTGCCGGTGTTGCCCGAGCCCTTGTAGAACCTGACCGCCGAGACGGTGCCCGCCGTCGAGGTCTGGAACTTCACCCCGACTTCGACCGGGCTCGGGTCATCGGCGGCGGGCACGGAGGGCACCGTGGAAGACGTCCAGAGGCTGCAGGGGCAGTCCGTGGTCGAGTTGACCGTCCTCGTGGTGACGGGCGACTGGATGTTGCCGCTGTCGTCGACCGCCCTCACCATGACCGTCTTGGCACCGGTGCCTTGGATCGTCCATGCGTACTGCCAGGTGGTTCGGCCAGTCGCCTGGCGCCAGGTGGCGCCGCCGTCGACCGACACCTCCACGGCGCCCACCACGCCTCCGCCGGTGTCGGCCGCCGTTCCCAGGACCTGGATGGTTCCAGGACTTACGTTCTCGCCGGCGGCCGGAGCCGTGATCGCCGAGGTCGGAGGGGTGGTGTCGGTCGACGCCGTCGCCGGCACCAGCCCCGGTTGGAGGCTGGCCGGCTGGGCTTTCATGTCGGCCAGGAGGTTGACCGTCGCCTGTTTCATCCGGACATCTGTGGGGGTGCCCGCCCGGTCATGGACGCTGTCCAGGCCCCACGACCACTGGACCGTGCCGGCGCCGAAGACCAGCGCGCCACTCGGCGCCTTGGAGAACGTCAGATCGTGCGTCGCGGTCCCGGCACCGTAGGTGCTACCGAAGTCGAGCAGGTATTTGGTGGACGAGAACAGCGTCGTCTGGGCGAGCCGCACCGTCCCCGGCGGCTCGAAGTCGTTGTCCGGGGCCTCATCCCATTCGAACCCGAGCGTTCCCGCCGGGAACGTCGCGGTCTGCCCTGGTTGCAGGCTTGCCACGGACGTGTTGCGCCAGAACCGCAGCGGCCCGTACTCCGCCGGAACGGTCATCGCGTCGTTGACCGTACCGTTGATCCTGAAGAAGGTTCCGCTCACGCGGTTCTCCGGCCTGCCTCCGTCCGACGGCGGCGAGAAACGCGGGTCGCGCCACGTCCCGGTCCATTCCGGACTGGGGTCGATCTTGGCGTTGGCGTGCGTCTCCTTGTAGCAGACGATCGTCCGGAAGGGCGTCAGCGCACCGGTGATGCTCGGTTCCCATCTGGTCTTCCAGAAGATCTCGTTGCCGGAGAAGAAGGCCACGTTCACGCCGCTGTCGCGGGCGGTCTCCACGGTGTTGCGCATCTGGTTCGACCAGTACTCGTCATGCCCGACGGAGAGGAACGCCTTGTGCTCCAGCAATTCCTGACCGCGGGTGGCGCTGTCCACGCCGCTGAAATAGCTCACGTCATATCCGTTGGCCTCAAGCCATCGGACCATGGGGTATTCGGCGTTGAAGAAGAAGCTCTCCGGAGCGTCCATGGAGAAAGGGTCGCGCGTCTTGAACGGGCGGTTGTAACTCACCTTGTAGGCGCGGCCGACAGGATTGCCGAAGTAGAGGCTGTTCCCGCCGTACCGGTTGTACGCCTGCCAGGTCGTGTCGGAGGTCTGCACGAGAATGTCCGAGCCCCTGGTGTCGTCCCGGACCACGAAAATGATGTGGCTGGCACCGGTCGTTCCGTCCTCCCGGACCAGCTTCGCGATATAGACCCCCGAGACGGCGTCGCTGGGCACCGCCCAGGAGGCCGACACCGCCCAGTTGCCACAGTCGATGAGCCCGGTCGACGTGTCCTCCGCGCATAGGGGCTGCGACTGGGGCAGGGGGGCGGACGGCTGGACCGTCGTTATCTTTCGCGCTCCCATTCCGCCGTAATAGCCGATGCGGTAGATGTCGAGGCGGTAATCGGTCGCCACGGTGTCGACCTTGAACAGCACGGTCTCCCCGTGATTGACGCTCATCTGCGTCGCATAGCCCTGGATGGTGCTGCTGCCCGCTCCCGAGATGTCCCATTCGCTGGCGGGGTTGCCGGGCTTGTTGTTCTCTATGCAGATGACGGAGGTCGGCGGGCAGACAGCGGGTCTCCGAGCGCCGACCGGCACGCCCGAGCGGGTTTCCCACTCCTGCCGGCGGGTGCCTTCCGCGACACGGGCCGCGAAGTCCGACGCGCTCCGCGCCGGTTCCGCACGGTCCGTTCCCGCAGAGGCCGCGCCCGCAGGGGCAGCGCCCGTACGGGCTATGCGCGCCTCCGCACCGGATCCTCCCCCAGGCCCGCACACCAGGCCCGCCACCATGGCGACGACCAGCCCAACCCAGGGCAGTCGACGCCTCCCCACGGCTTTCTTCTCACGCTCCGACATGTGCCACCCCCGGTCGCAGTACCCCACGCGAAAGAGCCGGACAGAAGACGGCTGCGCAGGCCGTCAAGATCATCGACTCAGTGAGGAATGCTATGGGCCGGACTGGTTGCTCCTGGAGCAGACGGTGATACGACAGCAGCTCTTATGAAATGGGCGTGTCGCCGCTTATAACGAGGAAAATCCCAGCAACCCGCCCCCGCACAGGAACACGACCAGGGCTGAGCTCGGTCGAATCAGGCCTCGTACCACGTCCTGGTGACGTTGCAGCCGTACGGGTCGCCGGAGACTTCAGACACGAACCTGTCCGGCCCACTGTGCCGGTATATCCATGGCCCCCAAATGATGGTCGCGCAGGGCCAGTGCCCGGAATTGCATTCGGCCCACCGCCACGCCCTTTCGCCGCGCTGTCGCAGAACTGTCGCGAGCGATGGGACGAGGAGAAAAGAATTTAAAATCCAGCTCCGGTCGCCCGGCCGAAGATCTCGACGAGTTCGTTCGCGCAGTGGTCGGGGTCGAGGCCGTCGACGATGCGCTCGGCCATCGCGTCGATCGACGCACGCAGGGCCGTACTCATCAGCACACTGTCGAACGCCCGGAAAGCCCCCGTACGCTGCCCGTCCGTGAACAGCGCCACCAGCCTGGCGATCGCGGCGTCCCGCTCGTGGTCACCCGCGAACGCCTGGTTGTGCGCGATCTGCTGCACCGCGCGCACGTGTCCAGGATGGGCGGCGATGAAGGCGATGTTGGCCCGGATGAACGCCTCCAGTTGCGCATTGGCTCCGGAGGCGGCGTCCAGCCTCGGACGCATGAAGGCGGCAGCGTCGGTGATGACCTGACGCACAACGGCCTCGAAAAGCTGCTCCTTGTTGGAGAAGTGATAGGAGATCAGCCTCTTGCTGCTGAGCCCGGCGTGCTCGCAGATGGCCTCGAATGTGGTCTCCGCATAGCCGCGCTCGGCGAGCACGGCGATGGTGGCGGAGGCGATCTGGGCTCTGCGGGCCTCGGTGGCTTCGCGGCGAGTTCCGGAGGTCTGCATATCACCCCAGCTTGCCACGCTTCGGGTACGCCTCACGTACGGCACGACGGTTGACGATGACCGCGACGGCGGCGACCAGGACGCCGACCACTGCCTGCTCCGCCTTCATCCAGCCGGGATAGCCGCTGTCCGGCGCGAGGAGGATGAGCACGATCCCGATGGGCGCGGCGAAGGTGATGAAGCGAATGCGCAGGTAGGCCGATCGCTTGCCTCGTGCGGCCTGCCCGGCCAGAGCCACGAGCCAGACGGAGGCGGCGGCCACGGCGGCGCCGCGCAGCCACACGACCCAGTTGCCACCGATGACGGCGGCCACGCCGAGCGTCGCGATCGAGATGACGAGCACGGCGACGAAGAGCGTCCGGACCAGATTCCACGGTTTCTTATCCATGCGTATAAATTTACACAGGCGGATAACGACGTGCAAGGGCCTAGCGCTGACCACAGAACGAAACATTCGTCCCAGACACCCAGGCTCGGAGCTTGTGCTGCTCGATCTCGTGTCCGGAACGGCTATCCCAAGCGGGCCTCCCGAGCCGCCCGTGCGAGGACTGCCTCAACCTCAACGTGTGGACCCCCGATCCCGGGGCATCCGGCTTACCGGTACTGGTCTGGATTCACGGCGGCATGTTCACGAAGGGGTCCGGATCCATCGCCGGCTACCGCGGCACCTCCTTCGCCCGCGACGGGGTCGTGTGCGTCACGATCAACTACCGGCTCGGCGGTGCCGCCGGCGGCGTACGCCTCCTGGCCAGGTGGAACCGCGACGACACCCGGATCGGCCTCGTCCCCACCGGCATGATCGACCTCGCCGACGAGCGCATCCTCTCCGCGGTCGTGGGCGCCTACGGCGGCCCCGACGGGACGATCGAGCTCTTACCGGGCGGCCCGGCCGGGCGCGAACGACGGGGACCTGCTCGCCGCCGTGACCACCGACCGCTTCATTCGGGTTCCGGTGATCCGGGTCGCCGAGGCCCGCCTTGAGGCCGGCGAGGCCGACACCTGGATGTACCCGCTTCGACCACGAGTCGCCGAGCTTCGCCGGTCGCCTCGGCGCCGCTCACGCGGTGGAGCTCCCGTACGTGTTCGACCTCCTCGACGAGAAGTCCAGCCAGGCCTCGCGCTGGTCCCGCACCCCACGGTCATGGTGATCTTCGACCTCGGCGGCCAACCATTCGTCATCGAAGACGGCCGTGGTTCGCAGCAGCGAGAACGCGTCGCCGCCGGACTCGCCCCCCACAGGGCTCGAGGGCGGGTTCGCCAGCAGCTCCGAAGGCCTCCAGCCGCGGCTCTCGCGGATGGTCGCATACGCGGTCTTGGGCGCCTCCGCGGAACTGGGCGGGACGCTGGTCACCCTCGACGACCTGTGGGGACAAGACGCCGTACGAACCCACGAGCGTTGCATGCCGCCAGATCGTGGGAGGAGCGATTCGCCGGAGGCCGCGCTGGCCCGGCAGGCCGACGCAGGCCGAGCCGTCGATCCGGAAGTCACCTTCTCCTGGCGGCAGATGGTGGCCAGCCGAGGGCGGGTACGCGTCGAACGCCTGGTCACCGAGATCGGCTGGAGCCGCAAGCGCCTTTGGTCCCGGTTCCGCGCCCAGGTCGGCCTCACCGCCAAGCGCGTCGCCCAGCTCATCCGCTTCGACCACGCGGCCCACCGCCTGGCCACCGGCCATAGCGCCGCATTGGTAGCGGCGGAGAGCGGTTACGCCGACCAGTCCCACCTTCACAGAGATGTCATGGCCTTCGCCGGGATGACGCCGACGGCGGTCGCGATCTCGCCGTTTCTCGCGATCGACGATGTCGCGTGGCCTCCCAAGCCCTCGTCTGTCATCTGACAAGAGCGAGCGGGTGGCCCACGAAGGACACAATACTCAGCCTGTCGCTGTTTCCTATATGGACTTCACCCAGGAACGGGCCACCTTGGGAGGCATCGCCAATTCCTCCTGTACGAGCCGGACCGCCTGCTCTTCGTATCCGCGAACCTTGAGCTGGCGCACACGACCGGTGAGTTCGGTAGCTCTGACGGCGTCCGTGTACTTGAGGACACGGCGCTGCCGAAGAGTCCGAACGACCATCACGCCCCAGAAGACAAGGAAGCAGGCAAAGAGCCCTAAGAAGCCCAGAGGAACCACGGTGTCAAGCATGAGCTGATCTTAGGTGTCATCTTCGGCTCCAGCGAAGGCCGACCCGGCGGGATTCAACTGCCCTATGTTTCGCTAGCCAGCGACCCCAACCTCCATCTCTATGGAAACCCTGATCGCATACGCGCAAGAAACTCGGCCAATACTTGCGTGTCCGATACAAAAGAGCCGATAGCACCATGGCGCCCGGTCCGTACTGCGACGACGGAAACATCGTCAAAACTAAGCAGGCCATCATTGACCACGGCGAAGAATCAGGAAGCGGGCATCCGGCGCAACTTGGGGCGTGACGGGCGAGCCGGCTCCAAGCCTTCGTCGAGATCAACCCTCTCAGCAATGTCGCGACCGCAGCCAACAACACCGGCGGCACCGGCGGATCTCTCACCTGGTCGCTCATCGCGACCGCGGCCATCACCAGGCGCCTCTTCGCCTCTCCAGCAAGCGAAATGACGCGCGCGTGATCGCCGACACCAAACCGAAGGACGAAGCGCTAGCACGCACTCTGGGCGCAGACGTGATGCTTCCCCGCGGAGGCGACTTCCCCCGGTAAATCCGAGTTCCCCCGTCACATCCGGGGTCCTCGGCACATCCGGTCGGCACCGAAGCACTCGCCCACGCGCCGCTCATCCAGATGCAGAGCCCACAGGCGACAACAACACCGGACGGTAACTGCGGCCAACATGCCTACACCGGTGGCCACGAGCAGTCCTCATGCGCCCTACCCGACGACGAGCGCACTCCGCCACATGCTCCCAACCGAGGACCCAAATGGCCCCAAGCAGGCGAAGCGCCTAAATAAGACCGCCCGAGCGAAGCGAAGGCCCTACAGGGGTCGGGACCAGGCCCGACTGGAAGAAAACGCCTGAAGCCCCAAGCGCGAAGCGCCAAAAGAGGCGAAGCCGATTAGGCAAAAAGAAAAACAGCCCGGAGCGAAGCGAAGGCCGATTGGCCCGACGCTGGGGGTCCGGGGGTTATCCCCCGGGGTAAACAATGAGGAGGCCGGAGGGAGCGAAGCCCCCGTAGGGGGCGAGCGACCAAACCAACCCCGCCGACGAACGTGGAGCTATGGGGATTCGAACCCCAGACCCCCTCCATGCCATGGAGGTGCGCTACCAGCTGCGCTATAGCCCCTGGTCACCGTGACGAGCTGGCTCGTTACGGCGCTCCGAGAGCATATAGCCATCGGGGGGATTCGCCTAATCGCGCCGTCCGTGCGCCGCACCGGCCACCAGTACGGCCAGCCCGTCCAGCTGGCGCCGCAGCCCGAACTCGAAGAGCGAGTCCAGGTCGAGGTCGAGTCCGGGCTGCACGATCACCCTGGCCATGGTCGGGAAGCCGCCGGAGGAGAGCGCCTCGGCCAGCTGCCCCTCCCTGACCGCCGCTTCATCGTCGGCCTCCGGGGCCGCCGCGACCCCTCGTACGAACCCGGCCAGCGACACGCTGGCGTGCAGCATGGCGTTGGGGGTGAGGCCGAGGCCGTCGAGGGCGCGCAGGATCCATTCGGTGTGCGCCATCGCGTTGCGGACGAGCTCTGGCCTGGTGAGCGGGATGGCCTGAGAGAGCCAGGGATGGCGGCGGTGGAGGCGCCATTGAAGCCGCAGCGACACCTCCAGCTGGGCGCGCCAACCGGGCGGCGGCTGTGCAGGCAGCGGAATCTCGCCGTAGGCGGCGTCCGCCATCAGGTGTAGAAGCTCGTCCTTGCTCCGTACGTACATAAGTAGCCACAAAACCGGAGCACCGAGCTCGGTGGCGAGCCGGTCCATGGAGACGGCGGCGAGCCCTTCACCGTCAGCGATCTTGATGGCCACGCCGAGGACGCGCTGCCCAGTCAGGTCCGCGGGGGCGGACTCCAGCCCCCCACCGCCGTCAGCCGCCTCGGGCGGAGCGTCGACCCGGTAGACCACCACGGTGCCGATCCCGGGCACCGGGCGTACCAGCCCTTCGTCCCGAAGCGTGCCGATCACCTTGCTGGCCGTGGCCATCGCCACTCCCCAGTCACGCATGATCTGCCGGGTGGACGGGATCCTGTCCCCCACCGCCAGCTCCCCTGCGGCGATCCGCCGCCGCAGTTCGCCGACGATCCGGAGGTAAGGCACCTCACCTCGGTCCACCGCGAAGTCTCCTCATCGCCCTAGCGCACTAAGACGAAATAACACCACATCACCTCCGCCACCCGCACTAGAGCTACAAATCCGCTATCGCCGGAAGAATTCGCCCACGCAGCAGGACCCGGGCACGACGCGACCCGACCCGGGCTCGACGCAGCAGACCGAGGGCCAGGGGGGCTAGGCGTCCGGACGGTCGTCGCTGTTGACCGGCTCAGGCAGCGTGCCCGCGTTGTGTTCGAGCAACCGCCACCCCTTACGCCCCTCCTGCAACACCGACCAGGAGCAGTTTCCGAGCCCGCCCAGCGCCGGCCAGAGCTCCTCAGGAAGCCCCAGCAGCTCGCAGATGCCCAACCGCAGCGCCGCGCCGTGCGAGGCCACGACCAGCAGGCCGTCGTCGTCGAGCCGGTCGGCCCAGCGGCGCATGGCGGCCGCCACCCGGCCGGCCACGTCGGCGACCGGCTCGCCGTCGGGGGCCTCCCAGGCCACGTACTCCTCCGGCCAGCGGGCGGCGATCTCGTCGCGGGTCAGGCCCTCCCACTGACCTCCGCCGCGTTCGCGGAGGTCCTTGTCGACGGAGACCTCGAGACCGACGATCCGGCCAAGGGCCAGCGCGGTGTCGTTGGCCCGCTGAAGGTCGGAGGAGACGATGACGGTGGGCCGCAGCGAGGCCAGCAGAGACGCGGCCCTGGCCGCCTGGGCGACACCGGTCTCGTCGAGCGGGATGTCGGAGTGGCCTTGGAAGCGACGCTCGACGTTCCACAGCGTCTGGCCATGCCTGAGGCAGACGATCCTCTTGCTCAAGTGCGAGCCCGCTGGATGTTGGCCTGCGCCACGCTCTCCGGGAGCGGGATGGCCGGGCAGTCCTTCCAGAGGCGCTCCAGCGCGTAGAAGGTGCGGTCCTCCTCGTGCTGCACGTGTACGACGATGTCGAGGTAGTCGAGGAGCACCCAACGGCCCTCGCGCTCACCCTCGCGGCGTACCGGCTTGGCGTCAGCCTCGATGCGCAGCCTGTCTTCGATCTCGTCGACGATGGCGCGGACCTGGCGGTCGTTCGTGGCGGAGCAGAGCAGGAACGCGTCGGTGATGACGAGTTGCTCGCTCACGTCGTAGGCGAGAATGTCATCGGCCAGCTTGTCGGCCGCGGCCTCGGCGGCGATCTGGACGAGCTGGACGGCTCTTTCGGATGCGGTCACGATGCGGGTCGGTCCTCCTGTGTCGGCAACATGCCCCTATGTTGAGGGTACCCGTTACGGCTCCACAGCCCCACGTATGGCACGAGCACCTTCACCCCTCTGCGTGGTAAAGGCCGCGTTTGTTGATGTACTGCACGATTCCATCCGGCACCAGGTACCAGATCGGCTCACCCTTCTCCACCCGCTGCCTGCACTCCGACGAGGAGATGGCCAGGGCGGGGATCTCCAGCAAGGTCACCTTCCCCGGGGGCAGGCCCGGATCGTGCAGCGTGTGGCCGGGCCGCGTACACCCCACGAAATGGGCGAGTTCGAACAGCTCCTCGGCGTCCTGCCAGCTGAGAATCGCGCCGAGGGCGTCGGCTCCGGTGATGAAGTAGAGCTGTGCCTCAGGTCCGTAGATCGCGGAGATCTCACGCAGCGTGTCGATGGTGAAGGTGGGCCCGGGCCGGTCGACGTCCACCCGGCTCACCGAGAAGCGGGGGTTCGACGCGGTCGCGATCACGGTCATCAGATAGCGGTCCTCGGGCGCGGACACCTCGCGCTCCGACTTCTGGTACGGCCGGCCCGTAGGCACGAAGACGACCTCGTCGAGATTGAAGTGGTGAGCCACTTCGCTGGCAGCGACCAGGTGACCGTGGTGAATCGGGTCGAACGTCCCACCCATCACTCCCACGCGTCGCTTTCCCTGGACACTCGGCGCGTTCATCATGAAAGGACCCTACGCGTCGGCAATCCGACACCCACATGGCACCCCCCGCTGACCAAAGCGGTCACCAACCCCGTCACGAACCCAGGTGATGAACGCGCGCCGTCCCGGCTGCCGACGTAGCATGCCGGGCATGACGACCACCCCGGACCGCAACCGCGTCCAATTGCCCGGCATCTCGTCTCGTGCCTACGAACACCCCGCAGACCGGTCCGCGCTGGTCGCTCTGCGTAAGTTGAGTGGGTTCGACACGGTTCTCAAGCAGATGTCCGGCCTCATCAGCGAGCGCCGCCTGCGCCTGATGTACCTCGCGTCGGCCGTGCGTGTGAGCGAGACCCAGTTCCGCTCCCTCTACGACATGGGCCGCGACGCCGCCTACGTCCTCGACCTGCACCGGATCCCCGAGATCTACGTCCAGCAGGACCCGCAGGTCCAGGCCAAGGCCATCGGTTTCGACGACCCGTTCATCGTGGTGACCACCGGCCTGCTCAACCTCATGAACGAGGAGGAGCAGCGCTTCGTCATCGGTCACGAGACCTCGCACATCCTGTCGGGCCACGCCGTCTACCGGACGATGCTCGACATCCTCACCCGCCTGGCCACCCGCGTGGCCTGGATCCCGCTCGGCTACATCGGCCTGCGCGCGATCGTCGCGGGCCTGGAGGAGTGGTACCGCAAGTCGGAGCTCTCCTCCGACCGCGGCGGCCTGCTCACCGGCCAGGACCCGGACGCGGCCAAGCGCGCGCTGATGAAGCTGGCCGGCGGCGCCTACACCCACGAGATGAACATCGAGGCGTTCCTGGAGCAGTACCAGGAATACGACACCGCGGGCGACCTGCGCGACGGCTTCCTCAAGGTGCTCAACCTGCTCGGCACCACCCACCCGTTCGCCGTGGTGCGCGTGGCCGAGCTCGACAAGTGGCACCGCGGCGGCGAGTACGAGCGCATCCTCGGCGGCGACTACCCGCGCAGGGAAGACGACGCCAGCGCCCGGGTCACCGACGAGATCAAGGCCGCGGCCGAGTCCTACCGCGCGTCGTGGTCCCAGTCGCAGGATCCGTTCATCGGCGTACTGCGCGACGTGGCAGAGGGCGCGGTCAACGCGGGCGAGCGCATCTTCAACCGCTTCTCCCGGCGCGACGGCGGCCAGGGCTAACCCACAGCCGGTCACAGAAGCAGCGCGATAGCGCGCACCGCCGCCGCGCACAGGGCGACGAACCCGCCCAGCACGGCCAGTGCGCGCAGCCCTTCCCTGCGCAGATCCGGCAGATGAGCGCCGACCCGCTCGATCTCGCGTCCGGTGATGCCGCCACACAGCATCCCGAACACGACACCCGCGGCGGTGACCGGCGCGGGCTGCTGCCACCAGTCGGCATCGATCTGGCCGCCGCCGATCAGCCAGAGCGCGCCACCCGCCGCCACCGCGACGGGCACGCCCGGCCACACCACGGCGGTCGCGGTCGCACCGGTGAACGCGAACGGGAAGAGCACCACGCGCAGGGTCACCCTGACCCGGCGCGAGACCCGCTTCCTGACCATCCAGTGGCTCATCCAGAGCGTCCTGGTCAGCAGTACGAACGCGGCCGTGATCCCGATCGTCGCGATCGGCCAGATCACCGACGCCACCACACAGGGCACGGCCAGCACCGCGAGCAGCAACAGCGCGGCGTTGCCCGCGGGCAGCGTGGTGGAGCCCGACTCCGACCTGAGTCCGGTGTTGCGCGTGCCCGGCGTCCGGGGTTTCCCGGTCACGGCCTTCGTGCGGCTCCGTACGGGTGTGGCCTTGACGCCCTCGCCTGTGCGGAGCCGTGGCCCCGTGCCCTTTCCATCCGTACTCGTGCGGCCCCGGGGTGCGGGCACCTTCCCGTCCGCACCTGTACGACCGCGCGGCACCGGGACCTTCCCGTCCGGGTTCGTCCGTGTCCGCGGCGCGGGCACCTTCCCGTCGTCCACCGTCCGGCCGCGCGGTGGCTTGGCCTCCTCACCGGTCCGGCCACGCGGCTTGGCCTCCTCCGCCGTGCGGCTGCGCGGCTTGGCCTCCTCACCGGCCCGGCCACGCACCGCGACGCCCTCCTCGGCCGCGGGCACGACGCGGGCGGCATCGGGCTCGGCGGGGCTGGTCGCCTTGGCCAGCCGTGACAGGCGGTCGGCGAGCAGCGCGGCCGTCGGGCGCTTGCCCGGCTCCCGGTTCAGCGCGGCCCGCACCAGCGACAGCAGCGCCACCGGCACGCCCTTGAGGTCGGCCTGCCCGTTGAGCACCGCGTACATCTGCGCCTCGGCCGTCCCTCGCCCGAAAGTCGGCCGCCCGGTCGCCGCGAACGCCACCGTCGCCGCCCACGCGTGAATGTCGGCGGGCGAGTCGACGTGCTCGTCGGCGAAGATCTCGGGCGCGGTGTAGCCGGGTGTGCCGAGGAAGGTGCCGGTCAGGGTGAGGCGGGTGGCGTCCACCACCTGCGCGATGCCGAAGTCGATGAGGACCGGGCCCTCGGCGCCCATGATGATGTTCGCGGGCTTGAGGTCGCGGTGCACCACGCCGGCCGCGTGGATGATCGCGAGCGCGGTGGCGATGCCCTGCGCCAGCTCCACCAGCTGCGCCATGTTGAGCGGGCCGCTGTGGCGCACCATGTCGAGCAGCGTGGCGCCCTCGATGTTCTCCATGACGAGGTACGGCCGTTCGCACGAGAGATCGGCGTCCACCACCTTGGCCACGTACGGGCTCTCGACCCGGCGCAGCGCCCGGACCTCGCGTTCGAGCCTGACCCGCATGGAGCTGTCTTCCGCCAGGTCGTGCAGGACCTTGAGGGCGACCCGCTCGCCCCGGCGGGAGCTGGCGAGATAGACCTCGCCCATGCCGCCCCGACCAAGCCTCTCAAGCAGGGTGTACGGCCCGACCTTGCCGAGCTTGGTCACCGTCCCTCCCCGCCCGGCGCGCCCATAAGGGACAACACCCTAGCGCTGGGACGCCTGATAGCGCGTGCGGCGCGCCGAAGCTTTATCGGCGGGATTGCTCGGACAACATACTGTCGAGCTCCGTCGTGGGCCCCGCCGACAGGACGATCTCCATGTGGACCAGTCAACCGAGCTCCTCCGCTGACCGGTCACGCCGACACGCCACCGCTGCCCAACCCCGTCAGGCGCCTGACCTTGGGATGACCGTGCCTGCTGATGTACGCAGATGCCCTTCGCCGGTATAGACCCATTTGGTGGACGTCAGCTCGGGCAGGCCCATCGGCCCGCGTGCGTGCAGCTTCTGGGTGGAGATGCCGATCTCCGCGCCGAAGCCGAACTCACCGCCGTCGGTGAACCGGGTGGAGGCGTTGACCGCGACGGCCGCCGAGTCGACCAGCGAGACGAACCTGCGCGCCGCCTGCTGCGACCGGGTGACGATGGCGTCGGTGTGGCCCGAGCCGTAGCGCCTGATGTGGGCGACGGCCTCCTCCAGCGAGCCGACGACGGCGGCGGCGATGTCGAGCGAGAGGTATTCGGCGAGGAAGTCGTCCTCGGTGGCCGCCTCCACCTCGCCGTAGGCGGCGATCCGGTCGTCGCCGTGCACGGTCACGCCCGCGTCCTTGAGCGCCTGGAGCGCCCGGGGCACGAACGCGTCGGCCACCCCGGCGTGGACCAGGAACGTCTCGGCCGCGTTGCACACCGACGGCCGCTGCGCCTTGGCGTTGACCAGGATGTCGACGGCCAGGTCCAGATCGGCGTCGGCGTCGATGTAGACGTGGCAGTTGCCCACGCCGGTCTCGATCACCGGGACCGTCGACTCCTCGACCACCGAGTTGATCAGCGACGCGCCGCCGCGCGGGATCAGCACGTCGACCAGGCCGCGGGCCCGCATCAGCTCCTTGACGGAGTCGCGCGTCAGGCCCGGCACCAGCTGTACCGCCCCAGAAGGCACCTCGGTGCTCTCCAGCGCGTCCTGCATCACCCGCACCAGCACGGTGTTGGAGGCATAGGCGCTGGAGGAGCCCCTGAGCAGGGCCGCGTTGCCGCTCTTGAGGCAGAGCGCGGCGGCGTCGACGGTGACGTTGGGGCGGCCCTCATAGATGATGCCGATCACACCCAGCGGCACCCTGAGCTGGCGCAGCTCCAGGCCGTTGGGCAGCGTGCTGCCCCGGATCACCTCGCCGACGGGGTCGGGCAGGTCGGCCACCTGGCGTACGGCCTCGGCGATGGCCTCGATCCTGGGCCCGTCGAGGCGCAGCCGGTCGATCATGGCCTCCGGCGTGCCCTGCTCCCGCGCCTGCGCGACGTCCTTGGCGTTGGCCTCGACGATCTCGGCGGTGTGGGCGACGAGGGCGTCGGCGACCGCGCGCAACGCCCGGTCCTTGGGCGCCCGCGGCAGCGGGGCCAGCTCGGCGGCGGCCTCTCGCGCCGCGCGGGCGACCTTCAGGAACTCCTCGGACATCACACGCTCCTCTGCCGACGGCCGGCGAACCGGCTGCCTGCCTAGTTGTGGCTTCCGGTCTCCGGCCGCCTCGTTGCGGGCTTTCGGTGACCGGTGGCCTGGTTGCTTCGGTGACCGGTGGCCTGGTTGCTTCCGGAGACCGGTCGTCTGGTTACTTTCGGTGACCGGTGGCCTGGTTGTGGGCTGCCGGTTTCCGGTTGTCTAGTTGTGGGCTTCCAGTATGACGATGTCGTCGCGGTGGATCAGCTCGCGCTCGTATTCGGGACCGAGCTCGTTGCCCAGGTCTCGCGTCGAGCGGCCGAGCAGTCCGGGGATCTCCCCCGCGTCGAAGTTGACCAGCCCCCGCGCCACCACCCCGCCGCGCGGCCCGCACAGGTCCACCGGGTCGCCGGCCGCGAAGTCGCCCTCCACCGAGGTGACCCCGGCGGGCAGCAGCGACTTGCGCCTGGCCACGATGGCCTCGACCGCGCCGTCGTCGAGCAGCAGCCGCCCGCGTCCAGTGGTCGCGTGGGCGAGCCAGAGCAACCGGGTGCCGGGGTGACGGCCGCCCGGGTGGAAATAGGTCCCGACATCGGCCCCGGCCAGCGCCTGGGCGGCGTGCGCGGCCGCGGTCAGCACGACCGGCACCCCGGCGCCGGTGGCGATCCTGGCGGCCTGCACCTTGGTGACCATGCCGCCGGTGCCGACCGCCGCGCCGTTCTTGCCGAGCTCGACGCCGACCAGGTCCTCGGGGCCGCGGATCTCGGCCAGCCGCCGGGACCCGCTGCGGCTCGGCGGCCCGTCGTAGAGGGCGTCGACGTCGGAGAGCAGGACCAGCGCGTCGCTGTGGATGAGATGGGCGACCAGAGCCGCCAGCCGGTCGTTGTCGCCGAAGCGGATCTCGTCGGTGGCGACGGTGTCGTTCTCGTTGACGATCGGCACGATGCCGAGCTCCAGCAGCCGGTTGAGAGTGCGCTGGGCGTTGGCGTGGTGGGCGCGGCGCATCATGTCGTCGGCCGTCAGCAGCACCTGCCCGACGCGCAGGCCGTAGCGGGCGAAAGAGGAGGTGTAGCGGGCGACGAGCACGCCCTGGCCGACGGAGGCGGCGGCCTGCTGGGTGGCGAGGTCGCGGGGGCGCACGGTCAGCCCCAGCGGGCCCAGGCCCGCCGCGATCGCTCCCGAGGAGACCAGGACCAGCTGGGTCCCGGCGCGGCGGCGGGCGGCAAGCACATCGACCAGGGCATCGACCCGGTCGACGTCGATCATGCCTTGGGGGGTGGTGAGCGACGAAGAGCCGACCTTGACGACGACCTTCGACGCTGAGCTGATCTGTTTCCGGCTGATCTGTTCCCGGCTGACCTGTTCCCGCACGTTCGAAGCCTATCGGAGAGCGGCGACCCGACCTCCCCGGCCGATGCTCCCGCCGTCGGCAACCGGCCGAGAGTCGGGATGCCGCCGGGGTCAGGCCACCGGGGACGGGAAGCCAGAGGGCGGGCCGGGGCGACCTAGGACCGAAAGCCGGGGGCCGCCCAGGAGCGAAGCCGGGGGTCGAGCGCCGCTAGAACCGGTTGTCGGTGCCGCGCGGCCCCTGTCGTACGGACTCGGCATTGAGCGTGGGCTGCCAGTCGAAGACGTAGCCACCCTCCATCGGCCCGATGACGACCTCCGCACCCGCGGTGGCACCGGCCTTGACCAGCTGATCCTCGATGCCGAGCCGCTCCAGCCGGTCGGCCAGGTAACCGACGGCCTCGTCGTTGCTGAAGTCGGTCTGCCTGATCCAGCGCTCCGGCTTCTCGCCGGTGACCTGGAAGAGGTTGTCGTTGACCCGGCGGACGCTGAACCCGGCCTCGCCGAGTTGCTTGGGCCTGAGCACCAGCCGCGTGGGCTCCTCGACGGGCTTGGCGGCCCTGGCCGCGGCCACCCATTCGCCCATCGCGAACGTCAGCTCCCGCAGCCCGTCATGGGTGGCGGCCGAGATGGTGAAGACCCGCAGCCCGCGCTCCTCGAACTCGCCCTTGACCAGATCGGCCAGCTCACGGGCGTCCGGCACGTCGGCCTTGTTCAGCACGACCATGCGGGGCCGATCCTCGAGCTTGCCGTAGGCCTCGAGCTCGGCCTCGATCACCTCGTAGTCGCTGATCGGGTCGCGTCCCGGCTCCATGGTGGCGCAGTCGATGACGTGGATGAGCATGTCGCACCGCTCGACGTGGCGCAGGAACTCGTGCCCGAGCCCCTTGCCCTGCGACGCCCCGGGGATCAGCCCCGGCACGTCGGCGACGGTGAAGATGGTCTCGCCCGCGGTCACCACGCCCAGGTTGGGGATCAGGGTGGTGAACGGGTAGTCGGCGATCTTCGGCCGGGCCGCGGACAGGGCCGCGATCAGCGACGACTTCCCGGCGCTGGGGAAGCCGACGAGCGCCACGTCGGCGACGCTCTTGAGCTCCAGCATGACGTCGAGCGCGTCCCCCGGCTCCCCGAGCAGCGCGAACCCGGGCGCCTTGCGCTTGGTGCTGGCCAGCGCCGCGTTGCCGAGCCCGCCGAAACCGCCTTCGGCGATCACGTAGCGGGTGCCGACGCCCACCAGGTCGATGAGCACCTCACCGGTGGCGGCGTTCTTGACGACCGTCCCGTTGGGCACCGGAAGGATGACGTCCCCGCCATTGGCCCCGTCGCGGTTGGACCCCTGGCCCTGCTTGCCGTTGTCGGCCTTGCGATGCGGCCGGTGGTGGTATTCGAGCAGTGTGGCGGTGTTGGGGCTCACCTCAAGGATCACCGCGCCGCCGCGCCCGCCGTTGCCGCCGTCGGGCCCGCCGAGCGGCTTGAACTTCTCCCGGTGCACGGACGCGCAGCCGTTGCCGCCGTCACCCGCCTTGAGGTGCAGCACCACTTGGTCCACAAAGTCAGCCATCCCGGCCCCTCCTCCTAGGCCGATCAAGGCCCGTCACATAACCCAGTCCATGGACCGGGGCCAAGAATGCGCACGTCACGGCGCGCGACCACGTCCACCGGAGGAGCGTGCCCTTGGACGGGCCCCGGCCCCGCACGGCGGGTGGGGCCCACCGCGCTGAGCCGTACACCAAAAAGTCGTGAAAAACGCACTCAGGGACGGATCGAGAACCCGATCCGCCCCTGAGCAGGAAACTCTGAGAATCTACTCCGCCACCGGAACGATGCTCACCGCGCGGCGACCGCGCTTGAGACCGAACTGCACGTGGCCGGCGGCCAGCGCGAACAGCGTGTCGTCGCCGCCGCGGCCGACGTTGTCGCCGGGGTGGAAGTGGGTGCCACGCTGCCGGACGATGATCTCGCCCGCGTTGACCAGCTGGCCGCCGAAGCGCTTGACGCCCAGGCGCTGGGCGTTGGAGTCACGGCCGTTCCGGGTGGACGACGCGCCCTTCTTGTGTGCCATCTCTCTAACTCCCCGATCAGGCCTGGTCGATACCGGTGATCTTCACCTGGGTGTACCGCTGACGGTGACCCTGGCGCTTCTTGTAACCGGTCTTGTTCTTGTACTTCAGGATGCGGATCTTCGGCCCCTTGGTCTCACCGAGGATCTCGGCGCTCACCAGGAACTTGCCCGCCTCCGTGGTCACATCGCCGTCGTTGACGACGAGGACCGTCGGCAGCGAAACCGAAGTGCCGACCTCGCCGGCGACCTTGTCCACCTCGAGGACGTCACCGACGGAGACCTTCTGCTGCCTGCCGCCGCAACGAACGATCGCGTACACCGCGGAACCCTTCTACTGACTTCTGAATGCTGCGCCCGGCATTCGGTGCTGTCTGGAACCGACGAACCGAGTAGGCGCGCGAACAGGGCGCGCCGCTGGACGCACCGATTCTCAAGAGTACCGGATTAACGGTGCCCTGGTCGAACCGGACGGATCGTCGGGGCAGTCCGCCGAGGAGCGCTCCCTTGCGGGAGCGCCTGGCTACTCGGCTGACTTGGCTCGGCGAGAGCGTCGCCGCCCTCTGCCGGAAGTCTGGCCCGCCTGGTCGTCCTCAGCCGGGACGTCTTCAAGCGCATCGGTCACGGTATCACGGCTACCGGAGTCCTTGGCCGCGGACACCTTGTCCGAGACCGCCTTCTCGATGGCCATCTTGCCCTGAGTGCCGCGTGGCTCCGGCTTGGACTCGACCGGCTCGGTGGAGACGATCAGACCACGCCCGTTGCAGCAGTCACACGGCGTGGAGAAGGCCTCCAGGAGGCCCTGACCGACCCGCTTACGCGTCATCTGGACCAGACCCAGCGAGGTGACCTCAGCCACCTGGTGCTTGGTCCTGTCGCGCGCCAGGCATTCGAGCAGCCGCCGCAGCACCAGGTCGCGGTTGGACTCCAGCACCATGTCGATGAAGTCGATCACGATGATGCCGCCGATGTCGCGGAGCCTGAGCTGGCGGACGATCTCCTCGGCCGCCTCCAGGTTGTTGCGGGTGACGGTCTCTTCGAGGTTGCCGCCCTGCCCGGTGAACTTGCCGGTGTTGACGTCGACGACGCTCATCGCCTCGGTACGGTCGATCACCAGCGAGCCGCCGCTGGGCAGCCAGACCTTCCGCTCCATCGCCTTGCCGAGCTGCTCGTCGATCCGGTAGGACTCGAACACGTCGCCCTGCTCGGTGTCCCACTTGGACAGGCGCTCGCCGAGGTGCGGCGCGACATACTTGACGTATTCCTCGACCGTCTCCCACGCCTCCTCGCCCTGCACGACCAGCGAGGTGAAGTCCTCGTTGAAGACGTCGCGGACCACGCGGACGGTCAGGTCCGGCTCGGCCGAGAGCAGCTCGGGCGGGCTGGCCGACTTGGCCTTCTTCTGGATGTTCTCCCACTGCGCCGACAGGCGGGCCACGTCGCGGGCCAGCTCGTCCTCGGAAGCGCCCTCCGCGGCCGTGCGCACGATCACGCCGGCGTTCTCGGGCATGACCTTCTTCAGGATGCTCTTGAGCCGCGTGCGCTCCTTGTCGGGCAGCTTGCGGCTGATGCCGGTCATCGAGCCGTCGGGCACGTACACGAGGTAGCGGCCCGGCAGGCTGATCTGTGAGGTCAGGCGGGCGCCCTTGTGGCCGATCGGGTCCTTGGTGACCTGCACCAGCACCGACTGGCCGGACTTCAGCGCCGCCTCGATGCGCTTGGGCTGACCTTCCAGGCCCGCGGTGTCGAAGTTGACCTCACCGGCGTACAGGACGGCGTTGCGGCCCTTGCCGATGTCGACGAAGGCCGCCTCCATCGACGGAAGTACGTTCTGGACCTTGCCGAGGTAGACGTTGCCGACGTAGGACTGGCTGGCCTCGCGGTTGACGTAGTGCTCGACGAGCACGCCGTCCTCCAGCACCGCGATCTGGGTGCGGTCGCCCTGGCGGCGCACCACCATCATCCGGTCGACCGACTCGCGCCGAGCCAGGAACTCCGACTCGGTGATGATCGGCGGACGCCGGCGGCCCAGCTCACGGCCCTCCCGACGGCGCTGCTTCTTGGCCTCGAGCCTGGTGGAGCCGCGCACGCTCGTGACGCCGTCGGCGGAGATGTCATGCCCGGCGGCGCGGCCCGTGCGGGGCGCGCGGATGCGTACGACGGTGTTGGGCGGGTCGTCCCCGGCCGGCTCGGCGCCGTCATCGGCACCACGGCGCCTGCGGCGGCGACGACGGCGGGAACTGGACGCCTCTTCTTCCTGAGGCTCCTCGCCCTGTTCGTCGTCGGACTCGTCGGACTCGTCGTCGGCGTCGTCACGCTCGCGCGCCTTGCCACGGCCCCTGCCGCCACGACGGCGGCGGCGACGGCGGCTGCCGCCCTCTTCCTCCGTCTCGTCGACGGTGTCGGCCTCCTCGTCGGTGACCGTCTCCGCGGCCTCCTCGGGCTCCGGGGCCGCCTGTTCGGGCTGCGGTTGCGGCTGCGGCTCGGGGCGCCGGGTCGCGGCGGGCTTGGCCTGGGTCGGGTCCGGGGCCTGGAACAGCGGCGCGAAGATGGCGGCGGGGCGCTGGAACGCGGTCCCCTGCTGGCTCTGCGCCCGCGCGGACAGGCCGAACGGGTCGGCGAGCAGGCTCGGCCGGTCGACCTCGTCGAGGTCCTCCCCGGCGGGCTCGTCGTCCAGCGGCTCGTCCTCGGGCAGGAGCTCGGTGACGTCCTCTTCGGCGTCGGCGCTGCCGAGCCGCTCGGCGGCCACCTCACCGACGCCCGCCGCGACCTCGGCGGAGCGTCCCGGAGCCGTCTCGACGCTCTCAGCGGCCGCCTCAGGCTCTGTCTTCTTGCGGGTGCGGCGACGCTTGGCCGGAGCGGCCTCGACCGCCTGCTCGCCCCCCTCAGCCGCTTCCAGGGTGCTCACGGCCTCACCGCCGGTGCCGGTCACGCTCTCGGGGACCCCACCGCTGGTGTCCTGCGCGCTCTCCGTCGCCTCGTCCGCGGCCTTCTTGCTGGTACGGCGGCGCGTCGTCGTGGCCGTCGACCGCGTCCTCGCCGCCCTCTTGGGCTTCTCCTCAGTGACGGTGTCGGCGGCCTGCGCCACAGCGTCATCCATGGCCTGCGCCACAGCGGCCTCGACCGGGCTCGCCGACTCGACCGGGCTCGCGGGCTCGGCCGTAGCGGCCGCGACCGTGGTCGTGGGCGCCGGCTCCTCTGGCAGCTCGGGCGGCGGTCCCGCCGGCCGGCTCGCGGCACGGCGACGCTTTGTCACCTTGGACTGTTCAGTTGTCTCCCCGCCGGGGCCGTTGGCCCCGCCGTTGGGCTCGTTCTCGAGCATGCGGGCGCTCTCCCGTCAGCTCCCGGGCGCGTCGCCGCGCCGCGCAGGAGCTCTCGTGTCTCGTTGTCCGCCCGCACCCCCAAAAGGGGGCGCGGGCGCCAAGTCCTGTCAGCGGTCGTACCCCGCTCACGCAAGGCACGTCCTTAACCGTCGACCTGCTCACCCGCCGAAACCGCCTCGCCGCCGCGCGTAGTGTCGCGGTCCAGGCCGAGCGGATCGGCAAGCGCACCGGTGCTGGCGTCGAGCGGCCCCTGCGCCAGCCTGGTCACCTCGGGGGGAACCGGCGGCGCGAAGTCGGCCACAAGGCGCAGCCCTGTGAGCACATCGTCGGGTCGTACGGCAGGAATCACGTGCCGAACAACCATGCGCAGTATGACACACGACTGTCCTGGCACCTGAGCTGCGGTTCTGTCTGCTCCCTCGGGCACCTCGAGCCTCAACACCGCCTCCCGGGCGTCGAAGCGTCGGGGCCCCTTCTTGGTGAGGCGTTCGACCTCCACGGTCTCGGCGGCGAGGAATTTCGCCACCGCCGTCTCCGCGAGCTCCCAGTCGGCGCCGGGCAACCGCACATCCCACTCAGATGCCTCCAAGCGGTCGGCCAGCCCACCAACGGTGGCCTCCACGACGTCGAGCACGTCGAGACCGGGCGGCAGAGAGCCGTCCAGGTCGGCACGGATCCGTCCGGGTTCGCACGGTTTCGTGACGCCGATCTCGAGGTATTCGGCCTCGCTGGCGACGCCGGTCGGCGCCGCGCCCGCATAGGAGATCTTCGGATGGGGTGAGAAGCCCGCACTGAAGGCCACCGGAATGCCGGCACGGCGGACCGCTCTCTCGACGGCCCGCGAAATGTCGCGGTGGCTGGTGAAGCGCAGACGTCCGCGCTTGGCGTAGCGCACACGCAGGCGCTGCACCGTAGGCGCGGGCGGAGGCCCATCGGGAACAGGTTTCAGAGCTGGTCGTCCTTCCCGTGTAAGTGTTTCCTTCGTCTCAGGATATGCCGCTCCGGAGACTCAACGTCCCAGATCATGTACGGCGAGGTACGGGCCGCGCACTCAGCGCGGCTAGACCACCGTGAGAGGAAGAAGTTTCTTACCCGTCGGGCCGATCTGGATCTCCGTCCCCATGGTCGGGCAGACGCCGCAGTCGTAGCACGGAGTCCAGCGGCAGTCCTCGACCTCGGTCCCGGACACGGCCTCCTGCCAGTCCTGCCAGAGCCATTCGCGGTCGAGCCCGGCGTCGAGGTGGTCCCAGGGCAGAACCTCGTTCTCCTCGCGCTCGCGCACGGTATACCAGTCGACGTCGACGCCGGCCTTCTCGGCCGCGGCCATCCAGCGCTCGTAGGAGAAGTGCTCGCTCCACCCGTCGAAGCGCCCGCCGTCCTCCCAGACGGCCCGGATCACCGCGCCGACCCGGCGGTCACCGCGCGACAGCAGGCCCTCCACGATCGACGGCTTGCCGTCGTGGTAGCGGAAGCCGATGGCCCGGCCGTAGTTCTTGTCGCCACGCAGCGAGTCACGCAGCGCCTTGAGCCGCCGGTCGACGGTCTCGTGGTCGGCCTGGCTCGCCCACTGGAACGGCGTGTGCGGCTTGGGTACGAATCCGCCGATGGAGACCGTACAGCGGATGTCGCGCGAGCCGGTGATCTCGCGGCCCGCCTTGATGACCTTCTTGGCCAGGTCGGCGATGCCGAGCACGTCCTCGTCGGTCTCGGTGGGCAGCCCGCACATGAAGTAGAGCTTCACCTGCCGCCAGCCCTGGGAGTAGGCGGTGGTGACGGTGCGGATCAGGTCTTCCTCGGTGACCATCTTGTTGATCACCCTGCGCATGCGCTCGGACCCGCCCTCCGGGGCGAAGGTCAGGCCGGAGCGCCGGCCGTTGCGGGAGAACTCGTTGGCCAGGTCGATGTTGAACGCGTCGACGCGGGTCGAGGGCAGCGACAGCGAGGTGTTGGTGCCCTCGTAGCGGTCGGCCAGGCCCTTGGCCACCTCGCCGATCTCGGAATGGTCTGCGGACGACAGCGACAGCAGACCGACCTCGTTGAAGCCGGACTCCTTGATGCCGTTCTCGACCATGGCGCCGATCGTCGTGAGCGACCGCTCGCGGACCGGCCGGGTGATCATCCCCGCCTGGCAGAAGCGGCAACCACGCGTGCAGCCGCGGAAGATCTCCACGCTGAACCGCTCGTGCACGGTCTCGGCGAGCGGGACCAGCGGCTTCTTCGGATAAGGCCACTCGTCGAGGTCCATGACCGTGTGCTTGTGCACCCGCCAGGGCACGTCGGGCCTGTTGGGCGCGACCCGCGTGATGCGGCCGTCGGGGTGGTAGTCGACGTCGTAGAACTTCGGCACGTAGACGCCGCCGGACTCGGCCAGCCGCATGAGCAGCTCGTCGCGCCCGCCGGGGCTGCCCTCGCCCTTCCACTCGCGGATGACCTCGGAGATGGCGATCGCGATCTGCTCGCCGTCGCCGAGCACGGCGGCGTCGAGGAAGTCGGCGATCGGCTCCGGGTTGAAGGCCGCGTGACCGCCCGCCAGCACGATCGGGTCGTCGTCGCCACGCTCGACGGCCAGCAGCGGAATGCCGGCCAGGTCGAGCGCGGTCAGCATGTTGGTGTAGCCGAGCTCCGTGGAGAACGACAGGCCCAGCACGTCGAAGGCGCGCACCGGCCGATGGGCGTCCACGGTGAACTGCGGGATGCCCTCCGCGCGCATGAGCGCCTCAAGGTCGGGCCAGACGGCGTAGGTCCGCTCGGCCAGCGTGGCGGGCAGCTCGTTGAGGATCTCGTAGAGGATCGCGACGCCCTGGTTGGGCAGCCCGACCTCATAGGCGTCCGGATACATCAGCGCCCACCGCACGTCGGTGGAGTCCCAGTCCTTCACGGTCGAGTTGAGCTCACCCCCGACATACTGGATGGGCTTCTGCACCTTGGGCAGCAGCGCTTCCAGGCGGGGAAAAATCGACTCGACAGTCATGGCACCAAGACTAGCGGCGCTCAGACCGTGGCAGGTCCCGGGATGTCGATGTCGTTGCCGCTGAGGACGATCAGCTTGTGTCCCTCATAGCAGGTCAGCTCGATGGCGATGACCCCGCTGGCGAGGTTGTGCACGGCGGTGATGTGGCTGGCGGGCAGGAGGAAGCGCTCCTCGCACTCGTCGCAGTAGGCCAAGAACATACTGTCAATTAAACGACTGTTCGCGGATCCGGATCGACTGTAGAAGCCCAATCGAGATGAGATTGGCGAACGTGGCCGTGCCGCCGTACGAGACGAACGGCAGCGGCAGCCCGGTGATCGGCATGATGCCGATGGTCATGCCGATGTTGACGAACGTCTGGAACGCCAGCCAGCACACGATCGTCCCGGCCACGAGCGTGCCGAACCTGTCCTCGCACAGCCGGGCGATCCTCAGCCCGCGCACCAGCACCACGCCGAGCAGCAGCACCACGGTGAGCGAGCCGAGGAACCCGAACTCCTCCCCCGCGACCGTGAAGATGAAGTCGGTGTGCTGCTCGGGCACGAACCGGCCGGTCGTCTGACCGCCGTCGAAGAGCCCCTTGCCGAACAACTGCCCCGAGCCGATGGCGATCAGCGACTGCGTGCTGTTGTAGCCGACACCGCGCGGGTCGACGCGCGGATCGAGAAAGGCGGTGAACCGCGCGACCTGGTACGGCTCCAGCATCCCGAACGCGAACACGCAGAACACCCCGACCCCGGCGATCAGCGACAGCAGGATGATCCACCTCTTGCGCACTCCCGCGATCACCAGCCCGGCGGCCGTGATCACGGCCAGCACGAGCGTGGTGCCGAGGTCGGGCTGCAACATCACCAGCCCCATCGTCAGCAGCGCGGCGAACAGCGCCAGCCAGACGTCGAGCCCGCGCGGCCGATCACTGCCCTCGCCGGGCTGGGCCAGCAGCATCGCGATGATGAGCAGCAGGCCGAGCTTGGCGAACTCCGACGGCTGCACGGCGAAGCCGCCGCCCAGCAGGATCCACGAGTGCGAGCCGTTGATCGTCGCGCCCAGCGGTGTGATCACCAGTCCCAGGCCGACCAGCGAGAGCAGGAACGCCAGGGGCGCGTACGCCCGCATCGCCCGATGGTCGATGACGGTCACGGCCGCGCAGAGCAGCGTCCCGATGGCGAGGTTGAGCATGTGCTTCTTGACCAGCCCCGTGGAGCCGGGCGCCCACGTGCGGGTCGACGACCAGACCAGCAGCGTGCCGATCACGCAGAGCGCGGCCACCGCGACCAGCATCACCCCGTCGAGCCGCCACATGGCCGACTGCGCGCCCACCGCCCGCCGGGCGAACGAGCGCCGCCCGCCCATCAGCGTGCGGTCCATCATCCTCCCGCCTCCGTGCTGCCCTCCTTCTTGGCGCCCTTGCCCTTGCCGTCCTCCCGTGGACCGTCCGCCCGTGGACCGTCCTCCCCTGTGCTGCCCGCCACGGTGCCACCCGTCCCCGCGTCACCTGTCTCCGCGCCGCGTTTCCCCGCGCCGCCCGTACCCGCGCCGCGTTTGTCCGCGCCGCTCTTCCCCGCCCCGTCTGCCCCCGCCTCGTCTGTCGCGGGGCCGCTCGTGCCCGCGCCGCCCGCCACCGCGTCGTCGGTCGTCTTACCATCGGCCACCGTGCCGTCGGCCGAGATCTTCGGCAGCTTGGACACCGGCCGGCCGGCGGGCAGCGCGGGCTTGTTCTTCGCGAAGCCGAAGATGCCCTCGTAGATCTCGCGTGCGGCGGGCGCGGCGGTGGAGGCGCCCATCCCGCCCTGCGAGACCATGACGACCACGACGAAGTGCGGGTCATTCGCCGGTGCGAAAGAGGCGAACCAGGAGGTGTCCTCCTTGCCCCACACCTCCGCGGTGCCGGTCTTTCCGCCGATCCGCACCTTGTCCATTGGGAACCCGGCGAACGCCCCCGCCGCGGTGCCGTCGGAGGGCACGTCGCTGAGCGCGTCCTTGATGTAGAGGCGCTCCTTCTTCGACAGCGGCAGCTTGCCGACCACCGGTACGTCGACCCGCCTGACCAGCGCGCCGTCGGGCCGTACCGTGGCCCAGCCGATGCGCGGGCTGCGCAGCTTCCCGTCGCTCACCAGCGCCGCGTACGCCCTGGCCAGCTGGAGCGGCGTCACCAGCACGTCGCCCTGGCCGATCGAGAAGTTGGCCGAGTCACCCGCCCGCAACAGGAAGCCTTCGAGGCAGTTCTCGTTGGCCAGCCGCTTGAGGAACTCCGCCCGCGACTTGTCGGCCACCTCCGGGTAGCCGCTCTTGGCGCGCCGGCAACTGGTGCCACTCGTCTGGGCCCACATGTTCTTCTTCCAGGTGCGATCCGGGATGCGCCCGGCCGACTCGCCCGGCAGGTCGATCCCCGTCGGCTTGCCGAACCCGAACGCCTTGGCGGTGTTGGCGAACACCTCCTTCGGCGCCTTCTTCGGATTGAGCCCGCCGTCCTTCAGCCACTGGTCGTAGCCCGCCCGGTAGAAGATCGTGTCGCATGACTTGACCAGGGCGGTGTGCAGGTTCATGGAGCCGAGGCCGATGCCGTGGAAGTTGTGGAAGGCGCGGTCGCCGACCATGACCGCTCCCGGGCAGTCGTACGTGCCGTTCAGCGGATAGCCCGCCCGCAGCATCGACGTCACCGACGACACCTTGAACGTCGAACCGGGCGCGAACATCCCGTTCAGCGCCCGCGACACCAGCGGCTTGCCTGTGGCGTCCGACAGCAGCCGCTGGTAGCCGCGGTCAGAGATCCCGCCCGCCCAGACGGCCGGGTCGTAGCCGGGCATGCTGGCCAGCGCGATCACCCGGCCGGTGTCCGGTTCGAGCACGACCGCCGCGGCGCCGTCCGCCTTGGGGGCGTTCTTCATCGCGTGCTGCAACGCCTGCTCGGCCAGGTCCTGCACGCGGGCGTCGATGCTGGTGACCAGGTTGTCGCCGCTGACGGGCGCCACCTGCTCCTCCACCCCGATGGCCTTGCCCATCCGGTCGACCTGCACCCGCCGCAGCCCGGCCTTGCCGCGCAGCTCATCGTCGTAGATGTACTCCAGGCCGTCGCGCCCGACCAGGTCGACGCCGGAGAAGGCGGCCTTCAGCCCTTCGCGCTTGGCCAACTCGGCCTCGGTGACCGGCTGCAGGTAGCCGAGCATCTGCGCGCCGGCCTTGCCTCCGGGGTACTGCCTGACGGACTGGATCTCGGCGGAGACGCCGGGAAACTCCTCCTGCCGCTCCAGGATCTGCAGCGCCTGGCGGGTGTCGGCCCGCTCCTCCACCGGAATCGGCTGGTACGGCGAGCCGGTCCAGCAGGGCTTGGTCACCCCGGGCCCGCACGGCGTGATGCGCTTCTGCAACTGCTTGACCGGCTGGCCCAGCACCTCGCTGAGCTTGCGCAGCACCGGAACCCCCTGCTCGGGCATCCTGATCAGCCCGGTCCGGTCGACCGAGACGACCAGCGAGGTCTGGTTGCGCACCAGCGGCCGCCCGGAGGAGTCGAGTATCTGCCCGCGCACGGCCGGCACGATCACCGACCGCGTCCTGGTCTCCGTGGCCCTGGTGACCAGCTCCTGCCCCCGCACCACCTGCACCTGCCAGAGCCGCAGGCTGAGCACCGCCAGCACACCCATCACGATCACCTGCAGCACGACCAGCCGGGTCCGCATCCTGATCATTGCGGGAACCTCGGGTGCGGCCTTTCCCGGGTGACCAGCCAGATCGCCAGCGGCGAGAGGATCAACGTGTAGACGACGGTCACCGGCACCTGCTCGGTCAGCGTCGAGAGCGTCACCCGCGGATCGGCGATCAGCCCGCCGAGCGCCGCCGACACCAGCGGCGCCATCAGCACACACAGGACGACGGTGGTGGCCGGACCGCCGACGCCCCGCCCGGCCACATAGCCGACCAGCGCGAACACGAACGCGTACTGGCCCACCAGATGCGCCGTGGGCGGCACGATGTCGACCAGTAGCCCCGCGCAGAACCCGATGATCGCCCCCGCCGCCGGCCCGCGCAGCAGCGCCATCGCCACCACGACGAGCAGCACCACGTCGGGCGCTCCCCCGGCCGGCAGCGGCAGCCGGTTGATGAGCATGACCTGCAACAACACCGCCGCCAGCACGCACAGCCCAACGATCATCGCGGCTCCTCCTTGGGTGGTAGCACGGCGTCTCTCGGATCCTTCGCCGGCGCCCCCACCACCACGCCGACCACGTCGAGCGCGGTCAGATCCGCGTACGGCCTGGCGTAGGCGATGCGGGTCAGCTCGCCCGGCGTCGCCTCCACCCGCTCGATCACCCCGATCGGCACCCCGGCGACGTACGGCGCGCCGCGCTGGGAGCCGAAGCTGACGATGCGACTCCCACGAGTGATCGCCGCCGTCGAGTCCAGCAGCCGGAACCGCACAAGCCGCCCGTTCTCCCCCACCCCGTGCACGACGCCGATCTCCTGACCGCCTTCGAGCCGGGCGCCGGCGGCCGAGCCCGGGTCGCTGATCAGTACCACGGTCGAGCTGTCGGTGGACGCCTGGATGACCCGGCCGACCAGCCCTTCACCATTGAGCACGGTCATCTCGGGGCGTACGCCGTCGGCGGTGCCGACGTCGATCTCGATGGCGTCCTCGAAGCCGGGCTGGCCGCGCCTGGCGACCACGTTCGCCGTCACGATCTTGTAGCCGCCGAGCCCCGCCACACCGAGCAACCGCTTCAGTTCGGCGGCGCGCGCGGCGTCGAGCCGGCCCGCGGCCAGACCGGCCCGCAGCCTGACGTTCTCCGCCTTGACCCGGTCGAGCTCGGCCTGGGCGGTGGGGGCGTTGACGATGGCGTGGAAGAAGCCGCCGACCGGGCGGACCACGGAGCCGCCGACCTGCTCGACCGTGCCGAAGAACCACGAACCGGCTGTGCGCAGCGGCCACAGCGGCGAGGCCGCGCCGGCGCGGTGGTCGACGGTCAGGATGACCAGCGCCACCGTGAGCAGCGTTCCGAGGATCAGCCGGGCGTGGCGGGAGTCTCTCATCAGCGACGTGACTCCGGTACGAGCACCTGGTGCAGTGCCTCGAACTCCTCGACGCACTTGCCCGAGCCGAGCGCCACCGAGTCGAGAGGGTTCTCGACGAGGTGGACGGGCATGCCGGTCTCGGTCTTGATGCGTTCGTCCATGCCCTTGAGCAGCGCGCCCCCTCCGGTGAGCGCGATGCCGCGGTCCATCAGGTCGCCGGACAGCTCGGGCGGGCACTTGTCGAGCGTGACCTTGACGGCGTCGACGATGGTGTTGACCGATTCCTCCGTCGCCCTGCGGATCTCATCGCCGGACACCACGACCGTCTTCGGCAGGCCGCTGACCAGGTCACGGCCGCGGATCTCGGCGTGCAGGTCCTCACCAATGGGACACGCCGAACCGATGGCCATCTTGATCTCCTCCGCGGTGCGCTCGCCGAGCATGATCGAGAACTCCTTCTTCGCGAAGGTGATCACCGCTTGGTCGAGCTCGTCACCGCCGACCCTGATGGACTGGCTGGTCACCACACCGCCCATGGAGATGATGGCCACCTCGGTGGTGCCGCCGCCGATGTCGACGACCATGTTGCCCGTCGGCTCGTGCACCGGCAGCCCCGCGCCGATCGCCGCGGCCATCGGCTCTTCGACGATGTAGACCTTGCGGGCCCCGGCCTGGTATCCGGCCTCCTTCACCGCCCGCTGCTCCACCCCGGTGATGCCGCTGGGCACGGCGATGATGATGCGCGGCTTGGCGAAGTGCCGCCTCTTGTGCACCCGCTGGATGAAATAGCGCAGCATCCGCTCGGTGACATCGAAATCAGCGATCACACCGTCTTTGAGCGGCCGGACGGCGACGATGTTGCCCGGCGTCCGGCCGATCATGCGTTTGGCCTCGATGCCGACCGCGACGATCTTCCCGGTGGCAGTGTTGATCGCGACGACCGACGGCTCATTGAGCACGATGCCCCGGCCGCGCACGTAGACCAGCGTGTTGGCGGTGCCGAGGTCGACCGCCATATCACGGCCGAGAAACGCGAGCTTGCTGCCCATGGGGAACGGAGCCTTCCGTAACGTCGTTCGCGAATGACTACGGATCGAATTCGAATCGTAACGTGACGTTACCCACCAGGGCGCGCAATGAGCCCCCTGTGCCCCACAAATTCTTCAGCCCATCCGGAAGCCCCGATGTCGCCGCAGGCGAAGGACAACATTGGGCCTCCGTCTTGCACCGTTTTGACCCACCCGCCGTCGGCGGCCGATCATCGGACGCCTGGGGATCTAACTCCTCTGTACCGTGGCCGGCCCAATCCACGGAAGACGGCCCACAGCGCGCACGTCACGGTGCCCGGCCACCTCCACCGGAGGAGCGTGCCCCTGGACGGGCGCCGGCCCCGTGCGGCGGGTGGGGTGCACCGGGCTTGCCGTACAAGATCGCAAAAAGCCCGTCATATCCCCGCCGCACGCTGGCACGCACGGCCTGGTGGACCGGCAAAAATTGCGCAAAAAAAGCGCCCGCCATCATGGCGGGCGCTCGGCACCTCAAAGACGTCAGAGAAAGCGGAGACGTCAGAGAGAGCAGGAGAAGCGGGAAAGACTAGAACCGGTCCGGGAAGAAGATCTTGATCTCCCGCGCGGCCGACTCGGGCGAGTCGGAGCCGTGGACGATGTTCTCGCCGATCTCCAGCGCGTGGTCGCCGCGGATCGTGCCGGGCGCCGACTTGACCGGGTCCGTGAGCCCCGCCAGCGCGCGGAACGCCTCGACGGCGCGCGGCCCCTCCAGCACCAGCGCGACCAGCGGCCCCGAGGTGATGAACTCGACGAGCTCGCCGAAGAACGGGCGCTCGGAGTGCTCGGCGTAGTGGGCCTTGGCGGTGTCGACGTCGAGAGTGCGCAGGTCCATCGCAGCGACCTTCAGGCCCTTGCGCTCCACGCGGGCGATCACGTCACCGATGAGGCCACGCTTCACCCCGTCGGGCTTGATCAGGACAAGAGTGCGCTCGGACACTTGAGGTTCTCCTTCGAACAGGGTGTGGTTCGGGGCTGCGGCCACATGCACCGGCTTGGCTCCACGGGGGATCGGCCCGGGGGCGCAGGCCCTCGCGTCGAGGTGGCTGCGGCTCAGCTTACCGCCCACGACGGCTCCCGTTTCCCCGCGTCCGAGCCCATCAACGCCGCACACACCGGCACGGCTCGCGCCAGCCACACCTGTACACGACTCGCTCGGCGACACACCATCGACCAACGGCCTGGGAGGTGGCCCTCCACGGAACCACTCCTACGGCCGGTCCCACAGGGTGGTCATACAGGCTAGCCCTACGCGGGCCCAACGGACCGGGTCCGGCGGGCCAGCCTCGGGCGGTGGTCCTATGGGCCGCTGCCACGGACCAGTCCTACAGACCAGCTCCACGCGAGGCCCTTACGAACCGGTGCTGCGGACCGGCCCTACGCGAGGCCCTACGGGCAGGTGCCTATGCGGGGTCCTCATGGGCCGATGCCTCGGGGCCGGTCCGCCGGGCCAGCCCTACGCAGTGGTCCTAATGGGTCAGTGCTACGGATGGGTCGGTGCTATGGAGCGGTGTCCTCGGGCGATTGAGCCTGAGGCGGGACAGGTGGGACAGGACCAGTCGCCTCACCCACCCCCTCCACGCTCGCGACATTTCGGTCAGCCGTGCCGGAGGAGTCGGGCGACACGGGGAGGCGTGGTATCGCCCCGGCAGGCCGATCCTCTGCCCCGGCTGCCGGCTGGGCAGGCACCTCCACAGCGTCCACCGCCATGGGCGACCCGCGGCGCTCAGACCGGCGGCTCCGCACCGTAGGGACCGCCGCCTCAGCGGCTGAGCCTTCCCCCGCCACCTCCGCGACCACGTCCGCACCCGTGGAAGCCCCCGAAGAGGCCGAAGAGGCCGAATGACCGTCTGCATCCGGCGAAGACACCGAAGAGGGCGAAGGCGCCGAATCACCGCCTGTCGGCTCGGCCGCTTCATCTGCCTCATCTGCCTCATCTGCTTCATCGGCCGGAGCCGCGCGCCGCGAGAGCAGCTCCGCCAGGACGATGACCGCCACCACCAGGAACCCGCCGATCAGCGACCACAGATGCAACGTGCCCACGAACCGGTCCACCAGCTGCTGCGCCACCGTGACCCCGCGCAGCATCGACAACTGCACCCCGGTAGCCAGCAGGTAGCCGGCCAGCACGCCGGGAAAACAGAGCGCCAGGCCGAACAGCGCCGCCCCGATGCCCGACTGACTGAGCGCGGACGTGAGCGCCACCGCCGCGCCCGCCGCCAGCAGAGTGAACGGGATCACCAACACGAGCCCATCGGCGGCCGGCACCAGGACGCGCACCGAGCACAGACCGACCACCATCGCCAGCAGCCCCATCGGCGCGAGCCACCGCGCGCCGGCGAACATCCGCACCGCGATGGCGGAGGCCAGCCCCAGCACACCCGCCACCACGAACGGGATCCACAGCCCGGTCATGCCCGGACCGCCGAGGCCACGCATCTCCACGTAGGTGATCTGGGCCAGGCTCGGGAGCAGCACGATGCCGACCGCGACCATGACGTATGCCAGTGTGCGGCCCTCACGGCTGCCGAAGGAGGCCATCACGAGCAGCGCGACGACCGCCAGCACGGCCAGCAGGATGACCAGGCCGGGCCCCCACTCCTCACTCGCGGTGCTGATGGCCACCACCGAGATGCCCACCGCGGGGACGCTCGCGAGCAGCAAGCGGCTGCGTTCGGCGGCCCGTGGCGAGGGCATCGACGGCTGGCCCTGCAGCAGCCAGACGACGAAGTAGACCGCTGCCAGCGCGAGCGCGATGCCCGTCAGCAGCGGGTACGGCTGGAGCGTGATCTTCCAGTCGCTCACCCGGTCGAGCGGCCACAAGGCGAGCGCCTGGGCGGCGAGCAGGCTGAACGCGAGCATGCCGGTCCAGATCGCCCGCAATGCCATGGAACGCTCCCAGGCCGCGACCAGCGTGGCCGGGATGAGCAGGCCCGCGCCGATCCCGTGCAGCACGCGCAGCGTCGCCACCAGGAACGTCGAGCCCGCGAACCCGCCCGCGACGTCGGCCAGCGCGAGCACCGTGAGCCCGCCAAGCAGCATGTGGGGGACCTTGACGTGGCGCAGCGCCACCGCGGCGAGCGGCACCGTGAGGATCATCGCCGGGAGCGCCAGCCCGTGCGCGCGCATCAGCGCGAGCTTGTCGAAGCCCTCGGGCAGCAGACCCGAGACCACGGACACGGTGTTGGGGATCGCGAGCATCGCCAGTGGCAACGCGACGATGATGAGCAGCCCGAGCACCGAGTCGAGCAACCATGGGAACCTGACGCGTGCGGTGGGTCCCGCGCTGTGTGCGTTCGGGGACCGCTGGATCGGGGGGACGGCCATGTTCGCCGACTTTAGCGGGAAGTCACGCCCTCGACACGGCGAGCGACGAATATCGCGGTAATCCATAGCGCCGCGAAGATCACCCCTAGGAAGAACATCGTCGGCACGAGGAACCCCGTGCCTATGGCCAGGACCTGCAGGATAGTGCCTGCGACGTACGCGAAGGGCCGCTTGAGCAGCCCGGCGACGATCACGCACAGCACCGCCAGCCCGATACCGACAGTGACCGCCACCGCCGTCTGAACGCCGCTGTTGATCGCCACCGGCGTAATCAGCGCGGCGACGATGGCCTCCATGCCGAGGACGCTGGCGCCGAGCCGGCGCATGCCCGGGGTGACCTGGAAGTTCATCACACACTCCCCGCCTTGAGCAGGTGACGCGCGTCTCCGGCCGTCACGACCGAGCCGGTGATGAGCACACCCGTGCCGCTGAACTCACCCTGGGCGTCGGCGATGCCGATGCCCATGTCGATGGCCTCGTCGAGGCGTTCGACGACCCGCACCCTGTCCTCTCCGAACAGCGGTATGGCCACCTCAGCCAGCTCGGCGGGCGACATCGACCGAGGCGAGGAGTTACGCGTGACCACGATCTCGTCGAGAATCGGCTCCAGCAGGTCGAGCAGGGTAGCCACATCCTTGTCGCGCATCACCGCGACGACGCCCACGACCTTGGCGAAGTCGAACGCCTCCTGCATGCCCTCAAGAGACGCCTGCATGCCGCCGGGGTTGTGGGCCGCGTCGACGACGACCGTGGGATTGCGGCGCAGGATCTCCAGCCGGCCCGGTGAGGACGCCCCCGCGAACGCCTGGCGTACGAGCTCCACGTCGAGCGGATCGTCACCCCCCGTCAGAGCCTCCACAGCGGCCAGTGCGCAGGCGGCGTTGCTCGCCTGGTGCTCGCCATAGAGAGGCAGGTAGACCTCCTCGTAGACGCCCTTGAGGCCCCGCAGGGTGAGCAGCTGTCCGCCCATCGCCACCTCGCGGGCGAGCACACCGAACTCGAGCCCTTCGCGAGCGACCACCGCGCCGACGTCGACGGCCCGGCGCATCAGCACCTCGGCGGCCTCGAGCGGCTGCTGGGCGAGTATGGCCGTGGCACCGGGCTTGATGATGCCCGCCTTCTCCCCTGCGATGCTCGGAATGTCGGGCCCGAGCCGGTCGGTATGGTCGAGCGAGATCGGGGTGACGACGGCGACGGTGCCGTCCGCGACGTTCGTCGCGTCCCAGGAGCCGCCCATGCCGGCCTCGACGACCGCCACGTCCACCGGAGTGTCGGCGAACGCGGCGAAGGCCATGGCCGTGAGCAACTCGAAGAACTGGATCCGCCGCCCCTGCGTGTCGGCGAGCTCAACGTAAGGGGCGATCTCCTCATATACCTGGGAGAACCGCTCCTCGCTCAGCGACTCGCCGTCAACGGTGATGCGCTCGCGCACCGAGACGAGATGCGGGCTCGTGAACCGGCCCACGCGCAGATTGCGCTCCTTGAGCAGCGCCTCGGTCAAGCGTGCCGTGCTCGTCTTACCGTTCGTGCCCGCTATATGTACGACAGGGTACGCCTGCTGCGGCGAGCCGAGCAGGTCCATGAGAGCCGCGATCCGGTCCAGCGTCGGCTCGAAGTCCCACTCGACGCCTCGCTCCATGATCGCGCGTTCAACCGCACGAAAGTCCACCCCTCAACCCTACTGACCATACGGAGCGCTCTCCCACGCCACCGCCCGATGATCAGCGGTTTCGGTGCGTGGCTTTGCCGACAATGGGCTGGCAGCTCGCGGTACGCGACCCGCACGGCCGACGGCTTGTGTCGTCAGTGCCCGCCGACTGCCGAACGGTCACCCCCGTGACCCTCCATGGCCGACTGTCGGATGCTCGCCCCGCGTGGTACTCCATCATTACCTTCCTCAATTGCCCGTCGATCTGAATCTGTGTGCCGCGAACCGGAGGGCAGGGTCGCGGGCATTTCCTCCACAACATCCCTCCACACGCTCGAAAAGATTGCAGAGGACAAGGGAAACCACGATGACGAGACCGTGGATTACCGGTCTCAGACGTCAGCCGCAAATCCTGGCGGCCCACCTGAGGTTCGCCATGCCGAACCGACACGGGGAAGGCGGTCGTCCATTAACCACACCGCGCGGCTCCGGCTCGCGCCATCCTCGGTCCAAGCCGCTTGAGGTCTCGCCGAACTCGCCTGAGGTGTGGGAGCTCATCCGAGGGCTGCCCCGTTGCCGGCAAGCACCTCTCGCCCCCGACAAGCGCCTCCGCAAGACCCGGGAACGCAAAAGCAGCCCCGCGCCAAACTGTCCCGTCCCCTCCCGCCGTCCCCTCCCGCCGTCCCCTCCCGCCGTCCCCTCCCGCCGTCGCCGTCCCTCCGTCGCCGTCCCTCCGGCAGGCCGCCTCCAGGCCGCCTCGTGCGGGACGAACTCTCCAGGCCCGAGAACAGCGCGAGGCCCGGAAACGGCGCCTGACCTCATAACGCAAAGATGAGCCCCTACCCCAAGCCATCCCCCACCTGCCTCCGCCGTCCCTCCAGTAGGCCGCCTCATGCGGGCCGCCGCGGTCTCTCCAGTAGGCCGCCTCCAGGCCGCGCCTCGTGCGCGCCGAGCCCTCCAGGCCCCCGAGAACGGCGCGAGGCCCGGGAACAGCAATGCCCGGGAACAGCGTCTGACCCCTAACGCAGAAAAGGGGGCCACGCGTCCAAGACGTGAAGCCCATCGCCGTGAACGAGCCTTGGCGTGCTGCCCGCCCGTAAGGCCTTAACGGGCCCAGCGCGCCACTGCCCTCGGTGGCGTCCCATCCCGTGGTGGATCAACGATCTCGTTGTGTGTCTCCAACGTGGGCGAACAGGGCTGAGCAGGTGAGAAACTCCACCGCTCCGCGGGACATCATCCTGCCCTTCCGCACGCCCGACCCCCCGAAACGACCCGAAACGACCCGAAACGCAAAAGAAGGGCCCACGCGCGCAACGCGGAAGGCCCCACAACGCAGAGAAGAGCCCCACACGCGGAAAAGGGCCCCACGCGCGCCACGCGCAGGGCGGTTTCAAGGGGTCGTTGCAACACCGCTGGTGTTTTAGGTGGTCAGTAGATCACGCAAGCGCTCGGCTGGGGTGTCCCAGTCGAGCGTT
>NZ_JBFANB010000056.1:0-51235 GCF_040659625.1 Nonomuraea sp. NPDC049750
GACAGCCGGGCACTCACGCTGACCACAGCCGGGCAATCGACCTCAAGCCGAATCCCTCAACCGACCAGCTCAAGGTCGAGAAAGATCGAGGCTAGGCCCCGGCTACTCCCGGCCGGGGCCCTTCTCACGCGTGATCAAGAAACACACAGGAAAGGCGGATGGACAACGAAGTCGGCTCATGTACTATGCCTCTGACATGCGGAAACGATCCTCACATGGATCGGAGACGCTATCCGGATCGAACCCCTTGACGCACTCCTTATGGGACACAAGTCACGCTTGATCAGATAACGAATCTCCATCCGAGCTGCAATACAGTGAGTGATCTGGAAAAATCCATCGTTACACCCCCAGAAGTACTAACCCCCAAAGGCAAGGCATTTCCATGATCCCCCGGGCATGGCACCTGGTAGCGGCTGCGCTCAGCGCGCTGCTGATGCTGCCTGCCCTCGCGGGGATCGCCTCGGCCGCGCCGAACAGCCGGGTCTACTCGGTCACGCTGGCCAAGTCTGCGGCGGACATGAAGAAGGTCGCCGAATACTGGAAGCCTGACCGGCTCAAGAATGCCGACCAGTACAGCCCCGCCACGCCGGCCTCGCAGTCCTCGCCCACCTCCAAGACCGCCTCCGGGGGCGGCCAGATCGTCCCAGCGATGAGCCCGCGGATCGTCCCGGCGAGGAGCCCGCAGATCCTGCCGACCGTCGGACCCGCCCTCCCGAAGGACAGCGCGGCCGCCAAGACCATGGGCAAGGTCTTCTTCCGCTTCGGTGACAAGGAATATTGGTGCTCGGCCAGCTCGATCGCGGCCAAGAACCGCAGCGTGGTGGCGACCGCCGGACACTGCGCGTACGACTCGCGCCAGGGCAAGCCCGCCGATTACTGGATCTTCGTCCCCAATCCGGGTCCCGGTGGGGCGACGCCCGACGGCATCTACGTGGGCGCGTCGATCAGCATGCACGAGGACTGGCCGGGCAAGGGCGACTACGACTTCGACTACGCGTTCGTGACCGTGCACCGCGGCTTCAAATGGGTCGAGAAGAGCGGCCAGCTCGCCATGCAGGATGTCGGCCGTCTGCAGGACAACGTCGGCGGGCAGGGCCTGACGCTCGGCAAGGGCCTGGCCCTCACGATCACCGCCTTCGGCTACCCGGCGGGCCCGCAGCCCGACGGCAGCCACCCGTTCGACGGCAAGACGCTGAAGGTCTGCTCGGGGAGCACGAGACGCACGGTCGCCCCCAGCCTCGACCTTCAGTACGGCGTGCAGCTCCAGCCGTGCGACTTCAGCGCCGGCGCCAGTGGCGGCCCCTGGTTGCTCAACTTCCAGCCTGCGCAGAAGCTCGGACTCCTCACCGGGATCAACAGCCTGACCTGGAACAGAGACGCCAAGGGCGGTTATGACGCGGTGTCCTCGCCGACCTTCAACGCCACGACCGGCGAGGTCTACCGACGCGCCGCAGGGCTCGCAACACCGCAAAATGTGACGTAAGTTACACCCAGCGTATCGCCACCCCGAGTGATCAGCCGGTTTCACATCTCAAGATGGTTACGGCCATGATCGTTGCGCTTTACGGCAGTTACGGGTAATTCCCACGACCAGAGTCAGACCGATAGGTTCCCGCCTGTCCGTTTGCTGCATTCTGGGGTGCACGAGGCGCCCCGCGTCTGGAGTTTTACCTTGAAGCGCATCCTTCTCCCGGCCGGTAGCGCCGTCCTGGCGACCGGCCTCCTGGCCGCCGGCCTGGCAGGCACCGCTCAGGCACAAGGCGACATCGCCACCGACCCCATGGCCCGCAACACGCAACAGGCCTCCTCGGTCGCGTCCTTCTGGGCCGCGTCGAACTTCGCCGCCCTCCGCTCCGCCACCGCGTACACCTGGGACGCCAAGGAAGTCAGGAAGGTCGTCTCGAAGGGCGGCTACAGCCCCGACGGCAACCCGGGCAGCGCCACTCCCATCGGGGAGGAGAAGAAGGCCCCCGGCAAGGCCCAGAACGTGAACATGCCCAAGACGCTCGGCAAGGTCTTCTTCGTCGACGGCAAGGGCAAGTTCCGCTACTGCTCGGCCACGTCCATCCAGTCGAACTACCGCAACCTGGTCGCCACGGCCGGCCACTGCGTCTACGACACCGACAGCAACAAGGCGCTGCTCGACAACTGGGTCTTCGTGCCCGGCTACTACGAGGGCAAGGCTCCGTTCGGGATCTACGTGGGCAAGCAGGCCTTCACCCACACCGACTTCGACGTGTACGAGGACTACGACCGCGACTACGCGTTCGTGACCGTCTACAACGGCATCTCCTTCAACGGCGTCAAGCAGGTGACCAAGAAGGAGTACGACGGCTTCGTCGGCCCCAAGCGGAACTGGGGCGGGCGCTTCTACATCCTGCTGTCCAAGGACGCCGGCCGTCTCGGCGACGTCGTCGGCGGCCAGGGCGTGTCCTGGAACCAGCCCACCGGCAAGCAGGTCCGCGCGTTCGGCTACCCGGCCGGCCCGCACCCCGACGGCAACAAGCCCTACAGCGGCGTGACGCCGAAGTGGTGCTACAACAAGACCACCGCCAAGGCCGTGGGCGCTCCGTGGCTGAAGATCGAGGAGCACATCGGCCTCAAGTGCGCCGTGACTCCCGGCTTCGACGGCGGCCCCTGGCTGGCCAACTACAGCAACGGCAAGCGTCTGGGCTACGTCAACGGCGTGACCAGCACCTTCGCCGACCAGGACGGCAACGACCGTATCGACTACATCACCTCGCCGTACTTCGACGGTGAGACGGCCTCTGTGTACAACTCGGCCAAGAACACGTGGTCGGGCAAGATCGTCGGCCCGAACGGCGAGCTGTACAAGTAACCACTCAACACCCCAAAAGGGGCTCGGCCGGGTTCGGCCGAGCCCCTTTTGCGTGCTCCCACAAGATCATTTATGCGGATTTGGCGATATTAGACGGGGCTCGCGCCAATCTGGTTCCTGTGATCTGAATCACATTGAGCCGTCTACTCGACGTGACGCACCGCTCACCGCCCATCCGCGCCACCCTGCGCATACCCAGCGAAAACGTGGTCTATCGATCACTTTCCGCGAAGATCTCTGACTGGTAACAGGACGGTCACAGCGGTAAGGCGGGCTTCCAGATGCCCCAGAACGGCTTTTACCTGCGGAGATCACCACGCTATGTTCCTTGCTATCCCTTTACTGACGCATGGGACGCGTGTTGCGACCCACGACAGAGCAAGGAGCAGTTCCCTTGAAGCGCATCCTCATCCCCGCCGGTGGCGCCATCCTGGCTACCGGCCTTCTGGCTGCCGGCCTCGCCGGTACGGCCACGGCCGCCAGCGACGTAGCCTCCGACCCGATGGCGAAGAGCGCCGCTGACGCCAAGGCCATCGCGGACTTCTGGTCGGCGACCAACAACGCCGCCCTCAAGGCCGCGAAGGAGTCCAACGTCTGGGACTCCGGCGACGTCGCCAAGCTGCAGAGCAAGGGCGGCTACAGCGCCGACAGCAAGCCTGGCTCGTCCGTCCCGATCGGCCAGGAGAAGAAGACCTCCGCCAAGGTCCAGAACGTGAACATGCCGAAGACCATCGGCAAGGTGTTCTTCGTCAACAGCAAGGGCGAGAAGAAGTGGTGCTCGGCCACTTCGGTTCAGTCGAAGTACCGCAACCTGGTCGCCACGGCCGGTCACTGCGTCTACGACACCGCCACCAACTCGGACGTCATGTCCAAGTGGGTCTTCGTGCCCGGCTACTACCAGGGCAAGACGCCGTTCGGGATCTACGTGGGCAAGCAGGCCTTCACCCACTACGACTTCGACGTGTACGAGGACTACGACCGCGACTACGCGTTCGTGACCGTGTACAACGGCATCCAGCTCGGTGGCGGTACCGCGAAGAAGGTCTCCAAGGCCGACTTCGAGAAGTACCAGGGCATCAAGGACGCCAAGGACGTCGAGATCTCGCGGGACGAGTTCCGCAAGTGCAAGCTCGACCCGACGTCGATCGAGGCGTGCTGGGCCAAGCGCGGCAGCAAGGCCGAGCCGACTGGTCCGGACTACCCCAACGCCGAGGTCGCCAAGATCGAGGTCTCCAAGGAGACGTACGACGCCGCCAAGGTCGGCAAGGGCAACGGGAACAAGTTCGGCGAGCCCGTCACCGAGAACGTCACCAAGTCGGTTTACGACGCCTACAAGGGCCCGGGCACCAAGGTCCAGGACGCTCGTGGCAACTACACCATCACCCACTACTACACGCAGCAGTGGTTCAAGCCCGGCACGGCGACCAAGTTCTACAAGACCGAGTTCTTCATCATCGAAGGCGCTGCCAAGGACGTCGGTCGCCTGGGTGACGTCGTGGGCGGCCAGGGCGTG
The DNA here is from genome assembly GCF_040659625.1 of Nonomuraea sp. NPDC049750. Taxonomy (NCBI): domain Bacteria; kingdom Bacillati; phylum Actinomycetota; class Actinomycetes; order Streptosporangiales; family Streptosporangiaceae; genus Nonomuraea; species Nonomuraea sp. NPDC049750. The sequence goes on from NZ_JBFANB010000056.1 coordinate 4,356, forward strand.
TCCTGGAACCAGCCCACGGGCAAGTACGTCCGCGCGTTCGGTTACCCGGCTGCGCCGCACCCCGACGGCCACAAGAACTACACGGGCATCACGCCCAAGTGGTGCTACGGCAAGACCAGCAAGAAGGTCGTCGGCTCGGCCGCCAAGAAGATCGAAGAGCACGTCGCGCTCAAGTGCGCGATGACCGAGGGCGCCGATGGTGGTCCTTGGCTGCTCAACTACAGCAACAGCAAGCGTCTCGGCTACGTGAACGGTGTCACCAGCACCTTCAACGACCAGGACGGCAACAAGCGAGTCGACTACATCTCCTCGCCGTACTTCGACGGTGAGACCGCTGCGGTGTACAAGTCCGCGGCGAACGTGTGGTCCGGCAAGATCATCTAAGTAACACACCGCGACCGTTACAGGACGGTGCGCACAGTGGTAACTCGCGAAGGGCTCGGCATCGCCGGGCCCTTCGGCGTTCCCGGACAAATCTGAAGGGCGTTTTGACGCATGGGGTGCCAGGACGGTGCCATCAAGGCGGTGTGATCTGCGTCACATCAATCGGATCGCGGCCGGGAGAGCGGCACTGGAGCCACCGCAGTAACACTGACAACTTCCTTATGTTGATCTGCGGAAACGGTGTCATCCGGCACTTCCGGCAAGTCACCCTCTATCGCGACTTAAACATCACAGAACGATCACGCCGGACTTAGCGCTGTTTTTCCCTCCAAAGCAGCTACCTAACTTCAAGATCGACACTGTATGTTCCTGGCTATCCCTTTACTGACGCATGGGGCGCAAGAAGCGCTCCACGACAGACCAAGGAGTTACCTTGAAGCGCATCCTCCTCCCCGCCGGTGGTGCCATTCTGGCCACCGGTCTGCTGGCTGCCGGCCTCGCCGGCACCGCTGCGGCCAACGCGAGCGGCGACGTCGCGTCCGACGCCCTGGCGAAGACTCAGGCTCAGGCAGAAGAGACCCTGAACTTCTGGACCAAGTCGAACAACGCGGCGCTGACGCAGGCTGTGGCCTTCAACCCCGACTCCCTCGAGGTTGAGAAGATCTCCCGTGGTGGCGGCTATAGCGCCGACACCAAGCCGGGCTCCTCCCTGCCGATCGGCGAGGAGAAGAAGGTCGCCGTCAAGTCCCAGAACGTCAACATGCCGAAGACCATCGGCAAGGTGTTCTTCGAGGGCCGCGATGGCAAGCTCTACTACTGCTCGGGTACCTCGGTCCAGTCGCAGTACCGCAACCTGGTCGCCACGGCCGGGCACTGCGTCTACGACATCGCCGGCAACGACGAGGTCGTTTCGCGCTGGGTCTTCGTCCCGGGTTACTACCAGGGCAAGACGCCTTACGGTGTGTACGTGGGCAAGCAGGCCTTCACGCACTACGACTTCGACGTGTACGAGGACTTCGACCGCGACTACGCGTTCGCGACCGTGTACAACGGCATCGGCGGCTCGCTGCGTCAGCCGACCAAGGTCGACCGCAAGGCCTACGACGCCTTCCAGGGCGAGAAGTTCGTCAAGGACACCACGGTCTCCGAGGACGAGTACACCAAGGGCAAGCTCGACCCCGCGACCACGGACTACTACGACGTGGACCCGGGCCAGGCCGAAGAGGCCAGCGGTCCGGACTTCCCCGGCGCTGTGGTGGACCGGTTCGAGGTTGCCAAGCGTTGGTACGACGCCGCTCCCGTGGGGCGCGCCAGGGGTGCCAAGTTCGGCGAGCCCGTCGTCGAGAACGTCACCCGTGACACGTACAACGACTACCGGGGCCCCGGCTCCAAGTCGCGCGACGCTGCCGGCAACTACATCATCACGCACTACTACATCCAGAAGTGGTACAAGCCCGGCAAGGTTGCCCGCTTCGTTCGCCTCGAGTTCTACACCGTCTCGGCTGCGCTCAAGGACGTCGGTCGCCTCGGCGACAACGTCGGCGGCCAGGGCGTTGCGTGGAACCAGGCTCCGGGCAAGGTCGTTCGTACCTTCGGGTACCCCTTCGGCCCCAACCCTGACGGTAGCAAGCCCTACACCGGTGTTACGCCGAAGTGGTGCTACGGCAAGACCGCCAGCAAGGTCGTCAAGATCCCGGCCCGCAAGGTCGAGGAGCAGCAGTCGCTGAAGTGCGCCGTCACCGCCGGTTACGACGGTGGCCCGTGGCTGGCGAACTACAGCAACGCCAAGCGTCTCGGCTACGTCACCGGCGTCACGAGCCTCATCGTCGACCTCGATGGCAACAAGCGCTACGACACGATCACCTCGCCGATCTTCGATGGCGAGACCGCCGCGATCTACAAGGCCGCTGCGGCCTCGTGGTCCGGCAAGCTCGTTAAGTAGTTAGCTGAACCGAACGAGGATCTAGGTCATCGTTCACCTGCTTCACCGAAGGGCCCGGCATCCTGCCGGGCCCTTCGGCCTTTTCTCGCACAAACTATGCTATGACCTGGTACTCCACCATTTCTGTAACACTCCTGAACAATCTGTTACCAGAGTGACCAGAGGGTCGATAGGGTCTCAACACCTGCTTGTTAACCTTGTGGAGATCCCCAGTGAAGCGCCTGCTCGTCCCCCTGACCGCCGCCAGCCTGAGCGCCGCCACCCTCGCCCTCCCCGCCAACGCGGCCCCCGACTGGGTCCAGGACCCGCTCGCCCCCAAGGCAGCCGAGGCCTACAGCAACGCTTACTTCTGGCTCGACGCCAACGGTGCCGCCCTCAAGAAGGCCACGCAGTACAACATCGACGCCAAGGACGTACAGAAGCTGGTCTCCACCTCGGCCAAGGCGCCCGACGGCAAGCCCGGCTCGGCCTCCCCCACCGGCACCACGCCCGCCGTCGCCAAGACCAAGGCCGTGAACCTGCCCAAGACCATCGGCAAGGTCTTCTTCCTCGACAGCGGCGGCAACTATCGTTGGTGCTCGGCCACGTCGGTCCAGGCCAGGAATCGCAACCTGGTCGCCACGGCGGGCCACTGCGTCTACGAGCGCGGCAAGGACGTCTTCCGCAAGTGGGTATTCGTCCCCGGCTACTACCAGGGCAAGGCGCCGTTCGGCGTGTACGCGGGCGCCTACGCGTTCACCAGCTACGACCTCGACACCTACGACGACTACGACGGCGACTTCGCGTTCGTGGCCGTGCACAACGGCTTCGCGCTCCCCAACGACAAGAAGGTGTCGTTCAAGGAGTTCCAGGAGTGGCGTGGCGACAAGTGGGTCAAGCCGGTTGAGATCAGTCCCGTCGAGTACGCCAAGTGCGTCCTGACGCTCGGCAACTGCTGGTCCGAGGGCGCCGACACGCCGGCCGACAAGGTGGGCCCCGACTACCCCGGCGCGGTCCTGGAGAAGGTCGAGGTCGGTAAGAAGGAGTACGACGCCGCCAGGACCGGCAAGGGCAACGGCTTCAAGTTCGGCGCGCCCGAGACGCTCCCCGTGACGCAGCTGGAGCACGCCGCCTACAAGGGTCTGGGAGAGAAGGGTGTCGACAAGCTCGGCAACTACTCCATCACCCACTACTACACGCAAAAGTGGGTCAAGCCCGGCACCTCGCGCAAGTTCTACATGGCCGAGTACGTCATCGGCATCGCCAAGGACCTGGGCCGCCTCGGCGACATCGTCGGCGGCCAGGGCGTCGCCTGGAACCAGCCCATGGGCCAGACCGTCACCGCCTTCGGCTACCCCAGCGCCCCCCACCCCGACGGCGACAAGGCCTTCACCGGCGTGACGCCCAAGTGGTGCGCCGGCAAGACCGGTACGAAGACCTACCAGGTCAACACCTTCAGGGTCGAGACGCACCAGGTGCTGAAGTGCTCCATGACCCCCGGCGCCGACGGCGGCCCCTGGCTGATGAAGTACGACAACAACAAGCGCACCGGCTACGTCAACGGCGTGACGAGCATGTTCCACGACCAGGACGGCAACGGCCGGATCGACTTCATCAGCTCCGCCTACTTCGACGGCGAGACCGCTGACGTCTACAACAAGGCCCAGTACGCCGCGACCAAGTCGATCGTCGGCCCCAACGGCGAGATGATGCAGTAATAGATAGGACAGAACGAGCCCGTCGCCGGATCTCCGGCGGCGGGCTCATCCAATAAAGCGGGCCCATCTAATAGAGGAAGACTCAAACAGCGGACAGCTCGCGCAGCGCCCGCACCACAGGCTCGCCCTTGTACGGCTCCAGCCGTCGTCGCAGATCGGCCGCATAAGAGCGAGACCGCACCGACTGCAGCTCACCGGCCAGTTTGAACGCGGTCTCCGCCACCTTGCACGCCTCCTCCAGCTCCCCGCACTGCAGCAGCCCGGCCGCCAGGAGCGACAGGTTGAACATCCGCCCGCGCACATAGCGGCCGTCCATGTCGAGCGAGCGGTGCGCCTGCCGCACGACCCGCTCCCCCTCTCCCAGGTCGCGGAAGCAGTGGGCGAACTTGGCAGATAGGTACGCCTCGTCGAAGTAGCTCAGCCAGGCCGGCTCGTCGGCGGGAGCCCGCGAGTCGAAGGCCACCTCGGCCGCGTGCAGCGCGGAGCCGCACGAGCGCGTGTCGCCGAGGCCTGCCTGAGCGTGCGCCTCCAGCACCAGGCCGGAACACAGCAGGGTGTGGACGCCCGCGCGGCGGGCCGAGAGCTGGGCGGCCCTGGCCAGGTCGAGCGCGTGGGCGTGCTGGCCCATGTAGATGGCCTGGTGCGCCATGCCGGCCAGGATCTCGCCGCCCAGCGCGTGATCGTCGGCGCCCTGGGCCAGGCGCAGCGCCTGGATCAGGTAGCGCTGGGCCAGGCCGTGCTGCTCCAAGTCGTAGGCCATCCAACCGGCCAGGCGGGTCAGCTCCGCGGCGGCCCCGGCCAGTTGCCTGCCCGTGGCCTCGCCGTAAGCGCCCTCTTTGAGCAGCGGTGAGACCGCGGTGTCGAGGTATTTGATGACCGACGCGCGGACGCGTCCGCTGCCGAATCTGTTGTCGAGCTCACCGAACGAACGGGTGACCTCGTGGATCGCGGTGATGTCGGCCCTGCCGACGCGGCGTGCGCCGGAGCCGCCCGGGCGTTCCTCCGGCGGGGCCGTCAGCCAGCGGACGGCCCCTACCGAGCCCGCACCAATCGCGAAAGTCGAATCGATCAGGAAGCGCCGCCTCTCCATATCGGCCCGCCACAGCGCCGTCACGGTCGCGACCCCCTCCTTCCACGTGTGCGTGAACTCCTGTCCGAGATCCAGGGGTGTAACGATGGCCGGCATGCCCACCTCCACGGGGGAGAAGGGCCTGCCGAGCCGGAGTGCGAAAATCTCGGTAAGGAGGCACGGCACAGGGTCCCGAGGCCGCTGACCACCGATCCAGCGCAGCACGGAGCTGTGGTCGTACTTCAGGCCAGGGGTGCCACGCGCGGCTCCCAGGTCGTTGAGGCGCCTGGCCAGCCCCTTGTGAGAGAAGCCGGCCTCCGCGATCAGCTGCTGTAGCAGTCGATTGGGCTCGCGTTCCATCGCTCTCCTCGCGGCAACAGGAGTCTGCGCCCGCATCCTTACAGAGAGCCCTCTTTATAGCACGGAGAGTAAAGGAAATTTGGCGGTTCCCTTAGGAAGTGCAGGTTCCTGCGGAGGTGCAGGTTCCTGCGGAGGTGCAGGTTCCTGCACGAGCGCAGGTTCCTGCGGAGGTGCAGGTTCCTGCACGAGCGCAGGTTCCCGTTCCCGCGGAACTACAGGCGGGCGACCCCGTCGGCGCGGGCCTGGGCGGCCACGGCGGCGGTCACCGCGGGCGCTACACGAGCGTCGAACGGGCTGGGGATGACGTAGTCGGCCCTGACGTCCGCGCCCACCACGTCGGCGAGCGCGACCGCCGCCGCCACCTTCATGTTCTCGGTGATCGTGGTGGCCCGTACGTCGAGCGCGCCGCGGAAGACGCCGGGGAAGGCCAGCACGTTGTTGATCTGGTTGGGGAAGTCGGAGCGGCCGGTCGCGACCACCTTGGCGTACTTCGCGGCCACCTCGGGATGCACCTCGGGGGTGGGGTTGGACAGGGCGAACACGATCGAGTCCGCGGCCATCGAGGCGATGGCCGCCTCCGACACCGTCGAGCCGGACAGGCCGAGGAAGACGTCGGCGCCCGCCAGGGCCTCCTCGGTCGAGCCCTTGTGGCCCGCCTTGTTGGTGTCGCGGGCCAGGGCCTGCTTGACCGGGTTGAGCCCTTCCCTGCCGTCGTAGATCATGCCCTTGGAGTCGGCGACCGCGATGTCGCCGATGCCGGCCTCCAGGAGGATCCGGGTGACCGCGACCCCGGACGCGCCGGCTCCGGCCACCACGGCGCGCAGGTCGCCCAGGGAGCGGCCGGTCAGCCGGGCCGCGTTGGTCAGCGCGGCGAGGGCCACGATGGCGGTGCCGTGCTGGTCGTCGTGGAAGACGGGGATGTCGAGCAGGTCCCGCAGCCGGTCTTCGACCTCGAAGCAGCGGGGCGCGCTGATGTCCTCCAGGTTGATGCCGCCGAACGAGGGCGCCAGTCGTACGACAGTCTCCACCAGGGCGTCGACGTCGGTGCAGTCGAGGCAGATCGGGACCGCGTCGACGCCCCCGAACTCCTTGAACAGCAGCGCCTTGCCCTCCATCACGGGCATGGCGGCCGCCGGGCCGATGTCGCCGAGGCCGAGCACGGCCGTGCCGTCGGAGACGACGGCGACCACATTGGAGACCCAGGTGTAGTCGTTGACTAGTGACGGCGTGTCGGCGATCGCGGTGCAGACGCGGGCGACCCCGGGGGTGTAGGCAAGGGAAAGGTCGTCGGCGTTGCGGACGGGGATGGTGGATCGGACCTCGAGCTTGCCGCCGCGATGCAACGCGAAGGCGGGATCGAGATCGAGGGATTCAACGGAAGCGGGTGTGGTAGTCACAGCGACCCCAGTAGTCATCGGACGGATGAGACCTTCGGCAGACGGCGCGAGAGGCCTGGCTTCGGTAGCCGCCAGGTGCCCCTCCTCGATCGTCTCGTAAGAGGGGTTACGGGGGTCACCCGTCGCTCCATAGTGCCACATGCTGAGATGGGGTCTGTCTCAGGACCGACTCCGTTCTGTTGACGCATTGTTAATTCTCAGATGACGGTCTGCAGCAAAAGGCCATTTAAACTTCACAAAAACCAACTTTCCTTACATATCACTCGAGGAGGCCCGCACATGGCCCTCTGGCCCAGGACGCGCCGTGGCTACACCACCGGTGCGCTCGCCTTGACCGCCGCTCTGGCGCTGTCCGCCTGCGGCAGCACCTCGCAGACGGGCGCCAGCCCTTCGTCCTCCGGACCCGCCACGGCGGCGGGCGGAGTACAGCTGGTCGCCCCCGGAAAGCTGACCACCTGCACCAACCTGCCGTACCCGCCGTTCCAGTCCAAGGACGCCAGCGGCAAGGTCGTCGGGTTCGACGTGGACATGATCGACCTGGCCGCCAAGAAGCTGGGCGTGACGCAGGACATCGTGGACATCGACTTCGACTCGATCAAGGGCGGTGCCGCGCTCAGCGCCGGCAAGTGCGACGTCGCCGCCGCCGGCATGACGATCACCGAGGACCGCAAGCAGCACCTCGACTTCTCCAACCCCTACTTCGACGAAGTGCTCGGCCTGGTGACCAAGAAGGGCGCCGGCGTGCCCGACCTCGAGACCGCCAAGTCCAAGGGCCTGAGCGTCGGCGTGCAGGCCGGTACGACCAGCCTCACGCTCGCCAAGAGCAAGGGCATCGAGGCCAAGGAGTTCAAGGACTCCGGCAAGCTGCTGCTCGCGCTGCAGTCCGGCCAGGTCGACATGGTGATCCAGGACCTGCCGGTCGTCGTCGACTGGATGAAGAAGCCGAACGTCAACTCCGCCTATGAGCTGTCCGGCCAGGTGCCGACCCACGCCCAGTACGGCTTCGCCGTCAAGAAGGGCAACGCCGCGCTGCTCAAGGTCATCAACGAGTCCCTGGCCGAGGCCATCAAGGACGGCACCTGGACCAAGGAGTACCAGGAGTGGATGGGCGCCGCGCCCGTCACGACCCCGACGCCCACCTCCTGATCATGACGACCACGCCGACCACGGCTGAGCCCGCGAAAAGCGGGCTCAGCCCCCGCCAGCGCCGTCGCGTCAGCCTCGCCATCCAGTACGCCGTCTTCGCCCTCGTCCTCATCGCGGTGATCCTGCTCGCGGACTGGCCGAAGATCTTCGAGAACTTCCTGAACGGCAAGGTCGCCGCGGGGATGTTCCCCACGCTGTTCACGGTCGCGTTGAAGAACACCCTGATCTTCACCGTGGCCGGCTATGTGATCGGCTTCGCGCTCGGTCTCGTGCTGGCGCTGATGCGGTTGTCCTCGGTGGTCCCCTACCGGGTGGTCGCCCTCGTCTACATCGAGATCTTCCGCGGCCTGCCCGCGCTGATCATCTTCCTGCTGCTCGGGTTCGGCCTGCCGATCGCCTTCCCCGGGTTCAAGCTCCCCGGCGACGTCTACGGTACGGTGGCGCTCGCGCTGGGCCTGGTGGCCGCGGCCTACATGGCCGAGTCGTTCCGCGCGGGCATCCAGGCGGTGCCCAAGGGGCAGATGGAGGCGGCCAGGTCGCTCGGCATGAAGCCGGGCCGGGCGATGCTGTCCATCATCCTGCCGCAGGCCATCAGGATCGTGATCCCGCCGCTGACCAACGAGCTGATCCTGCTGTTCAAGGACTCCTCACTGGTCTTCACGCTGGGCGTGACGGCGGCCACCACCGAGCTGACCAAGTTCGGCTCCGACACCACGATCGACCAGGCCAACAGCACGCCACTGATCGTGGCCGGCGCCACGTACCTGCTGATCACGATTCCGCTCGGGTTCGTGGTACGCCGCCTCGAAGCGCGCCAGGGGAGGAAACGGTGACGCACGCCGTAGAGATCAGGGAACTGCACAAGTACTTCGGCGACAACGAGGTGCTCAAGGGCATCGACTTCACCGTCGAATCCGGTCAGGTGGTCTGCGTCATCGGCCCTTCAGGCTCGGGCAAGTCGACGCTGCTGCGCTGCGTGAACGTGCTGGAGACGCCGACCAAGGGCCGGGTGTTCGTCAACGGCTTGGAGCTGACCCATCCCGACGCCGACATCGACGCGGCCCGGCGGCACGTCGGCATGGTGTTCCAGCAGTTCAACCTGTTCCCGCACCTGACCGCGCTGCAGAACGTGATGATCGCCCAGCAGCGGGTGCTGAACCGGAGCAAGAAGGAGGCCGAGATCGTCGCCAGGGAGAACCTGGCCAAGGTCGGTGTCGGCGACAAGTGCGACGAATATCCCGGCAAGCTCTCCGGCGGACAGCAGCAGCGGGTGGCCATCGCCAGGGCGCTGGCCATGAACCCGGACCTGATGCTCTTCGACGAGCCCACCTCGGCGCTGGACCCGGAGCTGGTCGGCGACGTGCTCGCCGTCATGCGGAAGCTGGCGGAGGAGGGCATGACCATGCTGGTGGTCACCCACGAGATGGGGTTCGCCCGCGAGGTGGCCGACCGCGTGGTGTTCATGGACGGCGGGGTGATCGTCGAGGAGGGGACACCCACCGAGGTGATCGGCGACCCGAAGCAGGAGCGGACCCGCTCCTTCCTCAGGCGCGTCCTGCACCCGGAGGGCTGACCTTCAGCGGGGCCTCCAAAGCGAGCCCCGCGGCCCCTGAGAGCCCATATGCGGGGCGTCCGAGGCTGGGCGCCCCGCGGCTCCGTGTAATACTCCGGCATGGACCTCACCTCTTACGCCGAGTGGGCGGTCCGGCTGGTGAACGATCCGCACCCCCCGCCGGAGCTCCTAGAGCTGCGTGACGAACTGGCGGCCGTGTTCGACGGGACCGGTGGCGAGCAGGCCGTCGTGGCGCGCCTGAACGCGCTGCTCGTGCGCCATCCGGTGCGCCCCCAACTGTCGGACCACGACGGGCAGCGCTGGCACCTCCACCTCGCTGTGGACGCGCACGGCACAGCCGCCGCCGGCGCCGTGATGGGCCTGGCCGCGCTCGTCGCCGAACTGGGTGCCGACCGGCTCGGCCGCTGCCAGGAGCCACGATGCCTGCGGGCCTTCCTCGACACCTCCTCCAACCGCTCGCGCCGCTACTGCTCCGCCCGGTGCGCCAGCAGGGCCAACGTCGCCGCCTACCGTGCCCGCCGCAGGAGCGGCCAGTAGCGCAGCACCACCCGGCCCACGATGTCGCTCACCGGGCCGAAGTCCCAGCTGTCGCGGCGCCCGCCGGCCCGCTGGTTGTCGCTCTCCAGCCACCAGCCGTCGTCGCCGTGCCATTGGGCCCGCTTGACGATGAGCCGCTCGGGCTCGCCCGGGAGCCGCGCCACGACCAGGTCGCCGGGACGCACCGCGGCGCCACGCCGTACGAGGAGCCAGTCGCCGGGCACCAGCGCGGGCCGCATCGAATCCCCCTCGACACGCACTCTCATGGGCTGTGACCCCCTCCGCCGCAGGCGTTTGGACCCGAGTAAGGTCGGTAGTTGGACCAAGCTGATTCAGCATCAAGGAAGGACTTTCTGATGCTCGCACGACTGCTACGACCCAAGCATGTCGCTTCTGCCCACTGCGACCTGCCCTGTGGGGTGTACGACCCCGCGCAGGCCCGGATCGAGGCGGAGTCGGTCAAGGCGATCATGGAGAAGTACGCGGCCAACGAGGACCCGATCTTCCGGGCCCGGGCGCTCTCCATCAAGGAGGAGCGGGCCGAGCTCGTCAAGCACCACCTGTGGGTGCTCTGGACCGACTACTTCAAGCCCCCGCACCTCGAGCAGTACCCCCAGCTTCACCAGCTCTTCTGGGAGGCCACGAAGCTCGCCGGCGCGGCAGGCGGCAAGGGCACGGTCGAGGTCGCCAAGGCCGAGGACCTTCTCGGCAAGATCGACGAAATCTCCAAGATCTTCTGGGAGACGAAGGCCGCCTAAATCGGCATAAAGGCTCTGTGCGGCGACCTTCCGTGCAGAGCCTTTTCGGTCGATGGCGAGTCTGATTCCGCCAACCACCTCCCGGGGGCGGTAAGTTGCAGTCAGCGCCGTATACGCGAGGAGGAACGTGACCGAGGAAACCGAGACGCGGGCTGAGGGCGTGGCCGGCATCCGCGACGTGGTGAGCATCAGGCTCCCGGCCGCGAGTGCCTACCTGTCCGTACTGCGTACGGCCACTGCCGGACTGGCCGCACGGCTCGACTTCACGCTGGACGAGATCGAGGATCTGCGGATCGCGGTCGACGAGGCGTGCGCGATGCTGCTGAGCGAGGCCGTGCCCGGGACCGATCTGACCGCCGAGTTCGAGCTGACCGGGCAGGAAATGCAGGTCAGGGTCGAGGTCGCGACGGTCGGCAGCTCCGCGCCAAAGCGGGACGACTTCGCCTGGATGGTCTTGACCGCCCTGGCAGACGATGTGGAAGCGGTGATCGACTCTCCCGATCGCATGGCGATCGTCCTGCGTAAGCGCCGAGGCACGGCGGGGCCGGCGTGACGGAAAGGACTGGAGCCATGGCCACCAGCGACCACGCCGTGCCCGACAGGGTGCGGGCCCGCATCCTCTTCGCCGAGCTGTCCGAGCTGGGGCCTGACGAGCCGCGTCGGCAGCGCATCAGGGACGAGCTGGTCGAGCTTCACCTTCCTCTGGTCGAATATCTGGCCCGCCGCTTCCGCAACCGGGGCGAGTGGCTCGACGACCTCACTCAGGTCGCCACCATCGGACTGATCAAGTCCATCGACCGCTTCGACCTCAACCGCGGCGTGGAGTTCTCCACCTACGCCACGCCCACGATCGTCGGCGAGATCAAGCGCCACTTCCGTGACAAGGGCTGGGCGGTGCGCGTGCCGCGCCGCCTGCAGGAGCTCAAGCTGTCGCTGACCAAGGCGATCAGCGAGCTGTCGCAGCGCGAGGGCCGCGCGCCGACCGTCGCGGAGCTGGCCGCCTTCCTCAAGATGACCGAGGAGGAGGTCCTCGAGGGCCTGGAGTCGGCCAATGCCTACTCCACCGTGTCCCTCGACGCGCCCGACTCCGGTGACGACGACGCGCCCGCCGTGTCCGACTCGCTGGGCATCGTGGACGAGTCGCTCGAAGGCGTCGAATACCGCGAGTCGCTCAAGCCGCTGCTCGAACGACTACCGCCCCGTGAGAAGCGCATCCTGCTGCTGCGCTTCTTCGGCAACATGACCCAGTCGCAGATCGCCACCGAGCTGGGCATCTCGCAGATGCACGTCTCACGGCTGCTGGCCCGCACGCTGGCCCAGCTGCGCGAGGGCCTGACCGCGGACGACTGACGCTGGACGACGACTAACCCTTCTGCGAGTCCTCGCCATATAGGGCGTGGGTGGTGGGGGGCGCGAGCAACGTGCCGAGGCCGGCGACGGCCACCACGATCAGCGGGATCCCATAGAGCGGCTTGTCCGACTGGATGAGCGTGATCGCGACGGGGAGCACGAAGATCTGGGCCAGCACGCTGGGCGATCTCCCCCATCGCTCCATCTTGTACAGGCCGCCCCAGGCCACCCAGACCAATCCCGCGCCGATCAGCACCCCGAACGCCGACTCGGCCAGCGCGCTGGTGATGTCCTCCGCCGCGCCGGCCAGCGTCTCCACCGCGACGTACAGACCGAGACCGAGCGCCACGAGGCCCTCCAGGGCGACGATGAGCGCGGCGGCGAGAAGTGTCCAAGGTCGGTTCACGCCCCAAACCCTATCGGTGCCCCTCGCCGCCTCCAGATTCCGACTAATGGCCGATAAGCCAGATATCGGGCACCGGCTAGTCTGAACGACATGCGAGCGATGCTCCTGGTCAACCCCAAGGCCACGACCACGAATGCCCGCCGGCGTGACGTACTGATCCGCGCGCTCGGCGCCGCCGTCGAGTTGACCGTGGAACAGACCCGGTACCGGGGCCACGCGGCCGCGCTGGCCACCACCGCGCACGCCAAGGGCTACGACGTGGTGGCCGTGCTGGGCGGCGACGGGACGATCAACGAGGCCGTGAACGGCCTGCTCAACGCCGTCAACGGCGACGACCCCGCGTACCAGGACGACCCCAGCGCCGGGCGGCCCGCGCTGATCGTCATCCCCGGGGGCAGCGCGAACGTGTTCGCCCGCGACCTGGGCCTGCCGAACGACCCGGTCGAGGCCACGGGCGCTGTGCTCGAGGCGCTGCGTGACGGCCGCCGCAGGACCGTGGGGTTGGGGCAAGCCCTTTGGGAGGATCAGAGCCGATATTTCACCTTCGGCGGTGGGATGGGGTACAACGCCGAGGTCATCCGGGCCGTCGAGGGGCTGCGCGGCACGGGCCGGAAGGCGACACCCACGCGTTACGTCAACACCGCGCTGCGCCATTACTTCGCCACTGACAAGCGCCACCCGGCGATGACGCTGAGCGGCCCCGGCATTCCGGCCGCCAAGGGCGTGTACATGGCGATCATCTCCAACACCTCGCCCTGGACCTACATCGGCACCCGGCCGGTCCTGCCCACGCCCTGGGCCGGCTTCGAGACCGGGCTCGACCTGCTGGGACTCCAAGAGATAGGCGTGACCTCGATACTTCCCGCCATCCGGCAGATCCTCACGGAGCGTGACACCCTTCCATCGGGCCGGCACCTCGTCCAGCTCCACGACGAGTCCGAGTTCACGCTCGCGGCAGACCGCCCTGTGGCCTTCGAGCTGGACGGCGACTACCTGGGGGAACGGGAATCAGTGACATTCCGCTCTATCCCGAACGCATTACAAGTTCTGGTCTAGCTGGTTACATTCGGTCATTGTGTGACGCATCCGACATCCATCCACGCCAAAACTTCCTACCAACCCTCTTGCGTGCACTCTCAGTGGCTGACAGGCTCAACTTTGACGTCGGAACGTAGGACCTTTAACAAGCCTTACCGGGTCCGCTCCGACGCTCAGCGGGCAACCCCGGTCCAACGCAGGATCCGGGTCGTTGCTCGCGCGAGTTAGTGAAACTCTTCACAAAGTAGTAGCCGCACGGAGCCGACCAGAGGTTCCATCTACTAAGGAGTGAAACGCATGGACTGGCGCCACCGAGCTGCCTGCCGTGACGTCGACCCCGAGCTGTTCTTCCCGATCGGCAACACCGGCCCGGCACTCATGCAGATCGAAGAGGCCAAGCAGGTGTGCCGCTCGTGTTCGGCGGTCGACCTGTGCTTGAAGTGGGCCCTTGAGTCCGGCCAGGACGCCGGCGTCTGGGGCGGCCTGAGCGAGGACGAGCGCAGGGCGTTGAAGCGCCGCAGCGCCCGTGCCCGCGCTCGCGCCTCCGCCTAGCCGAACCGCCCGACCTACAGCTCGTACGGCAGGCATCGCCCGGCCCCACCCGCCATCCGTGGTGGAGGGCCTCCAGGGAGACGCCCGCTGAACCCGCACGTGGCGGGCCGCCGACACGCGCGCCCGTGACAAGGCACGCCGTCAGGCGGCCGGCAGTGGGATGGAGAGCGTCACCTCTGTGCCGCCCTCCAGGCGAGGGGCGATCGAGAGCTTGCCCGAGAGCTCGCCGACCACGAGCGTGCGGACGATCTGCAGGCCCAGGCTCGTGGAATTGTCCAGCTCGAAGTCGTCGGGCAGACCCTGACCGTCGTCCCAGACGGTCACGTGCAGCCTGTCGGGAGTCGGTTCCACGACCACTTGCAGGTGTTTGGGGCGGCCGTGTTGCAAGGCGTTCTGGAGAAGTTCGGTGAGAGCCATCGCCAGAGGTGTGGCGATGAGCGACGGAAGGGTGCCGAAGCTGCCTATCCGTCGCGGGGTGACCGCCGCCTCCGCCGCCGACACCTCGCCCGCCATCGCGATCACGCGGTCGGCGATGTCGTCGAAGTCGACGAACTCCTCCGGCGCGTGAGAGAGCGTCTCGTGCACGATCGCGATCGAGCCGACCCGCCGCACCGCCTCCTCCAGGGCCTCCCGCCCCTCGGGCACGCGCAGGCGCCGCGCCTGGAGCCGGAGCAGGGCCGCCACCGTCTGCAGGTTGTTCTTGACCCGGTGGTGGATCTCGCGGATGGTCGCGTCCTTGGTCATCAGCTCACGTTCGCGGCGGCGCAGCTCCGTCACGTCACGGATGAGCACCAGCGCGCCGATGCGGCCGCCGCCGACGATCAGCGGGATCGCCCGGAGCTGCACGATCGTCCCGCCGGACTCGACCTCTGTCTCCTTGGCCGCGCGCCCGCTGGCCACGATCATCAGGTCCTCGTTGATCGGCTCGTCGGAGTAGCAGAGCGTGGCGGTCACCCGGCCCAGCTCGGCCCCGACCAGATCCGCGTGCAGACCGAGCCGCCGGTAGGCCGACAGCGCGTTCGGCGACGCGTACGTCACGCGCCCCGCCCGGTCCAGCCGCAGCAGGCCGTCGCCGACGCGCGGGGAGCGGACCAGGATCGGCTCCTCGCCGGAGAACGGGAAGCGTCCCTCGGCCACCATCTGCGCCAGGTCCGAGGCGCTCTGCAGGTAGGTGAGCTCCAGGCGCGACGGGGTGCGCGCCGAGGACAGGTTCGTGGAGCGCTGGATCACCGCGAGGAAGCGGGCCTCGCCGACGGGGACCGCCCGACGTACGGGGATGGTCTCCTCGCGGACGGGCACGCCCGTCGACCAGTCGGGGTCGCCTTCGCGGCAGATGCGCCGCTCGTTCCACGCCGTGTCGATCAGGTAGCGCTCGCCCTTGGCCGCGACGGTGCCGACGATGTCGTCGTGGTAGACGGTGGGCCCGGTGGTCGGGCGCATCTGCGCGATCGCGATCCAGCCGCCGCCCTCGCCCTGGAGCGGCGCCCACAGGATGAGGTCGGCGAACGACAGGTCGGCCAGCAGTTGCCAGTCGGAGACCAGCGAGTGCAGCCAGTCGAGGTCCGCCGCGTCGAGAGCGGTGTGGCGGACGACGAGGTCGCTGAGAGTCGGCACGAGTGCATCATGCGTGCTTTCCGCCGCAACAACCAAACCGGCGACCCGGCCCGCCCCTCCCGCCGGCGTGCTCACCGGGCCGCGAACACCGATGAACACGGGCGTGTCGCCGTGCGGTCAACCGCTGATTTTCGGGAATCTCACACTGTGAAAACCGTCACACTGTTCCGTTCGGTCGACCATCGGAGCGGGACCGTTCGGCGCGCAACGGAGGTGATCGACACGGTGCTCATCTTTGTCCCGACCTCGGCTACTGCCTCGGTTGCCGCCATACCTGCCACTGTGTATATCCTTCACAATCAACCTGAGCTGCCCGATCCGGCATGTATCACGGCGGGCGAGCCCGGTCTGACGACGAGCGCGCCTCTGCCTGTGTCGTGCCGGTGGTTGACCGCTCGGGCCAATCTGAGTTCCGATGATCTCGCGGTGATCAGACACGCCCTCACCGCCGTGGCAGAAGTGAAGGTGAGAGCGTGACGGACGACGGCCCTCGCGTACCGAAGTACTACGACGTGAAACGGAGCCTGCTCGAGCTCACCAAGAGCCTGCCTCCCGGCGCGGCGCTGCCTCCCGAGCGGGCGCTGGCCGTACGTTTCGAGACCTCGCGCACCACCGTCCGTCAGGCGCTGACCGAGCTGGTCGTCGAGGGGCGGCTGCTGCGCATCCAGGGCAAGGGCACCTTCGTGGCCCAGCCGAAGGTGGCGCAGGTGCTGCAGCTGACGTCCTACATCGGCGACCTGCGCACGGCCGGCCTGGAGCCCGACACCAAGATCCTGGAGATCGGCTACATCACCGCCGACGAGCCGCTCGCGCGGCGGCTGGCCATCAACCCGGGCGGGCGCGTCCTGCGCATCCACCGCCTGCGCCTGGCCAACGGGGAGCCCGTCTCGATAGACACCACTCACCTGTCGGCCCGCCGCTTCCCCAGGCTGCGGCGGGAGCTCGAGGTGCACGCGTCCCTGTACGAGACGCTGCACAACGCCTACAACGTCCGGCTCACCGACGCAGAGGAGATCATCGAGACCGTGCTCGCCACGCCCTATGACGCGAAGGCGCTCGGCGTGGACGTCGGGCTGCCGATGCTGCTCCTGACACGGCACGCCTTCGACGCCGACGGAAACCCGGTCGAGTGGGCGCAGTCGCTCTATCGCGGCGATCGGTACAAGTTCGTCACGCGCCTGCGCCGCCCGTGAGGGAGCCTCTTCAGCAGGCCGCCTTCGGCAGGTCGCAGACCTTCACCCTCATCCGCTCCGCCTGGGAGATGAGGCCCTTGAAGCGCTTGAGCGGCAGGCTCTTCCCCGGCCAGGCCGATCCGCCCACGACGTAGACGGTCGCGCCGTTCCGTACGACGACCGTCTGCTCACCGCTCTCGAAGAAGCTGCTGCCGGCCCGGAGAGCGTCGTCGCCCACCTTGAGGGGCTTGGTGTAGTAGTGATGGCGGTCGGGGCCCTTGCCGAAGTTCTTGCACCGGGCCAGATCCGCGCGCAGCCCCCGCATCGCCGTACGGGCGGCGGAGACGCTCTTGTAGACGACGAGCTGCTCGTACTTGATCGTGTCTTCCGAGCGGTAGTGGACGGTCCGGGTCGCCAGGCGGTCGGCGGCCGAGGCCGTGCGGCGCTCGCACGGGTTCAGCCGGAGCGGGAGGCTCTTCGACTCCGTCGTCTTGTAGGACTCCCACTTCTTGGCCGGTGGGTGGGTCTCCAGGAAGAGCATCCCGTCGGGCAGGGCGCCCGCCCCCATCGACATCGCCGCGGCGACTGCCACGGCTACCCCGATCTGTAACATCTGGACCTCCAGCTCATCCGTCACCACGTGAGACGGCCCGCAATACCGATTCGTTCAACTATTTCGGGACTTGCAGCCATCGCGGGGTGATGATGCAGGCATGGCAAAGGCGATCGAACAACCCGTTCCCGGCGTCACGGTCGGGCACGCTCTTCTCGGCCGCTCCAGAGGCGCGGCCCAGCCGGTGGACAAGATCGTGCATGACGGCGACACGATCAACATCGCGGCCGACGGCAACTTCGGCGTACGTCTGCTCGGTGTCGACGCTCCCGAAGTCAGCTTCGAGTTACCCCGCAACCCGAACTTCCCCGACTTCCCCAAGGGCTTCGTCGCCATCGACAAGCCCGCCTGGACGACCTTCCTCACCGACCCGTTCGAGAAGGGCTACCAGGAGCTCACGCTCCGCACGGCCCTGCACAACAACCTGCTGGGCAGGCTGGGCCCGGCGGCCGCGCCCAACCACGCCGCCCATGCCGCCCCGGCCACCCAGGCGCTCAAGACCATGATGCAGCTCGACATCACCGAGCAGGGCCTCACCGACGAGACGTTCAAGATCAGGCTGGCCTTCGCGTACGAGATCCTCGACCGGTACGGCAGGCTCCTCTGCTACGTCAACCGCGACCAGCGCGACAAGCCCCGCCCCGATCCGTACAACGAGCGACTGCTCGCGGCCGGGCACGTGATCCCCTACTTCATCTGGCCCAACGTCGATCCCTTCGTCCGCCAGGAGGGCCGGTTGGCCGATGCGGTGCCGGCGCCGGGCAGCGCCAGGACGGTCGCCGAAGCGGGGGCGCTGGGCCGGGCCAGGCAGGCCGTACGGCGGGCCCGTGAGGCGGGGCTGGGCCTCTGGGACCACGCGAACCCGCTCGCCCTGCTGCCGTTCGAGCTGCGCTTCCTGGCCCAGCGGCGGGCGCCCGACCGCTACGTGCTCGACCTGTCGGACAACGCCAGGGAGTTGCTGCACCCGCAGAGCTACTTCCGCATCCCCAACCCCGAGGACCGGCTGTTCGTCAACGCCGAGCACGCCCCGCTGTACAGAGAGAAGGGCTGGTCCGTCCCGCCGCTGTGAGGCCGGCCCCTCTTCGCCCGCGGGGTGGGGCTAGCCCTACCCCGCAGGCACACACCAAGCCCATGTCGCGCGGGCCCCGGAGGTCAATACCGTTGGTGCCATGAAAGTCCCCCGCCCGTGGTCGGCACGCGCCTGGCTGGACACGGCGCATGTCGTGATCGGGCTGCCGGTCGGCGTGATCCTCGCCGGGCTGACCCTCGTGTGCGCCGCGGTGCCGCCCCTCATGCGCCGCGGTCTGCCGCTCTTCACCCGGGTGCAGCGCTCCCGGTTCGAGGCGTTCCTCGGGGCGCGTATCCCGCCGGTGCGCTCACCGACCACCTGGCGCAGCCGCGTCACCTGGCGGCAGATCGGCTACCACCTGCTCTCGCCGCTGGTGGGGCTGGCCGGGACCGTCCTGGTGGCGGCCGCGTGGGGGGCGGCCGGGGTGGGGCTGACGGCGTTCCTGCAGCCGATGCTGCAGAAGCGTCCGCTCGTGTTCGAGTTCAACCTGAGGGAGCCGGGCGTGGTCTCGGTGTACATGGCGGTCGGGTTCGTCCTGCTGCTGGTGGCTCCGACACTGGCGCGGGGAATGGCGCGTCTGGACCTGTCGGTGGCGCGTACGCTGCTCGGCCCCAGCCGCCACGAGCTGGGGCAGCGGATCGAGACGCTGACCGAGAGCCGCGCCAGGGTGATCGACGCGGCCGACGCCGAGCGGCGGCGCATCGAGCGGGACCTGCATGACGGCGCCCAGCAGCGGCTGGTCTCGCTGGCCATGAACCTCGGGCTGGCCCGCGCCACGCTGACCGACCTGCCCGAGCCCGCCCGCGAGGCGATCGCGCAGGCGCACGAGGAGTCCAAGCAGGCGCTCAAAGAGCTGCGCGACTTCGTCCGCGGCCTGCACCCCGCCGTGCTCAACGACCAGGGCCTCGACGCGGCGCTCTCCGGCATCGCCGCGCGCGCTCCCATCCCGGTGCGGCTGCGCGTCGACATCGATCTGCGCGCTTCTCCTACCATCGAGGCGGTGGCGTTCTTCATCGTGTCCGAGGCCCTCACCAACATCGCCAAGCACGCGGCGGCCACCAAGGCCCAGGTGAGCGTGGTCCGCGAACGCGACCGGCTGTGCCTGCGCGTCTTCGACGACGGCTGCGGTGGCGCCCGGCTCGACGGCGGCACTGGGCTGCGCGGCCTCCTCCAGCGGATCGACTCGGTCGACGGGACGCTCCGCCTGTCCAGCCCGCTCGGCGGGCCGACCACGATCGAGGTGGACCTGCCGTGCGAGTAGTTCTGGCGGAAGACTCCATTGAGGTGGACCTGTCGTGCGAGTAGTACTTGCGGAAGACTCCGTACTTCTGCGTGAAGGGCTCGTCCGGCTGCTCGACGCGGCCGGCATGCGGGTGGTGGCGGCCGTGGACGAGGCGGAGGGCCTGCTGCGCGCCGCTGAGGAGCACCTGCCCGACCTGGTGGTCACGGACGTACGGATGCCTCCCACACACACGGACGAGGGCCTGCGCGCGGCCCTCGTGCTGCGCCGCGAGCATCCCGACATGCCGGTGCTGGTCCTGTCTCAATACGTGGAGGAGCGCTACGCGGCCCGGCTGCTCGCCTCGGCCACCGGAGGCGTCGGCTACCTGCTCAAGGACAGGGTGGCCGACGTGACCGACTTCATCGACGCGCTGCACCGGGTGGCGGCGGGCGGCACCGCGCTGGACCCCGAGGTCGTCGCCCAGCTGCTGCTGCGCGGGCACAGCGACCCGCTCGACCGGCTGACGCCCCGGGAGGGCGAGGTGCTCAAGCTGATGGCCGAAGGCCGCTCCAACGCGGGCATCGGCCAGGAGCTGGTGCTCAGCGAGGGAGCGGTCGGCAAGCACATCGGCAACATCTTCACCAAGCTCGACCTGTCCCCGGCCGAGGGCGACCACCGCCGGGTCCTCGCCGTCCTGCAGTTCCTCAAGATCAGGAGTCTGCCATGAGGGCCCTGTGGCTGAGCGCGGGCGCCGTGGCGACCGTGTGCGCCTTGCTGATCAGCGGTACGGCGTTCTGGGATGGGTTCGCTCACGCCAGTCCACCGACGGAGACGACCAGCAGAAGCATCTCGTTCAAGCTGTCACAGCTGAAGGTGATCGCGGGGCGCGGAAGCGTGAACGTCAGCATCCATCCCGGCGAGGCGGGTGAGCTGTTCCTCGAACGGTCACTGAGCTGGTCGAAGACGAAACCGGTCGTCACGGAGGACTGGGACGGCCGGACGCTGCGGCTCGATGCCTCTTGCCCAGGCACGGACGAGCGGCACGCGCCGGTCTGCCAGGTCGACTACGCGCTGTTCGTGCCGGTGGAGACCGATGTAGCGGCGGAGTCGGCCAACGGCATGCTGGCGGTCAACGGTCTCTTCGGCAATGTCCGGATGATCTCCGAGTCGGGTCCGCTGCGGGTGACCGAGACATCGGGCACCGTCTGGGCCAGGAGCGGTTCCGGCGATGTCACGGGTCGCAGGCTCACGGGGAGCGATGCCGACGTGGAGATCGGCTCGGGCCAGGTCGACCTGTCCTTCGAAAACGCTCCGACGAAGGTCCGCGCGGTCGTCAGAACCAGAGGCGATGTCACCGTGGCGGTCCCCGGCCTGTCCTACGACGTGGACGCGCGTGCCAAGAACGTCGACCTCGACATCATGAAGGAGCCCGCCTCGCCAAGGAAGATCACCGTGCAGGCGCCGGCCGGCATGGCGAATGTCTGCTGCAGGTGAGGACCGGGAACTGGCCGCCATGGCCGCGTGACGACGCGACCGTTGACATCTGTTTACTCTGATGGCTCGTTGGTAGGTTCCCGGCATGGAGTCTGCGAAGCACGCCGGTGACGCCGCCGTCGCCGTGTCCAAGGCCTATGGTGTCGAGACCATGTTCACGCTGTCGGGAGGGCACGTCTTCCCGCTCTACGACGGCGCCGTGCACGAGGGCATGCGGATCCTCGACGTACGCCACGAGCAGAGCGCCGTGTTCGCCGCGGAGGCCACGGCCCGGTTGACCAGGAAACCCGGGCTGGCCGTCCTCACGGCGGGGCCCGGCATCACCAACGGGATCAGCGGCGTCGCGACCGCGCACTTCAACGGCTCCCCCGTGGTCGTCATGGGTGGGCGGGCCCCGCGCTCACGCTGGGGCAGCGGGGCCCTGCAGGAGATGGACCACCCGCCGCTGCTCGGGCCGATCACCAAGCTGTCGTTCACCGCGACCGGAGCCGACTCCATCGGCCAGGACGTCGAGGCGGCGTTCCGCACGGCCGTCGCGCCGCACCGCGGGCCGGTCTTCCTCGACTTCTACATGGACGACCTGTTCGCGCCGTCGCCGGCGCACCCGGTCGAGACGCAGAGCCCGTCGCCCCTCGAGCCCGACCCCGAGTCCCTGGCCACCATCGCCAGGCTGCTCGCCGAGGCCGAGCGCCCGGTGCTGGTCTACGGGTCCGACGTGTGGATGGACCGGGCCGAGGAGGCCGCGCGCGACTTCGCCGAGAACTGGCGGCTGCCGGTCATCCCCAACGGCCAGGGCCGCGGCATCCTGCCCGCCGGCCATGAGCTGCTCGTCACCCGCGCCCGCGGCCTCGCCTTCGCCAAGGCCGACCTGGTCATCGTGGTCGGCACCCCGCTCGACTTCCGGCTCGGCTACGGCTGGTTCGGCGGCAAGCAGGGCGCGCCGCCGGCCAAGGTCGTGCACATCGCCGACACACCGTCGCAGCTGGCCACGCACACCCAGCCCGCCGCGTCGGCCGCCGGCGACCTGTCCGTGGTGCTCTGGAGCCTCGGCACCGCCTGCGGCGACGCCGGCCTGAAGCCCACGGCCTACTCCGGCTGGGTGTCGCAGCTGTCGGAGGCCGCCGCCGCGGCGATCGCCGACGACGCCGCCCTGCTCACGGCCGACTCCGACCCGATCCACCCCATGCGCATCTACGGCGAGCTGGGCAAGGTGCTCGACGACGACGCCGTGGTGATCGGCGACGGCGGCGACTTCGTCTCCTACGCGGGCAAGTACGTCGAGCCCAAACAGCCCGGCAACTGGCTCGACCCGGGCCCCTACGGCTGCCTCGGCACCGGCCTCGGCTACTCCATCGCCGCCCGGCTGGCCCGGCCGTCCTCACAGGTGGTGCTGCTGCTGGGCGACGGCGCGGCCGGGTTCTCGCTCATGGACGTCGACTCCCTCGTACGGCACAACCTGCCGGTGGTCATGATCTGCGGCAACAACGGCATCTGGGGCCTGGAGAAGCACCCGATGCAGATGCTCTACGGCTACGACGTGGCCGCCGAGCTGCAGCCGCAGTGCCGTTACGACCAGGTGGTGACGGCGCTGGGCGGCGGCGGCGAGCTGGTCACCCGGCCGTCGGAGATCGGCCCCGCGCTGCGTCGCGCGTTCGACTCCGGCGTGCCGTACATGGTGAATATCGCCACCGACCCCCAGATCGCCTACCCCCGCACCACGACGGGCATCTGACCTGACCGGCCCCCAGATCCCCTGCCCTCGCACCACAGCAGGCATTTGACCTGACCGGCCCCCAGATCGCCCACCCGCCGGAGGATCTGACCTGACCAACTCCCAGATCGCCCACCCGCCGGGCGATCTGACCTGCCCATCGCCTACCCCCGCACCACGGCGGGGGTCTGAACTACCTGGCCCCGAGCGTCGGCGTCGGGGTCGGGGTGGGTGACGGGCAGGGGCCGCCGTCGATAACGACGATCTTGACCGGCTTGTTCACCTCTAGCCACGTGCCGCCGTTGGGGAAGGTCTCGCCGATCCGGCCGCAGGTGATGCCCTGCTCGGTGGTGGTCTGGTCGTCGATCCTGATGTTCTGGAAGCCCGCCGCTCGGATCCGCTGGGTGGCCTGCGCGTACGGCAGCTCGACCACGGAGGGGACCTGCTTCTTCGTGACCGTCGTGCTCGGCTTCGGCGAGCTGCTGGGGGTCTTGGTCGGCGTCTTCTTGTCCGTCGGCTCCGGGGTCGGTGGCTCCTTCTCCGTCTCCGTCGGCTCGGCGGCCGTCCTGGTGGGGACCGGCTCCTGCGTGGTCGGCTTGGGCTTGATCGGGCGTTTGGTGGGCTTCGTCGACGTGGGGGTCGGATCTGGAGTGGGCTCGGAGTTCCCCTTCGACGTGGTGACGGTCGGCTCGGGTTCGAGCTGGCTCGACATGTTCGTCAGCGCGACAGCACCGGCGCCCGCCCCGAGTACGACCGCGGCCGCGATCCCGGCGACGAGAGCACCTCTACGAGGCGCCTTGGCGCTGGCACGGCGGGCACCCTGACGCGGCCCGGCCACCGTCTGCGCCTCAGACGTCCCAGCCTGATGTGACCCGGTCTGGTGCTGCCCAGCCTGGTACGACCCCGTCTGGGGCGGCCCACCGGCCTGGTAGGACCCCGTCTGATGGGGAGCTCCCTGATAGGACCCCGTCTGGTAAGAGCCCGCCTGGTGGGATCCGGTCTGGTGGGGACCCGACTGGCGGGACCCGGTCTGGTACGCCTCCATCGGCGCGGCCATGGTGGCACCCGTCACCGGCGGCGCGGGCTCTGGAGGGGGTGTCTCGCCGGCCGCGATCTTGCGGGCCGTCTCACTCATCGCCCTGGCCGTCGGGTAACGGGCGAGCGGATCTTTCGACAGGGCGCGTTCCACGAGGGCGCGCGCGGGTGCGGGGATCTCGGCGGGCAGCGGCGGAGGCGCCTCGCGGATGTGCTTGAGCGCGATCGTGACCGCGCTCTCGCCGTCGAACGGTCGCTGCCCCACCAGGCACTCGTAGGCCACCACGCCCAGCGCGTAGATGTCCACCGCGGGCGTGACCGGCGCGCCCTCGGCCTGCTCGGGCGCGCAGTAGGCGGCGGTGCCGAGCACCATGCCCGCGTCCGTGAGCCGGCTGGCCACGTCGGAGCGGGCGATGCCGAAGTCGGTCAGCACGAGCGTGCCGTCGCGCTGGACCAGCAGGTTGCCCGGCTTCACATCACGATGCACGATCCCCTGTTGGTGCACCGCCTGCAGCGCCGAGGCAGCCTGCGCGATCAGCTCCATCGCGGGCTGGGGCGGGATCCGGCCCAGCCGCATCAGCAACTTGTCGAGTGGCTCCCCGTCGACGAACTTCATCACCAGATAGACGGTGTCCCCGCTCACACCGTAGTCGTAGACGTCGACGACACCCGGATGATTGATCGTCGCCATCGCCCGGGCCTCGGCCTGGAAACGCGCGACGAACCCGGGATCGTCCATGCGGCCGGGCAGCAGCACCTTGACCGCGACAGTGCGCGCCAGCACGATGTCCTCGCCCCGCCACACCTCGCCCATGCCGCCGGCGCCGATGCGGGTGTCCAGGCGATAGCGCCCCGCCAGCGTCGTTCCTTGGGCTACCATGACTCCCCCGTTACCCCTTTACCTCTATAACCTCTCCCACCCCAAGGATCTCCAACAAAGCGAAGTTGTGTCGCGGTGAGGTAACACAGAGGTCACGGAACTTCGAGAGTGTACGACTCACGAGTCCCACATGCCACTTAAATGCCGTAAGCCCTACAAACCCTATCCTGCGGCCTTCTGGCCGCACTTGTCCGCGTTTCCGGGAGATCAGGGCCCTTGACAGCGGGCCGCGGTGATGATCGCAGTACGCTGGCGGTATGACGCTCGCTCCGGGTCTCCGCTCCCAGCTGCTCATCATGGTCGAGAGGTCCGACACCGCTGAGAAGATCGGCAGCGGCGACGTCCCGGTGCTCGCCACTCCGCGGCTGCTCGCGCTGGCCGAGATGGCGACGGTCAAGGCGGTGCACGCGCATCTCGCTCCCGGTGAGACGACCGTCGGCACCCGTGTCGAGCTGGTGCACCTGGCGCCGAGCCCACTGGGCACGCACGTACAGATCACCACCGAGCTCACCGAGGTCGACGGCAGGCGGCTGGTCTTCGGCTTCGAGGCCCGCGACAAACAGAACATCGTCGGCCGGGGCACGATCGAGCGAGTGGTGGTCGATCGCGCCAAGTTCCTCGACCGCGCCACCCGCCAATAGTGATCGATCGCACTAAGTTTCTCGACCGCGCCGCCCGCTAAGGTCTTCGGACCGGCGGCTATCGTGCCGGCGGCTATTCGATGACGGCGATCAGGTCGCCCTCCTGAATCACGTCGCCCTCGCTGACCTTGAGCTGCGCGACGACGCCCTCGTCCTCGGCCAGGACGGGGATCTCCATCTTCATCGACTCGAGGATGACCAGTGTGTCGCCCTCGGAGACGGTGTCGCCCTCCTGGACGACGACTTTCCAGACATTCGCCACCATCTCCGCGCGTACCTCAGCCACCGCGACTCCCCTCTTCCAATGAGTAAACAATGTCATGTGCGCTAGGCGCGCATTCGCCCGATCAAGCCGGTGTCATAGTCGCCGCTGACGAACTCGGCGTTGTCCAGCAGTTCCGCACAGAACGGCAAGTTGTTCTTGGGCCCTTCGACGACGAACCCCGCGACGGCCTCGCGACCGGCCCGCAGCGCCTCGGCCCGGGTCGCACCGAAGACACAGAGCTTGGCCATGAGGGGATCGTAGAACGGCGTGACCGTATTGCCCTCCTCGTAGCCGGAGTCCACCCGGACGCCCTCGCCGGCCGGCTCTCGCCAGGCGGAGATCTTGCCCGGTCCCGGGAAGAACCTCCCGGGATCCTCGGCGTACACACGGAACTCGATGGCGTGGCCACCGGTCTCCGCCTTCACCTCGGGACTCTCGCCCGCGGCCACCCGCAGCTGCAGCTCGACCAGGTCCAGCCCGGTGACCAGCTCGGTGACGGGGTGCTCCACCTGGAGCCTGGTGTTCATCTCCAGGAAGACGAAGTCCTGCGCGTCGGCGTCGACCAGGCACTCCACGGTGCCCGCGCCCAGATAGCCGACGGCCTCGCCGGCCCGCACGGCGGCGGCGAGCATGCGCTCGCGCAGCTCGGGCGTGATGCCGGGCGACGGCGACTCCTCCACGACCTTCTGATGACGACGCTGCACAGAACAGTCACGCTCGCCCAGGGCCACGACCGTGCCGTCGGGCAGGCCGAGGATCTGCACCTCGACGTGGCGAGCCCGCGCGATGTAGCGCTCCAGCAGAATGGCGGGCCCGTCGAGGACGTCACCGGCGGCGAACCTCGCCGCCGCTCGGGCGGCCTGCTCGAAAGCCTTGGCCAGTTCTTCGTCGTCGTGGGCGACGCTCATCCCGATGCCGCCACCCCCGCCCGCGGTCTTGACCATGACCGGGTAACCGATCCGGCCCGCCGCCCGCAGCGCCTGCTCCAGATCGGTGACGGGCTCCCGGGTGCCGGCCGCCACGGGCACACCCGCGTCCTCCATCAGGTTGCGGGCATTGATCTTGTCGCCCATCTGGTCGATGGACTTGGGGGCCGGGCCGATCCACACCATCCCGGCATCGATCACCGCCCTGGCGAACGCCGCGTTCTCCGCGAGAAACCCGTAACCCGGATGAACCGCCCGCGCCCCGGTGGCCCGAGCCGCCTCCAGCACCTTCCCGGCATCGAGATAGCTCAGCTGAGGGTTGGCCGGCCCGATCAGCACGGCCTCGTCCGCCTCGCGCACGAACGGCAGATCCGCGTCGGCCTCGGAGTGGACGGCGATGGCCCGCAGCCCCAGCCGCTTGACCGTGCGGATGACCCGCCGGGCGATCTCCCCTCGATTGGCGACCAGAACAGCCCCAAGCGTCTCAGTAAGCACCCGCCCAATCTACGGCCGTTGGGCGGAAGGTCCCTTTCCCGCTAAACCACCGATCCGGCCGACGTCTTCTGTAGAAAACCCACAAACTCCATGTTTTACGGCAAGCCGCCCCCACCGCCACCCACCGCACATGGCTGAGGACCTCCAGGAAAACGCCCGCTGACCCCGCACAGGGCCGGGCGCCGTTACGTGCGCATCCTTGGCCGGTGGCGCGGACGGGCGAGCCAGTGGCGCGACCGAGTTCCAGGCTGACGGGCCTCTTCTTCCGCCCCCGGAGGGCATCCCTTCTTGAGGCCCACCCACCACAGACCGTCTGCTCCCGCTGCCCCGCAGAGGCATTCCTCCTCTGCAACCCCAGCCACAACGGGCCGTCCTCTTCCGATCCCCCGAAGGGCCTTCTCCCGCAAGGACCTCAGCCGCCACGGACCGTCACAGAGATCCAGACGGTCGCGTGACGAGCCATCCGGCGACCGCGGCGGAGGCCGGGCGCGCGGCCACCACCCACAGAGGGCGTTACAGCTTGTGGACCGCCAGCCGGTCCACCACCCTGGTCATCGCCTCGATCGCCGCCGGATCATACGCGGTCCCCACCGCCAGCCGCAGCCGCTCCAACGCCGCCCCTGCCCGGTCCCGATCAGCCGACCCCCCGACCAGGTCGTCGTAGGCGTTGGCCGCCTTGATGATCCGGCTGGACAGCGGCGGGTCCTCGGCGATCTGGTCGCACTGGCGGCGTACCAGCTCGGCCACCCGGTCGAGCACGCCCGTCTGCTTGATCACCTCGGCCCCCAGCTCCGCGATGCGGCGGGCCTGCGCGGGATCGGCGAGCACGGTCGCGCCGCCCGGGATGGGGTCGCTCAGGGACAGCTGGCCGATGTCGTGCATGAGGGCGGCGTACTCGAGCTCCAGCAGCTCCGGCTCCGCCATGCCCAGCTCGCGGCCGACCGCCACGGCCAGGCGGCTCACCCGGCGCGAGTGACCGGGCTCGACGTAGCCGCCGACCTCCGTGACCCGCGACAGGGCGCGTACGGTCTGCAGGTAGGTGGCGCGGATCCCGGCGTACTTGCGGAAGGCCACCTGAGTGACCAGCAGCGGAGCGGCGAAGACCAGCAGCGCCACCAGGTCCATGCTGTGGGTGGCCAGCGCGAGCAGCACACCGGACGCGGCCACGGCGGCGCCCAGCGGGAAGGCCATGTTGAGCTCGTCGCGCACGGCCACCTTGAAGGCGGTGCGCACCTGCTCGGCCCTGAGCAGGGCCGCGATCAGCACGTCGATCAGCAGGGTGAGCGTGATGAGCGTGACCATGACGCCGAGCGCGGGCCACCATGTCGGCGGGTCCTGCCGGGTGAGCTGGAAGAGCGGGTCGGCCAGCGGCCGGAAGGCGAAGGCGAGCAGCGCGCCGGTCAGCAGGCGGCGCGCCATGGCGTCGAGGCGCGGCGGGCGGCCGACCGCCAGGTGCGGCAGCGCGCCCGCGATCATGCCGACCGCGATCACGGCCACCACCTGGAGCGCCGTGTGGCGCAGCGGGTTGTCGCTGAGGTCGAGCAGCAGCGTGTAGCCGAGCGCGGCGGCGGCGCCGATGGGCGCGACCTCCCGGTTGCCCGGCATGGTGAGCCTGGCCAACTCGCCGACCGCGATCAGCGCGCCGAAGCCGATCGCGATCTCGGGCCGGTCGAGCCCCACGGCGGAGGTGTGCGCGACGCCGGCCACCGCGACCAGTCCCGCCCCGCAGATGAGCAGCAGTTGCCCGGAGTCCAGGCTTTGGAAGGCACGCGTCAAGGCCCGCTCACCACTTCGATCGGCCTGGTCGGGTCGTCATGGTCCTTGATCGGGGTCTCGGTCGCCTCGGGCGGCGGCGACTCGACGCGGCGGGGCGGCTGCCATGGCTCGCGTTCGAGTGCTCTGGCGAAGGCCGCCACCATGACCGGGTCGAACTGGCGGCCCGCGTTCTTGCGCAGCTCTTCGACGGCCACCTCGACCGAGCGGGCGTGGCGGTAGGAGCGATCGGACGTCATCGAGTCGAACGCGTCGGCCACCGCGATGATCCGGGCGAACTCCGGTATCTCGTCGGCCGCCAGTCCCATCGGGTAGCCCTTGCCGTCGTGGCGTTCGTGGTGGTGCATGATCCCGGCGTACGCCTCGTCGAGGAAGTCGATCCCCCGGACGATCTCCAGCCCGCGCATCGGGTGGAGCTGGATCGCGGCGAACTCCTCCTCGGTCAGCGGCCCCTCCTTCTGCAGCACCTTGGTCGGCACGCCGAGCTTGCCCACGTCGTGCAGCATGCCCGCGTAGCGGATGGCGCGCAGCCGCTCCAGGCCCATGCCGATCTCCTGAGCGATCATCGAGGAGGCCAGGGAGACGCGGGTGCAGTGGCCCCTGGTGTAGTAGTCCTTCGTCTCGACCGCCTGGCACAGGGCGGCGATCGTGGCGTCGTACGAGCGCTGCTGCGCGTGATATTGACCGAACGCCCAGCGGGCGACGAACAGCGGCAGCAGCACCAGCACCGCCGAAATCGACTGCACGGTCGCCCAGAGCCCGGCCACCAGCAGCCCGAACGTGCCGTAACCCAGATAGGACAGCAGGAACTGGACCATGCCCCGCAGCGGCACCTCCATGGCCCGCACCCGGGTGGCCAGCCGGATCATGGTCAGCGTGAGCACGATGTTGAGCGGCACGAACACGCCCGTGGCCGCGGCGTAGGGGCCGATGAGGCCGTCGAAGGCGTTGACCCCCGGCACGCCGGAGACCCCGCCCAGCCCCTGGTAGATCCAGCCGGCCGCGTAGCCGCAGATCGCGAACTGCGCCCCGTTGAACAGCCGCTTGATCAACGGCAGCCCCGGACGCACGCTGAAGACCGCCGTGAACCCCACCAGAGCGGCCCCTTCCGGACCGATCAGGACGACAGCCGCCAGCGCCGCGGAGAAGCTCACGGACACCGCGAACTGCTCCACGTTCAGCAACGTCGGCATCGACTCGCAGACCAGGAACAGCAGCGCGAGCACCAGCAGGATGCCCAGATCTCCGGGTGCCACCAGGCGCCCGGAGGTGATCACGCTGTGCCCGAGGAGGATGGTCGCCGCGCCGATGACGGCGATGAGATAGACCTTCGCAGGCCACGGCAGATCACGCATTGCGGCCCCCAAGGGTGCTCAGGTCCAGGACACCCCGTGAGGCAGGGCCCCGCCCGCGCTCATCAGCAGTGTCATCACAGGGGTGATCAGCACCGCGGCCGCGATCAGCCGGGCGATCATAGCCTTCAGCATGTGCTCGCCTCCACGTCGACTCGATACGCCGACTCCTGTGGGTCACGCTACAGAAGGCCCGGTCTGTGCAGGGCCAGAGTCGAGAATCGCAAGCAAAGCGTAATCAATCCACTACCTTGGGCGACGGGCGGCCCAGGCGACCGTGTTCTTCAACCCGGTCGCCAGGTCGGTGCGCGGCTGCCAGCCGAGCCCCTCATAGGCGGGCACCGGGTCGACCGCCATGGCCGGCAGGTCGCCCACCCGCGGCGGCGCGAACCCCGGCTTGTCCTGCGCGTCGGCCGCGTCGGCGATCAGCGCGTGCAGTCTGCGGTCGGTGGTCTGGATGCCGGTGCCGAGGTTGAACCTGCGCCCGTTGCCCTCGGCTCCACAGGCCCGGACGAAGCCGTCGACCACGTCCTCGACATAGATGTAGTCGCGGGTCTGCGTGCCGTCGCCGTAGAGCACCGTGGGCGTGCCGCCGAGCAGGCCGTCGGTGAAGATGGCCACCACTCCGGCCTCGCCTTCTGGCGACTGGCGCGGGCCGTAGACATTGGACAGCACGAGCGTGGTGTATTCGATGCCGTAGAGCGCCTTGAAGGTGGCGAGGTAGGTCTCGCCGCTCAGCTTGGAGGCGGCGTACGGCGAGCGCGGGTCGGTGGCGGCGTCACCGGGCACCGGGATCGTGGCGGGCCGGCCGTAGACCGCGACGGAGGAGGCGAAGACCACCTTGCGGGTGCTGGCCTCGTGCGCGGCGGTCAGGACCGACGCGGTGCCCTGGACGTTCACACTGGCGTCGTGGACCGGATCGGTGACGCTCTTACGCACGCTGATCTGCGCGGCGAGATGGCAGATGACCTCGGGCCGCAGCTCGGCGGCCAGCTCGATCAAGGCCGGATCGCGGACATCGACCTCGTGCAGGCGGAAGCGGTCATGCGTGGCCGCGTCGGCCAGGTTGTCCCGGCAGCCGGACGAGAAGTCGTCGACGACCGCCACGTCGTGCCCATCCGCCAGCAGGCGATCGACGAGATTCGAACCGATGAACCCGGCACCCCCGGTGACAAGCACGCGCATGGGGGAATCCTAGTCGGACAGCTCCGATCTCACCTGCGCGATGCGGGCCAGCACTTTGGAACGCAGGTCGCCGGGCACCGGGTCACAGCCGCAGTGTTTGGCCACGAGCGCCTTGATCGCCTTGTCGAGGTCATATTCCTTCAGGCACGGGCTGCACTCTTCGAGGTGCACGCGGATGTCGACCACGTCGCCCTCGGTCAGCTCGCCGTCGAGATAGGAATAGACCTTGTCGAGCACTTCCCGACAGTCGGTGTCATGCGGGTTGCCACAGCTCATTTCGATCCCTCCGCCGGGACCAGGCCGCGCTCACGGGCGTAGTCCTCGAGAAGTCCGCGGAGCTGCCTGCGACCGCGGTGCAGCCTGGACATCACGGTGCCGATCGGGGTCCCCATGATGTCGGCGATCTCTTTGTACGGGAAGCCCTCGACGTCGGCCAAATAGACCGCGATCCGGAACTCCTCGGGCAGGACCGCCAGGGCCTGCTTGATATCACCGTCGGGGAGATGCTCGAGCGCCTCGACCTCGGCCGACTTCAGGCCACTCGAAGTGTGCGACTCAGCGCGGGCGAGCTGCCAGTCCTCGATCTCCTCGGTGCCCGACTGCTTGGGCTCGCGCTGCTTCTTGCGATAGCTGTTGATGAAAGTGTTGGTCAGGATCCGGTAGAGCCACGCCTTGAGGTTCGTACCTTCCTGGAACTGGTGGAACGAGGCGAACGCCTTGGCGAAGGTCTCCTGAAGCAGGTCCTCCGCGTCCGCTGGGTTCCGGGTCATCCGGAGCGCCGCGGAGTAGAGCTGCTCGAGGTAAGGCATGGCTTCGCGCTCGAACCGCTCACTTCGCTGTTCCAGAGTCTCCGCGCCTGTCGCGGGCACCGGACCCACCCCCCTAAGATCACCGGTGGCCGGCTGTTGCGGTACACCGTACTCAGGGGAGAATACCCGCTCGTCACGGACCGGTCCGTCACTGGGGAGGGGTTCGAGCAATGTGAGCATGCACGTCGCAACACGCCCGCGCCCTCGTCTGTTCCCGCAAGATAGAAGGTGACGAACGACCCGGTGCGGGGAAAACCATACGTACCGGCTGGTAGCCATTTTCCCGGAACCCAGGAGTCGCGTGTGCTGCCCATTCCGGCCGAGGAACTGAACGGCTCAGGGACGCTCGGGCCGTACTGGACCTTCTACCGCGCCGTTGTCGCCGAGCAGCTGACCCGGTGGCTCCCCGCCCAACCCTCCGTCGTACTCGATCTGTC
This sequence comes from Nonomuraea sp. NPDC049750, assembly GCF_040659625.1. Taxonomy (NCBI): domain Bacteria; kingdom Bacillati; phylum Actinomycetota; class Actinomycetes; order Streptosporangiales; family Streptosporangiaceae; genus Nonomuraea; species Nonomuraea sp. NPDC049750. Next base: position 37,258 of record NZ_JBFANB010000056.1, read on the forward strand.
AGGAGGCCGCGGACGCTGGTCCGGGCAGGCCGCCGGAGCCGGGCACCGGGTGATCGAGCTGCTCGACTTCCGCCGCTCCACCTCGCTGGCGTTGACCCCCGCGTCGCTCAACTCCCAGTCGCCGAGCTCCCCCTTGATGCCCGACCCGCAGGCGCGGCTGCGCGACGCCGGGCGCGTCCGTCACGTACGCGCCGACGACCTGGCCTTCCTCCCCGACGAGAGCGTGGACGCGGTCCTCGCCGAAGAACGCGCCATGTCGATCGAGCTCATGGCCGAGTCGGCGATGAGCGACGTGTTCCGGGTGCTGCGGCCCGGCGGCCGGGCGCTGATCTGCGTCGACTCCCTGGTGCTGGGCATGGCGATCCTCGCCGAGCAGGAGCAGTGGCAGCACCTGCGGCAGACGGGCGAGGTCATGCTGGTGCCGTGGCCCGACGGCAGCATCACCCGCTGCTTCAGCAGCGCGCAGCTGCGCGAGCTGCTGACCGGCGCCGGTCTGGAGGTGGAGTGGGTACGCCCGCGTACCGTGCTGTCGCCCTCCACCGTCGACCACGTGCTGGGCTCCGACGCCAGATCGCTGGCCTGGCTGGTCCGCACCGAACTCGACGCGCACCCGGACGACGACGACACGGTCGGCATCCACCTCGTGGCCAGCGCCCGCAAGACCTAGCCGCTTTCGTTGGCGGTACCGCCAACGAAAGCACCGCTAGCGGCGGCGTTCCTGCCTGCCCTGGCACTCCACGCACCGCGCGGCCTCCGGACGGGCCTCCAACCGGCCCTCCGGGACCGGCTTGCCGCAGTCGACGCACCTGCCGTACGTGCCTTCGTCCACGCGCTTGAGCGCCTCGATCACGGACCTGCGCTGCGCGGTGGCCACGGTGAGCATGGCCTGGGCGCGGTCGGCGTCGGTCAGGTCGGACCCCGCGTCGGCCGCGGAGTGCTCGCGGATCGCGACGGGGTCGCCCTGCAGCACCCCGATCGATCGGTCCAGGTCAGCGAGCATCTTCTCCAGCTGCTTACGAGCGGTCGCGTCGTCCACGGATCCGCACCTCCGGGTAAAGGGGGGCAAGCCGCAGCGGGACTCCCCGGAAGTCCTACCCGGCGCGTTGGGGGGCATGTGTGGCGGTGACTCCGGGTGAACGGATGCATCGCTTTCCCCACCGAATGCCCACTAAGCGTGGCTCTTACACCTTTAGCGGAGAGCGGTTTCCTCCTCCGGGGGCAGGGGTTTGATGAGGTCCGGGCCGTTGTTCCGAACATTGTTGACATCGGTGGAAACGGCCACCGCCGTAAGCCGCCCGGTGTCGGCCGGCACCAGCAGACCCGAAGCCTGCTCGGGGTCGGTGAGCTTGGGGTCGAGCCACTCCGCCCAGCGCTCCTGCTCGATCATCATCGGCATCCTGTCGTGGATGCGGCCCAGCTCGTCCTCGGCGTCGGTGGTGATGACCGTGCAGGTCACCAGCCACTTGAGTGGATCGTCGTCGTCGCGCGACTTGTCCTTCCAGAACTCGTACAGGCCCGCCATCGCCAGCACCCCGCCGTCCTCCGGGTGGATGAAGTACGGCTGTTTCTTCTTCTTGTCGCCCTCGACCGGCATCCACTCGAAGTAGCCGTCGGCCGGCAGCAGGCACCTGCGCTTGGCGAACGCCTGGCGGTAGGACGGCTTCTCGGCCACCGTCTCGATCCGCGCGTTGATCATCCGTGAGCCCACCGACGGGTCCTTCGCCCAGGCCGGCACCAGCCCCCACTTGACGATCCGCAGCTGCCGCACGGCCCGCTCGGCGTCCTTGGGGACTCGGCTGAGGACGGCGTAGACGTTCTTGGTGGGCGCGACGTTGTAGTCGGGCCCGAGCTCCTGGTCAGGGTCACCGTCGAGCTCGACCTGGAACTCCTCCAGCAGCTCGTGCTTCTTGCGCGCCGACGCGTATCTCCCGCACATGTCCCCACACTGCCATGTACCTGTGACCGCATGCGCGCCCGCCCGAGTCGCCGGCAGCCGTGAACTTCACCGGCGCCAGTATTCTTTGACCATGCCCGCACCGCACTGGCCCGCGCCCACCGCGACCGCTCCCGTGGTCGCGTCGATCCCATTGCCCGGCTCCAAGTCCGTGACCAACCGCGCGCTGCTCCTCGCCGCGCTGGCCGACGGCCCCGGCATGGTGCGCCAGGCACTGCGCAGCCGCGACGCCGACCTCATGGTCGCGGCGCTGCGTGCCTTGGGCGCCACCCTGACACCGGTGCACGAGACCACGGCCGCCGTCGACTGGCAGGTGACGCCCGGCCCGATCCGTGGCGGCGCGAGCATCGACGCGGGCCTGGCGGGCACCGTCATGCGCTTCGTGCCGCCGATGGCCGCCCTGGCCGACGGCCCGGTCGCCTTCGACGGCGACCCGCACGCCCGCAAGCGCCCCATGGGCCCCATCCTCGACGCCCTGCGCGCGCTCGGCGCCCGCGTCGACAACGACGCCCTGCCCTTCACCATCCACGGCCCGCTGGCGGGCGGCGAGGTCACGCTCGACGCGTCGGGCTCGTCGCAGTTCGTCTCGGGGCTGCTGCTCACGGCGGCGCGCTTCGAGAAGGGCGTCACGATCCGCCACGTCGGCCCGCCCGTGCCGTCGCAGCCGCACATCGAGATGACGATCCAGATGCTCAGGGCGGCCGGGGTGACGGTCGACGACAGCGAGCGCGACATCTGGCGGGTCGAGCCGGGACCGATCGCGGCCAGGGACCTGGCCGTCGAGCCCGACCTGTCCAACGCGGCGCCCTTCCTGGGCGCGGCTCTGGTCACGGGCGGCACGGTCACCATCCCCGGCTGGCCCCACACGACCACGCAGCCGGGCGACGCCCTGCGCTACCTGCTCACCTCGATGGGCGCCACGGTCCGGCTGTCCCCGGCGGCACACGAGGCGGCAGGCGAGGCCGGCTCATTGACCGTGACCGGCACGGGGCGGATCGAGGGCATCGACGCCGACCTGCGCGAGGTGGGCGAGCTGACGCCGACGATCGCCGCGCTGGCCACACTGGCGAGCTCGCCGTCCCGGATCCGGGGCGTGGCGCACCTGCGTGGCCACGAGACCGATCGCCTGGCCGCCCTGGTCACCGAGATCACCCGGCTGGGCGGCGACGCGGAGGAGACCGACGACGGCCTGCTCATCCGCCCCCGCCCGCTGCACGGCGGTGTCTTCCACAGCTACGACGACCACCGCATGGCCACGGCCGGCGCGGTCATCGGGCTGGCGGTCCCGGACATCGCGGTGGAGAACATCGCGACGACGGCCAAGACTCTCCCGGAGTTCGTCCAGATGTGGACGACCATGCTGAGCGAGCGATGACCACCCTCCCGACGCGGATGCTCCTGCGGGCGGCCATGCCGGTCGGCATGGTGGGATGGACACGCGGGCACGGTCTCCTGGGCATCCCGCCCGGTGGGGCAACATGTGGACAGGACCGCCAGGGTCGACAGGCGGCGGATGGTGACATGGGGGTAGACCGCTGAGAAAGCGGGAGTACGACGAGGACGACGTACGGGTCAGGCCGAGCAAGGGCTCACGGCCGCGGACCCGGATCCGGCCTGCGCATGAGGACGCCGTGGAGGGGTTCGTGGTCGCCGTCGACCGGGGCCGCTATACCACACTGGTCGAGCCCGAACGCGCCAAGGGATCGGCCCAGAAGCGCAAGCAGCCCGAGCGTCGCCTGGTCACCGCCATGAAGGCGCGCGAGCTCGGCCGCAAGGGCATCGTCGTCGGCGACCGGGTGGCCCTCGTGGGCGACGTCTCGGGCCGCCCCGACGCCCTGGCCAGGGTCGTACGCGTGGAGCCGCGCACGTCGATGCTGCGCCGTTCGGCCGACGACGTCGAGGACACCGACGGCATCGAACGCCCCGTGGTGGCCAACGCCGACCAGCTGGTCATCGTGACCGCGCTCGCCGACCCGCCGCCCCGGCCGCGCATGATCGACCGGATCCTGGTGGCCGCCTTCGACGCCGAGATCGAAACACTCCTCTGCCTCACCAAGTCGGACCTGGCGCCGCCCGACGAGCTGGTGGCGATGTACGAGCCGCTCGGGGTGTCGCACGTCGTCGTCCACAAGGGCGGCTCGCTTGACCATCTCCGCGACCACCTCACCGGCCGCCTCAGCGTCATGGTCGGCCACTCGGGCGTGGGCAAGTCGACCCTGGTCAACGCCCTCGTCCCGGCCGCCAACCGGGCGGTCTCCCAGGTCAACGCCGTCACCGGCCGAGGCCGCCACACCTCGACCTCGGCCGTGGCCCTCGAACTCCCGGAGGGCGGCTGGATCATCGACACGCCCGGCGTACGCAGCTTCGGCCTGGCCCACGTGTCGGTCGAGACCGTCCTCGCCTCCTTCCCCGACCTCATCGAAGGCACGGTCGACTGCCCCAAGGGCTGCACCCACCTGGACGCCGACTGCGCGCTGGGACCCTGGGTGGCGGCCGGGCACGCCGAGCCGGCCCGCCTGGAGTCCCTCCGCCGCCTCCTGTCCAGCCGCGAGGGCACCCCGGACGACGGCACCTGAGGCCCCGCAGCGGGACTTATCAGAAGAATCAGCCATCCGTCGGGGAACGGGACTTACCAGAAATCCAGGGCCGCTCGACTGATGTTCGGGAGGTAAGTCACGGTAGCGTGGCTCATCGTGACGGGTTATAACGATGATCTACGTCTGGCGCATGTCATGGCGGACCACGCCGATGACCTGACCATGCGAAGGTTCAAGGCGGTCGATCTCAAGGTCGACACCAAGCCGGACCTCACGCCGGTCAGCGATGCCGATCGCGCTGTCGAGGAGGCCATTCGCGGCACCCTCCGGCGGGCCCGGCCACGTGACGCGGTCGTGGGCGAGGAGTTCGGCAAGACGGGCTGGGGTGCCAGATCCTGGATCATCGACCCGATCGACGGCACAAAGAACTACGTACGCGGCGTGCCCGTGTGGGCGACGCTGATCTCACTGATGGAGTACGGCCAGGTCAAGGTGGGCCTGGTGTCCGCCCCCGCCCTGGGCAAGCGCTGGTGGGCGGCCACCGAGGGCGGCGCCTGGACCGGCAAGAGCCTGACCAAGGCGACCCGGATGCGCGTCTCGTCGGTCTCCGATCTGGAGAACGCGTCCTTCTCCTACTCCAGCTTCGGCGGCTGGGAGAAGATGGGCCGCCTCGACAACTTCCTCGACCTCGGCCGGGCCTGCTGGCGCACCAGGGCCTATGGAGATTTCTGGTCGCACATGATGGTCGCGGAGGGCTCGGTGGAGCTGTCCGCCGAGCCGGAGCTGTCGCCGTGGGACATGGCGGCCCTCACCGTGATCGTCGAGGAGGCCGGGGGCAGGTGGACGGACCTCGCGGGCGTCCCCGGGCTGGAGGGCGGCAGCCTGGTCTGCACCAACGGCCTCCTGCACGACGAGGTCCTCAGACGCCTGAACGCCTCATAGCGCCAGCACCCGCGCCACGGCAGCCAGCAAGCTGTCGCGATAAGTCCCACCAAAGAGCACCACGTGGACGAGCAGCGGATGCAACTGATGCAGCGGCACCCGCTCCCGCCACCCGTCCGCGAGCGGCGTCTCCTCCTGGTAGGCCCCCAGGATCCGATCCAGATAGGGCGCCCCGAACAACGCCAGCATCGCCAGGTCCGTCTCCCGGTGCCCGCCGTGCGCCGCCGGGTCGATGAGCACCGCGCGTCCGTCCGACCAGAGCACGTTCCCGCTCCACAGGTCGCCGTGGATGCGCGCCGGCGGCTCCGGCGGCCCCGCCACCTCGCCGAACCGCGACACCGCCCGCTCGATGAGCGCCGCGTCCCGCGTGGGCAGCCGCGCCTGGCGTACGAAGGGCAGCACCCGGCGGGTGGCGTAGAAGGCCGGCCAGTCGTCGGCGGGCGAGTTGTCCATCGGCAGGTCGGCGATGAAGCCCGGCCAGGGCGCGCCGAAGGCGGGCGCGCCGGCGCGGTGCAGCCGCGCGAGATCGCGCCCGAACCGCTCGGCGGCCGCCGCCGTCGGCGCTGAGGTGTCCACCCACGAGAGTACGAGCCGATCCCGGGAGACCTCGACCACCTCCGGCACGGCGATGACCTCACCGAGCCACCGCAGCCCTTCTGCCTCGGAAGTGAACACCGGAGAAACGGCTCCGGTCTTGGCGAACACCACGCGCCCGTCGTCGAGCACGCCCCGCTGCAGCCGCCACCCGTGGGAGGCCCCGAGATCCTCAGTCGATCTCATCGGCTATGTGCTTCGCGACGCCGTCAGAAGCGGCCTCGACCAGCCGCAACACCTCTTCGAAACCGTCGGCCTCGCCGTAGTAGGGATCGGGCACCTCGGCGCCGTCCGGCGCGTCGGGGTCGAACGAGCGGAACAGCCGTACCTCCACGCCCTCAGGGGCCATCCGCCGCAGGAACGACAGGTTGTCCCGGTCCATGGCCAGCACCAGGTCGTAGCGGTCGAACCACCCCGAAGTGAACTGCCTGGCCCGGTGCGCCGAGCCGTCATAGCCGTGATCGGCCAGCGTCCGCAGAGCCCGCGCGTCCATGGGATCGCCCGCGTGCCAGCCGCCGGTGCCGGCGCTGTCGACGGCCACCTGTTCATCGAGTCCGTGGTCGGCCAAGGTCCGCCTGAGCACGGTCTCCGCCATAGGTGAACGGCAGATGTTTCCCATGCACACCAGGCATACGCGATAGGTCATACCTCCCATCATGAGGGCGACCAGGGCCGTTCACCGTCCGTTCACCCTCGGTAGGGGGATTGAGTCACTTTGGCTGCATAACTTCGTAGCGACTAAGGACCGAGTGGGAGGAAACCCAACCGTGAAGTATGCAGGCCGGCTCGCCGCCGTCGCCGTCGTCGGCGCGCTCTCGCTCGCTGCGTGCGGCACAGACAACAACAGCGGCGCCGACGCCACCGCGTCCGCCGGTGCCACCACCGCCGCGGGTAACGACAACGGTCTGAGCGGCACGATCAACGCCGCCGGATCCTCGGCCCAGGCCAACGCGATCGACCAGTGGAAGAAGGACTTCCAGAGCAAGAACCCCGGGGCCAGCCTGAACTACCAGCCCAGCGGTTCTGGCGCGGGTGTCCAGGCCTTCATCCAGGGTACGGTCGCCTTCGCGGGTTCCGACTCGGCCCTCAAGGACGACAAGGGCGAGCCCGCCCAGGCCGACGCCCGGTGCAAGACCGGCAAGGCCATCAACATCCCGATGGTGACCGGCCCGATCGCGGTCGTCTACAACCTCCCGGGCGTCGACGGGCTGCAGTTGTCCCCCAAGACTCTCGGCGGCATCTTCAGCAGCAAGATCACCAAGTGGGACGACGCGGCCGTCAAGGCCGACAACCCGCAGGCCAAGCTGCCTTCGACGCCGATCCAGGCCTTCCACCGGGCTGACGAGTCCGGCACCAGTGACAACTTCACCAAGTTCCTCAAGGCCACGGCCGAGTGGCCGTACGAGCCGGCCAAGGCGTGGCCCGCCGAGGCCAAGGGCCAGGGCGCCAAGGGCTCCGACGGCATCGCCTCCTCGGTGAAGGGCGCCGAGGGCTCGATCAGCTACGTCGAGCTGTCGTTCGCCGAGAACTCCCAGCTCCAGAAGGCCAAGGTCGCCAACGGCGCGGGCGAGTTCGTCGAGCTGAACTCCGACAGCGCCGCCAAGACGATCGAGACCGCGGAGATCAAGGGCACGGGCAACGACCTGAAGCTCGGCATCGACTACGCCACCAAGACCGCGGGCGCCTACCCGATCGTCCTGGTGACGTACGAGATCACCTGCGAGAAGGGCCTGCCCGCCGACCAGGCGAAGCTGGTCAAGTCCTTCCTCACCTACACCGCCAGCGACGAGGGCCAGGCCGCGCTGAAGGACCTCGGTTACGCCCCGCTCGCGGGCGATTTGCTGACCAAGGTCCGCACCGCCGTCGAGGCGATCTCCTAGCAGCCGATGACGACCAACGTTCGTACCCGTGATGGCGGACCGGCCACGAGCCGGCCCGCCTCGCGGCGCAGCCATGGTGAAGGGCCCTTCCGTTACGCCGCCACCGGCGCGGGCGTCATCCTGCTGGGGATCATGGCGGCGATCGCCGTCTTCCTCATCAGCGAGGCGATCCCCGCCCTGCAGGCGAACAAGGGTCACTTCTTCTCCGAGCTGGTCTGGGACCCGAACGGCAGCCAGGTCTTCGGCATCGCCGCCCTGGCGTTCGGCACCGTGCTCAGCTCGGCCCTCGCGCTCGTCATCGCGACGCCCATCGCGGTCGGCGTGGCGCTGTTCATCTCCCACTACGCGCCCCGCCGCCTGGCCGGGCCGCTCGGCTACCTGATCGACCTGCTCGCCGCCGTCCCCAGTGTGGTGTACGGCCTGTGGGGCGTGGTCTTCCTGGTGCCGCTGCTGAAGACGCCCTCGCAGTGGCTGAACGAGAACCTGGGCTGGTTCCCGCTCTTCGCCGGCGAGGGCGCGATCGGCGGCAAGACCATGATCGCGGGAGCCATCGTCCTGGCGATCATGATCCTGCCGATCATCGCGGCCATCTCCCGCGAGGTCTTCCTCCAGGCTCCCAAGATGAACGAGGAGGCGGCGCTCGCGCTCGGCGCCACCCGCTGGGAGATGATCAGGATGGCCGTGCTGCCGTTCGGCCGTCCCGGCGTCATCAGCGCCTCGATGCTCGGCCTCGGCCGGGCGATGGGCGAGACCATCGCGGTCGCGTTGATCTTCCCCGCCACCTTCGACATCAGCTTCGAGATCCTCACCCCGCACGCCAACAGCATCGCGGCGAACATCGCCAACGGCTTCGGTGAGGCCACCCCGATCGGCAGGGGCGCGCTGATCGCCTCCGGCCTGGTGTTGTTCGTCATCACACTGCTCGTCAACATAGCGGCCCGCATGATCATAAACCGCCGCAAGGAGTACGCGAGGGCCGCCGCATGACCGCGATCCAGCACATCTCGACCAGCCGCCGCATCAAGGACCGCGTCGTCCAGGGGCTGGTCTACCTGGCGTTCGCCCTGGCCGTGGTCCCGCTCGTGTCCGTGCTCTGGCTGGTGATCAAGAACGGTCTCGGGCGCTTCGACCTGGACTTCCTCACGCACTCGATGCGCAACATCGGCGCCCGCGACGCGGGTGGCGGTGCCTACCACGCGATCATCGGCACGCTGGAACAGGTCCTGCTCGCCTCGCTCATCTCCGTCCCCATCGGGCTGCTGACCGCGATCTATCTGGTCGAGTACGGCAACGGCGGCCGGTTGAGCCGGTACATCAGCTTCTTCGTGGACGTCATGACCGGCGTCCCTTCTGTCGTCGCCGGCCTGTTCATCCTGGCGTTCTGGGTCCTGTTCCTGGGCCAGCCGTTCTCCGGGTTCGCCGGGGCGCTGGCCCTGTCGATCCTGATGATGCCGACCGTGGTCAGATCGGCCGAGGAGATGCTCCGCCTGGTCCCGAACGACCTGCGCGAAGCCTCGTACGCGCTGGGTGTGGCCAAGTGGCGCACGATCATGAAGGTCGTCCTGCCGACCGCGCTGACCGGCATCATCACCGGCGTCATGCTGGCCGTGGCCAGAGTCGCCGGAGAGACCGCGCCCCTGCTGCTCACCGTGTTCTTCACCGACTCCATCAACAACGACCCGTTCAGCGGGCCGCAGATGGGGCTCCCCCTGTTCGTCTTCGACCAGGCGGGACGTCCCAACGACACCGCCGTGGATCGGGCCTGGACCGGAGCCCTCACGCTCATCCTGATCGTCATGCTGCTCAACCTGGTCGCGCGCCTGATCGCCCGGTGGCGCGCACCTGCCAGAGGCCGATAAGGGGTAAAGCCACTATGTCCAAGCAGATCCAGGTCTCCGGCCTCCACGCCTACTACGGGGGCCACAAGGCCATCGAGGACGTCTCGATGACCATCGAGCCGCGCTCGATCACCGCGTTCATCGGCCCGTCCGGGTGCGGCAAGTCGACGTTCCTGCGCACGCTCAACCGTATGCACGAGGTCATCCCCGGCGCGCGCGTGGAGGGCAAGGTGCTGCTCGACGGCGAGGACCTGTACGCCTCCAGCGTCGAGCCGGTCTCGGTGCGCCGGATGATCGGCATGGTCTTCCAGCGCCCCAACCCGTTCCCCACGATGTCGATCTACGAGAACGTGGCCGCCGGGCTCCGGCTCAACGGCCGCGTGTCCAAGTCGGAGATGGACGGCGTCGTCGAGACGTCACTGAAGGGCGCCAACCTCTGGAACGAGGTCAAGGACCGCCTCAACAAGCCCGGCGCGGGCCTGTCGGGCGGCCAGCAGCAGCGACTCTGCATAGCCAGGGCCATCGCCGTCCAGCCGCAGGTGCTGCTGATGGACGAGCCCTGCTCCGCGCTCGACCCGATCTCCACGCTGGCCATCGAGGACCTGATGGCCAAGCTCAAGGACGACTACACGATCGTGATCGTCACCCACAACATGCAGCAGGCCGCCCGGGTCAGCGACCGGACCGCCTTCTTCAACCTCGCCGAGCAGGGCAAGCCCGGCAAGGTCGTCGAGATGGACGAGACCTCCCGCATGTTCACCAATCCCACAGAGAAGGCGACCGAGGACTACATCACCGGGCGCTTCGGCTGATGATCCACCAGCAGGCGGCATCCAGTGTGAACGGGGACACGAGGACGAAGCCCATCCTGCTCATCGCGGACCCGGACAACGGGGTCGTGGAGGACGTGGCCACCGCCCTCGAACGCGAGGGCGTCTCGGTCACCGGCGTCCCCGACGGCGCCCAGGGCCTGATCCAGGCCGGGGCGCTGCAGCCTGACGTGGTACTCGTGTCGGCCACGCTGCCGGTCATCGGCGCCGTCGACTTCGTACGGGCGGTACGGCTCTCACGGGCCGTGCCCGTTCTGCTCGGCGTCGGCGAGGGGCACGCCGAGCAGGCCGTACAGGCGCTCGCCGCCGGTGCCGTCGCCTGCGTGGCCAGGCCGTACCGGGTGCCGGAATTATTGCCGTTCATCCACGCCGCCTCCCCGGAGGGCCGCGAGGTGCTGGTCGTGGGCGGCGTCGAACTCGACGCGCAGGCCTACCAGGTACGGGTGGACGGGCGGGTCGTGCATCTGCCGCTGCGCGAGTTCGAGCTGCTGCAGTATCTGATGCGCAACGCGAACCGCACGGTCACGCGCGAGCAGATCATGCGGCATGTGTGGCACACGGTGTCCAGCACCTCGACGAACACGATCGCGGTGCACGTCAAGCGGCTGCGGGCCCGGCTGGGCGACGACGAGGACGCACTGATCCAGACGGTCCGCGGCGTGGGCTACCGCCTGATCGCCCCCGCCCCGTCCGACTCGGTGTGACCCTGCTCGACCCCGTACGACCTGCATGGCCCTGTGCGGCCCTGCATGGCCCTGCACGGCCCTGCATGGCCCTGCACGGCCCTGCTTGGCCTGTATGACCCTGCTTGACCCCGCGAAGCTGTTCAGTTCTGTGCGACTACGCTCCGCCCCGCTTAACCCCGCTTAACCCCGTTCAGCCCGTGGGACGCCCCCTCCGGGCCCCGCGTGACCCCGTGCGGTCAGACGTGGCGCGACCGGCCCCGCGTGACCTCGTGCGGTCAGGCGTGACACGACCGGAAAGACTTCATGATCCGCTCGGCCACGCCCTGAACGGTCACGATGCCCTGGCCGGTGTCGGCGTTGTTCTCGGTCAGCACGGCCAGCGCGTAGTCATGGCCGTGGCCGTGAATGAGGCCGACGCTGACGATGGCCCAGCGCTTGGTGGACACGCGCTTCAGCCAGCCGTTCTTCAGCGCGACATGGTCGCCCTTGCACTTGGCGGCGCTCACGCCCCAGTTCTGGCCGTCGATCACCTTGCCCATCAGCCTGAGCACCTGCGCACGATCCTTGGCCCGGAGCGGGCTCTTGGCCGACACGAGGGCCTTCATCAGCCGCACCTGGTCTTCGGCCGAGGTGCTGGTGATGCCCCAGCAGTACAGGTCGACGCAGTCACCCGGAACCCCCTGAGTGTGGCGCAGCCCGTACTTCTTGCCCGCCTTCGTGAACCCGGCGGCCCCACCGATCCGCAGCCAGAGGCGATCGGCGGCGTGGTTGTCGCTGTAGCGGATCATGAGGTCGGCGTCGTGCCTGGTGGCCTTCGAGAGCTTGTGCCAGGGGGTCTTGAGGAGGAGCGCCATGAGGATCTGCACTTTGGCGGTGCTCGCGGTGATCAGTCGTTCGTCGCGGTGATAACGGTAGAGGCGCCCGGTGGTGAGATCTTCGACCATCGCTGTGACAGGCCCCGGACGCCCGGCCAGGTAGCGATCGAGCCGCTTGGTGATCTTCTTGGCCACGATCGGCGGATCCGGCTTGGGCTTCTTGCGATGCTTCACCGGCGCGGGGACCTCGACCAGTGCCTGCTGCTGGACCAGGACAGGGGCCTGCTGGTGGAAGGCGGCCCGACGCTGAACCGGCTCTCGCGGGGGCGGCGCCGGCCAGACGGCCAAGAGCAGCAGGAGAAGCCCAGTTAAGGCCACGCGGGAGAACCCCCCGAAGCCTCTCCCCCCGACCATTCGTGAATTATCACGAATGGTGCCGATGTGACGCTAGTGGCCAGTGGTGCCCAGTTTGACGATCGAGCCGACGCCACAGATGTCCCCTTCGGCAACCCTGTGGGGTGGCCTCGCCCTGCGGGGCCGACTCGCTCAGTGGGGCCGACTCGCTCAGTGGGGCTGTCTCGCTCAGTGGGGCTGTGTCGTTCTGTGGGGTGGTCTCGTTCTATGGGGCGGCCCCGCTCAGTGGGGCAGCTAACTGGCGGCCCGACCTGGCCAGGGCGAGCACAAGCTGCCAGCGCGCCTGTGCCCGCGGGAGATGCTCACCAACGAGCTCAGTCAGCTCGGACGGACGCACGGACGCACGGACGCCAACGTTCCTACGCCCGCACGGACACCACGGGCTTGCTCGCGCGAACACCACGATCTCGCTGGCCGCCCAAGTCGTATCATCTCGAGTTTCCATTGACGGACGGATAGTCCAGGTCAGGAGCCAGACCAGGAGTGCGGCTCGGGTCGGGAATCCGGCTCGGGCCAAGTGCAGCTCGGGTGGGAAGTGCGGCTCAGGTCAGAAGTCCGACTTGGGTTAGGGGTGCGGTTCGGGGTCTTCGAGGGTCGGGATCGTGGGAGAGAGCAGGGTGTCGGCGTGCTCGCTCAGCCAGCCGCGTACGAGCCGGTAGACGCGGAACTCGTTCGGGTGAGCGCCTTCGTCGTCCCAGAGATGGAGCAGCCCGTAGGAGCCGGGCGCGATCTGGCCGACCCGCTGGAACAGCTCGATGATCATGCCGCTCCAGCCGCCGTCGCGGTTGGGTTGGCCGGCCACGTGCAAGGAGGGAATGCCGTTCAACCAGCGCAGGTCGATCAAACCGTAGTCGGGGAGCTGCGCCAGATACGCACGGATCTCCTCCACCTGCCGCTTCAGGAGACCGTCGGATCCTTCGTCGTCAGCGCGGGCCGTCTGACGGATGGTCACCCACCCGTGGTACTCCATCACCGTCATCCCCCTGCCGCCGTCGCCGTCTCTCCATCACCCTCACAGTCCCCTCCGACCTTGCCATCCCTCCCGCAGGCTGCCTCGCGCGGGCCGCCGAGAAGGCAGCAACGCCTGAGCGGAGAAGCCGCGTTGCCGTCGGCCATCCCCCTCCCGCCATCCCTCTCCCGCCGTCGCCATCCCTCCAGCAGACCGCCTTGCGCAGACCGCCGCGGTCGCTCCAGCAGACTGCCTCACGCGGACCGCCAGCACCTTCGCCGTCGCTCCAGCAGGCCGCCTCCAGGCCGCCTCGTGCGCGCCGAGCCTTCCAGGCCCCCGAGAACGGCGCGAGGCCTGGGAATGTAGAAATGCCCGGCAACGGCGCCAGACCCCGCAACGCAGAAAAGGGCCCCACGCGCCACGCGTAAGGCCCCACAACGCGAAAAAGGGCCCCACGCGTCATGCGTGGAGCCCTTTCTGCAACCAAAGATTGTCCGGCGGTGACCTACTCTCCCACACCCTCCCGAGTGCAGTACCAT
>NZ_JBFANB010000057.1:0-49471 GCF_040659625.1 Nonomuraea sp. NPDC049750
CGCCGCCCGCCCGTGCCAGTCGGTCAGCCGCCTGGCCGCGATCCTGACCACGTCGGCGGGCTGCCAGCCGTTGCGCCACAACCCCGAGATCGCACGGGTCACGACCTCCACCAGCACGCGATCGGCGTCGTCCCGGTCGGCCAGGAAGGCGGCGGCGGAGTCGAAGGCTGCCTCATCCTCGCGGGTGAGGGCCTCCATCGCCGCGCCGATCAGCTCATCAGCCTTACTCACACGTGCCGTCCACCTTGAAGAAAGTCCGCCAGAACCCTACCGCGACGAAGCCTCGTCCTCTGCTCACCGGCGCGGTGGAAGGCGGCGAGGTCCTGACCGACCCCGGCTGACCATGTACCGCGTCAAAACGCGACCACGACGGCTCTGACCTGTGGTTTGCCGGGGTTCGTACCCGCACGAAAGATCGCGTCTTGTGCCTGTTCGCCTGCTCTGTCTGATCACGCTTCGAGTGTTCGGCCGGCTGATGTTGCCGGGCCGCGGCCAGGCGTCGAAGGACGCGGAGATCATGGTGTCGCGTCATGAGGTGGCGGTGCTGCGGCGGCAGCTCAGCCTTCCGCCGCGACCTGTTCGATCATGGGAGCTTGTACGGCGGCCAGCACGGCGGCGGCGAAGGGCAGGGAGTGATGCGTGGCTCCCCAGCCGATGCCGAACACCACGGAAGCGGGATCGTTGTTGGGGTTGGAGAGGGCCTGGTGCCCACGGATGCGCAGCCGCAACGACCCGCGAGCGTCCTCCAGCGCATGCCACTCGACGCCCTCGATCTCGGTGATCGGGTAACGCCGGTCACCTGCCGTGTACTTGGCCGGGGAAGCTCCGGACGAGAACCAGGTGAAGGTGACAGCCTGCCCGTCGAAGGCGGCCTCACCGTCCCATGCCTTGAAACTACGCGGCACCGAAGGACCGGCGATCAGGAACCGCTCAGCCGGACCGCGCTCGGACAGGGCCGCGCGCATCTCGTCGGCATACTGGTCGGCCAGCGTCTTCGTGGCGGCGGGCAGCACCAGCCGGTACGGATCGAGCGACTCCTGGAGCTGCCCCGTTGCCGCGGACATGACCGGATCGGCTCCCTCCCGGGGAACCACCCGCAACACCACCCTGCCGCGTGCACCAGGCTCCAGCATGACATCGGCCAACGCGTGGTACGGCACGAACCGCTCACCGAGCTCCATGCTCAGTTTCGACGCCTTACCCGGCTCAGGCGTAATGCGCAGCCCCCCGTCCTCGAACTCCCACGCGCAACCTCGCCCCTTCAGTACGTCACCCATGCAAGCAAGGATAGGTGCCCGAACACTGGCGGCTGCGCAGACGGGCGGCCACCGCGACGAGCCGGCCGGGCCTGGGCCGAAATCGATCCCGCGCCTCGGGTTCAGCATGCGCCGATGACGCTCGCCCCCCGCACCTTCCAGGGCCCCGCGATGTCAGCAGAACGCGAGGGACCCGTCCGGCCGGACGGGAACCCGGCGTTCCCAGTGCACGTAGTCGTCCTCCGCCAGGGCGTCCTCGTCGATGGTGACCCCCCAGCCGGGCCGGTCGGGCCGCAGCTCCAGGTGCCCGTCGACCGGCTCGTACGGGTCCGGGCACCAACTCGTCGTCTCCGGCTTGTACTCCAGGATCGAGAAGTTGCTGCACGCCGCGGCGAAGTGCACGTTGTGCGCGGTGGCCAGTGGCCCCATCGGGTTGTGGGGCGCCACCATGGTGTTGAAGGTCTCGGCGAGGGTCGCGATGCGCCGCATCTGGGACATGCCGCCCACCACGCAGATGTCCGGCTGGACGATGTCGGCGCCCCCGTGGGTGAGCAGGTTCAGGAACTCGTGGGGAGAGTACAGGCTCTCCCCGGTGGCCAGGGGCACCCGCAACTGCTGGCGCAGGTAGCCCCAGGAGGCGAAGTGCTCCGGGCGCAGCGGCTCCTCCAGGAAGAGCGGGTCCATCGGCTCCAGGGCGTTGCCGAGCTGAACCGCCTGGTAGGGCTCGAAGATCTTGGCGTGCGCGTCAAAGGCGAAGTCGAACTCCTCCGGGCAGCGCCGCCTGACCTCCTGAGCCCATTCCGCCGTCTCGGCGACGACGAGGCCCCAGCGTCTGGCGTGCAGGTCCGTACGGAACGGGCTCAGCTTGAAGGCGCTGAATCCGTGGCTCCGATGCAGCTCGGTGGCCTGGCGGCGGCACTCGTCGGGGTCGGGCGCGGAGTAGAGCCCGCAGTAGACGCGCACCCGATCCCGTACGGCGCCACCGAGCACCTGGTAGACGGGCACGCCGAGCGCCTTGGCGGTGATGTCCCACAGCGCGTGGTCGATGGCGGCGATCGCCGCCAGCCCGAGCGCCCCCTGCGGGAACCTGGCGGTGCGCAGGAGGAGCTGGGACACGTATTCCACGCGCCGCGGGTCCGCACCCCTGATCTGCTCGCCGAGGTAGTCGAGCAGAGGGCCGAGGGCCAGGTCGGGACCGTGGTTGTAGGCCTCGCCCCAGCCGCTGACGCCCTCATCGGTGTCGACGCGCACCAGCACCCGGGGACGCTCGCCGACGCGCTGCACGAACGAGCGCAGGCCGCTGATCCTCATGACGCGGCCACGGGCAGGGGCCCGAGGTCGTCGGCCTTCGCCCACTCGGTGAGGATCCGCGCGACCTCCTGCCGTTCGGGTTCGCCGAGGACGGTGCTCGGCGCCCGGACCGCGCGGTCGCACAGGCCGAGCTGGTGCATCGCCTCCTTGACGACGCTGACGTTGTTGGCTCCGCCGTCGACCGCGCGAAGGTGCTCGAACCGCGCGATGTCGAGGAGCATCCGCTCCGCCGCCGGATAGCGCTCCTCGCGCAGGGCGTCCCTGAGCCGGAGCGAGAAGGCGGGGTTGACGTTCACCAGACCGGAGGTGAAGCCCTCGGCCCCGTGGACGGCGTAGGACAGCGCGTACGGTTCGGCCAGCCCGGCGATCCAGACGAACCGGTCGGGGCCTGTCTCCGCGCGTAGCTGCGCGAAGCGGTTCACGTCCGTGACGGCGTACTTCACGGCGATCACGTTGGGGCACAGGTCGCCCAGCCGCGCCAGCAGCCGACCGTCCACCCAGGCGTTGCGCAGGTAGAGGACCAGGGCCAGGTCCGGCACCGCGTCGGCGATCTCCCTGTGGTAGTCGAGCCAGCCCTGGGCCGACACGTGCGGGTGCACCGGCTGGTGCACCATGACCATCCGGATGCCGTGCGCCGCCGCGTGGCGGGCCTCCTCGACGGCGGTGGCGACGTCGAGGCCGATCCCGGCCAGGAGGTGCGCCTCTCCCCGCGCGGCCTCCGCGGCGGCCGTGATCAGCTGAAGCCGCTCCTCGGCGCTCAGGGCGTAGAACTCGCCGGTGTTGCCGTTCGGGGTGAGCACGTTGACGCCCGCGTCGACCAGGCGGCGCAGCAGCGTACGGTACAGCGCGAGGTCGGGGACGCCGCCGACGTAGGGCGTGACCGGGATGGCGACGACGTCGCGCAGGGCCCGGGAGAGCTCACCGAACCTCATTGCCGGCCTCCTTGATCTGCTGGAGCGCCCGCTCCTGGAACACACTGATGTGCTGCGACACGAGCCGGGCCGCCTCGTCGGCCTGCCCGTTCAGTGCCGCCTCGAGAATCTGCCGGTGCTCCTGCGCCTCGTCCTCCCAGGAGGGACGCTGGGACCAGACGTTGACGGAGATGAGGGCCGTCTGGTCGCGCAGCTGGTCGAGCACGCCGACCAGCACCTCGTTGTCGCAGTCGGCGTAGAGGGCGCGGTGGAAGTCGCGATTGGCGAGGCTGCGGGTCACCTCGTCCGTGGCCTCGTCCGACTTGCGCAGGGCCTCGCGGGCGAGCCGGCCGCCGTCGCGCAGTCCCGCCTCGACGCTTCGCCGCACCGCGGCCGGCTCGATCAGGCACCGGGCGTCGAACACGCTTCGGGTGAGGCGCTCGTCGACCTTGCGGACCGTCACCCCGGTGTATTCGCTGATGGTGACCAGGCCGGCGCCGCTGAGCGTCTTGAGCGCCTCGCGCACCGGAGTCTTGGAGACACCGAAACGGCTGGCGAGCTCCACCTCCACGAGGGACCGCCCGGCCGGCAGCTCGCCGCTCAGAATGCCGCGACGCAGCGCTTCGAGGACGAGAGCCGTCCTGGAAGACGCTTTGATCGCGCCCAACGCTGTCTCACTCACCCGCACTCCTTCACTTGTCGTCGACCACCGTAACCGGCGCTCCGTCTCGCCGTCCGGGGATCGGGGGGCACATGGCCCGTTGTATAGAACCGACCATACCCTAAATCTCATATCTCATGTACCGTATGGCAACCGCACAGCGGAGCGCAGTTCTTGGTGAACGAGAGGAAAGACCCATGACCCGTCAGCAGCATCCGGCCGAGGTCCTCGGCCGGCACGCCTTGTCCCGGCGCGGCTTCATCCGGACGGCGGCACAGGCCGGCGTCGCCATGGGCCTGGCGTCCGCGGTGAGCGCGTGCGGCGGCTCAGGCGGCGGCAGCGGCGGCGCCGTCACGCTGCAGCTGTGGGACACCGACACCCGCCCGGAGCGCACGGCCAACCTTAAGAAGCTGATCTCGATGTTCGAGGCCAAGAACCCCGGCATCCGCATCAACTACCTGGGCCTGCCCACTGACCAGTACATGCAGAAGATCAACACCGCGATCGCCACGCGCTCCACACCCGACCTGCTCACCCCGAAGGCGTCCGACCTCGCGGCCCTGGTGGCCCAGAACGCGCTCGCTCCCCTGGACGAACGCCTGAAGAAGGCCGGCCTCGAACAGCAGATCTCCGAGCAGATGCTCAAGTCCTCCCGGGCCGCCGCTCCTGACGGCAAGCTCTACCTGACGCCCACCACCAGCCTCGCCGACGTGATCTACTATCGCGCCGACTGGTTCAAGGAGGCCGGGCTGAAGCCGCCGACCACCTGGGCGGACTTCGACGCGGCCGCGAGCCGCCTCACCGACGCCTCCTCCGGCCGCTTCGGCTACACGCTGCGCGGCGGCAACGGCTTCTTCGGCCAGCTCGTGCAGATGGTCTATCCACGCGCGGGCGTGAGCACGTTCTTCCGCGAGGACGGCTCCTCCACGCTGGACGACCCCGCGGTGATCGCCGCCTGCGAGAAGTACGTGGCCCTGTTCGGCAAGCAGACCGCGCGCAGCGATCTGACCGCCGACTTCAAGACCATGGTGGCCCAGTTCGGCAACGGCGGCGCGGCCATGTTGAGCCACAGCATCGGCTCCTACCCCAACCACGTCGCCGCCCTGGGAGCCGAGAAGGTCGGCGCCGTCGCCCCCTTCCCCGGGCCGGACAACCAGGTGCTGACCGGCTGGATGACGACCGGGTTCGCGATGTTCCAGAAGAGCGAGCACCAGGAGGAGGCCTGGAAGTTCCTCGCCTACACGATGGAGCCCGAGGGCAACAGCTTCTGGGCCCAGAAGTCCGGATACCTCCCGGGCAACAAGACGGTCGCGAAAGAGAAGTGGGTGACCGAGAACGCCGCCATGAAGGCCGCGCTGGACGCCGCCGCGAAGCCCGGCGTCGTGACCCTGGAACAGCCCTACTACCTGCCGGAATTCTCCTCCATCACCGTCACGGACCTGCTTCCGGAGTGGCAGAAGGTGCTGCAGGGCAGCCTGACACCCCGTGACTTCCTCACCGCCGCGGCCGCGGCCCTGACCACGGCCAAGCGCAAGTACGACAAGGAGCACGGATGAGCTCCACGACCGCCGAACCGGTGCGCCGCCCACTCGCGGCGCGCCGCCGCCCCACCGGGTCCCGGGCCGGGCACGCGTACCTGCTGATCGCGCCGGCCGTCGTGCTGGTGCTGGTCTTCCTGTTCTATCCCGTGCTCAGCGTCTTCTGGGAGAGCCTGCGCCACCACAACCTCACCCGGCCCCTCGACGACGGGTTCGCCGGCCTGGACAACTACCGGGCACTGCTGGCCGACGAGGTGTTCTGGCGGAGCCTGCGCTTCACCGCCCAGTGGGTGTTCGTGGAGGTGGGGCTGCAGTTCGTGTTCGGCCTGGCGCTGGCGCTGGTGCTGAACCGCACCTTCGTGGGCCGCGGGCTGGCCCGCGCCCTGGCGTTCAGTCCATGGGCGGTGTCGGGCATCCTCACGACGACGATCTGGATCCTGCTCTACAACCCCACCACCGGCATCGGGCACTACCTGGCGTCCATGGGCATCGGCGAGTACGGGACCTCCCTGCTGTCGGAGCCCGGCACGACCTTCTGGGCCCTGGTCATCGCCGAGCTGTGGAAGGGCATCCCGTTCTTCGCCATCCTCATCCTCGCCGACCTGCAGTCGGTGCCGCTGGAGCTGTACGAGGCGGCGAACGTCGATGGCGCCGGGCCGTTGCGCCGCTTCTCGTCGGTGACCTGGCCGCACATCCGCAAGGCCGTGGTCATCGCCACGCTGCTGCGGGCGGTGTGGGAGTTCAACAACGTCGACCTGCTGTACACCATGACCGCCGGCGGGCCGGCGGGTTCGACGACCACGCTGCCGCTCTACGTGGCCCAGACCGCCATCCACGACCAGGACTTCGGCTACGGCTCCGCGCTCACCGTCACGGCGTTCCTGCTGCTGACCTTCGCGTCCATGGTCTACCTGCGCATCAGCAACGGCGATTCGAAGGAGGGCAAGTGAGCCTCCGCATCAGCTCCGGCGATCCCAAGGAGGGCAAGTGAGCCTCGCCACCCGTGACGACGTCGGGCGAGTCCCGGCGGAACCACCGACCCGGCGGGACCCGACCGGCGCGCACGCGGCCCGCAAGCGACGGCGCTCGGTGGGCGACCGCCTGATGCTGTGGTTGCCGCTGACGCTGTTCCTGCTTTTCACACTCGTCCCGTTGTACTGGATGGTGCTGTTCGCCTTCCGGCCGACGGGTTCCACGGCCCTCGTGCCGTGGCCCATCACCCTGGAGAACTTCAGCAGGGTCTGGGAGGGCTCGGGCTTCGGCGTCTACTTCCGCAACAGCATCGCCGTCGCGGTCGCCAGCCTCGTCGTGTCGACGGTGATCGGCATGCTCGGCGGGTACGCGCTCGCCCGCCTCACCTTCCGCGGCAAGAACGTCTTCCTGGTCATCATGCTGTGCACGCAGTTCATCCCGGGCGCCATGATGCTCATCCCGCTCTTCCAGATCTTCAACGGGCTCTATCTGACGAACAGCCTGTGGAGCCTGATCATCGCCGACACCGTCTTCCACCTGCCGCTCTCCCTCGTTCTCATGGCGGGCTTCATCAGAAATGTGCCGGTCTCCCTGGAGGAGGCGGCTCAGGTGGACGGGTGCGGCCGGATCCGCGCGTTCTGCGCGGTCGTCCTGCCGCTGCTGAAACCCGGAATCGTCGCCGTCGGATCCTTCGCGTTCATCAGCGCGTGGAACAACTTCTTGTTCGCCATCATGTTCATCAGCTCGCAGGACCGGTTCACCGTGCCCGTCGGGCTGAGCTACCTGCTGGGCGAGTTCGGCAGCGACTTCGGCGCTCTCGCCGCCGGGGGCCTGATCGCCGTCGCGCCCGTCGTCGTGCTCTTCGCGTACGTCCAGCGCTTCCTCATCCAGGGGTTGAGCGCCGGCGCGGTCAAGGGCTGACACCGGCGTGCGGTTCGCTGTGGATCCCACATCCGCCCGCCACCCCGGCCGGGCCGGGAATCGCCGCGCGGACCGAGGCGAGCCTCCAGCGGCTGGTCACCATCTTGCGCGAGCTGAGGGTGACCTGGGCGCGCATCGGCGCCGCCCTCCAGATCACCCGGCAGTCCGCGTGGGAGCGGTTCTCCAGCGAGGAATAGCCCTCAGATCTGCGTTCGCAACCTCCACAGAATGCATCATGGGCAACCCGAGCACATGCGTCAGGTATCGAGCAAACTCACGTGCCACAACACGCCGGATGAGAAATCACTGACGCTGAGGCACGCGCGCCAGCGCAGGACACGGACACGGACATACCAAGTCAGATAAGACAGAACCTCATACGTATTTGTACGCGATGACCTCGCCATCGCGCGCCGTCGGCGCGTTGTGCGAGGCGGCGTGGGCTGCCCAAACTGAGTGACGGCTGGCGGCCGCTGCGCCCGGCCCAGCTACGGGGGGAGCTGGGCCGGAGAAGCTTCAGGGGCAACCACGGCTCGCCCGGTAGCGTCTCAGGTGGCGTGCCTGGCGTGCTTGATCTCGGCGGACGGGAACGGCGTCCGCTTGCTCGTGTTGAGTAGGCGGTGGTGGAACTCGTTCAAGATGACGGCCGCCGGGGCGTGCCGGTCGATGATCGCGGTCGTCGCGGGCGGGACGTCGTCGGGCTGTCGCCCTGCGATCCATTCCCGCAGGAACGCCCGCTGGTCGAGGTCGCCGCGCAGGTCGTCGAGCAGGTGGTGGTGCAGCAGATGGCCCGTTGTGTAGCAGTGGTCGTAGTCGAGATGCTCGGACAGGAACGCCCGCTCGGCCGCGCTGAGCTCGAAGCCGGAGCTCAGGGCGAGCCCGAAGTCGGCGAAGTAGAGCCGCTGGCCGTCGGTCAAGATGTTGACGAAATGGGCGTCGAAGTGGACGAGCCCGCGAGAGCTCATGAAGGCGGTTCCGCGTACCAGAGCCTCCTCCACCCAACGGTACGGCGATCCTCCTCCTTGACCCAGCGGGGCCTGGGGCGAGTCGGCCAGCCAGGCGGCAAGCGTCTGCGGCAGGTGTTCCAAGAAGAGCACGAGACTGCATGTTGAGCGGCCGACGGCCTCCAGGCGTTCACGGACGGCCGGCGAGCCCTCCCAATGCGCGACCGCCCCATCGATGCCACCGAACTCGTCGGCGAACCCTTCGGGCCGGGAGTCGGGTAGAACCCGCCAGTGGTACATCAGGGGAAAGCCCTCATACTCCCGTCCGAGGACCCAGTTGGTGGTCATGATGTGGACGGCCAGCTCACGCCAGCCTCCGAACCCGGCCGACCCCACCCCGTACTGGTAGAACAGCGGCAGCCCGAACAGATTCGCCGTCGAGCGCACATTCTCAGGCCGCAACTCGACGTCGGTCAGCGGGATCCGCTTGATGAAGACCCGCCTCCCGCTGACGTCCATCTCCGCCGACCTGCCGCCGATGCCGGACCCGAGCCCGCGGGCTTCCGCCACGGCCTGGCTGAGTCGGCGGTCGCTCAGCAGTGACAGTTGGGTAGAGACCGCCCCGTAGGCGGCCAGGCGCGCGGCGTACTGCGAGTCCGAGTTGGGCATCAGTGGTGGCTCCTGAGTCTTCCCCGCCGGGGTGTTAGCGAGCTATCGGCAAGATCGGCCCTATTCGGGGCTTGATCGAGAACGGAACGGCCAGCGGCGTTAACGCGAGCTGAAAACGGCGCGATCGGCGGGTGGGATCACTGGTTGGCTGGAGACATGCGAACGGCACGGCGGGCGTGGGCGGAGACTCCCCCCGCGCTCAGAGACGAGGTCGAGCGGCACCTAGGGTCCCCGGTGCGAGAGGTCGAGGACCGAAAAGGCGGCTTCTCATGGGGGATCGTGGGCTTGGCCACCCTCGCCAACGGCGAGAAGGTCTTCGTCAAGGCGATCCAGTCGAGCCCGGACGCCGTCGACGACCACCGGTCCGAGATCGGCGTCTCTGCGCGGCGGCGAAGGCGCTGACGCCGTCGCCGGTCACGGGCGTCCCCACCGTCGCCGCGCGCATGGAAGGGCGTTGCGAGACATGGCGGGCGCTCGAGCGCGACGGCACGCACGACATCGTGTCCACCGCCGCGCTCGGCAGGTGGGAACGCGAGCACCTGCGCCTGCTCGCCGACCTCGAGCTCCACTGGGACGAACTCGTCGTCGGGGAGACGTTGCTGCACTTCGACCCCAGGTTCGACAACATCCTCATCGACGATCACCGCACCGCCCGCCTGGTCGACCGGTCGCGCGCGTGCACCGGCCCCGCGTGGGTGGACCTCGTATGCCTGCTGATGGAGTCGGACCTCGGGGCGCGCGATCCGCAAAAGATCTTCCTCGCTAGTCCGGCCGGACGCAACGCCGATCCCCTGCGGGTGAACGCCTTCCTCGTGGCGCTCGGCAGCTACTGGACCCACACGGCCACGCTACCCAGCCCCGACCACGCACCCCACCTGCGCAAACGGCGAGAGCATTCCAGACGCGCCACGATGAGCTGGCTAAGATCGCGATGGGCGGGGGACGGCGCGAAGCCAGATGTCGGCACCGTCCGGTAGACGACGGCGACCCCCACCACCAAACTCCGCTGTCTCCCGCGAGGGGCCAGCGCGCGATTACTCACCCGAACCGCTATAGGCCGTCCCGCTGTTCCTCAACCCCCCGGGGAACTGCTGGGCGCCAGCCGCTGGGACGGCGCGGCCTTCGACCGCCAGGAGGTCAATGACCAGGCTCGGCTCCTTGGCCCAGATCCGTTACTGCGTCGTGTTGACTGCCGCTAGTGGGCTAGCAGGCCCGAAAATAGGCGCACAGAGCTGGCGAGCACAAGATATTCGGGGGCACCCATGAAGGCAATCGTCGTGATGGATCAGACCGCGGAAGCAGCCGGGATCACACTCGCGGAGCGGCCTGAGCCGACGCCGGCGATCAACGACGTCGTCGTTGAAGTCCACGCGTCGGGCTTCGTCCCCGCGGAGTGGGAGTGGCCCTCGACGTGGGTCGATCGCTCCGGTCACGATCGTGCCCAGGCGATCATCGGCCACGAGTTCGCCGGAGTGGTCTCCTCCCTCGGCTACGGCACGACGGGACTCTCGCTGGGACAGCGGGTGTTCGGGATCACGGACTGGCACCGCGATGGAACGCTGGCCGAGTACGCGGCCGTGGAGGCACGCAACCTTGCGCCGCTGCCGGGGAACGTCGACTTCACGGTGGGTGCGAGTCTGCCGATCTCCGGCCTGACCGCGTGGCAGGGCCTGTTCCAGCACGGTCGTCTTCAGGCGGGGCAGAGCGTCCTCGCACACGGCGCCGCCGGCGCGGTCGGATCTATGGTGACGCAGCTCGCCCGGGAGTTCGGCGCCTACGTCATCGGTACCGGTCGGGCGGCGGACCGCCAGGCGGCGCTCGACTTCGGCGCGAACGAGTTCCTCGACCTCGACCACGAGGATCTCGACGACATCGGCGGGGTCGACCTGGTCTTCGATGTCATCGGCGGTGATATCCAAAGGCGCTCGGCGAGCATCATCCGGCCTGG
This sequence comes from Nonomuraea sp. NPDC049750, assembly GCF_040659625.1. NCBI lineage: Bacteria > Bacillati > Actinomycetota > Actinomycetes > Streptosporangiales > Streptosporangiaceae > Nonomuraea > Nonomuraea sp. NPDC049750. The sequence continues at coordinate 11,132 of NZ_JBFANB010000057.1, forward strand.
CGGGACGCTGGTGTCGGTGGTCGGATCTGTTGAGGCTCGCCCTGTCGACGGCTTGGCGGTCGACTTCGTCGTCGAGTCCGTTCCTAGTCAGCTGGTGGAGATCGTCGACCGGGTGCGAGACGGGCGCCTTCGCACTCACATCGGAACAGTGGCCACCCTCGACGACGCCATCCCCGCGCTCAACCCGACCGAGCGGCGCAAGGGCAAGACCGTCATTCGCGTACGCTCCTGAGCGCCCTGGAATAGGCCGACAGCGCCGTCACGCTGACACTCTACTGACGCGCGATCGGCACCTGACCCGACGACGACGTCTGTGGGGCCGCTCAGTGCGCACCAGAGCGACCTGGCCGCGCTTCCCGAGGACGGCGGCGATCGCCTCGCGCAACCGCGGCGTAGAGCTCCAGCTGCGGCTGAGCGCCGAGGAACTCGTAACACAGCTACTCGCGTCGGTGGCGAGATCTTCGACCAGCGCGGCGCGGGTCTCGCCCTCGGCCTGGAGTTGTTCGATGGTCCAGCGTCTCGACCAGGCGCCACAGCGCCGTGCGGGCCCGGATGCCCGGATGTCCGCGATCCATTCCTCGCGGCTGAGGTTCCGGGTCGAGCCCCGGGCGCCTCACCGTCAATGACATGGGCGGACTCCCCGATCGTTGTGATCAGAAAGTCCGCCCGGTTGCATTTCGAGTTGCAGTTAGGTCCAGAGTGCGTGGCCCATGCGAACTGCTGCTTCGGTGGGGAGCGTCGCCATGATGTGGGTGTAGGTCTTGGTCGTGGTCAGTTGTGGGCGGCTGAGAATTTCTTGAACGACGCTGATGTCCATGCCCCGTTCGATGAGGAGTGTCGCGGCGGTATGGCGTGCGTCGTGGACGCGGGCGTCCTTGTCCACCTCGGCCACGCGCGGACAAGCAGGAGAAGGCCCGGCAGGCAGCCGCGGAGGGGCGGGGCGACCCTTCCAGGGGCGTGGACTCGACTACCTGCCGGACGATGAGGCGCGACGAGACGGGGAAGGACCTGCCCCGTCCCCCTCCGAACGGGGACTCACCGCCCCGCCGCGCCCGCCTGTTACTTGGCGATGTACTCCGCCAAGACGTTCGCCGCACCCTCCACGTCATCGACCGGATGCCGCTTCTCAGCGCTCTGCCAGGAGAAGTACGCGCCGCCGTACCCGATGAACACCCACACCGGCAGCCCCGGTTCAGGCTTGCGCACCAGAAGCGCGCTGTTGTTGTCCCGCAGGTCGGCATTGACGCCGAGCCTCGTGAGCGCGTCGCGCAACCGCATGAGCAGCTCACCCTCCTCCTGGCCCTGCGGAAAGCCAGACACCGCCGCCAGCATGATCGGATTCATCTCCCGCTCCTTTCGGCCCGGCCGCTTCCGAGGCAGTCGAGACACTTCCGCTCCCCACCTGTGCTCTGATCTCCGTCGCCGATGAGGAGCGCCCGGCGCGAGTTGCGCAGCTTGATCCCCCGACCCCGGCCAGCAGGGCAGGGCGACGTCTTGCTTGTCTCGTCTGGCCGGATCACCGTCGACATCCCCCCGTTCATCCGGCGTTCTCTGTGGCCGGGAAGCCGCGTAACGTACCGTGGTTGCTTGATGACAAGTCCACCGACAAGCCGGCGACGATTCGCTGGCCGGGAAGTGCCCCCACGTGCGCTACCCCCAAGAACGGAAGCAGATGGTGCGCACACAGCGAGGAGAACGGCGCATCACGGGCCAGCATCAGCTCGTGCTGCCCTTCCCGATTGGGGAAAGTAGTGAATTCCCACGCTGGACAGCCGAGCAGTTCCGCCAGCCCGCCAGCATCCGGGCCGGCGTTCGGTCAGTGGCCTCGCTGTCACCGCTCACGCCGATGGCCGCGAGGAGGGCAGCGGCGGCTCGTTCAGCCGCTTCCACGTCGATGCCTGGCGATCCCGGGAACAGGTCTGCGGGCAGGCGATTGCTTTCGGGGTGTGCGATGAGCACCTGATCTCCTCCGATCGAAGTCCCGGCGAGCACCCTTAGCCAATCGCGCGGCAACGGCGCAGGCCACGGCATCAGTGACGCATCCATGCGGCACCTATGCGGCATCGCAGCCGCTGAGTGGGCACGTCCCGTACGCTGCCCTTGACGGGACCACATGTGGGCGGAGGTGCGCTGTGGCTGGCAAACGCAGACGCCTCGCCGATCGAAGGAAGGCGCTCGGCTACAGTCAGGAATTCTTCGCTGATCAGCTTGGGATCGACCGGACCACCGCGGGACGGTGGGAACTGGGGAAGACCGAGCCCTGCCCGTACATCCGGCCCAAGATCTGCGATCTTCTGAAGGTCACCGCGGACGAGTTGGATCACCTCCTGGTTCTTTGTGAAGAACCCGAGAAGCCTTCTCTCGCCTCCACCTCGGCACCGGTCGTCATAGGCCAGGTCGTGACTGAACCCCAGCCGACGGGTGAAGCTGACGACATGTACCGTCGCGAACTCCTCCGCCTGCTGAGCATCGCGGGCACGCTCATGGTGCTTCCCTCGCTGGCCAACGCCGACATCCAGGATTGGGCCGGCCAATCCGACGAAGCCGATGACCTAGAACAGCATGCGCTGCTCAGCAGCCACCTCTGGCAGGTCTTCGCCTTGTCCAAGTCGAAGCGCCTGGTCTACCCACTGGTCCATGACCAGCTCAAGCTTCTCGTCAAGCAACTGGACCAGGCCCATTCAGCACGAGCCCGCCAGCAACTGTGCGTCTTGGCCTGTGACCTTTTCCAGCTTGCGGGAGAGATCTGCTTCGACAGCAACCGCTACACCGACGCCACCTACTGCTACACCATGGCCGTGACCGCCGGCCGCGAAGCTCGCTGCTACGACCGCTGGGCCTGCGCTCTCACTCGCCAGGCGTTCGTCAACATGTACGACCATGAATACCCCGAGGCCACTGCGGTGCTCTCGGCGGCTGCCCGCATCGCCGAGCAGGGCGACAGCCAGCTGTCCACGCGGCACTGGGTCGCCGCCGTACAGGCCGAGGCATTTGCCAGAGACGGCGACCGAGCAGCCTGTGAACGCGCCCTCGACACCGCCGACCAGGTTCTCGACCTCGCAGGTCCCGGCAGCCCTGGAGGTTGGCTCCGCTTCGACGGCTCCCGCCTGGCTGAGGAACGCGGTACCTGTTATCTCACTCTCGGGCAGACGGACCTCGCCGAGGCATCACTCCTCGCGGCACTCAACCAGGCCACCTCGCTTCGGCGCCGTGGCAGCCTCCTCACTGACCTGGCAGCCCTCGGCATTCAACGCCGCAACATGGATCAATTCCTGCATCACGCGGGGCACGCCGTGGACGTGGCCGAGCAGACGCAATCCGCCGGATACGTCGGCCGCAAGCTCCACGGCATCCAAAAGCAGCTCCAACCCCTTCTCGCCGACAAGCGGGTGGTCCAGTTGAACGATCGCATCACCCGTCTGTCGGCCCCCGCCCAACACTGAGAGGACCATGATGCAGACTGCGACGGACGAGCAGGGCCGCGCCTTCCGCGAAGCATGGATCGCCGGGGTGAACAAGCACTACCCAGGCGAGCCCAAGTCTTCCTACGTCGCTCCGTGGGAGGAGACGCCCGAGTGGGAACGCCGAGCCGCTGCCGCTGTCTACATCCAAGTGCGGACCTTCGTCGAGGTTAGTGCTGGCAGCACCGCGAAGCTGACCCGCGAACAGAGAGGCCGCTTCGTGGCCCTGTGCTGGATCGCTCAAATCCATAAGCACATTGAAACTCCGAAGCCGTCCTATGTGGCCGATTGGGAGGACCTTCCCGAGTGGCAGCGTGAGACCGACGCGGATATTTTTCAACGTATCGAAGAGGACGCTGCGCATCGCTAAAGCAGCTTGCTCGGGGATGGTCCGGCTGCGGGGGCGTGGCCTCCAGGGTGACGGTGGTGCCGTTGGCGTCGCTCTCGATGGTCAGCCGGTTGACCCACTGCCGGGCCTGCCACAGGCTGAGCCGCCCGCGCTCGCCGCCATGGCGCACCGCGTTGGTGGTGATCTCGTTGACCGCCACCAACGAACCGGTACAGGTCCGGCCCGCTGAGGCCGTGCCGCGCGGCGTACCGCTCCACCAACCGGCGCAGCAGCACGAGCGTGCCGAAGTCGAAGTCGTACCGCGTCTCCGGACGGCGCTCCCCGACGGCGACAGAGCCGTACACATGGGAGCCCACCCCAGGGAATGGCGTCCTTCGCGCAGGTCAGTGCGCTGTCGTGCGCGGATGGTGCACCCAGCCGTGCGAGTCGGGGGCACGGCCGGTCTGTACGGCCATGAGCTTCTCGCGCAACCGGAGGGTGAGGGGACCGGGCCGGCCGTCTGCCATCTGCCAGGCGGTGGTGCGTGTGCGGGCCCGGCCGACGGGGGTGATGACAGCGGCGGTGCCGCAGCCGAAGACTTCGGTGATCGAGCCGTCCGCCGCGCCCGTCTGCCACTCCTCCAGGCTGATGCGGCTCTCGCTGACGGGGTGGCCGAGGTCGCGGGCGAGGGTGAGGACGCAGTCGCGGGTGATCCCAGGCAGGAGTGAGCCGGTGAGGGCGGGGGTGGTGATCTCGGCGGCAGGGCCGTGGCCGCGTACGAAGAAGAGGTTCATGGCGCCCACTTCCTCGATCCAGCGCCGCTCGACCGCATCGAGCCAGACCACCTGGTCGCAGCCGTGCTCGGCGGCGTCGTTCTGGGCGAGGAATGCGGCGGCGTAGTTCCCGGCGAACTTGGCGGCGCCGGTGCCACCCGGGGCGGCTCGTACATAGTCCTCGGCGATCCACACCGACAGGGGTCTGATGCCGTCGGGGAAGAACGACCCGGCCGGGGAAGCGATGAGCAGGAACAGGTACTCGGCCGAGGGCCGGACGCTGAGCGTGCTCTCCGTGGCGAACATCAGCGGCCGCAGATACAGAGAGTGCTCAGCGGCGTCGGGAACCCAGCACCGATCCTGACTCACGAGCAGCTCACATGCCTTCATGAACAGCTCGACGGGTAACTCCGGCATGGCCATCCGGCGGGCGCTCGCCTGGAAGCGGTGCGCGTTGGCCTCGGGCCGGAACAGCGCGACCGTACCGTCCGGCTGCCGGTACGCCTTGAGCCCCTCGAAGATCGACTGGCCGTAGTGCAGCCCTGTGGCGGCCGGGTCGATGGTCAGCGGGGCGTAGGGGCCCAGTGCGGCGTCATGCCAGCCCGCCTCGCCGGTCCACTTGATGGTGACCATGTGATCTGTCATGTACCGGCCGAAGCCGGGCGCGGCCAGAATCTGCTGCCGCTCGGCATCAGGGCGCAGGTGAGGATGCGGTTTGATGGTGAACTGCGGGAGCGTGAGGGGCATCTGGGTTTCCCTAACGGGCGAGTGCTCACCGTGGTGCGCGGTCAGCGGGTGCGGAACAGGTTTCGGAGGACTGGCTACGGGCCAGGGATGCGGGCCGTCGAGGAGCCTGCGCAGGGCGCGGCCGAACTCGATGAAGAACCGCTCGCGCGTCTCGGCGGTGGTGCAGCCCGGTAACAGGCAGGGGTCGAGATCTTCCAAAACCACGTGCAAGCAACTGCCCGTTGCCCGTGCGTACAGCGTAGACCCACTGGATGCCGGGGTGAATGGCATCGACGAAGGAGAACGGCACGGCAACCAGTTCGACATTGCGGTCGAGCTGTGCTGGTGATCGCGGGTTGACTTCGAGTTCGGTTGAGATTGCCGGCTGGGGGTGACATCAACCGAACAGGGGAGAGCAACGTGCGCGCGTGGTGTGGTTGACGGAGTTCGGCAGGCCCGAGGTGCTCCTACCTGGAGATGCGCCCGACCCGGTCCCGGGGCCTGGGCAGATGTTGATCGACGTCGCCTACGCCGACATCACCTTTGTGGAGACCCAGTTCCGGTCGGGCGCGCCGTCGCCGTTCAAGCGGGAGCTGCCGATGATCCCGGGCAACGGCGCCGGGGGCATCGTCACGGCGGTCGGTGAGGGCGTCGACTCCGCCCTGGTCAGCCAAAGCAGGGCCGGTGCCCACGTACCTGACGTGTGCCCTGGCCGGCGCGCTCATCGATACCGCCGTGGAGATCCTCTGGATCCGCTCCGGTGCTTTCGCCTACCCCTACGCCATCCGTGAGGTATCACTGTTCGCCGGCCACTGGTACCAATCGCCATTGCGGGATCGCCGACGCCGACAAGCTGACCAACTGGCTGGTGGTCGACGTCCCGACATGATCTCTCAACGGGTCGGTGCTCGTCGTGGAGGTGGATGCTGATCCCTCGAAAATCGTTGGACGTCTGTCGGACCTCCTGCGATCGTCCGCACCGTGACAAATGAAGCCGATCGCCAGACGTCGTTCCCCACTAGTTCGAAGCACGTGCGCTTCGTCGAGTTGTCGAGCACTGCGCTGTCCGCTCTGCTCGATGGGGATCTGCCCGCGGCCAGCAACGCGGCCGGGGTCGCGCTGACGGAGTACTTCGTGACAGACAGAGCACGATGGCTGTGGCGGATTCGGATCGACCAGATGGCCGCCGATCCCCGCCACGCATCGTGGATAGCGCGGCAGGCGGTGACGGGGCCTGAAGGTGTCGTCGTCGGTCATGCCGGGTTTCACGGACCGCCCGATGAGGCGGGCATGATAGAGATCGGCTACGCGGTTGCTCCTGACTTCCGTCGCCAGGGGTATGGCCGAGCCATCTTGATCGAGTTGCTGCGTCGGGCCGCGGCCGAACCGGCGGTCAAGACCGTACGTGCGACGATCAGTCCCGATAATGTGGCGTCCCTGGCCACGATCGCCGGCTTTGGCTTCGTCCAAGTCGGCGAAGACTGGGACGAAGAGGACGGTCTCGGACTCATCTTCGAAGTCCCTTCCAACCGCCGTACTCATTGACCAACTGAGTGGCGGCTTGCCGTACCCGAGCCGCTCGTTGTTGGGTCGGACCGGGACGCCCTGCCGTAATTGCTCACGGTGGGTTTCCCCGGCCCGCCCGCCGCCCCCGGCGTGCGCGTCTCCACGCACCGGGCGCTCCACGTGTCGTTGCCGTGGTGCCCCGCTCTGGGCGGCTGCCGGTGTCGGGGTCCAGGGGGTTGGGATTCCGTGCCCCCGGTAGCGGTATCGGATCACTTTGACGCTGGTCGCGCCGGTGAACTCGACTCCGTGATGAACGATCTTCCAGGTGCCTGGCCAGCAGACCCTCCGCATCGGTTCTGGCACCGGACACGAGTTTCGGGCACTCACAGGACAGAGCCGGCTGAGTTGATTATCAGTTTACCCGGGCCAAACAATGAACTTAGGGTGCATTCAGTGAAAATCAACTCCCTCCTGGCAGCATTCGATGGATAGGGCGCGATCGATGCGCCACCAAGATCGAAGAAAGCAGGGAAATGAACTTCCGGAATATCTTCCGCGCGTTAGGCGCGACGTTAGCGGTGGGGACGGTCGTGCCGGCCGCAACGCCTGCGGCGATCGCCGACACGGCCTCCACCCCCGCTGCCGGCCAGTGTGAGTGGGTAGGCATCATATCCCAGGAAAAAAGCCGTGCCTGGAGTGCCAGCAACAGCGAAGTGGGATACAAGGAGGGCATGCTTACCGCTACGGCGGCGTTGCTGGGAAGCCGGGAGACTTTTAAGCTCTGCAACCTCGACAATACGAACTACGTCATCGCCGCGTTGACGACAAAAAAGTATGTGAGCGCCGAACTCGACTACTCAGGCGCCGACTACGGCATGCTCCGCGCACGCTCGACCGGCGTCGGAGACTGGGAGAAGTTCCGTTTCGAGTGCACCGGAAGCCTCTGCGCCATCAAGTCTTCCAAGAACAACAAATACGTGAGTGCCGAGTATGCCTACGAGGGTAGCGGCTACGGCATGCTCCGGGCGCGCGCCGATACCGCCGGGCCGTGGGAGAAGTTCTACGTCCGACCGTCCCCAAACGCCTGACCCCCTGGGGCGGCAAGTCATAAACCAGATGACCTGAGATACGGTTGCACAGAAGTCGAGCAAGGGGTGAGGCCTTCTCACCTCCTGCTCGCTGTGGGCGGACGGTGTGACGATGATCGCCGACGGGGTTTCCGTCGCTGATCGTCTCGGACATGCCGGATTCGGGGCCGGGGAGTTGGAGCCGTACGCGGATTGTTCCGCGCTTGCCCGGCCAAGCCTGATACGGCCAGCCGGAGCGGCCCGGCCACGGACGACCGAAGCGTACGGACGGGCGCGGGACCGGACTGCGGCAGCCGGGGCGATCATGTCGCTGATCAACGTCAGCTCGGCAAGCTGCTGCTGAGCGGTCTGGGTGCCGGCGCGTAACAGTGCGCCCTGGCTGACCTGCCAGCCGATCAGCCGGTCGAAGCCGTCCAGCACCGAGCCGAGCAGGAAACGCAGCTCGCCGAAGTGCTCGGTCATCACCTGCAGGGCGTGGGCGAGGCCGTCGCGGTTCTCGGTCCGCATCGCCTCCAGCACCACACTGCCCGCGCGTCGATCTTCTTCCCCAGTGGCAGCGTGAGACCGACGCGGATTATTCTGAACGTATCGAAGAATCTTCACTTCACTAAATGATCTTGCTCAGGGATGGTCCGGCTGCGGGGGAGCGGCCTCCAGGGTGACGGTGGTGCCGTTGGCGTCGCTCTCGATGGTCAGCTGGCTGACGCACTGCCGGGCCAGCCACAGGCCCCGGCCGCTGCTGCTGTCGGCGGGCACGGCGTGGTGGCCCTGCGAGTCCGGCCGCGCCAGCCCTGGGCCGTTGTCGGTGACCCGGCAGTAGAGCCGGCCGCCGGCCTGCCACAGGCTGAGCTGCCCGCCCTCGCCGCCATGGCGCACCGCGTTGGTGGTGATCTCGTTGACCGCCACCACGAACCGGTACAGATCCTGCCCGGTGAGACCGTGCCGCGCGGCGTACCGCTCCACCAACCGGCGCAGCAGGACGAGCGTGTCGAAGTCGAAGTCGTACCGTGTCTCCAAGGTTTCGGCGGGTTCACTCATCGGCGCGTCCGCCCCGACCGGCGCGGGCGGCCCGGGGCCGCGAAGCGGAGGCCACGGTGGCGCGCCCAGCTCTCCTCAGCCCCCAGCCCAATTCTCCGCAGCCCCACTCTCCGCAGGCCAGCTCTCCTCAGGCGAGCCCTCCTCAGGCCAGACCGAACGCGGACAGCAGCCCCGTGATGCGCAGCTGGTCGAACACCCGGGACGTGGGATGCCGCACGCTGAAGGCCGCCTCGACCTCGGCGGACGCCTTCATCGCGTCCACGAGCACGCCGATCCCGGAGGAGTCGATGAAGGCCACCTCGCCCATCTCGATCCACACCACGGAAGGGCGCTGGTCGAGCACGGCGGCGGAGACCGTGCTCCGTACCCAGGCCGCGTTCGTGAAGTCGATGTCGCCGCGCAGCACCACTTCCAGCGTGCCGTCGGTCACGGTGCCTACTGACACCACCTCCATGCGCGTTCCTTCCTCTGCCGATGCCGGGCACGGCGAGTCTGCCCCCATGATGCGCTCCGAACCGCAGGGCGGCTGCCCGCACCCATCATTGTCCGGTACATAGCGGTATTTATCACCAGCCCGACCGCCACGCCACCCGCCGGCGGCTCTCGGCGGGCAGGTGAGCCGGGGCGGAGCCGCGGTCCGGGGCGCCTTACGATGTGATCGTGAGTCCGAGCCCTCGGCGCGAGCCGCGCTCCGGCGCCCGCAGAGGGGCCGTGCCCAGCATCCGCGACGTCGCGGCCGCGGCGGGCGTCTCCTACCAGACCGTCTCGCGCGTGCTCAACGACTCGCCGCGGGTGCGCCCCGACACCAGGGCCGCGGTGCGCGCGGCCATCGAGACGCTGGGGTTCCGGCCCAACCGGGCCGCGCGGGCGCTCGGCCTGGGGCGCGCTCCGGGCATCACCGTGGTGACGTCCAACACCATGCTGTACGGCTACGCGTCCACGCTGCAGGGCATCGAGGAGGCGGCGCGGACCGAGGGCCTGGCCGTGGGGGTCAGGGTCGTGGAGTCCGACTCGCCCGCCGAGATCAAGCAGACCGTCGACTACGTGAGCGACCCGAGCGCGGGCGGCCTGGTCGTCATCGCGTTCGACCCGGCGGGCACGGCGGTGCTGGAGGCGCTGCCGGCGGACATACCGGCGATCGCCGCGACCGAGCCGGTGGCGCCCGACACGGGCCGGGTCACGATCGCGCTGGACGAACGGGGTGCCGCCGCCGACGCCACCGAGCACCTGCTGGCCCTGGGTCACCGGACCGTGCACCACGTGGCGATCCCGTCCGAGGGGCGCTCCAGTGGCCGGCAGGCCGGCTGGCGCGACGCGCTGTCACGGGCGGGCGCCGAGATCCCCGAGGTGGTCGCCTCCGGCTGGGACATCCGGGCCGCCTACCTGGCCGGGCAGCGGCTGGCCGGCGATCCGGACGTCACGGCGGTGCTGTGCGGCAACGACGACATCGCCCAGGGGGTGCGCCGCGCCCTCTACGACGCGGGCAGGGACGTACCCGGTGACGTGAGCATCGTCGGGTTCGACGACATTCCCGGCTCGGCCTTCTGGATCCCCGCGCTGACCACCGTACGGATGGACTTCGTCGGGCTGGGGCGGGCGTGCTTCCTGGCGGCGGTGGCCGAGTTGACTGGCCTGCCGCAGCCCCAGACCGAGCTGACCCCACCCCGCCTGATCGTGCGCGAGTCGACCGCCCCTCCGCGCCACGCCACCTCCTGAGACCGCCCCCGCCGAGATCGCGCCGCGTCTGAACCTGAGACCGCACCCGAAACCGGCGCGTAACAATCCGGCAAAGGGCCCTTCCGTTCCTGCCGTGTGACCGCTCACACTCCATGTGACCGGTCACATGGCCGCTCTTCTCCCGGCAGGAGGTACCCCCGTTGACTTCGTTCCGGCTCCTGGGTGTCACGACCGTCGTCTCCGCACTTGTCTCGGCCCTGCTCTGCGCCGCCGCCCCGGCGCAGGCCGCGTCCCCTGCCCTCGTCGTCGACCTCGCCTCGGACACGGGCCCGCTGAAATACGGCGCGACCGGCTTCCTGTACGGCCTGGGAAACGACGGAATCCCCACCGACACCATGCTGGCGGCCCTCAAGCCCCAGGTCACCGCGCAGAAGGCGCCCGACGGCCTCCAGCATCCCAACGGCGACGCCCTCCAGATCGCGCCCATGTTCAAGCGCACCGGCGGCCGTGACATCCAGGTCTACATGCAGGACGTCTACCGCCAATGGCCGTACGAGAACCTCGGCATCGACGACTATCTGGCCAAGGTCGACACGATGACCCGCAAGATCGTCGCGGACCCGTACCGGACGTCGTACGTGTACGTGCCTTTCAACGAGCCCGACCAGATCTGGTACCAGGGCAACCTCAACGGCCTGCTCGACGCCTGGAAGCGCGTCTACCAGAAGATCCGCTCGATCGACCCCGGCGCCCGGATCGCGGGCCCCAACTTCGCCAGCTACCGTTCGGCCGACCACCGCGCGTTCCTCACCTACGCCAAGGCCAACAACGTGCTGCCCGACGTGTTCACCTGGCACGAGCTCGGCAACGACTTCTTTACCAGCTGGTACGACCACCACGCCGACTACCGGGCCATCGAGACGAGCCTCGGCATCAGCCCCCGGCCCATCGTGATCAACGAGTACGCCCGCTACTCCGGTGACCTGGGCGTGCCCGGCAACCTGGTCCAGTACGTGACCCGGTTCGAGAACAGCAAAGTCGACGCCTGCCTGGCTTTCTGGACCACGGCCGGCGCGCTCAACGACCTGGTGACCAGGAACAGCCAGGCCACCGGCGGGTGGTGGCTCTACAAGTGGTACGGCGAGCTGACCGGCCACACGGTCACCGTCACCCCGCCCACCAGGAACGGCTCCCTGCAGGGGCTGGCCGCCCTGGACCCGGCCAGGAAGCAGGCCCGGGTGATCTTCGGCGGCTCGCTCAACGTGAGCGACACCTACGCCGCCGACGTCGTGGTCAAGGGCATCGCCTCGGCCCCGTACCTCGGTAGCTCGGTCCACGTGACGGTGTGGGGGGTGAACAGCACCGGCCTCAACGCCTCCCCGGGCCCGGCCCTGATCCACGAGGGCGACTACACCGTCTCGGGCGGCCAGATCACCGTTCCGCTCACCGGACTGAACGGCGCCGCCGCGTACCAGGTCATCGTCACCCCGAACACCGACCTGACGCCCGCGGGACCGGCCACCCGCTATCAGGCCGAGTACGCGGCGCTCGGCGGCACCGCCCGCGTCACCTACGGCCCCAACACCGGCTACTCCGGCACCTCCTTCTCCGAGGGCTACGGCGCCAGCGACACGGCCGCGACCACTTTCGTGGTGAGCGCGCCCACTGACGGCTACTACAACCTGGGACTGCGTTACTCGGCGGGCCCGTACACCGGCGCGCCGCAGAACCGGGGCGCCCGCCTGGTGCTCAACGGCACCGCGTTAACCGACCTGACGCTGCCGGGAACCGCCGACTGGAACACCTGGAACACGGTGACGACCAAGGTGTTCCTCCAGGCCGGCGTCAACCGGATCGGCGTGCACGCCTTCACCACCGACGACCGCGACGCCGTCAACCTCGACTACCTGGACGTGACCGCCACCACCGGCACCGTCACCGCCTACGAGGCCGAGAGCGGCGCCAACGTCCTGGGCGGCACGGCCGTGGTCGGCGCCAACGGCGCGGCGTCCGGCGGCTCGTACGTCGGCTACATCGGCAAGGGCGCCGCCAACATCCTGCGCTTCACCGGCGTCAACGCCCCGGCCGCCGGCCGCTACCGCGTGGTGATCACGTACGCCAACGGCGAGCTGGGTGAGGGCGCGAGCAACTACAACACCAACATCGTGGACCGCTACGCCGACATCCGCGTCAACGGGGGCACGTCAACCCGGGTCTACTTCCGCAACACGCTGGGCTGGTCGAACTTCCGCACCACCGTGATGACCGCCGACCTCAGGGCCGGCGCCAACACGATCGAGTTCGGCAACGCCGCCGCGTACGGCCCCGACGTCGACCGGATCCAGATCGCCGCCGCCCTCGGCTGACGCCTGTCTCGCGACCACCGCACAACCGAACAACCACCGCACAACCACCGCACAACCGAAGGAGAGTTACGTGAAGCCTGCCGACGTGGTCGAGACCCTGCGCTGGGGACATGGCGCCCTGGCGGCGGTGGTGGAGATCCACCCGGACCGGCCGGTGGCCCTCCAGAGGCTGGGACCGCCCGGCGGCGAGCCGTCCCGTCTGTCGCAGCCGCTGGTCGAGGTGCTGATCCCCGGCGAGGGCCGGGCCAAGGCCTCGCAGCGGCTGTCGGAGACGGCCGTCGGCTGCCGGTTGCGCTACACCGGCGCCGAGCAGAGCCGTGACGGCGACTGGCACACGCTGCGCGTCGCGCTGCGTGACGAGGTGTCCGGGCTGGCGGCCGAGCTGACGCTGCGCTCCTTCGACGGCGTGGCCGCCTGCCAGGCCCAGGTACGGGTGACCAACCAGGGTACGGACCCGGTGCTCCTGCTCGCCGTGTCCTCCTTCGCCGGTGGGTTCCTCGGCCGCCCGGTGAGCGAGGTGGACGTCCTGTCCGCCGACAGCGAGTGGCTGGGCGAGAGCAGGTGGAGCAGGAGGCCGCTCGGCGAGCACATCGCCGACCTCGGCCTGGCCGCGCACGGCCAGCACGGGCGCGGCAGGTTCGCGCTGAGCAGCACCGGCACCTGGTCCAGCGGGCGGTACGTGCCGATGGGCGGGCTGGCCGACCGGCGCACCGGCCAGACCTGGCTGTGGCAGATCGAGCACAACGGCGCCTGGGGGTGGGAGACCGGTGAGCGGCTGGACGGCGTGTACGTGGTGGCCACCGGCCCCACCGACGCCGACCACCAGTGGAGCCAGACCCTGGCGGCGGGGGAGTCGTTCACCACGGTGCCGGTCTCGGTCGCCGTCTCGGACGACGGGCTCGAAGGCGCGGTGGCCGCGCTGACCGCGCACCGCCGCGCGCTGCTGCGCCCGCACCCCGACAGGTCCGCGCTGCCCGTCGTGTTCAACGACTACATGAACACCCTGATGGGCGACCCGACGACGGCCAAGCTGCTGCCGCTGGTGGACGCCGCCGCCGCGGCCGGGGCGGAGATCTTCTGCGTCGACGCGGGCTGGTACGACGACGACGGCGCCTGGTGGGACAGCGTCGGCGCGTGGGAGCCGTCGCGGACCCGTTTCCCCGGCGGCATCCAGGAGGTACTCGGCCACATCAGGGACCGGGGGATGACGCCGGGGCTGTGGCTGGAGCCCGAGGTGATCGGCGTACGCAGCCCGATGGCCGACAAGCTGCCCCCCGAGGCGTTCCTGCAGCGCGGCGGCCGGCGCGTGGCCGAGCACGGCCGCTACCACCTGGACCTGCGCCACCCCGCGGCCACCGGGCACCTGGACCGGGTGGTGGACCGGCTGGTGGAGGAGCTCGGCGTCGGTTACTTCAAGCTCGACTACAACATCAACCCGGGCGCCGGGACCGACCTGGACGCCGACAGCGCCGGCGCCGGGCTGCTGGCCTGCAACCGGGCCCACCTCGCCTGGCTGGACGGCGTCCTGGACCGGCACCCCGAGCTCGTCCTGGAGAACTGCGCGTCGGGCGCGATGCGCATGGACTACGCGCTGCTGTCCCGGCTGAACCTGCAGTCGACCAGCGACCAGCAGGACTTCCTGCGCTACCCGCCGATAGCCGTGGCCGCGCCGCTGTCCATGCTGCCGGAACAGGCCGCCAACTGGGCGTACCCGCAACCGGAGATGACCGACGAGGAGCTCGTCTTCACCATGTGCACCGGCGTGCTGGGGCGGCTCTACCTGTCGGGCAACCTGCCCGCCATGAGCGCCGCCCAGCTCGACCTGGTGCGGGCGGGCGTACGCGCGCACCGCGACCTGCGCGCCGACCTGGTGCGCGCGGTCCCGTGCTGGCCGCTCGGCCTGCCCGGCTGGGCCGATCACTGGCTCGCCCTCGGCCTGCGCGCCGGGGACACCACTCATCTCGGGCTGTGGCGCCGCCCCGGCGCCGCCGAGACCTCGATCTTGTCGCTGCCCCACCTGGCCGGGCACGCCGTCCAGATCGAGACCGTCTACCCGGGCGATAAGGCAGGATGGGGCCACTCGTGGGACCCGCAGACCGCCGAGCTGTCCGTGACCAGCACCGTTACCGGACCGACCGCCCGAATCCTGAAGCTCCGCACCCTCTGACCCCCACGGACCAAAAGGAAACACACCGTGAAACTCACCGCGATCACGGCCGCGGCCGCCACCGCGCTCCTGACCCTCACCGCGTGCAGCGACCCGGCCTCCGGGCCCGCCGCCACCCCGGCCGGGAGCGGGCAGCCCGCCGCCTGGGCCGCGCCCACCGGCCGGCTCGACGGCACCACGCTCACCATCTGGGCCGCCCAGAACAGCAACACCGTGCCCAAAGCCGTGACCGACGCCTTCACCCAGGCCACCGGCGCCAAGGTCGACGTGGTCACCATCCCGGACCCGTACGAGCAGGGCGTACAGACCAAGGTGGCCACCGGCGACAAGCCCGACCTGGCCTTCTGGCAGCCGACCGCCTCCATGCTCACCGCCCTGAACGCCAGGACCAACCTCCAGCCGCTGGACGGCGCCCCCTGGATCGCCTCGATGACCCCCGAACTACGCGACACCACCGGCCTGCTGGACAAGACCCGCTACGCCGCCCTCGTCACCAGCCCGGCCGTCGAAGGCGTCTACTACAACAAGGAGGTCTTCGCCGCCAACGGCATCACCGCGACCCCCAAGAACTTCGACGAGATGGTGGAGACGGCCCGCAAGCTCAAGGCCAAGGGCGTCACCCCGTTCTTCGAGATGGCCGGCGACAAGTGGGCCACCCAGTGGTGGGTACAGGTGCAGCTCGCCGACGCCGCCCGCGATGGCCTGTGGGACCGGGTCAACACCGGCAAGGAGACCTTCTCCGACGAGACCATCCTGGACGCGATCAAGAAGTACAAGGCGCTGATCGGCGAGGGCCTGTTCAACTCCGACATCAAGACGGCGAAGTTCGAGGACCAGGGCGCGGCGCTGCTGTCGGGCAAGGCGGCGATGGCCGTGCAGGTGAACTCGTTCTTCGGCCAGCTCCAGGCCAAGGCCGACACCGCGACGTTGGACAAGAAGATCGGCTTCTTCCCCGTCTCGCCGTCCGGCAACGTGGGCACCTTCATCCCCGACCAGAGCAACGCGCTGGTGGCCTTCAGGACCGGCGACGCCAAGCGCGAGGCGGCGGCCCGCCAGCTGCTGTCGTACTGGATGGGCCCCGGCTACCAGGGCTTCGTCGCCGACCGGAAGACCGTCTCGCTGCGCGCCGACGTGCCGAGCCCGGCGGGCGTGCCGCAGGCGCTGCTCGACGTGCACAAGTCGCTCGGCGACGCGGTCGGCTCGATGCAGGCGCTCGCGGTGGCCAACCCCGACCTGTACCTCAACCTGGCCGACATGATCACCGGCAGCCTGACGCCCGAGCAGGTGGCCGCCGCGACCCAGAAGCAGTTCGCCCAGCTCGCGAAGGCGGCCGGCGCGTCCGGGTTCTGACCACATGACCGTTACCAGCGTGCGCCGCACGCATCCGATGTGGTTCCTGATCCCGGCCTTCGCGATCCTGTTCGTGTTCTTCTTCCTGCCGACCCTGTTCAACTTCATCTACGCCTTCACCGACTGGTCCAGCTTCAAGAGCGAGATCCGCCCCGTGGGGCTGGACAACCTCACCGACCTGCTGTCGGACGGCACGCTGTTCAGCGCGCTGCGCATCACGGTGAGTTACGCCGTCCTGGTGGCGTTGTTCCAGAACCTGTTCGGGTTCGGCCTGGCCGTGCTGCTGGAGCGCGACACCTGGCTGAACCGGGTCGCCCGGCTGTTCTTCCTCATCCCGGTGCTGATGTCGGCGCTGGCGGTCGGCTACGTCTTCCAGGCGCTGCTGAAACCCAGCGGCAGCCTGAACGGCCTGCTCGGCGGCCTGCTCGGTCATCCGGTGAGCGTCGCCTGGCTCGGCGACACCACCTGGACGCTGGTCGTGGTCTCGGTCATCCACGCCTGGAAGTGGATGGGGCTGTCCATGCTCATCTACCTGGCCGGGCTGAAGACCGTGCCGGAGGACGTCACCGAGGCCGCCAGGATGGACGGCGCCTCGCCGTGGCAGGCGTTCTGGTCGATCCGCTTTCCGCTGCTGGCGCCGGCGGTGACCTTCAACGTCGCCACCGCGCTGCTCGGCTCCATGAACGGCTTCGACATCGTCCAGGCCACCACCGGGGGCGGGCCGGCGCGCAGCACCGAGATCCTCAACATCTTCATCTACCGCACCTTCGGCCAGGGCCTGTTCGCGCAGGCCACGACCATGAGCCTGGTGCTGTTCCTGCTGGTCGGGCTGCTGGCCTTCCCTGTCATCCGGATTCTGCGCAAGCGGGAGGAGATCCTGTGACCGTTCGTATGGGCGGGAGTGCCCGCCCATGACCATCCCCGCCTACGGCGTCCGCAGCCGCCGGGTCCGGCCGCCCCGCGCGAGCGGCCTCGCGGCGCGGCTGCGTCCCTTCGCCGTCGTCGCGCTCGTCGTCACCGTGATGGGCGTGCCGCTGTGGCTGATCGTCTCGACGGCGGCCAAGTCGCAGTCCGAGGCGCTCTCGCCGGACCTGTCGCTCCCGTCGCGCTGGCTCCTGTGGGACAACCTCGCGCAGGTGTGGACCCAGGGCGACATCCCGGCCGCCTTCCTCGGCAGCGTACTGATCGTGGTCCCGGCCGTCGCCCTGGTGCTGACGTTCGGCTCCATGGCGGCGTGGATCCTGGCCCGCCGGGCCACCCGGCTCAACGCCGTCCTGTACGCGCTGGCCATCAGCGGCATCGTGCTGCCGCCCGCCGTGGTGACGATCGTGCTGCTGCTGCGCCAGCTCGGCCTGGCCGGGACCCTCACCGGCATGATCGGCGTCTACGTCGGCATCTACCTGTCGACCGTGGTCTTCTTCGTCACCGGCTTCGTCCGTACGGTGCCGCTGTCGATCGAGGAGGCCGCCCGTATGGACGGCGCGGGCCCCGTGCGGGTCTTCGTCTCGGTCATCCTGCCGATGTTGCGCCCGGTGCTGGCCACCGCCACGATCCTCATCTGCCTGTACGTGTGGAACGACGTCTTCTACGCGTTCTTCGTCATCGGCGGACGGATGGACACGTTGCCCCTGAACCTGTTCCAGGTGGCCAACGCCGGGCTCTACCTCAACAACTGGCACTTGATCTTCGCCTACATCATCCTCATGAGCCTGCCGCTGCTGATCGTCTTCGCCGTGGCGCAGCGCAGGATCATCTCCGGGATCACCGGGGGCGCGGTGAAGTAGGGGCTACTGGGGGACGGTCCACTTCTGCGGGTCGAGGCCGTTGCAGTCGTAGATCTGCAGGCGGGTGCCGTTGGCCGTGGCGCCCTGCGGGCTGTCGAGGCAGCGGCCCGACTGCGGGTTGAGCAGCGAGCCGTTGGCCTGCTTGCGCCACTGCTGGCCGCCCGCGGTGTTGCACTCCCACAGCTGGACCTTGCTGAAGTTCGCGGTGGCGTTGGCGTCGATGTCGAGGCACTTGCCGAACGCCCGGATCGTGCCGTTCGGGTGCATGGACCAGCGCTGGCCGGTGGCGACGCCGCAGTCCCAGAGCTGGACGGCGTTGCGGTTGGCGTTGGTGTTGGTGTCGACGTCCAGGCACTTGCCGGCCGTGGCCGGGCCGGTGATCTGGCCGACCGGGCCGCCCAGCGTGCCGATGCCGTAGCGGACCTGGCACTGGTTGCCGGTGAGCTGGGTCCCGGCCAGGTAGAGGAAGCTCGTGCCGTCGGCGGCGGGCACGATCGGCGAGCTGTAGCCGGGGCAGGCCGGAGCCCCGGGAGCGTAGCCGCCGGTGGGGTTGACGGTCACCGGGGCCTCGATCTCGGTCCACGCGCCGGCGCCCAGGTTGGTGTTGGCGAACAGGACCAGGCCCGACTCGCCGTTCACGGTCTTGTTGCCGGTGGGGCCGGCGACCACGCGCTGGCCGGACATCAGCAGCGTGCCGTTGGCCCCGCCGCCGGGCAGCCAGGCGACATACGGGGTGTGCAGCAGCTCCCGGCTGTCGGAGGTGCGGACGATGGTCCCGGCCGCGCTCCAGTTGAGGCCGTCGGGGCTGGTCTTGGTGTAGACCTCGCAGGCGTGGTCCGGGTCGGTGGCGTCGCGGCACAGCTCGTACGCCATCAGGAACGTGCCGTTCGGCAGCGGCGTGAGGATGGACATGCCGGGCCTGGCCAGGTTGTCGGCGGGGAAGGCCACGTCCTGGGTCAGCGTGGCGCTCCAGGTCTGGCCGCCGTTGGTGGAGGTGTAGTGGCCGATGACCTGGTTGTTGGTCGGGGTGTTCGCGGGCCGCTCGTCGGAGATGAAGCAGGCCAGGGTGTTGTTCGGGGCGAGCAGGAACCACGGCTCCCAGATGCCGTGCCCGACGGTGTTGGGCTGGCCGCTGGTCTGCGTGCAGTTGGACAGCCACGTCCAGGTGACGCCGTGGTCGGTGCTCTTGAACACCTCGACCTTCTGCGCGGTGAAGTCGCCGACGTGCCAGGCCGTGCCCGCCGCCAGCAGGTCGCCCTGGTTCAGGCCGTTCGCGGTGCGCGGCACCTCGTACAGGACCGGGGCGCCCAGGTCCCAGCCGGAGGTGTGCGAGGTGATCGTGGAGATGGGGTTGGCGGTCCAGGTACGGCCGCCGTCGGTGCTGCGGTAGATCGGGAAGGCGTTGGGCGCGTTGTGGTTGTTGCGGGCGAACGTGGCCAGCATCGTCTCGTTCGGCGAGCCGTCGTAGTCGAGCCGGACGGCCCTGGGGTAGCTGGCGTCACCCTGGGGATAGGTGGTCAGGTTGGGGGAGTAGAGCACCTGCCCGGCCGGGGCGGCCGAGGCGGGACCGGCCAGGGCCACGAGCAGCCCGGCGATCAGGGTCAGCGCCATCACCAGCGGTAACGGGCGTCTGGGGGGTGGTGCGATGCGCACGGTGTCTCCTGGGGTGGGGCCCGGTGAGCGGATCTCACCGGGACGTTTTCGGCTGTGCTCAGGGGCGGGCCTGGGGGTCGTCGCCGATGACCGGGGCGATGTGGGTGTCCACATCGACTGCGGAGCGGGCCAGGACGATGCCGTCGTCGGACACGAGGGCGATGTGCAGGCGGCCGCTGGTCCAGCCGTCGGGCAGTTCGGCGTGCACCTCGGCGGGCGCGCCGAGCAGGAACGGTTTGGCCTCGGCCCGCTCCCCGGCCGTTCCCGCTCGCGCGGGCGCGGGCCCGAAGACGGGGGACCAGGCGGTGTGCAGGTGGCCGCTGACGGAGTCCGTTCCGTGATGGGAGATCCGGACCGGGACCGTGACCCGCCCGGTCTCGCTGAGCAGGTCACGGCCGGGGGCGACCGGGACCACATCCAGGACGAGCGTCGTCGTGGCGTTGACGTGCGCCGGATCCACCCCGGCCAGGTCCTTGGGGCGGCGCTCGAAGTCCAGCAGCCCGGCCGACTCGTGCTCGATGTCGTACATCTCGGTGTAGACGTAGCCGGCCAGCCGGTCGTGGCGGCGCATCTCCTGGGTCTGCCAGCGCAGCTGCCAGCCGCGCTGCACGCTGGTGAAGCCGGTCCCGTACTCGCTGTTCAGGTTGGGCAGACCGCGCAGCGGCTGCGACGGCGACCCGGTCAGCTTCTTGCGGACCACGTAGTCGGGGCCGAGCGGGACGGGGAAGTCGTCCTGGTCGCCGTTCAGCAGCGCGGCGATCGTCCGGCCCCAGGAGGCGGCCGACTCGTCGTAGTAGTGCCAGTCGAGCAGGTCCGTCTTCACGTGCGCCCAGCCGGAGTTTTCGACCGCGGGCCGGGTCGGGTCGAGGGCCTTGAGCAGGTCGTACGCGCGGGCCGCGGCCTCCTGCTTGGCCGGGTCGCCGGGAATGTCCCAGTCCAGGCCCCACTCCTCGTTGTACAGGCCCCAGATGACGATCGCGGGGGAGTTGCCGTCGCGCTCGGTCATCGGGGCGATCTGCGCCTCGAAGGCGGCGACCGACTCCGCCGAGAACCGGCCGGTGGCGGCGGGTTCGGCCCAGAGGAGCATGCCGAGCGTGTCGGCATGGTGAACGAAGCGCGGATCCTCCAGCTTGAGATGCTTACGCACCAGGTTGTAGCCCGCCGCGGCGGCCAGTTCGAGGTCGCGGCGCAGCGCGGCGTCGTCGGGCGCGGTGATGCCGGTACGCGGCCAGTAGCCCTGGTCGAGCACGCCGCGCACGAACAGGCGCTGGCCGTTGAGGTACAGGTCCTCACCGGACACCTCGATCCGGCGCAGCCCGGTGTAGCCGGCGACCCGGTCGGTGCCGTCGGCCGAGACCAGTTCGGCGTCCACGTGGTACAGGTGCGGGTCCTCGGGCGACCACAGGCGCGGCTCGGCGATTTGCAGCACGGTTCGCACGACACGGCCTCTGGCCTGCGGCACGGCCCGCGCCACACCGCCATCGGCCTGCGGTGCGGCGTGACCGGCGTCGCCATCGGCCTGCGGCGCGGCGCCGTCGGAGACCGGGATCTCCACCGTCGTTCCGTGGCCGCGCACGGTCAGCCGGAGTGTCGCCGGAGCCGGGCCCTCGACGCGGGCCTCGACCTCGATGCCGTCCAGCCCCTCGGCCGGGCGCAGCTTCAGCGCGGCCACGTGGGTGGCGGGCCGCGCCTCCAGCCAGACGCTCTGCCAGATGCCCGACGAAGGAGTGAAGCACACGCCGTCGAAGTCGTCGCGCGGGATGCTGCGCTGCTTGCCGTGCGCGATCTCCCGCTTGTCGGCGGGGGAGGAGACCCGTACCAGGATCTCCTGCTCGCCCTCGCGCAGCGCGTCGGTGATGTCCGCCTCGAACGGCGTGTAGCCGCCCACGTGGCGGGCCACCTCGGTGCCGTTGACCCAGACGGTGGCCTCGTGGTGCACGGCCCCGAAGTGCAGGACGATCCGCTGCCCCGCCCAGCCGGCGGGGACGGTGATCCGGCGGCGGTACCAGGCGACCGGCAGCCAGTGGGCCTCGATGCCGGAGGCCGGGGTCTCCCAGGCGAACGGCACGCTGATGGTCCGGTCCCAGTGCTGGTCGGCGTCGGCCCGGAAGTCCCAGTCGCCGTTCAGGCTCGACCAGGTGTGCGACCGGTCGAAGTGGGGGCGCGGGTATTCCGCACGCGGCGTCATTGGAAGGGTGCTCCGATCATGAGAAGGTGTGCGCGGTCAGCCTTTGACGCTGCCGGCGAGGATTCCGCTGATGAAGTGGCGCTGCAGCAGGATGAAGATCACCAGCAGCGGCAGCATGGCGATGCTGCCGGCGGCGAGCAGCTCACCCCAGACCGTGGCGAAGTCGGCGCCGACGCGGTTGCCGGTGACGTTCTGCGCCAGGGTCGACAGCACCACCTGGACCGTCTGGTGCGCGGTGTCGTTGACGGCGACGACCGGCCAGACGAAGTCGTTGTAGATGTTCATGGTGGTCAGCACGGCCAGCGCGGCCAGGCCGGGCCGGATCACCGGGATGACGACCCGGGCGAAGACCCCGAACTCGCTCGCGCCGTCCACCCGCCCGGCGTCGAGCAGTTCGTCCGGGATGGCGGCGATGACCTGGCGCATCCAGAAGATGCTGAAGGCGTCGACGCTGCCCGGCAGGATCAGCGCCTGGTAGGTGTTGACCCAGCCCAGCGAGCTCATCTCCAGCAGCAGCGGGATGATCAGCACCAGGGTCGGCAGCATCAGCGTGAGCATCACCACCCCGAACAGCGCGTTCTTGCCGGGGAAGGTGTACTTGGCGAAGGCGTAGCCGGCCAGCGGGCAGAACACCATCGTCATCGCGCCCTTGACCGCCAGGACCAGCGCGGTGTTCACGAAGCCGGTGCCGATCGGCACGTCGGCGAACATGGCCCGATAGTTGTCCAGGGTCGGGCCGCCCACCGACAGCGGGCTGGTGATGATCTCGGCGGCTGGCTTGAGCGAGGAGCTGAGCGCCCACCAGATCGGGTACAGGAACGCGACGGCGAGCAGCGCGAGCACCACGTACTGCACCGGACCGGGCCTGGCCTGCTTCATGAGACCTCCTCTTTCGGGCGCAGCAGCCGGACCGCGCCCAGCGAGAGGCCGAACACCAGCAGCACCAGCAGGAAGGAGTTGGCGGCACCGGTGCCCAGGTCGGATGCCGAGATGTGGTCATAGAGGTAGAGGCCGGCCGTGGTGGTGGAGCCGTAGGGGCCGCCCTCGGTGACCACGTACGGCTCGGCGAACATCTGGAAGACCGCCAGCGTCTGCACGACCACCAGGAAGGCGATGCTGCGCCGGACGAGCGGCACGGTCAGCGACCAGAACTGCCGCCACCGCGAGGCGCCGTCGATCGAGGCGGCCTCGTACACGGCACCCGGTACGGCCTGGAGCCCGGCGAGCAGGATGATGATCGCGAAGCCGGTGGTCTTCCACAGGAACAGCAGCGCGAGCGTCGGCTTGGCCCACGCGGTGGAGGTCAGCCAGCCGACGGCGGGCAGGCCCACCAGCCCGAGCACGTGGTTGACCAGCCCGTAGTTCTCGTCGAACACCACGATCCACACCTGCGCCATGGCCACCAGCGGCGTCACGAACGGCGCGATGAAGGCGACCCTGAACAGCCCGCGCAGCCGCAGCCGCGCGTTGGCCAGCAGCACCGCCGCGCCCAGCCCGGCGATGACCTGGACCGGCACGATCAGCAGCCACATCACCGCGCTGTTGCCGAGCGAGGCCCAGAAGTCGGGGTTGGTCAGCAGGTAGACGTAGTTGCCCACGCCGACCCAGGTGGCCTCGCCCGCGCCGCGCCAGCGGGTGAGACTGAGGCGCAGCGCGTAGATCAGCGGGTAGACGCCGAAGGCCGCGAAGACCGCGAAGAACGGCGCGATGAACAGGTACGGCGAGAGCCGGGGCAGGCGCCGCGAGCCGGTGGCGGCCCGCCCGGCCGTCGTGGCGGTGAGAGTCGACATCAGGCCCGGTCGATCAGGTTGCGCTGGATCTTCTTGGCCGACTCGGCGATCACGTCGTCGGGGGACATCTTCCCCTCGATCAGGCGCTGGGTGTTGTCACCGAGATAGTCCACGGACTGGGCCCACCACACGGGGATCGGCGCGGCGGCCGGGATGGTGGCGGCGGCCTCGACGGCGACCTTCCACAGGTCCTGGCCGCCGAGCGCGTCGATCGGCTTGAACAGCGGCTTGTCCGGCTTCAGCGCCGGGGTGAAGGAGGGCACGGAGGTGGACAGGCCACCGGGGTAGATGCTGTTGGGGCCGTAGACGGCCGTGCAGCCGGGCTCGGTGAAGCACAGGAACTCATACAGCAGCCAGGCCAGGTCGGGGTTCTTCGCCTTGGCGGGGATGACGAAGCTGCTGCCGCCCATGGCGCCGCTGCGGGCGCCGCCGGGCGTCCACGCGGGCAGGGGCGCGGCCCGCCACTTGCCCTTGGTGGCCTTGAGCAGCTGCTGCGGCGCGAACGACCACCAGATCGCCCACGGGACGAACACCTGCTGCCCGCTGTCGAGGGTGTTGATGTCGGCCGCTTCCAGGTAGGGCGCGTGGGTGACCAGGTCGCCCTTGACCGCGTCCTGGATCCAGGTCAGGGTCCGCCGGTACTCGGCCGACTCCAGCCGGAGCTTGCCCTGCGCGTCGGCCAGGCTCGTGCCCTGCTGGTTGGCCAGCATCTCCAGCCAGAGCTGGCCGAGGAACGGATTCTTGTCCAAGTGGATGGGCTTGGACTTCGGGTCCTTCTCCTTGATCGTCCGGGCCGCGGTCAGCAGGTCGTCGTAGGTGCCGATCCCGGCCGGGTCGACGCCGGCGTCCTGGAGGATGTCCTCGCGGTACCAGAGCAGGCCGGGGTCCAGGTCCCACGGCACGCCGAAGATCTTGCCGCCGACGGTGTTGACGGACAGCTTGTACGGGGCGACCTTGTCGCGGTAGGGGGCGATCAGGTCGGTCAGGTCGTACAGGTGCTCGGACTGACCGCCGATCTTGGCGTCGTCCCAGAAGCTGCCGTCCGGTACGTCGGTGCCGCTGATCAGGGTGTTGGCCAGCTTGGCGTCGATGTCGACGGCCAGGTGGTTCACCTTGACCCCGGGATAGGCCTCCCGGAACTTGCCGATCGCCGCGTCGAACACCTTGAACAGGTCACCGGACCGGTTCCAGATCGTGATCTCGCCCTTGGCGGACGTGGACGCCGTGACGGTGGGCTTGGCCAGCTTGCTCGGAGCCGCGCTGGTGCCGCCGCCGGGAGCGCAGGCGCCGGCCGCGGCCAGCGCGCCGATTCCGAGCGCTCCCTTGAGGAAGCCGCGGCGGGCCATGGCGGGTGTGGACATCTCTACTCCTCGGACGGGGGTACGGCACAGTCGGCGGAAATGCTCTGCAACGATGCAGACATCATGCATACTCCTCTGCAACGATGCAAGAGTGAGTTATGATCACACCAACCGCAGAGGAGGAACATGGCCCGTCCAACGTTGCGTGACGTCGCCAAGCGGGCGAACGTCTCAATCCGCACGGTGTCCAACGTGGTCAACGGCTACGCGCCGGTCTCCGACGAGCTGCGGGCCCGGGTGCAGGTCGTGCTGGACGAGGTGGGTTACCGGCCCAACCTGATCGCCCGCAACCTCAAGCAGGGCCGCACGGGGATGATCGGCCTGGTCGTCCCCGAGCTGGACGTCCCCTACTTCGCCGAGCTGGTGCGCGAGGTGATCACCGCGGCCCGGGCGCACGGCTACGTCGTGATGGTCGACCAGACCGACGGCGACGCCGAGCGGGAGCGTGAGCTGCTGGCCCGTGACTCGCGGGCCAGCATGTTCGACGGCCTGCTGCTGAGCCCGCTGGCCATCTCCGCCGAGGAGCTGCGCGGCCGGGGCAACCGGGTCCCGATCGTGCTGCTCGGCGAGCACATCTTCAACGGCAGCTTCCACCACGTCGCCATCGACAACGTCGCCGCCGCCCGTACGGCCACCGGGCACCTGCTGGAGCAGGGCCGCCGCCGCGTCGCCGCCATCGGCGACCAGCCGTACGCGACCGGCGAGACCGCGCAGCTGCGTACGTCCGGCTACCGTCAGGCGCACGCCCGGATGGGACTTGATGTCGATGAGCGGCTCATCGTCCCGACCCCGCGCTTCCACCGGCGTCTGGGCCTGGAGGCGATGGAGCGGCTGCTCGCGCTGCCCGACCCGCCCGACGCCGTGTTCTGCTACAACGACCTGCTCGCCCTCGGCGCGATGCGCGCCCTGAACAGGGCCGGGCGCCGCATCCCGGACGACGTCGCGGTGGTCGGCATCGACGACATCGAGGAGGGCCAGTACAGCACGCCCAGCCTCACCACGGTCGCCCCGGACAAGGCGGAGATCGCCCGGCTGGCGGTGGGCGTCCTCATCGAGACGATCAACGGCTCGGCGCCCACGCCGTCGGAGATCGTCGTCCCCCACCGCCTCATCGTCCGGGAGAGCACCGCTCTCTGAGCGGGCGGAGTCTTTCCTAACAGGGCCGGAACGCCACAACGACATATCCGCGGCGCAAAGCGCGGTGGACGGCGCCGGGGCTTGGTTCTCAGCATGGGTGCGGGAGAGGAAAATCCAGGTCAGAAGCCCTTTCGGCGGGCAGGATGGGGGCGCACGGGGTGTTCTAACGTGGAGAGCGGGGGCAGCACCCGCCCCCGCTGACACCAGAATCCCACGGAGAACACCATGTCTATCCTGTGCTTGTTCGGCATGAGCCGCCCGCCGGTTCCTGCGCCTCCGGGTCTGTCCAGTAGTGACAGCAGTGGTGCGGCGCTCGCGCGCCGCCGTCGCCGCCATCGCCGTTGAGATCAACGCTCCACCCCAACGAAGGACGCTCGGCAGGGAAAGCTCCTCGCCGGGCGTCTCGCTGTGCGTCACCAGGCGGCACGAAATTTTGTGATCAGGAAGATGAATGCGCCTTTCGGTGAATAGTAGAGGAGAAGATCATCAACCTACGTCTATGAGGTAGACCGTGAACTTAGGCAAGTCGCTCATCGCCGCCCTCGCGGCGGGAGCAATCGGCGTCACGCCGGCGTGGGCCCAGCCGGCCCCGCCTCGGCAGGAGAACGGGGTGACCCTGATCACCGGTGACCGGGTCGTGGTCACCGGGCCGGGGCACCGTGTGGTGCCCGGTCCCGGCAGGCGGGCGGACTTCACGAGCCAGGTGCTCGGAGGCCACCTGTACGTGATACCCGCCGACGCCACGCCGCTGATCGCCCAGGGTGTGCTGGACCGGCGACTGTTCGACGTCACCCAGCTCCTGGCCTGGAAGTACGGCGACGCCGACACCCCCGACATACCCGTGATCTCGCAAGGGACCGCCGGGCAGGCCGTCGCACCGCAGGGCGCCCAGCGGGTCCGCCAGTTATCCAGCCTCGGGATGAGCGCGGCGCGCGTGCCGAAGGCGAACGCCGCCCAGACCTGGAAGGACCTGACGGGCGGCGGCGCCCGCGCCCTGACGGCGGGCCGTACCAAGCTGTGGCTGGACGGCCGCAGGTCGTTCTCGCTGGACGAGAGCGTCAAGCAGATCGGCGCCCCGCAGGCGTGGCAGCAGGGCATGACGGGCAAGGGCGTCACCGTCGCGGTCCTTGACTCCGGCTACGACCCCGACCATCCGGACCTGAAGGACGCGGTTCAGCAGGAGCGCAACTTCAGCGACGAACCCGACATCCGCGACTCCCTCGGCCACGGCACTCATGTCGCCTCGATCGTGGCGGGAAGGGACCAGAAGTATCGGGGCGTGGCACCGGAGGCGACGCTGGCCATCGGGAAAGTGGGCGGCCCCGCGGGTCCGACCGATTCGGCCATCCTCGCCGGCATGGAGTGGGCGTCCGTCGAAGTCAAGGCCAAGGTCGTCAACATGAGCTTCGGCGACACCGACAGCCTCGATCTGGACCCCCTGGAGCAGGCCGTCAACACGCTTTCTGAGCGGACCGGCACGCTGTTCGTCGCGGCGGCGGGAAATGGCGGCGCCAGCGGCAGGGTTACCAGTCCCGGTAGCGCTGAGGCGGCGCTGACCGTGGGCGCGGTGGACAAGAAGGGCCGCCTGGCCGAATTCTCCAGCCCGGGGCCGCGAGTGAGCGACCACGCGATCAAACCCGACGTGACCGCGCCGGGCGTGAACATCGTCGCCGCGGCCGCGGCGGGCACCGCCGACGGCCTCCACCGGCCGCTCAGCGGCACCTCGATGGCCAGCCCGCACGTGGCGGGAGCAGCGGCGATCCTGGCTCAGCGCCACCCGGAGTGGACCGGCGCGCAGCTCAAGGCCGCGCTGATCGGCAGCGCCGCGCCCGCTCAGGACGCGACGCTCTATCAGCAGGGAGCCGGGCTGATCGACCTGGTACGCGTGCTGAAACAGCAGGTCACGGTCGCGCCGGGCAACCTTTGGGCGGCCTTCCCCTGGAACGCCGCCGACGAGCGGGTCACCACCAAAACGATCACGTACGCCAACGCCAGCGACGCGTCGATCACCCTCGACCTGTCGGCTCAGGGCGAGGTGCTGAAGCTGCCGGCCGATCAGGTCACGGTCCCGGCCAAGGGCACGGCCTCGGTCACGCTCACCATCGACGCCGGTGGCAAGGCGCCGGGCGACTACCCGGGAACGGTCACCGCCAGGTCGGGCGAGACGGTGGTCCGCACGCTGGCCGGCGCCTACGTCGAGCCCGAGTCCTACGACGTCACGCTCACCGTCGTCGGCAAGCAGGGCCGGCCCATCAACCCCATGCAGAGCCAGATCTACGACGCGAAGACCGGAGCCCTCCACCAGCCGGCCTTCCGGGACGGTGTGGCCAAGGTACGACTGCCCGAGGGCGACTGGAGCGTCTACACCGAGATCGCGGAGAAGGTCGACGGGAAGTGGGTGATGACGATCGCCGACCCCGCGCTGAAGATCGACGGCGGCGACCAGAAGCTGACGGTGGACGCGCGCCAGGGCAAAGCGGCCAAGATCACGCTTGACGATCCGAGCGCCGAACGTCAGCGCGGTTACGCCCTCGGGGTGACCCACGGCGCCTGGAACTCCTGGTGGTCGACGAATGGCGACGTCAACGACAACCTCTTCGTCGTTCCCAGCCGTCAGGCAGGTCTGACCTACGGTGTGGAGACCACGTGGCTCAGCAAGGACGCCTCTCCCAGCCCGTACGCCTACCACATCGTCGACCACCGCACCGACGGCCTCCCCGAGGATCCTGCCCACAACTTCCGGCAGAAGGATCTGGCGAAGGTCACCGCGACCTACCGGGCCGCGGGAGCGGCGGCCACGGGCACGCCGATGTCCGGACTGCGTAACCCTGATTTCCCCGGCTCGACCTTGGGGCCGCTGGTCGGCGACATCACCCTGCCCGGCACGCTCATCCAGTACCGCACCCCCGGGCTGACCTACGAGAGCGGGCTCCAGGTCGGCACCTCACTGATGTTCGACGGCGGCAAGGCCCTGAAGCGCGGCCAGACCAGCGAGGTCTGGAACGCCGCGGTCATCGGGCCGGCGTTCCTGCTGCCGGGCGGCGACCGTACCGGCGACAAGCTGACCTTCTCGGGAGTGGGGCTGTTCTCCGACGGAGGCGCGGGCCGGACGGGGTCGGACACCGCCGCCACCGGCGTCGCCACCCTCGCCAAGGACGGGCAGGTGCTGGCCACCGCCGACCTCGCCGGCTGCTGGGTCTACGAGCAGGACGGATGCCGGCTGCGCGCCGACCTTCCCTCCGGGCGCGGTTCGTACACGCTGACCGCGTCGATGCGCAGGCAGGTCCCGCACTCGGCGCTGTCCACCGGGGTGGAGTCCGTTTGGACCTTCCCGTCCGCGACCACGGCCAAGGCGCAGCCGCTGCCGCTGACCGCGGTCCGGTACGACCCCGAGGGCCTGGACACCTCGAACCGCGCCAAGCCGGGCAGCGTGACCCGCCTGCCCATCCGGATCGAGCGCAACGCCGGGTCCGCGCCGGTGAAGGCGAAGTCGGTCCGGCTGGAGATGTCCGGCGACGACGGCGCGAACTGGCGCAAGATCCCGGTCGTCCGTACCGGCTCGGGCTGGTCCGCCATGGTGCCGAACCCGGGTGAGGCCGGGTTCGTCTCGCTCCGCGCGGTGGTGACCGACGCGGAGGGCATCGGACTGACCCAGACGATCACCCGCGCCTACGCCATCGGCTGACCGGCCGGCCACACCCACCGTCCTGGCCGGGTCCGGTCAGGACGGTTGTGTGAGGATCTCGCCGCTCTGAGGGCTCGGGGGCCGGACTTGTTTTGAGGCGTGCTCCACTGCGTTCTTTGCGGCGATACGTGGGTCGGCGATGTCGTGGGCGCTGACGATGCCCGGGTGCTGGGCCTGGAGCGCTTTCCGTCCTCGGGGTGGCGGCGATTATGCGTTCCAGGCTCGTACTGTGGCCAGGTCCTCTGTGCAAGGGGGATGTGGGTTGGTGATACTGCTGATGGGCTTTTCTGGTCGTGTGCTTCGGAACCTGTAGTGCTCATGCGATGCGCTGGGTGTTCCGAGGGAGATATAGCCCTGTATGTTGCTTGATAGGTGAATCGTTTGTGAATGGTTTCTGGTCTTGAGAGGCGTATTGCCTGATCAGGGGCCGTGGCGGTCGCCCTTCGGGGCGGCCGAGCATCGCAACTGACCCCTGCCGGACCCGCTGATCCCGCTCAAGACGTGGCGGTCGCCCTCCGGGGCGGCCGAGCATCGCAACTCCACTGACGACGTGGACACGCTGATCGATGTGGCGGTGGCGGTCGCCCTTCGGGGCGGCCGAGCATCGCAACTCGTTCCAGCTCTGCGACAATCCGAACCTGACGCAGGTGGCGGTCGCCCTTCGGAGCGGCCGAGCATCGCAACGACGATCCACGCGATCGTCAGCACCGTCGCACCGAGGTGTCGGTCGCCCTTCGGCGCGGTCGAGCATCGCAACACGTACTGGTACAGCAGCGCGGCTGACGCCGAGTCGTGGCGGTCACCCTTCCGGGTGGCCGAGCATCGCAACGCGTCCACAGTGGGTGGCGCGGTAGTGACCGCGCTGGTGGCGGTCACCCTTCCGGGTGGCCGAGCATCGCAACTCGTTCTGCCTGCGTATCCCGGTCGAGCTGGTGCTGTGGCGGTCGCCCTTCGGGGCGGCCGAGCATCGTAACTGGAGAAGTCCCGGTGTCTAGTATCCAATCAGGCACGTGGCGGCCTCCGCGCTGATGGCGGCCTCGCGCACGATCTGGTGATCGAGGTCCTATCACGGGCGTGTGAGAGATACCTGGCCACTCAGGCCCACGCCGATCATGGAAACGATGCGACGCTATGGTACGGCTGTCCAGGGCCAGGGCCTCGGCCCAAGCTCGCCACGGAGACACGCCAACCTCAGCATTACCTCGTCGCGTCGAGCGGGATTCTCGGCGGCGACCTGGGCCGCCATGCAGGTCATACGGAACTCACGGATGTCCCGCAGCGTCTCGAACCCGGCCCACGAGGTGACGTCGTGCCCGTATACCCGGACGAAGGTGCCATAGTCCTCGGCGGTGATGCCGGCCAAGGTGAAAGCCTTGACGGCCGTGGAGGTCAGGTCCCATTCGGGCGGGCCGACCGAGCAGCGTTCCAGGTCGAGCAGTACAACGTCGCCGTCGTCTGTGCTCACCACGTTGCCGATCCATGCGTCCCCATGCACGACGGTCTCCGGCAGGCCCTCGGGTAGCGCTGCGTAGCGCGCCCTCAAATCGGTCAGGCGGGCGCGCATCCAGGCCCGGTCCGACTCGTCGAGAGTGGCCGCACGATCGATCCGCTCTGCGAGTCGTACGAACGGATCCAATCGGCCGATGTCGAACTCGGTCGGTGGCGGGAGATCGTGAAGGCTGCGCAGCGTCGTCGCGACCATCAGCGCCGTGCCCTGTTGGTGGGGTGGTAGCTCTCGCCACCAGGTGACCGCGCGGCCGTCTACCTCGATGGGCTGGTCGACATCAGGCCATACCTGGACGGCGGGTACGTGGTGGGCCTCGAGCCAGCGCGCCACAGCCACTTCGCGCGCCGCGGCGGCAAACTGGCCGACGCGGGAGATGCGTGCGACGATCCCGCCGGGAAGCCGGTATAGGGCGTTCTCGCCGAGCCGGATCAGCTCGGCACCGGCCGGATCGAGTCCTAAGCGGCGGCCGGCCATGTCGAGCGTGGCCCACGCGGACGCCTCGGCGTCGCTGGTCTGGGTCATGCCTGGACGGCCTCCCGGATGCGGTGTCGCAACACGGCCACTGGCGTCCGACTCTTGTGGGGGAGGGCGAACCCGGCAAGCTCCTTCATGTCGTCTTGAGCTCGACGAGAACGTACCGTCCCCGCGTCGGTGACCGCACGGCCTCCGATGGAGGCCGCTTCCTCAGGATCTCCTGTGGCCATGGTGAGGGAGGCCAGCTTGATTCCGCTGATCGCGCGAGACCGAACGTACGCGGCGCTGTGGCCGGTCACCGCATTCGTCAGTCTCATGGACGCCTCGCCCAAGTACCTCTCGTTGACTGTTTCGCCAACGGGCTTTCCGTCCGTTGGCTTGCCGACGATCATCCCGTCGATGACCAGGTCGAACAGCGCATGGCCGGTGTCGCCCGAGTGCTGGGCGGCGTCGTAGTACCGCATCCATGGCTTCTCTTCGCTGGGACGGATGCGGTCGAACTCGGTGTCCGCGTCCTCGACGGCCCTCCACGCCTCCTGTGCCCGGCCCAGCTTGGCGAATGCCCGCGCCTGGGCCGAACGCAGCATGGCGCGCTCGGCCGGCGTCAACCGGTCGGCCCGCACCATCGCGAATTCCACCAGAGTCAGTCCGTTGTCGGCGTCGCCGCACCAGATGGCCTGCCGCGCCATCGAGGACAGCACCTTGGCCCGGAGATGCCAGTCGTTCGCCTCCTCCGCGCATGTGAGCGCGAGGGCGAACATCCTGCGGGCGTCCTCGTGCGCATAGGCGTCGAACGCCATGAATGCCGCCGCGTGTGCCAGCCAGCCAACTGCGGAGTACAGGGGAGCATGCAGCTTTACCGGGCAGCGGGACTGCTTCAGGAGCCCCACCGCGAAGCGCAGTTGCCCGGCGACCGCCTCACGCACGAGACAGCCTCCGTAGGTGTGATCCCAGGTGGTGAAGACGCTGGCGATGGTCCGCAGCTCGGCGATATCGGAGGGATGTACCACCGGGGGCGGTGCGATGATCTGGCCAGGCATGGCCAGCTCGGCGAGCGGGACAGCGGCGACTGCCCCCAGCGCGGTACGGATGAAGCCTTTCCGGTCCACTTCTGTCACGGTAACGGCCGAGTCGGTACGTCGTGATCGACTGAACCCGAGGTCCCGGTCACATTCCGCGCCGAGAACGGTACGGAGTGCCTCTCGATAGTCGCGGTTGGGCCAGCGCACTTCGCCGCGTTCCAACTTCCCCACATACTCCTGAGTCAGGCCGCCCCGCCGGTGGTGGTTCTCGAACAACCAGGTGTTGACCAGGTCTGCCAGTTCCTGACGCGAGGCGTGCTCGCCAGGATCGGCAGGGGACGGCAATCGTTCTCGCGCCTGCTGCATCAGCAGATTGGGCTCGGACATCGGCTGTCTCCCTCCGTCCGCATCGTCGCACAGCGGCCTGCCCGAAGCCTCGCCAATCTGACCGCGATCTGACCGCGGTCTGACTCTTGACTGCCCGACTCGCTGGTGTTCCCGCCTGAGCCGTACGAATCCAGAGTGGAAGGGAATCGTCACCGTACGTGATGGAGGGTATACGGACCTTCCGCACCCGTTTCCATCCCCTGACATCCGCCCGAGGCATTCTGATGACCAGCAACTCTCCGCCGATCACGAGCGGCATCCAGTTCGTCCCCGACGAACTCGGATGGGCGTGGGCCGCCCACCTACAGCGCCACACCTGCGGCCAATGGCTCGTGCTCTGGGAGCCCGGCAGCCAGCACTTCACCGCCTTCTACCTCGGCGAAACGGCCGAGGGCGGCGCCTACCGGAAGGCCGGCACCCCGCAAGGGCTGTGGCAGCGGATTCTTGCGTTCGACCCCATACGTCCTCACCTGGACTTTGAGGGCAACGAGGCTGACGACTCTTCCGCCTGGCAACTGTGGGTGGTTCTGCCGGGCACGAGAGTGCCGAGCGGGCCAGTACCGATGACCATCCCCGCTACAGCGGTCACCCCTTCGTCCGTACAACCACGCCCGGACCACTGTGCCGACCGCACGAGCATGGTCCGCGACCGAAGGATCCCCCGATGACACCTGAGTGCGCACAAACCTTCCATGAGGCGTACACCAGGGTGTTGCGACAGGTAACGACGAGTCCCGATCACCGGATCTCCACGCGAGGCAACGCCTCCCTGGAATCGCTCGACGTGTCCTTCCGCATCACAGACCCGACGCAGCGTGTGCCGTACCTGGCCACACGCCCGATCAACCTCGCCTACAACTGGGCCGAGGTGCTCTGGTACTGGTCCGGCCGCGCCGACCTGGACATGATCGGCTACTACGCGCCCATGATGAGGGCCAGTAGCCGCGACGGCAGCACTCTCACGGGTACGGCTTACGGCCGCAGCCTGTTCACCACCGGAGCTGATGGCCGAACCCAGTGGCAACGGGTGCTGGACCTGCTGGGCAAGGACAACGACACCAAACGTGCCGTTCTGTCGATCTTCAGTCCGACGGAACTGATGATCGACGACAACCCCGATGTGTCCTGCACCATCGCCGCCCAGTTCCTGCTTCGCGAGAATCGGCTGCACCTGACGTGCTACATGCGCGGCAACGACGCGTTCATGGGCATGCCGAGCGACGTCTTCTCCTTCACCGTCTTCCAGGAACTGGCCGCTCACCAACTCGGCGTACAGGTCGGGCACTACAGCCACCACGTCGGGTCGATGCACGTCAACCTGCCCAACCGGCCCAAGGTCCGGAAGATCCTCGCAGAGGTGGGCGCGGACGGTTACCAGCCGCCGGCCTTCCGTTTCCCGGACATGCCCGCCGACGCCTGCCTCACCTCGCTGCGCCTGCTCGCCCAGGAAGAGGGCGGGCTACGGTCCAACACCCAGCAGCACACCGTGGAAAGCGTCGCCGACACCGGACTGGCTCCGTACTGGCAGCAGGTCCTTCTGGCGTGGGAGGCGTACCGGCAGATCACCCACACCGACCGGCCCGTCAGCACGGACATCCTCCAAGCGCTGGACCCGGGCTATCGCTGGCTGGTCGAGCGGCGCTGGCCGAACCGAATACCGCAGGGAGCGGCATGATCACGCGCAGGGCTAACGGCACGAATCTCAGACCGCCAGGCGGATGGGACTACTGGACGGTCGTCATGTGCAAGCCCGACGCGACAGAGCGCAGGCTCGTCAGGCCGATCCTCGAATGGATCGCCGGCACCGTGACCATCGTCCAGATCCGGGAAGTGGTCGTCACCGCCCAGCAGATCCTCGCGCACTACGCCGACATGCTGGAGCTGCAACATCGCTTCCCGTTCGATGTCCGTGCCGACCTCATCGACCACTACGTCGGCTCGACCGTGACGGTGGCACTCGCCCGCGGCTACACCAACGACACCGCGCAGCGCGTACGGGACCTGCTCGGCCACTATGACCCCTCCCGCGCGCCGTCCATCACGATCCGCGGCTACTACGGCGACGACAGCGCCGAGAAAGCCGCCGCCGAGGGGCGGTTCATCCGCAACCTCGTCCACACCAGCGACAACCCCACCGACGCGGCGGCCGAATTCAGGATCTGGTTCGGCGAACCGCACCGACACATCCTGGACCAGGAGGCGCACACACGATGAGCAAGCCCGTCTTCATCGCCGCCGACACCATCACGGCCGGACCCGCGAACCTGCGCCTGATGCCCGCCACCCAGCAGGCCACGCTCCACCCGTACATGGCGCAGATGATCACGAACCGTAAATCCGGCCTCAGCCTGAACCACATCATCGGCTGCCCGCTGGACTGCGCGTACTGCGTTCGCCACTTCTGGGGCAACTTTGAGCAGAAGATCCCGCAACTGCTCGTTCCCACCGACGAGGCGGTACAGATGCTCGTCGATCACCCCGAGTTCGTGGCCGACACCACGCCGATTCAGCTGTTCAACAAGGCGACGGACCCGATGTTGCCGGGGGTGAAGCCGCATACCTTCGCCGTACTGGAGGACCTCGACCGGCGCGGCCTGACCAACTTGGTACTCGTCATCACTCGCTTCCACGTCACCAAGGCCGACATGGCGCGCCTGGAGGGCCTGAAGCACGTACGGCCGACGCTGCTGTTCACCTACTC
Organism: Nonomuraea sp. NPDC049750; assembly: GCF_040659625.1. NCBI lineage: Bacteria > Bacillati > Actinomycetota > Actinomycetes > Streptosporangiales > Streptosporangiaceae > Nonomuraea > Nonomuraea sp. NPDC049750. Next base: position 47,301 of record NZ_JBFANB010000057.1, read on the forward strand.
CGGCATCCGCGACGACCGGGTGGAGCCGATCGCCAAGTCCACCACCACGGTGGATTCCATCATCACCGCGGCTCGCCACAAGCTGCGTACGAAGGTGATCCTCTACTGGAGACCGATTGTCCCGGGCTGGAACGACGATCCCGACACCATGACGCATGTGCTGGGCGTCGCGGCCGATGCCCGGGTGGACGCGATCGTGTTCACCGGCTACTACCACAAAGAGGAGAACACGGCCTACCTTGAGAGCCTGGGAGTGCCGGTGCCGTACGGCGAGAACTGGCAGCGCCGCAAAATCCTCCCTCAGGAGTTGGATGCCCGCGTTGTCCAGGCGTGGCGCGACTCCGGGATCGCGGTCCCGCTGTTCCGCAAGACCTCGTGCGGTGTCACGTACGGCTGGCAGCTCCCCGACTACAACGGGCACCTCGGCGTGCCCGAACTGTGCGACATCTGCCCGCCCGAGCAGGTGGCCCGCTGCGCTGCCGCACTCACGCCGCCGACGACCGAGGAGATCCGCACCGCACTCGACTCATTCGGATTCGACACGAACACGCCTTTCCTGATCGAGGACGGGCACGTCCTGACCGCCAAGCTCGGCGAGCAGCGCCGCTACGCCCTTCAGCACCTGTTCGGTTTCCAGTTCTGGGAGGTCGAGCACCCGCACGTGCATGCCGCCCACGGCCGCGCCCTGGAAGGCTATGAGCTGAGCACCGAGGACCAGTCGCTGCTCGCCGGCGCTCGCGAACGGCTCGCGTCCGCCGCCCGCCACGAAGACGACTGACCCGACACCTGGAGCGCTGAATGCAAGACCAGACGTGGACGGCCGCCGAGCTCGTCGCACTCGACCTCGAAGGCACAGGCGCGCAGGACCGCCAGAACGAGGCGATCCTGGAGATCGCGGTCGTCCCGCTGGCTGAGGGCCGCCCTGACATGGGCGCGGCCTGGCACAGTATCGTCAACCCCGGCCGCTGGATCCGGCCCCGCCCCTGGATTTCGCCTGGCCTTTCCGGCGCTGCCCTCACCAACGCCCCCAACCTCGACGCGCTGCGCGGCAGCATCGCCGAGAAGCTGCATGGCCGCATCCTGGTCGGCCACAACATCGGCGTGGACTGGCGGCTCATCCACCTGCGCTTGCCCGACATCGAGCCCGCCGGCCTGATCGACACCGCCCGCCTCGTCCGCCATCTGCGGCCGGACATCAAGCGGTGGAACCTGACCGTGCTGCTCGCCCAGTACGGACTCGAGGACGAGGTGAAGGCGTTGGTTCCGGACGGGCAGCCTCACCGGGCGCTGTGGGACACGGTGGGCGCCGCCCTGGTTTTGGCCGAGTTGGTCGGTCGGCTCCCGGACAAGGCAGACACCAGTCTGGCGACGCTCAGGCGCGTCGCTGGCCTGCTCCATCAGCCCGAACGAGAGAATGAGGATCAGCTCACTCTCGACCTGCAGTCAGATGCCCCGTGAGGGAGTCTGATCGCAGCGCTGTGCGATCACCCCTGCGTCAGGGTGGTTGCCCCTGAGTCGGGGACGTGTACTGGTCGCTCGATCGAGGTAAGGCGCCGCTCGGGGCGGAAGTTCGCGTCGGCCACCTGGACGACAACAGCGCACCGGCGGCGGTCGCCCGAGTTGAGATCCGACAGAAGATGGGACCCGGTCATGTCGTGTGAGCACGGCCAGGTAGCTCAGCGGGGGGAATTACCTGGAGGTTTGCTCCACAGGGTTGTTTTCGGCGACGCGTTATTCGGCAACGTCGTGGCCACGGCCGGTGGGGTTGTTCTACCTGGGGCTCTGCCAGCCCCTCGAGGCGGCGGCGATCACGCGTTCCAAGCTCATACTGTGGTCAGCCCTCTTTGCAAGGGAAGCATGAGTTGGTGATACTCCTGATGGGCTTTTCTGGTTGTGTACTTCGGAACCTGTAGTGCTCACGCGACGCGCCTGGCGTTCTGAAGGAGATATGGCCCTGTATGTTGCTTGATAGGTGAATCGTTTGTGAATGGTTTTCTGGTCTTGAGAGGCGTATTGCCTGACCAGATGCCGTGGCGGTCGCCCTTTGGGACGGCCGAGCATCGCAACGTGCACCCGGGGAGCAATCGTCAATACTTGTGGATCAAGATCTTTTAAGCGGCGATGGGCGACTCCTCCTCGGAGGGCGCTTCGTCCGGCCGCTCGACGAGCTT
>NZ_JBFANB010000058.1:0-47829 GCF_040659625.1 Nonomuraea sp. NPDC049750
CTGCAGTCGCACTTCAACAGCGGCAGCCCGTACAACAGCAACTACCGCACCACCATCTCCAGCTTCGCCGCCCTCGGGGTGGACGTGCAGATCACTGAGCTGGACATCCAGGGCGCCTCTCCGCAGACCTACGCCGCCGTGGTCAACGACTGCCTGGCGGTGGCCCGTTGCGCCGGCATCACGGTGTGGGGAGTACGCGACCAGGACTCCTGGCGGTCCGGTGACACCCCGCTGCTGTTCAACGGCGGCAACAAGAAGCCCGCCTACGACGCGGTCCTCAACGCCCTCAACGCCGCCAACCCCGGCCCCACGCCCACTCCGACTCCGACGCCGCCCGGCGACAATGGTCAGATCAGGGGTGTGGCCTCCGGTCGCTGCCTGGACGTGCCCAACGCCACCACCACGGATGGCACTCAGGTGCAGTTGTGGGACTGCAACGGCCAGTCCAACCAGCAGTGGAGCTCGACCTCCGCGGGTGAGGTCAAGGTGTACGGCAACAAGTGCCTGGATGCCGCCGGCACCGGGAACGGCGCGAAGGTGCAGATTTACAGCTGCTGGGGCGGCGACAACCAGAAGTGGCGCGTCAACTCCGACGGGACCATCGTCGGCGTGCAGTCGGGGCTGTGCCTGGACGCCGTCGGCGCGGGCACCGGCAACGGCACCCAGATCCAGCTGTACTCCTGCTCGGGCGGCAACAACCAGAAGTGGACCTGGAACGGACGTTCCTGAAGCCGCGTCGGTAGGCCCATGGCTTCGCCGCAACCGGTGGCCGGTTGCGGCGAAGCGCGCGCGACGGTCTGCGAGCGTCGTCGGGTTCACCCGCCCGTGATGGTCCATTGGTTGTTGGTGCTGTTGTTCGGCGTCCACATGCCCACGGTGGAGCCGGCTGTGCTGTTGCCCATGCCGTCGAGGGCCGTGCCGGTGCCGCGGTTGATGATCTGGTTGCGGCCATTGCCCGTGCTGTTGAGGCGCCACTGCTGGTTGTTGCCGCCGTCCCACGCCGCCTGCCTGGCGTTGGCTCCGTTGGCGGTGTTGCCGAAGCTGTCGGCGACCATGCCGTTGGCCCGGTTGACGATGCGGTACCACCCGCCGCCCAGGTCCACGAGCTGCCACTGCAGGTTGGTGCTGCCGTCCCAGTTCCACTGCTTGAGGTTCGCCCCGGAGGCGACATTTCCGCCACTGTCCAGCGCCAGGCCGGTGGTCGCGTTGGTGATCCGCACGTAGCTCGGCGGCACGGGGCCGGACCCGGTCACGCGGTACGTACGACCGGCCTGGCCGGTCAATCTGATGACGTCGTTCTCGGGTTTGGCGACGCTGACGGTGTCGCCGGTCGTGGTGTCGACCACCTGGTAGGTACCGGCGAAGATCCGGCAGCGCACGTTGACCGTCCCGTCACGGTCGAACCTGATGAGGATCTCGGTGGCCCCCCCGGAGCTCCACGTCGCGTCCACGGTGTAGCCGCCGCGTCCCCGAAGACCCTGGACCTTCCCGCTCGGCCAGGCCGACGGCAGCGCGGGCAGCACGTGCAGCTCGCCGTTGTGGCTCTGCAGCAGCATCTCGGCGATGCCGGACGTCGCGCCGAAGTTACCGTCGATCTGGAACGGCGGGTGCAGGTCGAACATGTTCGGCGCGAGCCGGGCCGTCGTCACGAGAGCGCGGATCAGGTCGTGCGCCCGCGTGCCCTCTTCCATCCGCGCCCAGTAGTTGATCTTCCAGGCCAGCGACCAGCCCGTACCGTCGTCACCGCGCAGTTCGAGGGTCCGCCGCGCGGCGGTGTACAGCGCGGGGGTGCCGCGCTTGGTGATCTGGTTGCTGGGGTGCAGGCCGTAGAGGTGGGAGATGTGCCGGTGGTTCTGCTCGGTCTCGACCCAGTCGTACAGCCACTCCTGGATGTTGCCGCGCGAGCCCACCTTCATCGGCGCGAGCCGGTCCCGGGCGGCCAGGACCCGCGTACGGAAGTCGGCGTCGACGTTGAGTGCCTGGGCGGCGTTGGCACAGCCGTTGAACAGGTCACGCAGGATCTGGTTGTCCATCGTGGGTCCGGCGCAGATGCTGACGCCCGCGTGGTGGTTGAGTTCGGGGGAGTTCGATGGGTTCGTGACCAGGTAACCCAGGCTCGGCTCCTGCACGAGGGTCTCCAGGAAGAACTGCGCGGCCCCCTTCATGGCCGGGTAGTACTGCCGCAGGAAATCGAGGTCGCCGGTGAACAGGTAGTGATCCCAGATCATGGTCGACAGCCACGCGCCGCCGGTCTGCCACATGCCCGCCGCGGCGAAGTCGACGACCGACGAGGCCCGCCAGCCGTCGGTGTTGTGGTGGGTCACCCAGCCGCCGGCGTTGTACTCCACCCGGGCGGTACGGGCGCCGGTGACCGTGAGGTCGTTGATCATCTTGAACACCGGTTCGTAGCACTCCGGCAGGTTCGTCGTGTCGGTCGGCCAGTAGTTCATCGGCAGGTTGGCGTTGAGCGTGTACTTGGAGTCCCACGATGGGGTGAGTGAGTCGTTCCAGATGCCTTGCAGGTTGGCCGGCTGGGTGCCCGGACGCGACGATGAGATCAGCAGGTAGCGGCCGTACTGGAACAGCAGCGCGGAGAACTGCGGGTCGTTGGTGCTCGCGTGCTGCGCGATCCGGACGTCGGTCGGCTGGTCGGCCGCCGACGTGCGGCCGAGGTCGAGCGTCGTCCGCCCGAACAGCCGCTGGTAGTCGGCGACATGCCGGGAACGCAGGTCGTCGTAGGTCCTGTCGTCGGCGGCGTCCAGGTGGCGCCGGGCGATGCCCTGGTAGTCCCCGCTGACATTTGTGTAGTTCACGTAACTGGAGCCGATGGAGATCAGCACTGTCACGCTGTCGGCGGCTCGCACCTGGAGCGTGCCGCCGGAGCTGCTGACGCTGCCGCCTGTGGCGACCGCCCGGGCCAGCGCCAGGAACTTCACCTTGCCCGCGATGCCCCGCTGGTCGCCGGAGATCCCGTCGAGCGCCACTGTCGTGCCGTCCGGGCTGGAGCGTGTCGTCCGCTGCGGGCTGTCGAACGTCGCGGAGAACGTGATCGAGCCTGGCTTGTCGGCGGTCAGGCGCATGGCGATCGCCTGGTCGGGCGCGCTGGCGAGGACTTCGCGCTTGTACCGTACGCCGTTCTGCAGGTACGTCACCGTCGTGGTGGCCGTGGTCAGGTCGAGGAGACGGTTATACTCCGAGGCCCCGGAGGCGCTGCCGAAGGTGAGCCGGAGGTTGCCGACGGGCTGGTAGGCGAGCTGCCCGGCGGGGTTGCCCAGCATGTTCTGGTCGACGAGGCTCTGGGCCTGGCTCCACTGGTTCTGGAAGACGAGCTGCCGGATCTGCCCCAGCGCCCCCGCACCCTTCGTGTTGCTCTGGTCGTACGGCCCGCCGGCCCAGATGGTGTCCTCGTTGAGCTGCAGCCGCTCGGTGTCGACGTTGCCGAACACCATGGCGCCCAGGCGGCCGTTTCCGATCGGAAGCGCACGCAGCCACTCCGTGCCGGCGCTCTTGTCGTACCAGAGCGCCAGGTCGTTCGCGGCGCGCACCTCCGGAGGCGCTACCGACCCGGCCCGGGCCGCGGCCGTCCATTGCAACGGCAGCAGCGCGGCTCCGGCTCCAGCCGCGCCGAATCTCAGCACTTGTCTTCGCGATAAATCAGACATCTCGGTTCTCCAAGCCCATGGGGGTTTCGCGGGCGGTCGGCCTCCGTCGGTTACGAGCACGAGCCCTGCACCGCGTACGTGCCTGTGTGCTCGTGGCCATCGCCGGGGCGATGACTCGTCCCGGCGATGGCGCGTGGTCAGCCGTCACGGGTTGTCAGACGCGGGTCCATTGCTGGTTGGTGGCGCCGGTGCAGGTCCAGATCTGCACCTTGGTGCCGTTGGCGGTGCCGTACCCGGACACGTCCAGGCACTTGTTCGCCCCCACCGCCGTGATGCTCCCGTCGGCGTTGGGGCGCCACTTCTGGTTGCTCTGCCCATTGCAGTCCCAGATGATCACCGCGGTGCCGTCCGCCGTCCCGGCCCCGTTCACGTCCAGGCACTTGCCGCCGTAGACCCGCAGCTCACCGGAACTGGTGGCAGCCCACTGCTGGTTGGCCTGCCCGTTGCAGTCCCAGATCTGCGCCTGCGCGCCGTTGGCCTGCGAGGCTCCGCTGACGTCCAGGCACCGCCCCGACCCCACACCCTTGAACGCGCCTGTCGTCGGCGGATCAACTGTCGGCGTCGGCGTCGGATTCGGGTCGCTGCCTCCGAACTGTGCGAAGAAGTTCCACACCACTGGCCTGGTCCAGGACTTCTCGCCGGGCTCCAAGTCGCCGGGCTTGCCGTCCACGGGACCGGGGGTATGGCCGGCGTCGAACGCCGCCCATGCGACCGGATACCCGGCCCGGCACCCCGAGTAGTTGGTGACGATGTGCGTAAGGCTGCCTTGCGCCGGCTCCGGCGGGTTCTGGGGGGTGCAGCCGTTGTTCCTGACGAACCTGTCACGTAGCGACCGGCCCGTGGAGATGTTGAGCACCGGATCCCTGAGGCCGTGCAGCCCGATGTACGCGATGGGCTCGTTGCCGCCGCTGCACCCGCTGAGCTGCCCGCCGGAGTAGACCGCCACGGCGCGGAAGACCGTCGCCCTGCTGCACGCGAGCGAGTAGCTCATGCCACCGCCGTAGCTGAAGCCCATGGCGAAGCGCTGGGAGGTGTCCACACAGAGGTCCGCCTCGATACGGCGGATCATGTCGTCGACGAAGGTGATGTCCTCGCCGCCCGAGTTGGCCCAGCCGTTGTTGAAGCCCTGGGGCGCGACGAAGATCGCGGTGTTGTTCGACAATGCCCTGAGCCCGTAATAGGACCAGGGGTACCCACTGGTTCCGCCCCCGTCGACATCGTTGGCGGTGCCGCCATTCCAGTGGAATCCGAAGATTAATCGGTAAGGGGTTGTGTTGTTGTAGTTGTCTGGAATTCTCAGGATATAGCTGCGATTTTTCCCGCTGGTGGTAATCGACTGAGTACCGCTTCTCAGCGTCGGGGCCTTGCCGCATCCAGCGGTGCCCGCTAGGGCGCTCTGCTGTGCGAGAGGCGGGGACGCGCTGTCGCCCAGCGCCGTATGCACCGTGGCCAGGACGACGAGCAGTACAGCGGAAGCGATAGCGGTGAGGAGGTATCTAAGCCTCGACATCACGGAAATTCCTTTCCCTTTTTTTGGCAGGACAACGTAAAAGGGAAGCCACTTCTACCGCCTTTTCCGGAATTTTCCGGAAGTGAGGGTGTTAGCGCTCACTCAACGCCTCCGTAATGGGACCTCCTTTCTTCCTGGCGGCTGGAGGCGATGATGCAGCGGAGCAAATAGGACCGTGACAAGACCTGTCAAGGCTCGGCCTTCACGACATTGAGGGTCTGCGTCTGAGATGACCCCGTCGCTCCGGCGCCTGACCAGGAGAAGCGGCCATGGCCACCACTGGCGCGTCGCGATGAAACTTTCACGGCGGTCAATCGAATCGTTCCGCGCGCCCGGTCTCGCGGGGCGTACCCGTGCTAACGCAGGAGCCGTACGGGATCGGCCGATCCGCTGCGGCGGACGATCCAGGCCTCGGTGATGTGATGGAACATCGCCTCGGCGGCGCCCGCGGGATCGTGGGCGGCGATGCGTTCGTAGACGCGGCGGTGGCCGAGGTTCGACGCCACGCACAGGGCTCGCTCGGTCCGGCCCATGTACCGGGCGGTGTTGATGACCTGGCTTTCCATCGCCCGTACGACGCCACGGGCGATGCGGTTTCCCGACGCCCGCATGATCGTGTCGTGGAAGGCGCGGTCGCTTTCGGCGTACGTGACCGGGTCGGCCACGAGCTCGTCCATCCGATCCACCAGTGCGCGCAGCTGCTCGATGGTGTCCGGCCCGGCCAGGCGGGCGGCGACGTTGGCCATGTCGGACTCCAGCACGCGCCGCGTGACGACGAGGTCGTCGAGGATCGCCAGGCTCTCGTCCGCGGCGATGGCCGCGGCGAGGACGAGCTCGTCGAGCATGTCCCACATCACCGGAGGGGTCACCATGGTGCCGGAGCCCTGACGGACCCGTACCAGTCCCTTCTCCTGCAGGACTTTCACCGCTTCCCGGACGACGGTGCGGCTCACGGAGAAGGCTTCGCACAGCGCGGGCTCGGTGGGCAGCGGCGTCCCCGGCGGGTGCACGCCGCGAACGATGCGCTCCACCAGCTCGGCGGTCACCGCTTTGGCGAGACTGGCCGGACGCTGGGCCCAGGCCGGTGCCGGGACAGCGCTGCCCGTTTCCTGCGATGCCGTCATATCCCCCTCCCGTGGCCTGGATCAGTCTACATGTCCCCTCTTGACCGTAATACGTCATACGAATTATGTTTCCCGGGGACGGCCGGGCGTATCGGCCGCTCTCGGAGGGTGAACAGCTATGAAGCAGCGAGCGTTGTGGTCGGTCCTGCTTGCCGCGGGACTGGCCGTGGCCGGCTGCGGGAGTGCGGCGCGGACGGAGTCCCCGGCCGGCGGAGACTCGCAGCCCAAGTCGCGGAAGCTCGTGGTGTGGGACTGGAAGTCCGGCGAACCGGCGGCGGCCACCTACATCGAGAAGGCGAAGGCCGACTTCGCCAAGCGGCATCCCGGCGTCACCGTCGAGTTCGTCGCCCAGCCCTTCGACCAGTACTACACCTTGCTCGGCACGGCCATTCAGTCCAGCAAGGGACCCGACGTCATGCTGTTCAACGGGGGCGGACAGCTCCGCGATCGGGTCGCCGCGCTCCTTCCGCTGGACCAGTACGTGAGCGAGGACAAGAGCCGGTTGGCGGGCTGGGACGCCTTCAGCAAGGACGGCAAGACCTACGCTGCGCCGGTGACCCTGCAGGGCCACCCGATCTACTACAACAAGGCGCTCTACGAGAAGGCCGGTCTCGACCCGGCGAACCCGCCCAAGACCTGGGAGGAGTTGGTCAGCGGCTGCGCCGCCATCAAGAAGGCGACCGGAGCCGCGTGCTTCGCGCTCGGCAACAAGGAAGGCATCGGCATCCAGTTCTTCATGTCGGGCCTCGGCTCCGGCATCCTGACGCCTCAGGAGTACGACAACTGGATCGCCGGGAAGCGTGACTGGACCTCCCCCCACGTGAAGCGGATCTTTCAGCTGTGGAAGGACACCGGCGACAAAGGGCTGAACAACGACGGTGCCAACTCCACCGCGATGTTCACCGACATCTTCCGAGTCTTCGAGACCGGTAAGGCCGCGCACATCATCGGGCTGATGTCGGACGTCGGGCACTGGAAGGACTTCGCCGAGTTCCTGCCGCCCGACAAGATCGGCGTCATGCCGGCCCCGGTCGTCACCGGCGGAGCCACGCCCAGCCTTCCGTACGACGGCGGCATCGGCTACGCCGTCGCCAAGTGGACGAAGGACCCGAAGCTGGCCGCCGATCTGGTGCGATCCCTGACCTCGACCGACGCCTTGACCGCGTTCTACGCCAAGGCCGGCGCGATCGCGTCCGACACGACGATCGACGTCTCTCAGGCGGGTCCGGCCGTCGCCGCGATCGTGCCCGAGATCAAGACCGGCAAGCCCGCCCTGCATGTCGCGCTGTCCTCAAAGACTCTGGACCTGATGGGAAGACTGTCCCAGCAGCTCCTGAGTGGTTCGACCACCGTGGAGAAGGCTGTGGAGCAGTTGGCCGCCTCCGACCGGACGGGCTGACCGGGTGCCGATCGGAGGTCCGCCGCCGTTGGTCCGACCGGCTGGCTCCGGGCGGGCCGACAGGGCGACCGTCAAGCAGCTGGGACACCGCCAGGACGCCCGTAGGGGGCGCGCGGAGCGCCTCGCACCCTACGTTCTGGTGGCCCCGGCCGTACTGATCATCGTGGTGCTGCGGCTGTGGCCGCTGGTCCTGGGGGTCAACTTCTCCTTCACGGGTGACGGAGAGCTCAACGGAACACCTGTCGGCCTGGGCAACTACCTGGAGCTGGCCGGTGACCCGTTGTTCCGCACCTCGCTGGCCAATGTCGGGCTGCTGGTGCTGCTGCTGCCCGTGGCGGTGGCGATCCCCGGCCTGCTCGCGACCTTCATCTATCTGCGGGTGCCCGGTCACCGGGTCTACCGCAGCGTCTACTTCTTCCCGGCCGTGCTCTCACCGGTGATCGTCGGTGCGATCTTCAACCTCATGCTCGGGTTCGACGGCCCGTTGAACGCCGTCCTCGGGGCGGTCGGTGTCGGCCCGGTCGACTGGCTCGGCGATCCGGGCATCGCCATGTTCACGGTTGTCGGCGTGCACATATGGGCGACGTTCGGGATGGCTCTGGTGGTGTTCCTCGCCGGGTTCAGCACCCTGGACGCCTCGCTGCTGGACGCCGCCCGCGTGGACGGCGCCTCGGTCGGCCAGATCGTCTGGCACGTGATCATCCCGAGCCTGACGCGCACCATCCAGTTCGTCTTCGTGACCACCATGATCGGCATGCTGACCTCCATGTTCGGCCTGCTCTTCGTCATGACCGGCGGAGGCCCGGAGGGTTCGACCTACCTGCCGGAGTTCTACATCTGGCACCAGCAGGGACAGCTGAACCAGCCGGCGCTCGCCTCGGCCGCCTCGACGGTTCTCTTCGTCGTCATGCTCGTGGTGGGGCTCCTGCAGATCACTCTGCTCCGGCGCGCGGGGAGGCAGGACTGATGCCCGGCAGGCGTCCGGCCAGGTGGGTGGCCGCTGTCTCCATGGCCGGTCTCGCGCTGGCGACGATCTACCCTCTCGTGTTCACCGCCAACGTCGCGATGAAGACCCGCCGCGACTACATCCTCGACCGGTTCTCCCCAGCGGGTGCCCTGCGCTGGGACAACCTCGCCGAGGCGTGGGCCGGCGCGGGAATGGCACGCTACTTCGTCAACTCGCTCATCGTCGTGGCCTTCGCCGTGACCTTGTTGTTGCTGCTGGGATCGATGGCAGGCTTCGCGCTGAGCCAACTGCGCTTCCGCGGATCCTCGGTGATCTTCCTGGGCTGTCTCGCGGGGCTGTTCATCCCCTTCCAGGTGATCATGGTGCCGCTCACCAGGGTCATGGCCGACAGCGGGCTCATCGACACCTATCCGGGGCTGATCCTGGCCTACGTCGCGCAGTTCCTGCCGTTCACCGTCTTCCTGATGACGAGCCACTACAGGACCATTCCGGTGGAGATCGTCGACGCGGCCAGGATCGACGGGAACACGGTGTACGGCGTGTACCGGCGGATCATGCTGCCGCTGGGAGTTCCGGCGCTGCTGTCGGTCGGCATCCTCGACGCCTTGTTCTGCTGGAACGACGTGCTCATCTCCCTGCTGATGATGCCGTCGCCCGAGCATCGCACCCTCATGATCGGGGTCAACGCGCTGCGCGGACAATATTCCGACGACATCCCCACCTTCGCCTCGGGAGTTCTGATCGCCGCGGTACCCGTACTGATGATCTATCTGTTCCTCCAGCGGCAGATCGCCGACGGCGTCACCGCCGGTTCCACGAAAGGCTGACATGCGCATCACGGCATATCGGACCACGACGACGGTCCAGAGATGGGGCCGTCCTGTCGGTGACGCCAACGGCGTCTTCGCCGACGGTGTCGTCTCGGTGCCGGTCGTCATGGTGGACACCGACGAGGGGATCACCGGCATCGGCCTCGGGCCGCACGTCGAGATCGACACCGTGTTCGCCGCGATCGAGGGGGAGGACCCGCGCGGCGTGACGGCTCTGTACGACCGCATGCTGCGGCAGACGTTCAAGGCGGGCCACGCCGGCGCCGTGTTCGGCACGATCGGCGCGCTCGACACCGCCCTGTGGGACATCAAGGCACAGGCGGCCGGTGAACCGCTCTGGCGGCTGCTCGGCGGACGCGACCGGCAGGTTCCCGCCTACGCGTCGGGCCTCGACATCGGCCTGACCGACGACGAACTCGTCTCGGCGTACCAGGTCTACGCCCAGCACGGCCTGCGGGCGGCCAAGCTCAAGGGCGGCCTCGACATCGAGCGCGACCGGCACCGCCTGACACTGGTACGGGACGTCCTGACCGAGGCGAGGCACGGATCGCGGCCGGGCCTGATGCTCGACGTGAACGAGGCCTGGACCCGCAAGCAGGCGGTCCGGCACGTCTGCGAGCTCGAACGCACCCTGGATCTCACCTGGATCGAAGAGCCGGTACGGCGGTGGGACGCCGAAGGCCTGGCCGTCGTCGGCAACGGGATCCGCGCCTCCGTCGCCACCGGGGAGAACCTGACCGGGCTCGAGCAGTTCCGTCCGCTGTTGGCCACGGGGGCGGTCGACATCGTACAGACGGCCGCGGTCTGGGGGGTGACCCACTTCCTCCGGGTGTCCGCCCTGGCGCACGCCCATGACCTGCCGGTCAGCCCGATCGGCACCACGCCGGTCGGGCTGCTGCACGCCGCGACGTCGGTGCCGAACCACCTGGCCAGCGAGCTGCAGGATCTGCACCCGCCGGTCGGGATGTCGCTCGACCTGTACATCGAGGACGGCGCCTTCATCCTCGGAGACGCGCCGGGTCTCGGCATCACGATCGACCAGAACGCGATCAACGCGTTCACCCGCCGACCGGACGCCAGGGCCGCGGAAGGCCCCAACATCCGGCCGGAGCACGCCGGACGACGGCTGCTGGAGGTCACCGGCGGCTTCCATCAGGCCTAGTGCCAGGTGCCCCTCGCCGGGTGCCGGTCACCGCCTCCCCCTGCTGGGTCGAGCAGGGGGAGGCGTCCGGGTTCGCCGAAGGTTCGTGAGACCGGGTCAGCGGTAGCCGGCGGCGCTGACGTTGGTCTGGACGGCGTTCTCGGTGGCGTCGGTGGGATAGCCGGCGACCATGGCTCCTTCGTAGAAGGTTCCGGCGCTGAGATTGGCGCCGCCATCGGGCTTGCAGCAGTCGCCGCCGCTGCCCAAGATGATGGCCCCCTGCTTCTTCATCGGGTTGTAGCCGTTGGGCAGCTGGCCGTCGTACAGGGTGTACAGACTGCCGGACTGCGCGTTGCCGCCCTTGATGGCGAACCGGCTGGTGCCGTTGTTCTTCAGCGTGGCGGTGACGAACTTGTGGGGGAGGGCCCGCTGGTTGGGGTTCCACGACTGGCTGCCGCCTGGGTACAGACCCCATTCCAGGTCGGCCTGGACCCAGGGGCCGCCCCCGGAACAGCCGCCGAACCAGCACTGGGTGCTGAAGTTGATGGCGTCCATCGCGCCGGCGGCGTCGGCCTTCCTGGTCGTCTCGCTGTTGCCGTAGTCGAAGCAGCAGCCGCCGTTGACGTGGGTGCCGCTGGTCACCATGTACATGCCCTCGGGCGCGGTCCCCGTGGGCACGCCGGTCAGATGGCCGTCACGCCAGTAGCTGTTGCCGGGATTGATGTAGAGCGAGTACGCCTTGCCGCCGCCGACGGTGAGCGACTCGGTGGTCGCGATCGCGGGCCTGCTCTGAGGGGAGCCGGGGACCACGCTGGATCCTTGGTACCACAGGTCGTTGCCCCGCCCGGACTGGTCGTACACGACGGTCATGACGCACGTGGTGCCGGTGCAGAACGAGTCCTGGGCCGCTGCGTCGGCGACACCGCCCGCGGTCAGCACGCCGATGTTCCTGGTCGTGTTGTCGGAGGAGCGCCTGACCTGGTACAGGCTGCCGTTGTAGGAGCCGTAGAGCGCCCGTGTCGTGCTGTGCGCGGCCACGCACGGCGTGCCGCCGGAGGCGTAGATGTCGCACGGGCGCGCACCGGGCGGCTGCGGGGTCGGGGTCGGCGTCGGGGTGGGCTCGGCTCCGGTGGTCCATTTCTGGTTGGTGCCGCCGTGGCATGTCCAGATCTGCACCTTGGTGCCGTTGGCGGTGCCGTTCCCGGAGACGTCCAGGCACTTGTTCGCGCCGACCGCGGTGATGGTGCCGTCGGCGTTGAGGCGCCATTTCTGGTTGTTCTGTCCGTTGCAGTCCCAGATGATCACGCTGGTGCCGTCGGCGGTGCCGGCGCCGTAAACGTCCAGGCACTTGGTGCCGTACACCCGCAGCTCACCCGCGGCGGTCGAGGTCCACTGCTGGTTGGACTGGCCGTTGCAGTCCCAGATCTGCGCCTGCGCGCCGTTCGTCTGCGAGGCGCTGACATCCAGGCAACGCCCCGAGCCCACGCCCACCAGCGGCGTCGTCGCTGCCGAGGCCGGTGCCGACCAGGTCAGGGCGGTGGCCAGGAGCGTTGCCAGCGCCGCCACCACGGCTGCGACGACGGCCGCCCGAGAACGCCTCACACGGCCCGGTAAGGGAACGGATGAAGGCTGCATTGTCGTACTCCTTGGAGGTAGGGCGAGACGGAGACAGCCGCGCTCGGAGACCGGTGCGAATCGATTCGCCAACGTACTGATCAACTGAGGAGGGGGAGACAGCGGTGTACGGCGAAGCACATACGACGGGCGGACGGCGTGTCAAGGCTCGGTCCTGTCCGGCTGCCTGCCGGAACCCCTGCCCGGCGGCACTCATCGGCCACGCTCATAGCCGGGCTCGATGAAACGTTCATCCGCCGTCGGCCCGGCTGATCAGGTCTCGTCAGTTCCCAGCGGGGCGAACCGGTTCGGAGGGCCGGATCACTGGGAGGAGAAGAGGCGCTGCTGGATCTCTCTCCGGTAGTCGTCGAGGGTGTTGTCGATGTGCGTGGCCGCGGCCTGGGCGGCCGCTTCCGGGTCGCCGGCGCGGATGGCCTGGTAGATGGCGTCGTGCTCCTCGACGGCCTTGGCGGCATGCCCGCCCACCGAGCCGCGCAGCCCGATGAGGTTGGACTGCGCCTGCAGCCTGCGCGCCTCCCGCACCGCCACCTGGAGGAACATGTTGTGCGAGGCCGTGGCGATGGCGGTGTGAAAGGTGTCGTCGCCCTTGTTGAACAGGTCTTCTTGGCCGGTCTCGAAGCCGTGGCGGCACACGCCGGCCGCCTCCTCGATGGCCCTCAGCTCCGCCGGAGTGGCGCGGCGGGCGGCCAGCCTGCTGGTCTCCATCTCCTGCGCCCTGCGGAACTCGAACAGCATGTAGACGTGGTCGAGGTCGGTCGGGAGGAAGAAGGAGGCCCAGCGCCCGGTGCCGAACATCCCCTCGTCGTCGGCCACGTACAGGCCGCGGCCCTTCTGGGCGCGTACCCGGCCGAGCGCGGAGAGTATCTTCACGGCCTCGCGCACCACGGTGCGGCTGGTGCCCAGTTGCCCGGCC
This sequence comes from Nonomuraea sp. NPDC049750, assembly GCF_040659625.1. Lineage (NCBI taxonomy): Bacteria > Bacillati > Actinomycetota > Actinomycetes > Streptosporangiales > Streptosporangiaceae > Nonomuraea > Nonomuraea sp. NPDC049750. The sequence continues at coordinate 13,182 of NZ_JBFANB010000058.1, forward strand.
AGCTCGATCTCGGTCGGCATGCGGTCGCCCGGGCGCAGGCCGAGCCGGACGATGTATTCAAGTACCTGCTCGGCGGCCACCTCGTAGCCCGGCCGGTATCCGCTCTCGCGCGGGGTGTCGGTCACCGTGCTTCCTCCTCGCCGTTCCCTGCAAAGTATGACTGATGTGGGTTCCTCCCAAGCTCAGAGGTATTGCCGATGAGTACGACACATATGAACGGTTCATACGAGGACGATCGGCGCGGGTAACCGCGATGGCTGGCATTACCGCTGGTAAAGAAGAAATGCGGCTAACTATGGCCAGGCGCTAGGTGTGCAAATGGTGAAATAAGCGGGCTTAAGGTCTTGACGGCTATCGCTACTCACAACGTAATTAGAGGCGAGGACCCTCAGAAGGGTGTCACCTGCCTGAGCAGCAGGGCGTGACCTGGCCACACCCGTACCCCCCAAAGGAACAACTGTGCAGTCACCTTCGCCCGTCACGGCACTGAGACCGGCTCTGATCGGCATCGTCGCCGCGGCGCTGGCCGCGGCCTTCGCCCTCATCGCCCCCGCCACCCCAGCCCTGGCGGCCACCACGACCCTGTACGCGTCACCCGCCGGCACCGGCACCGCCTGCACGTCCGCCCAGCCGTGCTCGCCGGCCGCGGCGCAGGCGGCGGTACGTTCGCTGAACGGCGCGATGTCCGGTGACATCGTCGTGGAACTGGCCGACGGGGTGTACCGGCTCTCCGCGCCGCTCCGGCTGGCCGCCGCCGATTCCGGGAACAACGGCTACTCCGTCAAATGGCAGGCTGCGGCGGGCGCCCATCCCGTCATCAGCGGAGCCAGGGCGGTCACCGGATGGACCGTGGCCGACTCGGGGAAGAACATCTGGCGCGCCGACGTCGGCGCCGGGATCGACACCCGGCAGCTGTACGTCAACGGCGCCCTCGCCACGCGGGCGCGTACGGCCGTGAACCGGTCGGACTTCACCGCGAGCAGCACCGGCCTGAGGTTCGGCAACAGCGCGCTGAACTATCTGAACAACCTGGCCAACCAGAACCGGGTCGAGATGGAGAGCGTGGGCTCGTTCACGGACCGGTATGTGACGGTGCAGAGCATCAGCGGGAACTTCATCACGATGCAGCAGCCCGGCTGGAACAACAACACCTTCGGGTACGACACCTTCACGCAGCCGCACCGGGCGGGTCCGCTGTACCTGGAGAACGCCTACGAGTTCCTGGACGCACCGGGGGAGTGGTACATCAACCCCGGCACCGGCGTCCTGTACTACATCCCGGTTGCCGGGCAGAACATGAGCAATGTCAGCGTCGAGCTGCCGATTCTCCAGTCCCTGGTGAACGTCGGAGGCACCTACGACGCGCCCGCGCACCACATCACGTTCAGCGGGATCACGTTCAGCGGGACGACCTGGCTCGGGCCCAGCGGCAACCAGGGCTACGCGGACCAGCAGACCGGCGCCTACATCGCGGGTAACTGGAACTGGCCCGCCGACAGGCTGACCTCCTGCCAGGAGGGCTGCCAGCAGTTCGAGGCCGCGCGGCCGAACTGGTACCAGATGCCGGCCGCCGTACAGGTGTCCGCGGCCAACAACATCACCTTCACCGACTCCCGGTTCGTCAACCTCGGTCAGACGGCCGTGGGCATCGGCAACGACGCCAACGCGCATGCCAGCGGTGTCGGCCTGGGCGCCGCCGACATCACGGTCACCCGGTCCGAGATCGCCCAGAGCTCGGCCGGCGGCATCGTGGCCGGCGGCGTGCGCGCCGACGCGCACCACCCCGGTGACCAGCGGATGGTCAACCGGAACATCACCGTCAGCAACAACCGCATCCACGACCTCGGCCTGGACCACCGCGGCATCGTCTCGGTCCTGACCACCTACGTCACCGGCACCGACGTGTCGCACAACGAGGTCTACAACCTGCCGTACACCGGCATGTCGATCGGGTACGGCTGGGGCGCCAACGAGCCGGGCGGCAGCAACCAGTACGCCAACCGCGGCCTGTACAACTACCAGCCGCGTTACACCACGCCCACCACCGCGTCCGGCAACAAGCTCATCGGCAACTATGTGCATGACGTCATGCAGCAGATGACCGATGGGGGCTGTATCTACACGCTGTCGTGGAACCCGAACGCGGTGATCAGCGGCAACCACTGCCTCCGGACCAACGGCTGGTTCGGGATCTACTTCGACGAAGGCTCCAAGTACTACACCGTCAACGGCAACGTGCTCTCGAACACCGGCACCTGGGCAACCGCCAACTACTGGGGCGGCGAGAACATGGGGAACTTCACCGTCACCGGCAACTGGTCGACCAACGGCAGCACCAACGTGACCAACGGCGACCGCGGCAATGTGGTGAACAACAACGTCACCGTCGCCAACGGCGCCTGGCCGGCGGGTGCCCAGGCGGTGATGGCGTCCGCCGGTCCCCAGGGTCAGCCTTCGGGGGGCGCGAGTGCGTTCAAGGGTGCGGGGTCGGGGCGGTGCCTGGACGTCAGCGGAGCCTCGCAGGCGAACGGCGCGCAGGCGCAGATCTGGGACTGCAACGGCCAGGCCAACCAGCAGTGGACGGCGACCGCGAGCGGTGAGCTGCGGGTCTACGGCGGCAAGTGCCTGGACGTGAACGGGGCCGGCACCGCGGACGGCACCAGTGTGATCATCTGGGACTGCAACGGGCAGAACAACCAGAAATGGCGCCTCAACACCGACGGCACCATCACCGCGGTCGGCGCGAACAAGTGCCTGGACGTCAGCGGCACCGCCAACGGCACCAAGGCGCGCATCTGGACCTGCACCGGCGGCACCAATCAGAAGTGGACCCGCGCCTGACACCGTCCGGCGACGCACCCTCGGCGCCTCACTCTCGGGGACGAGAGGCGGGCCCTCCTTTCGCTCGAACCGATTCGATAGCAGAGGAACGCACATGCACCGACGTCCGTGGCTCACCTTGCTGACCACGATGGCGCTGATCATTCCCGGAGCGCTCGCGCTGAACGCCGCCCCGGCGAACGCCCTCGTGATCGCGGCGGCCGACTACCAGCAGGTGTCTCTCGCCTCGGGAGGTGCCGAGCTGGGTGAGGCGATGTCGCTGGCCGTGATGCCGAACCGGTCGGTGGTGCACACGGCGCGCGACGGCACGGTGCGCGTCACCGATGTCAACGGCAACACGAAGGTGGCCGGCAAGCTCAACGTCTACAGCCACGACGAAGAGGGCCTGCAGGGCGTGGCGGTGGACCCCGACTTCGCGTCCAACCGATACATCTGGCTCTACTACTCGCCGCGGCTGAGCACGCCCAACGGTGATGCGCCGAGCAACGGTACGCAGGCGCAGTTCGACCAGTGGAAGGGCGAGCTGCACGTGTCCCGGTTCGTGCTCAAGCCGGACGACACTCTCGACATGGCCAGCGAGAAGGTGGTCCTGCAGGTCCAGAACGACCGCGGCCTGTGCTGTCACGTGGGCGGGGACCTCGACTTCGACGCCGCCGGAAACCTCTATCTGACCACCGGCGACGACAGCAACCCCTTCGAGTCGAGCGGCTACTCCCCGCTGGACGAGCGGACCGACCGCAACCCGCAGTTCGACGCCCAGCGCTCGGCCGGCAACACCAACGACCTGCGCGGCAAGCTCCTGCGGATCAAGCCGCAGCCCGACGGCACCTACACGATTCCCAGCGGCAACCTGTTCCCGCCGGGGACGGCGAAGACCCGGCCGGAGATCTACGCGATGGGCTTCCGCAACCCGTTCCGGATGAGCGTGGACAAGGCGACCGGCATCGTCTACCTCGGCGACTACGGGCCGGACGCGGGCGTGACCAACGCCAACCGAGGACCGAGCGGGCAGGTGGAGTTCGACCGCATCACCTCTGCGGGCAACTACGGCTGGCCGTACTGCACGGGTACGAACACCACCAGCGAGACCTACAACGAATGGAACTTCGCCACCAACAGCACCGGTCCGAAGTACAACTGCGCGGGCGGCCCGACCAACAACTCCTTCCGTAACACCGGTCTGACCACGCTTCCTCCGGCGAGGCCGGCCTGGATCAGGTACGCGGGGGACGCCGGAAGTCCGCCGGAGTTCGGCTCGGGGTCGGAGTCGCCGATGGGTGGCCCGGTCTACCGTTACGACCCCAACCTGAACTCGGCCGTCAAGTTCCCCCAGACGCTCGACGGGCGGTATTTCGCCGGTGAGTACGGCCGGCGCTGGATCAAGACGATCGAGGTCAAGCCGGACGGCGCCTATGGGGCGATCTCGGCGTTCCCCTGGTCGGGGACGCAGGTGATGGACATGGCCTTCGGCCCCGACGGGGCCCTGTACGTCCTCGACTACGGCGACGGCAACAACAACCAGGCGCTGTATCGCATCGAGTACATCGGCAGTGCCAACCGCAATCCGATCGCCAAGGCGTCCGCCGACAAGACGTCGGGACCGGCTCCGCTGACGGTGGCCTTCTCCTCGGCGGGCAGCTCCGACCCGGAGGGTGGCGCGCTGACGTACTCGTGGAACTTCGGCGACGGCACCACCTCCACGGCGGCGAATCCGAGCAAGACCTACACCACGAACGGCGCCTACACGGCGACGCTCACGGTCCGGGACCCGCAGGGGCTCACCGGCACGGCTAATGTGATCGTGAACGTCGGCAACACCGCGCCGACGGTCATCCTCACCACCCCTGCCGCCGGGCAGCTGTTCTCCTTCGGTGACACCGTGCCCTTCCAGGTCACCGTCACCGACCCGGAGGACGGCACGATCGACTGCGCCGGGGTCACCGTCGCCTACTTCCTCGGCCACGACAGCCACCGCCACCAGATCACCTCCACGACCGGCTGCTCGGGCTCCATCTCCGTGCCGGTGGACGGTGAGCATGACGCCGCGGCCAACATCTACGGCGTCTTCGTGGCCTCCTACACCGACAAGGGCGGTCTGACCTCCACCAGCGACCGTACGCTCCAGCCGCGGCACCGGCAGGCCGAGCACTTCGGCGTCCAGCAGGGCGTCCAGACGGCTGACCACGCCACCGCGGAAGGCGGCAAGACGGTCGGCTTCACCGACGACGGCGACTGGATCTCCTTCCAGCCGTACAACCTCGGCAACGCGACAAGGGTCACCGCCCGGGTGTCCTCGGCCGGCGCGGGCGGCCGGATCGAGGTGCGCGCGGGCTCAGCGACGGGCACACTGCTGGGAACGGTGAACGTGGCGAGCACCGGCAGCTGGGACACCTTCGCCGACGTCTCGGCGAACCTCAGCGGCGCGCCGACCGGCACCACCACGCTCTATCTGGTCTTCCGTGGCCCGACCGGACAGGGTTACCTGTTCGACGTGGACGCCTTCACTCTCGACACCGGCACCCCGCCCTCGGGGAGCACGAGTGCCGTGAAGGGTGCGGAGTCTGGCCGGTGCCTGGACGTCAGCGGCACCGCCAACGGCGCGCAGGCGCAGCTGTGGGACTGCAACGGGCAGTCCAACCAGCAGTGGACCTCGACCGCCGCGGGTGAGCTGCGGGCCTCTGGTGGCAAGTGCCTGGATGTGAACGGTGCCGGGACGGCGGACGGCACCGCGGTGATCATCTGGGACTGCAACGGGCAGAACAACCAGAAGTGGCGCCTGAACGCCGACGGCACCGTCACCGCGGTCGGCGCGAACAAGTGCCTGGACGTCAGCGGCACCGCCAACGGCACCAAGGCGCGCATCTGGACCTGTACCGGAGGAACCAACCAGCGCTGGACCCGCGTCTGAAAGGACACCCATGCTGCGACCCCTCATCCCCGCCGCGCTCGGGCGCGTCGCGGGGAGCGACCGAAAGACATCTGTGCTGCGACGCCTGTCAATGGCGGTGGTGGCGATCACCGCCGCCGCGACGGTAATCCCCGCGATCCCCGCCCAGGCCGCCGCCTTCAAGGTGCTGGTGTTCTCCAAGACGGCCGCGTTCCGGCACGACTCGATCCCCAACGGGATCCAGGCCATCCGCGACCTGGGCGCCGCCAACGACTTCGCCGTCGACGCCACCGAGGACGCGAACGCCTTCACCACGGCCAACCTGGCCCAGTACAAGGCGGTGGTGTTCCTCAGCACCACCGGTGATGTGCTGAACGACAACCAGCAGGCCGCCTTCCAGACGTACGTGGACGGCGGTGGCGGTTACCTGGGGGTGCATTCGGCCGCCGACACCGAGTACAACTGGCCGTACTACGGGCAGCTGATGGGGGCCTGGTTCAACAACCATCCGGCCATCCAGCAGGCCACCGTGCGGACCGAGGACCGGGCGAACGCCGCGACCGCCCACCTCGGAGCGACCTGGTCACGTACCGACGAGTGGTACAACTACCGCACCAACCCCCGCCCGAACGTCCGGGTGTTGCAGAGCCTGGACGAGGGCAGCTACAGCGGCGGCAACATGGGCGATCACCCGATCACCTGGTGCCACCCCCAGTCCTCCGGCCGCGCCTTCTACACCGGCCTTGGTCACACCAAGGAGTCGTACGCCGATCCGAACTTCCGCACGCTGCTGCTCGGCGGAATCCGGTACGCGGCCAAGGCCACCAACGCCGACTGCCGCCCGGAGACCGGGTACACGACGTTGTACAACGGCTCGACGACGGGCTGGTCGCAGGCCGGGCCGGGGTCGTTCGCCAACAGCGACGCCACGCTGACCTCCCAGGGCGGCATGGGCATGCTGTGGTACAACGCCAAGGAGTTCCGCTCCTACTCCGTCAAGCTCGACTGGAAGATGACCGGCGACTCCAACTCCGGCGTCGTCGTCGGTTTCCCGGCCACCAGTGACCCCGACGCGGCGCTCAACACCGGATATGAGGTGCAGATCGACGCGACCGACACCCCGGACAAGACGACCGGGGCGATCTACGGGTTCAAGTCCGCCGACCTCGCCGCCCGCGACGCGGCGCTGAACCCGCCGGGTCAGTGGAACACCTATGAGCTGCTGGTAGAGGGTGAGCGGCTGCAGGTGTTCCTGAACGGCACCAAAATCAATGATTTCACCAACACCGATCCGGTCCGCTCGCTCCAGCAAGGCTACATCGGCATCCAGAACCACGGGTCCGGCGACGTGGTGTCGTTCCGCAACATCCGCGTCAAGGAACTGACCAGCACACCGGGCGGCTCGGGCACCCTCAAGGGTGTGGGGTCCGGCCGGTGCCTGGACGTCAGCGGCACCGCCAACGGCGCGCAGGCGCAGCTGTGGGACTGCAACGGGCAGTCCAACCAGCAGTGGACCTCGACCGCCGCGGGTGAGCTGCGGGCCTCTGGTGGCAAGTGCCTGGATGTGAACGGTGCCGGGACGGCGGACGGCACCGCGGTGATCATCTGGGACTGCAACGGGCAGAACAACCAGAAGTGGCGCCTGAACGCCGACGGCACCGTCACCGCGGTCGGTGCGAACAAGTGCCTGGACGTCAGCGGCACCGCCAACGGCACCAAGGCGCGCATCTGGACCTGTACCGGAGGAACCAACCAGCGCTGGACCCGCGGCTGAGGCCGATAGGGCGGCCCGGGGTGTCCGCGGTCAGCGGCTTCCCCGGGCCAGGCCGGCCAGGAGGTCCTTGACCTCGGTCGCCTCGTAGGAGTCACGGTCGAACGGGCCGATGATCAGCGGGCCGTCGTCGGGGAGGTCGGGCAGCCGGCCGTGACTGCCCCGCACCGGCGCCGGGTCGAGCGGCACCACCCGCATCGTGTACCGGAAGCCCAGCTTCTTCCTGGCCAGCGCCGCCGCCGCGCGGAGCTTGACGAACGGATCACTCGGGTCCATGAACAGCTCGGCGGGGTCGTAGCCGGGCTTGCGGTGGATGTCCACGAGCCTGGCGAAATCCGGGGCGCGGTCGTCGGAGAGCCAGTAATAGTAGGTGAACCAGGCGTCGGGTTCCGCCACCGCGACGAGCTCGCCGGCGCGTTCGTGGTCGAGCCCGTATTTCGCCTTCCCCGCCTGGTCGAGCACCTCGTCCACGCCGGGCAGCTCGGCGATGACGGCGCGGGTGCGGTCGAGGTCGGCCGGGTCGCGCACATAAACGTGGGCCACCTGATGGTCGGCGACGGCGAAGGCCCGGGACGTCCACGGGTCGAGGTACTCCATCCCGGCCTGGGTGTGGACCTCCAGAAGACCCGCGGTGCGCAGCGCCCGGTTGATGTCCACCGGGCGCGACGCCGGGGTGATGCCGTACTCCGAGAGCACGACCACCTCGGCGTTCTCGGCGAGGAGCGGAGCCAGCGCGGCGTCGACCGCGCGGGCCGCCGCCACCGCCTCGGGGCCGGCGGGACCGTACCGCTGGAGGTCGTAGTCGAGGTGAGGCACGTAGACCAGCAGCAGATCGGGCCGTTCGCGGGCCAGGATGCGGCGGGCCGCGGCGATGATCCATTCGGAGGAGGCGATCCCCGCGTTGGGGCCCCAGTAGGTGAACAGGGGGAACGGCCCCAGCGCGGCCTCGAGGTCGTCGTGGAGCGAGGGCGGGCGGGTGTAGCAGTCGGGCGACTTGCGGCCGTCGGCGTGGTAGACGGGCCGCGGGGTGACGAGCAGGTCGGCCGGCGCGCCCATCGCATACCACCAGCAGACGTTGGCGGTGCGCAGGCCGGGCGCGGCGGTCCACAGCTGGTCGCCCTGGATGAGCGCGTTGTGCTGGCGCCACAGCAGCACCTCGCCGAGATCCCGGAAGTACCACCCGTTGCCGACGATGCCGTGGTCGCGGGGCATCGAACCGGTCAGCAGGGTGGCCTGCATCGAACAGGTGACGGCCGGGAGCACGGGCCGCAGCGCGGCCGCCGCGCCCGCCTTCGCCACGTTCGGCATGTGCGCGAGCAGGCGCGGGGTCAGCCCGACGACATTGATCACGATCAGCGGCGCCATCACGTCTCCTTCAGCCCGAGGGCGGCGAGCTGCCCCCGCATCCAGTCGAGCTCGGCGGCGATGCCTTCCGCGACGTCGGCCGGCGCGCCGGGAAGCACGTTCCACGTGTAGGTCTCCACCTCGACGTGCCTGGTCAGCGGCCGTTCTCCGCCGAGGAGCACGTTCAGCAGGTCACGCAAGTAGGGGGCGCTGGTGGCGAGCGGAGGGGGCGGCGCGTCGTGCAGCGGGACGTGGAAGTGCACGCGCCAGCTCTCGTCCGCGGGCAGAGCACCGGCCAGGGCCTCGCCCAGGTCGTCGGCGTATCCGGTGGCGGAGCGGGTCTGGTGGAGGAAACGGGGCTCGTCGAACGCGGCCAGCGCCGGCTGCGCCCCCGGCGGGGCCACCAAGGCGCACGACGCCTGGAGCTTCACGATGGGCAGCCCGGTGCGGGCGCCCGCGCCGGGTTCCTCGAAGCCCACGGCCATGTGGCAGGCGTCCAGGCAGAGGCCGAGGTGGTCATGATCCACCTCGCTCAGCAGGGCGGTCGCCTGGGGCGTCGTCTCGACGATGCAGCCGGGCTCCGGCTCGAAGCCCAGCCGGATGACCTTGCCGGTACGGCCGGCCAGCGCGCGCAGGCCCTGGGCGACCGCGTCGAGATTGGCCGTGACCGCCGCCGCTTTCTCTCTCGTCCACCCCGTCCGCCAGGCGAGGGGGAGGGTCGAGATCGTGCCCTCGGTGACGTCGTCCGGCAGCAGCGCGGCGAGGATCTCGGCGAGCCCGAGCGTGTAGCGCAACCGCTCCGCGTCGGCCCAGTCGGGGGTGTAGACACGGTACTTCACGATCTCGTCGTGGAAGCCGCGGTAGGGGAACCCGTTGAGGGTCACGACCTCCAGCCCGAGCGCGGTCAGCCGCTCGCGCAGCCCGGCGAGTTCCTCGGGCCGGGCGAGGAGGTCCGCGGCGGCGTACTGGGACAGCCACAGCCCGAGCCCGAGCCTTTCTACGCCGAGCAGGCGCCTGACCCGCGCGGCGACGCCGGACAACTGAGCGTGGATGCCGGGGAGATCCTCGGCGGCGTGGACGTTGGTGCAATAGGACAGGTGCACCGTCGAGCCGTCCGGATGGCGCAGCCGCATGGTCACCCCCGCCTGATCGTGTTGCCGGCGTGGTCGGGGCCGGCTTCCGAGCCGGTCTCGAGGTCGAGGCGGCCGCTCTGCCCGTAGAAGGCGACCGGATTGCGCCACAGCACCCGGTCCACGTCGTCCCCGCCGAAGCCGGCTGCGAGCATGACATCGGCCACCTCGCGCGTCTTGAGCGGGTCGCTCCGTCCCCAGTCGGCGGCCGAGTTCACCAGAATCCTGTCCGTGCCGTACTCCTTGAGCAGGGCCACCATCCGGTCCGGGTCCATCTTGGTGTCGGGGTAGATCGAGAACCCCATCCAGCAGCCCGCGTCCGCGACCATGCCGGCGGTCATCTCGTTGAGGTGGTCGATGAGCACCCGTTCGGGGGGTACCCCGGCGTCCCGTACCACATGGAGGCTCCGGCGGGTGCCCGCGGCCTTGTCCCGATGCGGAGTGTGCACGAGCACCGGAAGGTCATTCTCCTGCGCCAGGGCGAGCTGGGCCTCGAAGGCCCGTTCCTCTTCCGCCGTCATCGAGTCGTAGCCGATCTCGCCGACCGCGACGACGGAGTCCTTCAGCAGGTATCGCGGCAACTCGGCCAGCACCCCCGCGCACCGCTGATCGTTGGCCTCCTTGGGGTTGAGCGCGAGCGCGCAGTGGTGGTGGATGCCGTACTGCGCGGCGCGGTACGGCTCCCAGCCGAGCAGCGCGTCGAAGTAGTCGAGGAAGCTGCCCACGTTGGTACGGGGCTGCCCCAGCCAGAAGGCGGGTTCGACGACGGCGCGGACTCCCGCGGCGTGCATGCGCTGGTAGTCGTCGGTGGTCCGGGAGGTCATGTGGATGTGGGGGTCGAAGATGCGCATTCAGCTCCTCTCCAGGATGTCGCTCGGGACGGGCCGACCGGCCGCCCGCAGCTCCGCCGCGTAGTCCGACAGCATCCGGGCCAGTTCGGCGTCGAAGCGGCGGTCCAGCTCGGCCACCGCCGCCAGCGGGATCGACATGAAGACGCACTTGAGCACCCCCTGCCGGAAGGAGTGGTCGTCCAGCCACGCCGAGCCGTACGGGCCGAGGGCCGCGGCGACCAGTCGCGCGTCATTGGTGCGCAGCGCGTCCTCCACCAGCCCGACCGCCGTCCCTCCCAGGTCGAGCTCGTGCAGAGCGGTCAGGATCGCCAGTCGCTCGCCGCTGTCGCCGGCCTCGTACAGGCTGCGGATCACCGCGTGGTCGCCGTGCAGCGCGCCGAGCAGCGCGCGCCGGGCGCCAGGGCCGCCCCGCCGTTCGGCCTGCGGGAAGAGCCGGTGGATCGCGTACGGGTCAGCCTCGACCTGCCGGACGGCCTGTGCCGGCCATTCCTGTGCCGGCTCGTTCATGTGCCCTCCTCAAGAAGTCGATCGAGCGGCGGGCGACCTGCGGGGCCGCATGGCTGTGCCGGGCCAGCTCCACCGCCACCAGACCCGAGTAGCCGCGCAGAGCGGCGAGCACCGGCACGAAGTCGATCTCACCCTCGCCGAATTCCAGGTGCTCGTGAACTCCCCGGCGCATGTCCTCGATCTGCACGTGCACGGTGTACGGCAGCGCCCGGCGGACACAGGTGTCCAGGTCCTCCCGCTCCACGCAGTGGCAGTGCCCGATGTCGAGGGTGAGACCGAACCGGGTATGGGCGCCGAGCATCGTACGCAGCCGCTCGAACCCGTCCAGGTCGGCGACGAGCATCCCGGGTTCGGGTTCGAACCCCAGCGTGACGCCCACCTGGTCGCCTCGTCGAGCAGTCGTGCGCACTGGCGAACCAGCCGCGTGTACGCCTCCGCCTCCGGCATGCCGTCGGGCCGGACCCCGCTCCACAGATGCACCACGGGAGCGCCCAGGTCGGCGGCGACCCGCATCGCCGTGGTCAGGAACTCCACTCTGCGCTCGGCGTCGTCGCTGATGAGGGTCGGATGGAGTTTGCGCAGGGGATCGAGGGTGTAACGCCCGCCCGTCTCGACGACGGCATCGAGGCCCAGGCGTTCGAGGAGTCCAGCGAAGCCGTTGGTGCAGTAGGCCCACTTCACGATGTCGCCAGCCGGGATGAGAGCCACGTGCCCAGGGGAAGCGAACACAGCAGCGCGCCCGCCGCGGTGAACCGCCCGCCACCGGCGACCGCCGCCGCCTGGAGCGGTATCAGGCCGAGGATGCTGAGGCGGACGGCCTGCCGGACGTTCTCGGGGTCGGGACGGGCCCGTAACCCGGCCTGGACCGGGAGGGTGAAGGCGAGATAGCCGGCGATGAGGACGCCCGCTCCGGCCCGCGCGGCGGCTTGGTTGCGCACGCAGGAGGCGGCCGCGAGCCCGGCCGCAGCGGTGCTGGCCACGAGCGCGCGCTCGGCGATCCCGCGTGCCGCCCCCGTGACCTCGGTCCGGCCCAGGACGCTGATCCCGTAGGTGTGCGCACCTATCGCCAGCGCCATCGGCACGGCGGCTCTGACCTGCTCGCCCGCGCCCAGCAGCACGTCGAGCACGCGGCAGGCCGCCATCGAGGCCGGTCCCGCCGCCGTTCGTTTGAGGCCCAGGTCGTAGGCCCACACCGCGCCGGCCAGCAGACCGGCGACGGTGAGAGCGCGCCGGCCGCCGGCGACGGCGGCGGTGGCCAGGCCCGCGCAGGTCAGGGCGGCCGCGAGCCCGAGCGCGGCGCCCGGGCGGACCCGGCCTGACGGGATCGGGCGCTCAGGACGTTCGACGGCGTCCGCTTCACGGTCCGCCCAGTCGTTGAGCGCCATTCCCGACCAGTACATGAGCACCGACGCCAGGGCCAGGCCGGGTGCCGGACGCCGGCCGGCGGCGGCGGCCCCCGCCATGGTGTCCCCCGGCACCGACAGTGCGGCCGGTGCGCGGACCAGCTCGAGCAGCGCCCTCATGACAGCTCCTCGGCGAAGGCGCGCAGCCGGGCGTACTGGGCGGCCAGGGCGTGCTCGTCCGTCCCCAGCGGGCTCTTGAAGAAGTAGCCGAGCTCGGGCAGGACGCCGTGCCGCCCTTTCTCGTGCGCACGGGCGACCAGCCGGGCCAGGTCCAGGACGAGCGGAGCGGCCAGCGCCGAATCGCAGCCCTGCCAGGTGAACTGCAGCGTCATCCGCACGCCCAGAAAGCCGTCGAAGCTCACGTGGTCCCAGGCGGTCTTCCATTCTCCGAGATCCGGGACGTAGTCGATGTGCGTCTCACCCTCGACGGGTTCCCCCAGGACCTTCGCGACAACCTGGTCCTTGGACAGCTGCTTGCTGGACCTGGCGGCCGGATCGGCGAGTGTCGCCCCGTCGCCGCCGCCGAGCAGGTTGAGCCCGGACCAGGAGCGGATCCGAAGTGCCCGGTCGGCGAACATGGGTGCCAGGGCGCTCTTGACCAGGGTTTCGCCGGTCTTGCCGTCGCGTCCCGCGTACGGCACGCCCCGCCGGGCGGCGAGTTCCGCCAGGGCGGGCAGGGTCGGCCCGGTGGAGGGGGTGAACTCCACATAGCCGCACCCGGCGTGGAAGGCGGCATAGGCGTACAGCGAACTCGGCGGCAGGACGGCGTCCCCCGCGGCGAGCCGCTCCTCGAGGTCGGCCAGCCTCTTGAACTCCGGGCGCGAATCCACCGGGGGCTCGGTCGACGACACGTTGACGACGACCACCCGGGCCAGCCCGTGCCGGGCCCGGAAGCCGGCGATGTCGTCGATCAGTCGGGTCGCGGCCCGGCCGCCGTCGCCGGGGACGTAACCCGGCCGGATCTCGGCGTCGGCGGCGTCCAGATCGGACGCGAGCAGCCCAGGGAGGTCCGGTGATATGACCCCTGCTCTGCCCAGCTGTTCGGCGCGCTTGCGCAAGGAGGTCTCGGTGATGTCATGGCCGCCGAAGGCCAGGCCGGTCAGCGGAACCAGGTGCCCGGGAAAGCCGGGGGACTCGCTCACGCATCCTTGCGGGGTCGCCGCTCCCGCCCTGATGGCCGCCGCGCCCACGATGGCAGTGGTCGCCACGGATCCCCGTGCCCCGATAAGCCACACACCGAGCTTGTCCATGAAAGCTCCATCGTGTCGGGCCTAGCCCCGGATGCGGTAGGCATCCGATATGTAAGTATCTCCGATAGTAAGATCTACTTTTGTCGATGGTCAAGCATAAGCAGGCTTATCACTGTCTTATCGTGCGCCGCTTACGGGAATCACCGCTCATACAGGTGTGGGCCTTGCTTGACCGTCGATATAAGCCCGCTTAGCATCCCGCAGGATGAGAAATATAAGCCCGAAACTTGTCGATAGCCGGTGGGCCGCGTGCTGAGCATGCGCGGCATCGGCAAGAGCTTCCTGGGCGTGCGGGTGCTGTCCGGAGTGGACCTGGACGTGATGGCCGGTGAGGTCCACGCCGTCGTCGGCGAGAACGGCGCCGGCAAGTCCACCCTGATGAAGATCATCTGCGGGATTCACCCGCCGGACGAGGGCACGATCGAGATCGACGGTCGCCCCGTCTCCTTCGGCCATCCGCTCGAGGCGCAGCGCTCCGGCATCGCGATCATCCACCAGGAGTTCAACCTGCTGCCCGAGCGCACCGTCGCCGAGAACGTCTTCCTCGGGCGTGAGCCCGTCAGGCGCGGCCTGGTCGACCGGACCGCCATGGAGACGGCGACCGCGCGGCTCCTCGACGAGCTGGGTGAGGACCCCTTCGGCCCCCGCGACGCGGTCAAGCGCCTGTCGGTGGCACAGCAGCAGATCGTCGAGATCGTCAAGGCGTTGTCGGTGAAGGCCCGGCTCCTCGTCATGGACGAGCCCAGCGCGGCGCTCGCCGAGCACGAGGTCGAGCTGCTCTACCGGCTGACCGGGCGGCTGAGGGAACGCGGCGTCGCCGTCGTGTACATCTCCCACCGATTACGCGAGGTGTTCGATCTCGCCGACCGGATCACCGTCCTCAAGGACGGCTCGCGCGTCACCACGTGCCCGATCGGCGAGGTGACCCCTGACGAGCTGATCCGCCTGATGGTGGGGCGCGACCTCGGCACCTGCTTCCCGCCTCGCTCGGCGGGCGCCGGCGAGGTGCGGCTCAGCCTGCGCGCAGCGGGCAACCTCAAGCTCCGCGACATCGATCTGGAACTGCGTGCCGGGGAGATCGTCGGCATCGCGGGCCTGCAGGGATCCGGCAGATCGGAACTCGCCAAAGCGATCTTCGGCGCGGAGCCGTTCACCACGGGCGAGATGACCCCGTCGCGCCCGCGCTCGGTCAGGGAAGGCGTGGCCATGGGCATCGGGCTGGTGACCGAGGACCGCAAGGCCGAAGGGCTCGCATTGCGCCAGTCAGTGCGCGACAACGCCCTGCTCGTCGCCCGCGCGGTCGGCGCCAGGCACCGCAACGGCCTGCGCGACCTGCTCCAACGGGTACGCCTCTCGCCTGCGCGCCAGGAGCAGGAGGTCCGCTACCTGTCCGGAGGCAATCAGCAGAAGGTTGTGCTCGCCAAATGGATGACGATGGCGCCGCGGGTGCTGCTCTTCGACGAACCGACCCGGGGCGTCGACGTCGGGGCCAAGGCCGCGATCCACGAGCTGATGCGCGAACTGGCGAATGACGGCATGGCCATCATGATGATCTCTTCCGAGCTGCCCGAGCTCATCGGCATGAGCGATCGCGTCGTCGTCCTGCGCGACGGCCGCATCGCGGGCACGTTGCCGGCCGGGGCCTCCGAGGAGGCCATCATGCGCCTGGCCGCCGGAGAGGTGGCCTGAATGAACCTGCTCGTGCGCGGCCGCCGTCCCGCCCGCCGCGGCGAGGCGCACGGCGGCCTGGCGGCGCGATTGCGCGAACCCACGCAGGTGGTGTTCCTCGCGCTGCTCGGCCTGGTCGCGGTCGGCTGGGCCCTCGTCGCGCTCGATGGCGACCAGTTCCTCACCATGGAGAGCGTCGTCGGGATCCAGCAGCGTTCGGCGGCCCTCGGCATCGTGGCGATCGGGCAGACGCTGGCGATCCTCGGCGGGTCGCTCGACCTGTCCGTGGCGTACCTGATCAGCCTGGCCTCGCTGGTCGCGGCGGAGATCATGGCGGGCCAGGACGGGAAAGTCGTGCCCGCGGTCGCCGCGGTGCTGGCCATCAGCGCGCTGGTGGGTCTGGTGAACGGGCTGGTCATCACCGGGCTCCGGGTTCACGCCTTCATCGCCACGCTCGGCGTCGCCCTGATCATCAAGGGCATCGTGGACCACCTGTACGACGGCCCGGCGGGCAAGGTGCCCGAGTCGTTCCAGCTCCTCGGCTACTCCCGCATCGGGCCGATCCCCGTCTCCGCCATGCTCTGGGCC
This sequence comes from Nonomuraea sp. NPDC049750, assembly GCF_040659625.1. NCBI lineage: Bacteria > Bacillati > Actinomycetota > Actinomycetes > Streptosporangiales > Streptosporangiaceae > Nonomuraea > Nonomuraea sp. NPDC049750. The sequence continues at coordinate 29,422 of NZ_JBFANB010000058.1, forward strand.
AGCGTGGCCGTCGTGGCCTGGTTCCTGCTGAGCAGGACCCGGCTGGGATACCGGATCTACGCGGTGGGCGGGAACGAGGAGGTCGCCCGGCTGTCGGGGATCCGTACGGGCCGCGTCATCGTGATCATCCACGTGCTCTGCTCGGTCTGCGCCGGCATCGCGGGCCTGCTGCTGGCCGCCAGGCTCGGGGCGGGGGCGCCCACAGTCGGCACGGACGGGGGCTACGACCTGGAGTCCATCGCCGCGGTCGTGCTCGGCGGGACCGCGCTGGCCGGAGGCAAGGGCGGGGTCGCGGGAACCGTGGGCGGGGTCCTGTTGCTGGCCGTCCTGGACACCATCTTCAACCAGCTCGAGATCAACTCCTTCGGCAAGGACGTGGTCCGCGGCGTGGTCATCGTCATCGCGGTGGCCGTCTACGCCCGGCGCGGGGCAAGGCGGCCGGCATGAGGCGGGCACTTCCCATCCTCGCGGTCCTCATGGTGCTGCTGGTCGCGATCGCGGTCGTCAACCCCTTCTTCCTGGAGCCCGCCGGGTTCCTGGCGTTCCTCAAACGGGCCGCGCCGCTGGTGATCCTCGCCGCGGGACAGTATTTCGTCATCGTCTCCGGCGAGTTCGACCTGTCGGTCGGCTCGCTGGTGACGGCCGAAGTGGTGATCGCCGCGCGGCTCATCGACGGCGACGAGTCCGCCACCGGGCCTGTCCTCGCCCTGCTGATCGTCGTCGGGCTCTTCGTCGGACTGGTCAACGGCGTGGTCACCACCAAGCTGCGAGTGCCGTCGTTCATCGTGACGCTCGGCATGCTGCTCGTCCTCAGCGGGGCGGTCTTCCTCTGGACCGGCGGCGCGCCGCGTGGCGCGCTGTCGCAGGGCTTTCGGATGTTCGGCCGCGGCGGCCTCGGGCCACTGCCGTGGTCGGTGCTGATCCTGCTGGCCGTGGGTGCGGTGGCGATCTGGCTCATGCGTGCCGATTTCGGCAAGACCCTCATCGCCACCGGCGACAACGTGCGTGCCGCGGCACTGTCCGGGGTCCGGGTCGACCGGGCCAAGATCTTCGCCTTCATGCTCTCCGGTCTGGCCGCGGCCGTCGCCGCGATCCTGCTCGGCGGCTTCGCCGGCGTCTCGGCCCAGGCGGGCCAGGGACTGGAGTTCTCGGCCATCACCGCGGTCGTGCTCGGCGGCGTGGTGCTCGGCGGCGGCCGCGGCTCCGTGCTCGCCGCCATGGCCGGTGCCTTCACGCTGGAGGCGTTGTTCACCCTGCTCAACCTGTACGGAATCTCGGGGGCGCTGGAGTTCACCGTGCAGGGCGTCATCATCATCGCCGCGGTCGCGGCGGGAGCCATCCGACTTCCCCGGAAGTTCACCCCCCGAAGAGGAGACGCACATGCCGCGTCATAAGGCCGCGGTCGCCGCGGCCACCGCGCTCGTCCTCGCCGGCTGCACCACCGACAAGCCGGTGGCCACCACACAACCCGCGGCGCCGGCCGCGAGCGCTCAGGGTTCGGGCACGGGCGCGCAGTCGAAGTTCTTCGTACAGGCGGACTTCGACGCTCAGCTGGCGATGCGCTCCCAGACGCCGCAGGGCCCCACGGACAAGCCCTGGGAGCAGGTCATCGCCCCGAAGATGGTCGACACGGCGAAGTACAAGAAGGACGGGCCGTACCACCTGTGCTTCTCCAACGCCGCGGTCAACAACCCCTGGCGCCAGGTCGGCTGGAAGACGATGCAGGCAGAGGCCGGCCTGCACAAGGAGATCGAGAAGTTCACGGCCCTCGACGCCGAGGGCAAGGACGACAAGCAGATCTCCGACATCGCCGAGCTGCAGGCCAAGGACTGCGACGCGCTGATCGTCTCGCCGAACACCACGGCCACGCTCACCCCCGCCGTGACGGCCGCCTGCGCGAAGGTGCCCGTCATCGTGTTCGACCGGGGCGTGCAGACGGACTGCCCGGTGACGTTCATCAAGCCCATCGGCGGCTACGCCTTCGGCGCCGACGCCGCCGAATTCCTGGTCGAGAAGGTGCCGGCGGGTGGGAAGGTGCTGGCGCTGCGCATCCTGCCCGGCGTGGACGTGCTGGAGACCCGCTGGTCGGCGGCGAAGGTGGTCTTCGACAAGAGCCGGCTCCAGGTGGTGGGGGTGGAGTTCACCGACGGCGACGCCGCCAAGACCAAGAGCATCGTCAGTGACTACATCCAGCGGCACGGCAAGATCGACGGCGTCTGGATGGACTCCGGCGCCACGGCGGTGGCGGCGATCGAGGCGTTCGAGGACGCGGGCGTGCCGGTGCCGCCGATCAACGGCGAGGACCAGCAGGACTTCCTGCAGAAGTGGAAGGATGCCGGCCTCACCGCCGTGGCGCCCACGTACCCGACCTACCAGTGGCGCACCCCGCTCATCGCCGCGCTGAAGATCCTCAAGGGCGAGGAAGTGCCCAAGATGTGGAACCTGCCACAGCCGGAGGTCACCAGCGAGAACCTGTCGACCTACCTCAAGCCCAACATGCCGCCGCTGCACTACGCGCTGTGCGGTTGTGAGGACCTGCCCGGGTTCCCGGAGGCCTGGGGCGGGAAGAAGAGCTGATCGGCTCCTTCCGCGAACCGACGACGAAGAGGGACGCATGTTCTCCATCGGAGTGAACACCTGGGTCTGGGTCTCCCCGCTGACCGACGACGACCTGGCGCGGCTCGCGCCCCGCATCGCCGGGTGGGGCTTCGACGTCATCGAGCTGCCCGTCGAGCAACCCGGCGAGTGGAACCCGGACAAGGCCGCGGCGGTGCTGGCCGAGCACGGGCTGGCCGCGTCCGTGGTGCTCGTCATGCCGCCGGGGCGCGAGCTCGTGGCCGCCTCCCCGGAGACCGTCCGCGACACTCAGGACTATCTGCGGCACTGCGTCGACGTAGCGGTGACCGTCGGCTCTCCGGTGATCGGGGGGCCGGCGTACGCCTCGGTCGGCCGTACGTGGCGGCTGTCACCGGACGAGCGCCGGCAGGTCTACGCCGAGTTGCGTGAGCGGCTGCGGCCCGTCCTGGACCACGCGGCCGAGCACGGGGTGAGGCTCGCGGTCGAGCCGCTCAACCGGTACGAGACCAGCCTCATCAACACCGTCGAGCAGGCCCTCGACGCGCTGCCCGAGGACTGCCACCTGGCGCTCGACACCTACCACATGAACATCGAGGAGAAAGACCCCGCCCAGGCGGTGCGGTCCGCGGCGGATCGGATCGCGCACGTGCAGGTGTGCGGCACCGATCGCGGCACGCCGGGTGCCGACCGCTTCGACTGGCCCGGCTTCACCGGGGCCCTGCACGACGTCGGCTATCAAGGGCCGCTCGTCATCGAGTCGTTCACCGCCTACAACCAGACCATCGCCACCGCGGCCGCCATCTGGCGGCCCCTCGCGCAAAGCCAGGACGCGCTCGCCGTGGACGGCCTTGCCTACCTGCGCACCCTCTGATCAAGACAGCGACTCATTTGGCGAACCGGCGGCAGCCGGCCTTGAAAGTTTCATACTTATTCAATGACCTTCCCTTGCCCAATTGGGTGTCGGTGGGACAGCGCGGCATCGGCGGTACCGCCTGCACCTGCAGATTTCCGATAAAGGCAGTGAGGCCCTGGCCGAGTGGAAGCGGAAAGGTGGTCCTGGATTCGCTGACCGGATAAGCATGCTTGACACGTACGTTGGCCCGGCCTATTTTCATTTCGAATCGATTCGACACCTTGTCGCATGGTCAGGCCCCGCCGCCCGGATCGATGGGTGGGCCGCTGCTGAAGACGACCGGCATCGGCCGAGACGACGCATGCCTTCCCACCCTTCAGCTCCGCCCGTTGCCGGTAACCCCCCCAGGAGATCCTTCATGCGAACATCACGCCTGCTTTCCGCCCTCGCCGCAGCCTTATTAGGGCTGTGGCTGTCCGCGGTGCCGCTGGTGGCGCACGCGGCCGCTCCGCAGTTCAGGGTGCTGCTGTTCAGCAAGACCGCGAGCGGCGCCTATCGGCATGACTCCATCCCCGCCGGTATCGCGATGTTCCAGCAGATGGCGGCCGACAACAACTTCCAGCTCGACCAGAGCGAGGACTCCGCCGTCTTCACGGCCGCGACCCTGAACACCTACGACGCGGTGATCATGTTGCAGACCAGCGGCATGGTGTGGGACAACGACGCCCAGCGTCAGGCCTTCCAGGCGTACGTGCGCGGCGGCCACGGCGTCGTCGCGATCCACAACGCCACCGATATGAACATCGAGGCGCAGTTTCCCTGGTGGGACCAGGTCGCCCTGGCCGGCGCGCACATGACCGCGCATTCGGCGATCCTGCAGGGCACCGCCAAGGTGGCCGACAAGGTTCACCCTTCCACGAAAGGGCTGCCGGATCGGTGGGTGCGCTCGGAGGAGTGGTACAACTTCGACAAGAACCTGCGGGGCTCGGTGCACGTGCTGGTGAGCGCGGACGAGACCACCTATGACGCGGGGCCGAACAAGATGGGGGCCGATCACCCGATCTCCTGGTGCCACAACCCGGAGGGCGGCCGGGTGTGGGCCACCGCGATGGGTCACCAGGCGTCCTCCTATTCGGAGCCGCTGTTCAAGCAGCACCTGCTGGGTGGGGTGAAGTGGGCGGCGGGTGCGGCGCCGGGTGACTGCGGCGGCACCGTCGCGGCCCGGTTCCAGAAGGTGACCCTCGACGGCGCACCGGACCAGCCGATGGAACTCGACGTGGCCGGCGACGGCAGGGTCTTCTACATGTCGCGCTCGGGCAAGGTGAATCTGATCCCCGCCAATGGCGGGGGCACGCGCGTCATCGCCACCCTGCCGGTGTACGACGGCGGCGAGGACGGTGGCATCGGGCTGGCGCTGGATCCGGACTTCGCCACCAACGGCTGGATCTACGTCAACTATTCGCCGTCCAATGGCGGTGAGGTGAACCGGGTGTCGAGGTTCACCTTCAACGGCACCAGCCTCGACCTGGCGAGTGAGAAGAAGATCATCGAGGTTCCGGCGTACCGCAACGTCGACGAGCCCGGCCACACTGGCGGCTACCTCGCGTTCGGGCCGGGCGGGAACCTGTACATCGGCCCGGGTGACGACACCAATCCCAACGGGTCCAGCGGCTACGCCCCGATCGACGAGCGGTCGGGCCGGGAGCATTACGACGCCCAGCGGTCCGCGGCCAACACCAACGACCTGCGCGGCAAGATCCTGCGCATCCACCCCGAGCCCGGCGGCACCTACACGATTCCGTCCGGCAACCTGTTCCCGTCCGGCACCGCCAAGACGCGGCCGGAGATCTACGCGATGGGCTTCCGCAACCCGTTCCGCTTCTCGGTCGACAAGGTGACGGGCTGGATCTCGCTGGGCGACTACGGCCCCGACGCCGGCGCCGCGAACCCCAGTCGCGGTCCCGAGGGCACCGTCGAGTGGAACCTGATCAAGCAGCCGGGCTTCTACGGCTGGCCGTACTGCGTCGGCAACAACATCCCGTTCAACGACTACAACTTCGCCACCAACACCTCCGGCGCGAAGTTCAACTGCTCGGCGCCCGTCAACGACTCGCCCAACAACACTGGGCTGACCAATCTGCCCACGGCCAAGCCCGCGACAGTCTGGTACAACTACCACGCCTCGGCCGAGTTCCCCGAGATCGACTGCTGCGGCGGTGCCGCCCCGATGGGCGGCCCCTTCTACCGCTACGACCCGGCCAGTGGCTCTGACCGCAAGTTCCCCGAGTATTTCGACGGCACGCCGTTCCTCTATGAATGGAGCCGAAACGTCGTCAAGGAGTTCCGGCTGGACTCCTCGGGCAACCTCCTGAAGATCAACCCCTTCGTGGCACAGCTCGCCCCGCATGCGCCGATCGACATGAAGTTCGGTCCGGACGGCGCCCTGTACATGGCCGACTGGGGCAACGGATTCGGCCACACGAACACCGATGACAGCGTCTACCGGGTCGACTACGTCGCCGGAAACCGCGTGCCCCTGGCCAAGGCGAGCGCCAACCCCGACTCGGGCGCGGCGCCGCTGACGGTGGCGTTCTCCTCGGCCGGCTCATCCGACCCCGACGGCGACGCGATCACCTACGCGTGGGACTTCGGCGACGGCGGGACCTCCACCAGCGCCAACCCGTCCCACACCTACAGCGCCAACGGGACCTACACCGTCAAGCTGACCGTACGGGACTCCGGCGGGAAGACGGGCAGCGTCACGTTGCCCATCGTCGTCGGCAACAGCCGTCCCAAGGTCGTCTTCTCGGCTCCGCCCGACGGCGGGTTCATCGACTTCGGCGACAAGGTGACCTACACGGTGAACGTCACCGACCCCGAGGACGGCGCCGTCGACTGCGCCAAGGTCAACGTGATCACGGCGCTCGGCCATGACCAGCACGCCCACGACACCGGCCAGTACACCGGTTGCTCCGGGACGGTCACGACCACCGCGTCCGGCCATGACGAGGCCGCCAACGTCTACTACGTCCTGTCCGCCGACTACACCGACAAGGGCGGTCTGAAGGGCAGCGCCGGCATCACCCTGCAGCCCAAGCACAAGCAGGCCGAGCACTTCACCGGCTCGTCCGGAATCCGGATCGTCGACGAGCCCGGAGCCGAAGGCGGCAGGCGCATCGGCGACATCTCCAACAACGACTGGACTTCCTTCAGCCCGATCAACTTGTCCGGGATCGACACGGTGTCCTTCCGCGTCTCGGCGCCGTCCAACACCGGGGCGTCCATCGAACTGCACGCCGACTCGCCGACCGGGGCTCTCATCGCCTCCAGCCCCGTGCCGGCGACCGGGGGATGGAACACCTACGTGTCCCTGCCCGCGGTGCCGATCACCGATCCCGGTGGCACCCACAATGTCTACGTCGTCTTCAAGGCGCCGTCCGCGAACTCGTTCGACATGGACTCGTTCACCCTCAACGGCAGGGGCGTCGGGCAGGGCGACGGCTCGCCCCCGGGCAGCACGAGCGCGCTGCGGGGTCTGGGGTCGAACCGGTGCCTCAACGGAGCCTCATCGACGAACGGCGCGCAGGTGCAGATCTGGGACTGCGACGGGCAGACCGGCCAGCAGTGGACCTCGACCGCCGCGGGTGAGCTGCGGGTGTACGGCGGCAAGTGCCTGGATGTGAACGGGGCCGGGACGGCGGACGGCACCGCGGCGATCATCTGGGACTGCAACGGGCAGAACAACCAGAAGTGGCGCCTCAACGCCGACGGCACCATCACGGCGGTGGGGGCGAACAAGTGCCTGGACGTCTCCGGGAACGGCACCGCCAACGGCACCAAGGTGCAGATCTGGGCGTGCAACGGCCAGAACAACCAGAAGTGGACCCGCGTCTGAACGCCATGTGACGTCCAAACCGCTGGAGCCGGCCCGCTCTCTCGCGGCGGCTCCAGCGGTTGGACGGCGGGGGCAATGGTTCAGGGTGTTCCGCAGTCGCGGCGCTCGGTTCTACCGAGGACGATTCACCGGTAGCCGGCGGCGACGATGTTGGCCTGGACCGCGTTCTCGGTGGCGTCCGACGGATAGCCGGAGGTCATCACGCCCTCGTAGAAGGTGCCGGCGGAACCATGACTGTTGTCGCCGCCGATCCCGAGGATGATGGCCCCCTCCTTCTTCATCGGGTTGTAGCCCGCGACATTGGGCCGTGGCCCGTTGTAGAAGGTCGACACGCTGCCAGACTGCGCGTTGCCGCCCCGGATCGACCAGTGGTTCGGCTCGCCCTTGATGATGGCCGTCAGGTAGCGGTGGCTGATGCTCGGGTCGTTGGCGTTGTACTTCTGGTTCACCCCGGAGAACAGGCCGTTCTCGAGGTCGGCCATGATCCAGGGGCCGTTGCCGGCGCCGTAGCCCCAGACCTTGATGTTCCCGAAGTAGATGGCCTCCATGGTGCCGTTGCCGTTGTCACGGCTGTTGGTCTCGGCGTTGCCGTAGTCGAAGCAGCAGCCGCCGTTGTAGTGCGTGCCGTCGAAGATGGCGTACATCCCCTCGGGCTGATCTCCCTTGGCGATGCCGTTGGTGGTGTTGTTGCGGTATCCGACGCCGGGATCCACGTAGACACCGTACGCTTTGCCGCCGTAGACCGTGGTCGGGGCCTAGGCGGCGTTCGCGAGGTTGTCGTACCCGCCCGGAGCCGGGCCGGGGAAGCCGCCGGGAGGCGCCTGGGTGAGGCGGTTGTTACGACCCGACTGGTCGTAAATGATGGTGATGAGGCAGGTCGTGCCGGCGCAGAACGAATCCTGTGCCGCGGCGTTGGCGCCGCCGCCCGCGCTCAGCACTCCGATGTCCCGGGTGGCGTTGTCGGAGGCGCGGCGCACCTGGTAGAGCGGGCCGTTGTAGGAGGCGTACAGGGCACGGGTCGTGCTGTGCGCCGCCACGCACGGCGTGCCGCCCGAGGCGTAGATGTCACACGGCTGCCTTGACGGCGGCGGCGGTGGCGTGATGGTGGGAGTGGGGGTGGAGACGTCGCCGGTGAGCCGAGAGTGCCATCCGTCGGCGTACAGAGCTGGCCTGTCGCATGGTGCTCACCTTCCTTGAGGCGCGAGGTTCCACTACGGGGTCGTGCAGGTGACGCCGGTGGGGGCGGTCGAGCCGTTGCCGGTGGCGGTGAAACCGAACGTCGTCGCCCCGTCGCCGGCGATGGTGCTGTTGTAGGCGGTGTTCTTGACGGTGACCGCGCCGCTGGTGCCGGTGTTCACGCCGTTCCAGAGGCTGGAAATGGTCTGTCCACCGGCCAGTGTCAGCTTCACGGTCCAGCCGTTGAGCGTGGACGGCCCGTTGTTGCTGACGGTCACCTCGCTCTGGAAGCCGGTGCCCCAGTCGTTGACCAGCCGGTACGTCGCCGTACAACCGCTCGGCGTGGGCGTCGGCGTCGAGGAGGTGCCGCCGCTGACCCGGTACACGACGGTGCCGTGCGACGGCACGCCGGCCGAGATGGTACCGGTGCTGGTGCTGACGGTGTTCGTCCACGCGTCGCGCAGGGTGAACGAATCGCCCGCCAGGCCGATCGCGGACGCGGTGGTGCTGATCGTGGTCGTGCTGCCGCCCTGGTTGAACAGGGCGACCGCGACGTCGCCGTTGCCGAGCTTCTTGGCCAGCACGCGCCGGGTTCCGTCGTTGCTGACCTGGCGTGCCTGCAGGCCGAGCGGGTCCTGGTTGATGGCGATCAGGTTCTGGTTCTTCAGGATGGTCGTCGTCGCCGAGTCCATGGTGCGCAGGTCGTTCCCGGCGATGAGAGGCGAGGCCATGATCGCCCAGAGCGCGAAGTGGCTGCGCATCTCGGTGTCGGTCATGCCGCCTCGGCCGATCTCCATCATGTCGGGGTCGTTGAACGCGCCCGGCTTGGCGTACGACGCGAGTGGGACGGTGACGTCGACGATGTTCTGGATGCCCATCGGGTACCCGTTCGTCTGGCCGGTGTTCCACTTGTTGGTGATGTCCTCGGTCGTCCGCCACATGTTGGCGACGTCGCCCCAGTCGCGCTGAGGCCCGGTCTTCGCGTGGATGCTGTTCGGGTTGATGCTGAAGACGATCGGTCGCCCGGTCGCCGCCAGCGCGTCACGCATCTTCGCGAACGTACGGACCTGGTCGTCGATGGTGCCGTTGGGCGAGCACCAGTCGTACTTCAGGTAGTCGACGCCCCAGGCGGCGAACTGCTTGGCGTCCTGGACCTCGTGACCCTGGCTTCCGGTGGCGCCCGGGTAGCCGCCGAAGTACTGGGCGCAGGTCTTGTCCACGGGCACCTGGTAGATGCCGAACTTCAGCCCTTTGGCGTGCAGGTAGTCGCCGAGGGCCTTCATCCCGCCGGGGAAGCGCGACGGATCGCCGTGTAAGTTCCCCGTGGAGTCGCGGGTGGGGTTGAACCAGCAGTCGTCGACCACGACGTACTTGTAGCCGAGATCGCGCAGGCCGGAGCCGACGATGGCGTCGGCCATCTGCTTGATCAGCGTCTCGTTGATGTTGCAGCCGAAGGTGTTCCAGCTGTTCCAGCCCATGGGGGGCGTGCGGGCGACCCCGTTCTCCAGAGCGCCCGCCTGGTCTTCCAGGGCGATCAGACCGCCTACGAGAATGCCGGCGGCGAGAAGAACTCCCACCTTGCGCAAGGACCCTCCTTGAGGTGAGCGACGGACATCGGGCGGGGCGGCCGACCTCGGTGAGGGGGCATCGGCCGCCCCGATGAACGCAGGGTCAAGGGCTGGTGCAGGTGGCGGTGGGAGTGGCCGCGGTGCCGGTGGCGGTGAAGCCGAAGGTGGTGGACGCGCCCGCCGCTATGGAGCCGTTGTAGGAGGCGTTGCGAACCGTCACGGCGGAGCCGGAGCCGCTCTGCGTGCCGTTCCACAGGCTGCTGATGCTCTGTCCACTGGGCCAGGTCCACTTCACGGTCCAGCCGTCGACCGGCGCGCTGCCCGCCCAGACCGTGACGGTCGACTGGAAGCCGCCCTCCCAGCTGTTGACGGTCTCGACCGTCGCCGAACACACCCCCGGAACCGGTGTCGGCGTCGGCGTTGGTGTCGGTGTCGGGCCGCTCTGGAACTGGGTGAAGAACTTCCACACCTCCGCCGGGACCCAGGTCCGGGAGCCGCTGTCGCCGCCCGCCCCGTCCTGCGGGGCGGCGATGTGACCTTCGTCGAACGCGGCCCACACGACCGGATGCCCGGCCGAGCACCCCGAATAGGTCGTGACTCTGTGCGTCAGGCTGCCCTGCGCCGGCTCGGGCGGGTTCTGGGCGGTGCAGCCGTTGTTCCTGACGAACCGGTCACGAAGAGATCGTCCGCCGGAGATGTTGAGCACGCCGTCCCGGATGCCGTGGATCCCCATGTAGGCGATGGGCTGGGCGCCGCCACTGCACCCGCTCAGCTGCCCGCCGGACTGGACCGCGACCGCACGGAAGACGTTCGCCCTGGCGCACGCGATCGCGTACGACATGGCGCCGCCGTAGCTGAAACCCGTGGCGAACAGCTGCGTGGTGTCGACGCACAGAGCACCCTCGATCTGCCTGACCATGTCGTCGACAAAGGTCAGGTCTTCACCGTTGGAATTGCCCCAGCCGTTGTTGAAGCCCTGGGGGGCGACGAAGATCGTACTGTTGTTCGCCAGGCGCTGCAGGCCGTAGTAGGCCCAGACGTCCCGTTGCACGGTCTGACCCGTGGCGACATCGGTAGCGGTGCCACCCAGCCAGTGGAGGCCGAAGATCAACCGGTAAGGGTGGTTCATGTCGTAGTTGTCGGGGACCTTGAGAATGTAGCTGCGATTCTTGCCGCTGGTCTGAATCGAACGCGTACCACTGGCCAGCCCTGGTGCCTTGCCACATCCCGTAGAGGCCGCCAAGGCGCCGGCTGTGCCTGTGGCGGTCGTGCTGAGGCTGGCGCTCAGCGCCGGGCCACCTGCGGCCACCAGGACAGCGAGTACCACGACCGCTAAGGCGGTCACTAAGGATCTGCGTTTTGACATCGTGCAACTCTCTCTGCCGATCCGATGTCGGCGTACGTCGATGGGAGGATCAGTCGCAAGGGGTGCAGGGGGGAGACGGCGTGGACGAGGTGTTCTCCGCGACAGGCGGCATCGGTGGCGGCACTGCTCGGAGTCGATCCAGAGATGCGTTATCGATAACACGCCACGGTGTAAGGGCGCGCCTGCCGCGGGTCAACGCTGAAAGTCTCATCGTGGCTCGTCGGCGGCCATCGCGTCAGACCGCGGTGATGGTCCATTGCAGGTTGGTGCTGGAGTCGGGACTCCATAGCTTCACGTTGGAGCCGACGGTGGTGTTGCCGCCGCTGTCCAGTGCGGTGCCGGTCCCGCGGTTGATGATCTGGTAGCGGCCGTTGCCGAGGTTGCTGAGTCTCCATTGTTGGTTGTTGCCGCTGTTCCAGGCGGCTTGCAGGCAGTAGGCGCCGTTGGCGGTGTTGCCCCCGCTGTCGGCGACCATGCCGTTGGTGCGGTTGACGAGCCGGTAGTACCCGTTGCCCAGGTCCGCCGGCTGCCACTGCAGGTTGGTGCTGCCGTCGTAGTTCCACTGCTTGAGCGGCGAGCCGGAGGCGACGTTGCCGCCGCTGTCGAGGGAAAGGTTGGTGGTGACGTTGGTGATCCTCACCCAGGTGGTCGGGAGGGGGCCCGAGCCCGGGGCGGGGATCTGGCCGTTGAAGGTCAGCTTGACCACGTACGCCGGGGCGCTGAACGGGGCGGTGGACGAGGGCATGGAGATGTGCAGGGCGGAACCGTCCTGGGCGCGGTTGGGCAGGTTGATGTACGAGCCGGCCGTGGAGCCCAGGAGTTGCGCCGAGGCCAGGTTGCCGAGGTTGATCCGGTTCGAGTTCAGCGTCGTGATGTCCAGTGTGCCGCCCGGCCAGCCCAGCACGGTGGCGTACAACACGGTGTTGTCCTTGCTGCGGGTGAAGCGGATGTCCCGGTTGGTTCCCGGTCGTGGCTCGACGAAGGAGCCGCCGCCCATCTTGGTGGGGCCCTCGCCGTAGCTCGCCCAGGCTCGGGTGGCGTAGATGGATTCGCCGAAACGCTGCAGGTAGTCCCCGATGCCCAGCAGGATCGACCGCTGCCCGGACGGGATGGTGCCGTCGGCCATGGGGGCGATGTTCAGCAGCATGTTGCCGTTCTTGCTGACCCGGTCGATCAGCGCGTGCAGCATGGCGTTGAGGGAGTAGTAGCCGATGCCCGCGGTGTAGCACCAGCTGGAGCTGGAGATGCTGTCGTCGGTCAGCCAGTAGGGATTCTGGATGTCGGCCGGCCCGCCGCGTTCGTAGTCGAAGACCTCGCCTTTGGTGTTGAATCCGTCCTTGTAGGTGGCGACCACGTCCTTGTTCCAGCCGATGGCCTGGTTGTAGTAGGAGGCGAGGAAGTTCAGGCGCTGGGACTCGGGGATCTGGCTCAGGTTGAAGTCCTGCCAGATGATGTCGGGCTGGTAGCCGTCGATGACCTCCTTGAGCTTGTCGTACCAGAGCTGGTTCTCCGTGGCCCTGTCGAGCTGGCCGTACAGCTTCTTGAGGGTGGTGGTGGACTGCGACGGAACCCACTGGTAAAAGCCGGTGAAGTTGAACGCGTGGTGCAGGGACACCAGCAACTTCAGGCCCTTGGCTCGGATAGCGTCGGCGTGTAATCGCAGCAGGTCGAGTCTGGGCCCGGTGGCGACCGAGTTCCACTCGTTCACCCTGCTGTTCCACATCGAGTAGCCGTCGTGGTGCTCGGCCACCGGTCCCGCGAATTTGGCGCCGGCGTCGGCGAACAGCTGGGCCCACTCGTTGGGGTCGAAATTGCCGCCGGCGGACTTCAGCTTCGGCGCGAACTGCAGCCAGTTGCCTGCCTTGTCCCGGCCGCCGTTGATGAAGTTGTGGTACGGCCACACCGAGGGATCACCGTAGACGCTCTTGTGGTGATTGTTCTCGTTTGAGCCGTTGTTGTACATGTTGCGCGGGTACCACTCGTTGGCGAAGGCGGGAACGCTGAACACGCCCCAGTGGAAGTAGATGCCGAACTTGGCGTCCTGGAACCACTCCGGAGCCGGCGGGTGCTGGTCGACCGATGACCAGCTCGGCGTGTAGCTGCTCGGAGCACTGGCCGTTAGCGCGGGCCTGGTGCCCAGCAGGCCGCTGACGGTGGCGACCGCGGCCGTGCTGAGCAGCCTGCGGCGGCTGAATGAGTACGACGTCGAGGACATGGGCGGGAGCCTCTCGGGAGGGGGAGGACGCGCGGTGGGCGGGCTATGAAGTCGTACGGAAGGTGGCGTCGTGTCGGCCGGCCAAGGCGAAAAGTGCGTTATCGATAACACAGCGTCTAAATGCTTCCCCGGAGCATGTCAAGGACCGGACGCAGTGGTTACTGCTGGCGCCGCGGCAAGGGACTGCGGCCATCGAGGCGCAAATGGTGCGGGGCGCTGGGACATCTCTCCTTTCGCCGGCCGGAGACCCGTCACCGTCCACGGAGCCGGCGCTGATGAAACGTTCATCAACGCTGCCTGCGGCAGGCCATCACGAAACGCCCAGTGTCGAAGCGTGCCGGCCATGAGTCGAGCGGCCGACGGTCACGAGGGAGGCGGCGAAACTTTCGGGAGACCCTTGACATGTTTCGTGCCGGTTTCCACACTGAGTCCCCGAACGGGCTGCCTTCTGCCGAGGTCGGTGGTGGACGGCAGGAGCGCGGCTCGTGACGCGGTCCAGGCGGCAGGCAGCGTGCTGATTCGCACGGACTCTTCCGAACCCTCTCTTCCGCATCCCCTAGTGGAGGCTCAGGCATGGGCGAAAAACGCGTACTCGCATCGGGCGCCCGGGCGTTGCTCGCCGGCGCACTCGGCATACTCACCGCGCTGGTGGCAGCCAGTCCCGCAGGCGCCGCCGCGGGAACATTGGGCGCGGCGGCGGCGCAAAGCGGGCGCTATTTCGGCGCCGCGGTGGCGGCAGGTCATCTCGGCGAGTCGGCGTATGTGACGACGTGGGACAGGGAGTTCAACGGGGTCACCGCCGAGAACGAGATGAAGTGGGGCCCCATCGAACCCTCCCGTGGCTCGTTCAACTGGGGCCCGGCCGACCAGATCGTCAACCACGCCGTGAGCAAAGGCATGAAGATCCGCGGCCACACCCTGGTCTGGCACTCTCAACTGCCCGGATGGGTGAACGGCAACATGTCGGCCGCCGACCTGCGCTCGGCGATGACCAACCACATCAACCAGGTGATGGGCCACTACAAGGGCAAGATCTACGCCTGGGACGTGGTCAACGAGGCCTTCGCCGACGGTGGCGCGGTCGGGACGCTGCGCAGCTCGGTGTTCACCCAGAAGCTCGGCAACGGCTTCATCGAAGAGGCCTTCCGCGCCGCACGCGCCGCCGACCCCAACGTCAAGCTCTGCTACAACGACTACAACATCGACGACGCCAACGCCGGCAAGACCCGCGGCGTCTACAACATGGTTCGCGACTTCAAAGCCCGCGGCGTCCCCATCGACTGCGTGGGCCTGCAGTCGCACTTCGGGAACCCGCCCGCCAACTACCAGCAGAACATCGCCCAGTTCGCCGCGCTCGGCGTGGACGTGCAGATCACCGAGCTGGACATCGGCGGCTCCGGCTCGGCCCAGGCCGACGCCTACCGCCGCGTCACCCAGGCCTGCATGGCGGTTTCCCGCTGCACGGGCATCACCGTCTGGGGCATCACCGACAAATACTCATGGCGCAGCGGCGACACACCCCTGCTCTTCGACGGCAACTACAACAAGAAACCCGCCTACGACGCCGTCCTGAACGCCCTCAACGGTGGCTCCACCCCGCCTCCCACGGGCGGCGGCACGATCAAGAGCACCTCTTCCGGCAGATGTCTGGAGGTGGCCAACGCCTCCCAGACCAACGGCGCCCAAGCCCAGATCTGGGACTGCAACGGCCAGGGCAACCAGCAGTGGACCTCCACCAGCTTGGGTGAGCTGCGGGTCTACGGCAACAAGTGCCTGGACGTCAACGGCGGCGGCACGGCGGACGGCACCAGCGTGATCATCTGGGACTGCAACGGCCAGGCGAACCAGCAATGGCGCATCAACTCCGACGACACCGTCACCGCGGTCGGCGCGAACAAGTGCCTGGACGTCGTCGGCGCGGGCACAGCCAACGGAACCAAGGTGCAGATCTACTCCTGCTGGGGCGGATCCAACCAAAAGTGGACCCGTAGCTGACCAAACTGCTGAGAGCCGGTTCGCGGAAACTCGCGCGGACCGGCTCCTCCTCCGCCAGACGATGGAGTTCTCGTCGCCATTCTCCCTTGACGGCAGGAATCAAGGGAGCGGACGTCACCGACTTCAGGAAGGCGGGCTACCCCTTGACGGAGGCGGCCGACACCTACAACGTGAAGGCCCTCGACATCTTTGGGGGTACCGGTCACATGCCACCGAACGACACTCCACCAGGCCGGTCCGCGAGCATCTGGGACGTCGCCCGGGTGGCCGGCGTCTCCCAGCAGACCGTCTCCCGCGTCATCAACGACAAGACCCGTGTGAGCGCATCAACCCGGGCCAAGGTGATGCAGGTCATCGCCGAGCTCGGTTACCGGCCCAACCGGCTCGCCCGGACGCTGGCCGGCGGCCCGGTGAGCTCGGTCACCGTGCTGACCTCGGACACCGCCCTGTTCGGCGCCGCCGCCACGCTGCGCGGCATGGAGGAGGCGGCCAGGGCGGCTGGCTTCTCGGTGGGCATCAGCGTGCTGGAGCCGGGCGCGAGCGAAACGGACATCGCTCTGCGCCTCAACCGGCCCCAGGAGCCCGTCATGGTGATCGCCTACGACGGCCCCGGCGTGCGCGCGTTACGCGCGCTGCCGCCGGACGTGCTGGTGACAGCCGCGGTTGAACGCCCCGAGAGCGGCTCGGGCGACGATCCATGGGAGGTCTGGTTGGATGACCGGGCCGCCGCGGCGCACGCGACGCGCCACCTGCTGAGCTTGGGGCACAAGACCGTCCAATACGTGGCCATTCCGTCCTCCACCAGTGCGCTTCCGCAGCGGACCCGTGGCTGGCAGGACGCGCTCCGGGCGACCGGACGACCCCTGCCCGAGCCCCTGCAGGCCGGCTGGACTCCCCGCTCCGGGTATCTCGCCGTGCGCTCCCTGCTGGCGGACCACTCGGTGAGCGCCATCCTGTGCGGCAGCGACGATCTCGCCCTGGGCGTCATGCGGGCCGCGCGCGAGGCGGGACGGGATATTCCCGGCGACCTCAGCGTGGTCGGCTTCGAGGACACCCCGGCGTCGGCCTACCTCTACCCCTCGCTCACCACCGTACGGCTCGACTTCGAGGGTCTCGGCCGCGCGTGTTTCGGCCTGCTGCTGCGCAGGCTGCAGCCGGAGGCCGCCCTGTCCCTTTCGACCTGGAACGAGCCGGAACTGATCGCGCGGGAGAGCAGCGGCCCGTCGCCGGTCTGACGCTCACCTGTGAGCAGGCGGCCGCCCCGCTGCCCCGGAGGCCGGGCTTCAGCTCAGGCGTGCGGGAGGGCCGGTGCTGTCGCGGACGACGAGTTCGGTGGCGAGTTCGATGCGGCTGTGTGACAGCGGCTCGCCATGGGCGAGCTTCAGCACCATCGAGGTGGCCGCGGAGGCCATCTGTCTGAGGGGCTGGCGGATGGTGGTCAGCGGCGGGATGGCCCACCGTACCGAAGGCATGTCGTCGAAGCCGATCACGCTGAGATCGTCCGGAATGCGCAGGCCGAGCTGATGAGCCGCGTGGTAGACGCCGATGGCCTGACCGTCGTTCGTGGCGAAGATCGCGGTCGGCCGGTCGGGCAGGCGTAACAGGCGCAGTGCCGCTGCCAGGCCACCCTCGATCAAAAAGTCCCCACGGGCGACCAGCCGCGGGTCAACGGGCACGCCGGCCATGTCCAGGGCGGTGCGGTAGCCGTCGAGACGGGCCCGGCTGGACAGCGCGGAGTCAGGCCCGGTGATGATGGCGATGCGGCGATGCCCGAGCTCCAAGAGGTGGCGGGTGGCCGCGAGCCCGCCGTTCCAGTTGCCGGCACCGATCGACGGGATGTTCTTGCCGGAAGCGTCGGCCGGATCCAGCAGGACCAGCGGGATCTCGCGGCGGGCGAGCGTTTCGTGCTGGGTTTCCGTCAGACCGGAGAACACGGCGATCACTCCGCTCGGACGGCGTCGCAGCACACCCTCCACCCAGGCGTCTCCAGCGGTGTGGTCGCGGCGGAGGTCCGATATTCCCACCACGATCTCGTGCTCACGAGCCACCTCCGCCACGCCGTTGGTGATCTCGACGGGATAGTCGCCCTCCAACGCGTGGAAGACCAGCTCCACCAGGGCCAGCGAGGTGGATCGGCGGCGCTGCCGCCGGTAGCCGTGCTGGCGGATGAGCTTTTCCACGGCGGCGCGGGTTTCGGACGACACCGCGGATCGGCCGTTCACTACCTTGGAGACCGTCGCGGTGGAGACTCCGGCCAGCTCGGCGAGCTGGGCGATGGTGAGGGGGGACGACTCCATGGTCATGGCGGCAGTCTAGCTACGGTGGGGCCGACGGGGATCTCACAAGATCAAGGTTGCGCGCCCAGGGTGCACAGGACCGTGCGCGGGGCGGGTCTGACCAGGTGTCTCCCTCAGGCGGGTAGGTGGCGGGGCATGGTCCTGGGTCCTGGGCACGGCGGACACTTCCAGTCCGCCGCGTCCAGGACCCGGTTCACCATGACCCGGGCGGGGCCGCCCTTGCCCGAGCCCGCCACGCCATTAGCGCTGCAGTGTCAGCACACCCGGCCGGTAGGGCAGGAGACCGTAGTCGCCGCCCGAGCTGGGGGAACGTCCCTGGTAGAGCAGCTGCAGATTGCAGGGGTCAACAGTCATGGTCTGATCGGGGTTGCTGCGGACCAGATCGCCGTGGCTGATGTCGTTGGTCCAGGTGGCGCCGCTGTTGGCCTTGCCGGCGAAGGGGTTGCCCTCGGTCGCGGCCTGCGGT
>NZ_JBFANB010000059.1:0-44275 GCF_040659625.1 Nonomuraea sp. NPDC049750
GCTGTTCGAAGTTGCCCGCGCCCGAGTCCCAGGTCATGGTGGGGGCGTTGAAGCCGCCACCGGTCTTGGCGGTCCAGGTCCACAGGCCGGTGCGGCCGCCGGAGTAGTCGTAGAAGGTGCCGACGTCGGTCATGTGATCGCCGTTGAAGTCACCGACGATGGGCTTGGCGCGGGGCTGTTCGAAGTTCCCCGCTCCCGAATCCCAGGACATGACCGGAGCGTTGAAGCCACCACCGGTCTTGGCGGTCCAGGTCCACAGGCCGGTGCGGGCGCCGTCGTAGTCATAGAACGTACCGACGTCTGCGAGACCGTCGCCGTTGAAGTCACCCGCGATGGCCTTGGCACGGGGCTGTTCGAAGTTCCCCGCTCCCGAATCCCAGGACATGACCGGAGCGTTGAAGCCACCGCCCGTCTTGGCGGTCCAGATCCACAGACCGGTGCGGCCGCCGGAGTAGTCGTAGAAGGTGCCGACGTCGGTCATGTGATCGCCGTTGAAGTCACCGGTGACGGCTTTGGCGCGGGGCTGCTCGAAGTTGCCCGCGCCCGAGTCCCAGGACATGACGGGAGCGTTGAAGCCACCACCAGCCTTTGCGGTCCAGATCCACAGACCGGTGCGGCCGCCGGAGTAGTCATAGAACGTACCGACATCTGCCAGACCGTCGCCGTTGAAGTCACCCGCGATGGCCTTGGCACGGGGCTGTTCGAAGTTGCCCGCTCCCGAGTCCCACATGCTGACCGGCGGGTTGAAACCACCACCGGTCTTGGCCGACCAGACGAACAGAACCGTCCGGGCCCCCGGGTAGTCGTAGAACGCGGCCACGTCGTCCAGCCCGTCACCGTTGAAGTCGGCCCGAACGTCACTGGTGCCGCTCGCGTCGGTGGGGGGAGTGGCGGGCGGACCGTCCTCGGCGCCCACCGGCGCGGAATAGCCGACGATGTCGATGTTCGTGCGCGAGTAGCTGTTCTCCTTGATGCGGTCGCCGCTGTTGCCCTCGATGGTGTAGACGGTGGTGGCGTTCGAGGACTTGACGATCCCGACATGGTCGATGTCGCCGCTCTGGTCCCAGTCGAAGACGACCGCGTCGCCGGGCTGGGGGGCGTAACCGGTGGAACGCGCGTGCCAGGTCCCGTGCTTGGTGCCGTAATCCTTGAAGGAGCTGGCCCAGCCGGTGAGCACGCCGCCATTGGTCTCGGCGACGTCGGCGTCGGGCACTCCCGCGTTCTTCCACACGTACTTGGAGAAGTCCGCGCACCAGTCGCTGTCCCGCCACTGCACGCCGTCCGTGGCCGGGCAGCCACCCGCCGGCTTCCAGGACCGGAAGTACCCGGTGTAGTAGTTGCAACCACTGCCCATCGGCTCTTCGTGGTTGCGGGAGGCGTTGGCGAACTGGCTCTGCGCGACGGCGACGATGTTGCCGCGCGTCACGGCCGCGGCGGGCGCGGTCGTCGCGGCGACCAGCGCCGCAGCCAGGAACGCCGTGGCCGTGGCTCCCGCGCCCAGCCGTAAAAGGAATCCGGTGACGTTCTTGGACGTCGGTGCCGGGGGATTCTGCTCGCTCATGGCGGGCCCTTTCTCCAGGGGTGCTGACCTCTGTGAGAAAGGCTCGGCCAGGGCGCTCCAAGTACTCTCGAATCGTGCTCCAGCACCTTCTATAGAGGCGCGGCGCGCTCTATAGAGGCCGGTCGCCGGGCCTGATTCCGGTGGCTGAGGGCGTGGGCGGGCTAGCTAGGTGATCAGCGGAAGCTCAGCTCGTACTCGACCTGCTCGATCGGGTTGCCGTCACCGAAATCATGCTTGCGGGCCGCACCCGACTCGGTGAAGCCGCTCTTGGCGTAGAAGCGGCGTGACTGGGGCGTGTCGCGCAGCGTCCACAGATGTACCCCGCTGAAGCCCTCCTCGCGCAGCCTGGTCAAGGAGGCGGCGATCAGGGCGCCCGCGCTGCCGGTGCCCCACCCGTCCGGGTGGCTGTAGAAGCCGAAGATCTCCGCGTCTCCTGGCCGCGTCGGCGAGGGACCGAAGTAGGAGAAGGTCAGCGGCCGTCCGGCCAGGGCGGCGAGCAGGATGGTGCCTTGCCCGTCGGCGAGTGTCTCGTGCCACTTCTCGCGTCGGCTCCGTACGGCTTCGGCGAAGTACTCCGGGTCGAAGAAGCCTTCGTAGGCCACCTTCCAGGACTCCGCGTGGATCTCCCCCACCACGTCTCCGTCATCCGTGGTGGCCTGAAATGTCGATATACCTTCTGCCATGAGGTGATTCTTCCATTTTGGGCCTGCCGTCACCGCCCGTGACCACGGCGATCCCGCGCGGCTACAGGTCGCCGCGCCGCCACCGCCCTATCTCGGCTTCCAGCGCCCTCTCGTCCAAGGGGGACACCGACACGTTCTGGGCCCACACCGCCAGCAGCCGCGCGAGCTCCACATCCTCATGGTCGGCCTGGCCGTGGACGTGGAACCACGTGATCAGCGGCGCCGCGTGCGGCGCGTCCTCATCGCAGGCAGGGCAGAGCACGACCCCGGTACGACCGTGCACCCACCCTCCGCCGGCGTTGGCCCAGCCGTACGGTACCCGCGCCGACAGCAGCGCTTCGCCTTCGCAGCGCGGGCACGTGGGCGGCTCCGCGGTCAAGACGACCTCGATCCGCCGTTGGGTCACAGCATGATGGCTTCCGGCCCGAACAGCTGCTTCACGTCCGCGGCGAAGCTGGGCTCGGCGTTGACCGAGAACTCCGGCAGAGCGCACACCAGGGTCTTCCCGCTCAGCCGCTGCACGTTGATCCGCAGCGGCACGCTGCCCTGGTGCAACTTCAGCACGTTACGGAGCTCTTCCACGGTTTGCTGCGTGAGACGTTCCTCGCGAACCTGGATGGTGACGGGATGCCCGGAATCGCTGGTGATGCCGGACACGTCGAGCGGGGTGAGATCTTGCGCGAAGACGCTGATGGCGCCGTCCCGGTTGTTGACCTGGCCGCCGACCGACACCACGACGTCGCCGCGTAGCTCTGGGGCGTACAGCTCGTAGCTCTTGGGGAAGAACAGGCACTCGATGGCCGCGTCCATGTCCTCGACCGTGACGATCGCCCACACGTTGCCGGCCTTGTTGACCCGCTTGTCGACCTTGGTGATGAGGCCGCACACCCGTACGTCGCCGCGGTCGTCACGGCCGCTTTCGAGGAGTTCGGCGATGGTGGTGTCGCGGTTGCGGGCCAGCAGCCGCTCCGTGCCCGCCAGCGGGTGGTCCGACACGTACAGGCCGAGCATCTCCCGCTCGAAGTCCAGCAGCGTCTTCTTGTCCCACTCCATGTCGGGGATCTGGACGGAGAAGGCCGCCTCGCCCTCGTCGTCGCTCGGGCCGCCGAACAGGGAGTCCTGGCCGTGGGCCTCGTTCTTCTTGATGTCGATGACCGAATCGACCGCCTGCTCGTGCACCATGAGCAGCGCTTTGCGCTGGTGGTCGAGCGAGTCGAACGCGCCCGCCTTGATCAGCGATTCGATGACTCGCTTGTTGCAGGCCGTCAACGGCACCTTGCTGAGGAAGTCGTTGAAGTGCTCGTAGCGGCCCTTCTCGGCGCGGGCCTTGACGATGCCCTCCACCACGTTCTCCCCGACGTTACGGACGGCGCCCATGCCGAAGCGCACCTGGGTGTCACCGACGGCGACGAAGTCGAGCTGGCTGTCGTTCACGTCCGGCGGCAGGACCTGGATGCCCATCTTGCGGCATTCGGCGAGGTAGACACCCGCCTTGTCCTTGTCGTCACCCACGGAGGTGAGCAGGGCGGCCATGTACTCGGCGGGGTAGTTGGCCTTCAGGTAGGCGGTCCAGTAAGCGACCAGACCGTATCCAGCGGTGTGGGACTTGTTGAAGGCGTATCCGGAGAACGGCAGCATGACGTCCCAGAGCGCCTGGATCGCCTCGTCGCTGTACTTGTTGGCGCGCATGCCCGCCTGGAAGTTGGCGTACTCGGCGTCCAGGATCTCCTTCTTCTTCTTACCCATGGCGCGGCGCAGCAGGTCGGCGCCGCCCAGCGTGTAGCCGGCCAGCTCCCGGGCCACGGCCATGATCTGCTCCTGGTAGACGAGCAGGTGGAAGGTGGGGCCGAGGATGGGTTCGAGCGCTTCCTTGAGCTCGGGGTGGATGGGCTCGATGTCCTGGCGGGCGTTCTTGCGGTGCGCGTAGTTGGTGTGCGCGTTGGCGGCCATCGGGCCCGGCCGGTAGAGGGCGAGCACCGCGGCGATGTCCTCGAACCGGGTGGGCTCCATCAGTCGCAGCAGCTGCCGCATCGGGCCGCCGTCGAGCTGGAAGACGCCCAGGGTGTCGCCGCGGGCCAGCAGCTGGTACGTGGTCTTGTCATCGAGGGGAAGCGTCAGCGTGTCGAGCTCCACGCCCCGGTTCTGCTTGATGATCTTGATGGCGTGGTCGATGATGCCCAGGTTGCGCAGGCCCAAGAAGTCCATCTTGATCAGGCCCATGTCTTCACAGCTCGGGTAGTCGAACCCGGTGATGATCACCTTGTCCTTGTCCCGCATGTGCATGGGGATCAGGTCCAGCAGGGGCGCCGAGGACAGGATCACCGCCGCCGCGTGCACACCCGTACCGCGGATCAGGCCCTCGATGCCGCGGCCGGTGTCGATGACCTTGCGCACGTCCTGGTCGTTGTCGTACAGGGCGCGAATCTCGGCGCCTTCGACGTAGCGGGGGTGACTCTCGTTGAACATGTCCGCCAGCGGGACGCCCTTGCCCATGACGTCCGGCGGCATCGCCTTGGTGATCTTGTCGCCCATCACGAAGGGGTAGCCGAGGATGCGGGAGGCGTCCTTGACGGCGGCCTTCGCCTTGATCGTGCCGAACGTGTTGACCTGCGCGGTGGCCTCGCTGCCGTACTTCTGGGTCACGTACTGGACCATGCGGTCGCGCTGGCGGTCGTCGAAGTCGAGGTCGATGTCGGGCGGGCTGATGCGCTCGGGGTTCAGGAACCGCTCGAACAGCAGGCCGTGCTCCAACGGGTCGAGCTCGGTGATGCGCGTCGCGTAGGCGACGATCGAGCCGGTGGCGCTACCACGGCCGGGGCCCACCGCGATGCCGTTGTCGCGGGCGTGCTTGCAGATGTCGGCGACGACCAGGAAGTAGGAGGAGAAGCCGAGCGGGCCGATGACCTTCATCTCGGTCTCGTACCGCTCCGTGACCTCGGCGGGGACCGGGGTGCCGTAACGCATCTCCAGGCCGCGTTCGACCTCCTTGCGTAGCCAGGACTCCTGCGTCTCGCCCTCGGGGACGTCCGGGTATTGGGGCATCCGGTCCACGTAGGCGAACACGTCGCTGTAGTCGCCGACCATCTCGGCCACGAGCAGCGTGTTGTCACACCCTTCTGGCAGGTCGGCGAACAGCCTGCGCATCTCGTCGGCGCTCTTGAGGTAGTAGCCCGACCCGTTGAACCGGAAGCGGTTGGGGTCGTCCTTGTTCTTGCCCACGCCGACGCACAGGAGGCTGTCGTGCGCGTCGGCCTGGTCCTCGGTCACATAGTGGCTGTCGTTGGTGACCAGCAGCGGGATGTTGAGCTGCTTGGCCAGTCGCAGCAGGTCGGCCCGGACCTCCCGCTCGATGTCGATGCCGTGGTCCATCAGCTCCAGGAAGTAGTTCTCCTTGCCGAAGATCTCCTGGTATTCGCCGGCGACCCTGACCGCCTCGTCGTACTGGCCGAGCCGGATCCGGGTCTGCACCGCACCGGACGGGCAGCCGGTGGTGGCGATGATGCCGTTGGCGTATTGGGAGACCAGGTCCTGGTCCATCCGGGGCTTGGAGTAGTAGCCCTCGAACGAGGCCAAGGACGACAGCTTGAACAGATTGCGCAGTCCATCCGCGTCCTTGGCCCACATGGTCATGTGGGTGAACCGGCCACCGCCGGAGACGTCCTTGCCGCCTTCGCCGTCCGCCACACCGGTCTCGGCTCGCGACCCCCAGAAGACCGGCTTCTTCACGAACCGGTTCTCCGGCGCCACGTAGGCTTCGATGCCGATGATGGGCTTGACGGGGCTGTCCTTGGCCACCTTCTGGAACTCGTACGCGCCGAACATGTTGCCGTGATCGGACATCGCGATCGCCGGCATCTCGAGGCGGGCGGCCTCCTTGAACAGCGGCTTCATCTTCGCCGCCCCGTCAAGCATGCTGTACTCAGTGTGGACGTGCAGATGTACGAAGGACTTGCTCACCCGTTCCCCTAACCTTGCCCCGGCCCGACTGCACGCATGAGCCTATTCCGTCACGCGAGGCTGTTGGAGCATCGAACCCAAGGCACAGACACCCTGTTGCCAGGGTGTTGCCAGAGTGCAATGCGACTCCCGGAAGGTCAGCCCTTTCCGTTGGCGGCGCACCAGCCGGACCACGTGGTGGCACCCTTGCCCAGCTGCTTGTTGTAGAAGGAGCTCCAGGAGTTCTCGCTCGGGCCGGGCGCGGTGGGAGCGGCCTTGAAGAGCGGGTACGCGGTGTCGATCTCCGCCCGTAGCCACGGCTCGACGTCCAGGTAGGAATCCAGCGACCAGCTGCGGGCGTGGTAGGTCAGCTGGCCGCGGACGCCGGTCTCCGGCAGGCACATGAACGGCGCCCACGGGCTCGTCCTGGCCCAACTGATCTTGGTGTCCATCGCGCCCTTGGGGATGCTGCCCGCGACCGTACGGGCCGCGACCTCGCGATCGTCGACGTAGAAGTCGAACATCTCCTGGGCCGCGTAGACGCCGTTCACCAGGCCGAACTGCTCGCCCAGCGTGGCCCCGAAGTCGGTGCGTACCGGGATGTCACTGGTCCACTCGGTCTCGTCGTGCATCTGCCGCAGGGGCGGGCCGACGTAGGAGGAGGTGACGTTGAACGGGCCGAAGTTCACCGTGTCGTTGTTGATCGGGACGACGGGGTAGGTGCGCTGGTCGATCGGGTTCTTCCACTCCCGCAGGATCTTCGTGGGGTCGGCGGGGTCGGTGTAGAAGACGATCTCGCGGGAGAGCTGGTAGAGCTGCGTGGTGCCGGGCACCCGGTACAGCCGCCGGATGTTGTAGCCCTCGATGTTGAACAGTCTCTGGCCGTGGCGCAGCTGCGGGTCGTAGGCGTTGCCCTCGATGTTGGCGTAGACGGCCCCTGAGATCCGGAAGACCATGTCCTTTCCGTCCGGCCGCCCGTTGGTCTGCAGGGACAGCAGCCCGCTCTTGTCCGTGACCGTCTTGAAGACCGGTCCCGGATATGTCGGATCCTCGGTCTGCTGGTCCGCCGCCGCGCCGGGAATGGCGACGCACACGAACAGCGCGGCGAGGGCTGCGGACAGGGTTAAGCCACGACGCTTGGACAAGAGTGCTCCTGGGATGCCGAGGATGACAGTGATCACGCTGATCATCCCAGGCCGCTGTTCGTGATCATTCCGCGCTTCCCGGCGGTAAGAAATCTGACCACAATCGTCGACATAACTCGCAGGTACGGGAGGAGGCCAGGTGTCGAGCAGCGTGCTGACCCACGAATTCCACGTGAACGCCACACCGGAGAAGGTGTTCGAGCACCTGACGACGCCGGAGAGCTACATCGGCCTGTCCCCCCTCGTGGTGGCCGTCAGCGATGTGGACCGCTCGGAGCCCGACGTGATCCGGTACAGGGCCGTCGAGCGTTTCCGGTTTTTACGGATCTTCACCTACGACAACGCGATCGACGTGGCCCTGCACACCGACGGCCTGTCCGTCCACGGCGAGGTGCGGAGCCCGGGACGCATACGCATGGCCTACCGCTTCGACCTTGAGCCGGACGGTACTGGTACACGGATGAGCGACCGGCTCGACCTGACGGCGCCGTGGCTCCTGGCCGGGTTCGCGGCCGGCCAGGCGCGCAATGTCCAGCTCGCCCGCGCTCGGATCCTGGCAGCGCGGCTGTCTCGTAGGTAGGCCCTCAGTTGTCAGGCCCAGGTGTATCCGGACTGTCAGGCGCAGGTGTACCCGGACGGAAGTGCGGTGTTGCCGCTCGGGCGGGTCGCCTGGAAGCCCACGCTGGTGGTGCTGGCTCCGGGGGCGAGGGTGCCGTTGTGGGCGACGTTTCTGATGGTCACGGTCTGTCCGCTGACGGTGAGGGTGCCGTTCCACGAGCCGGTCACCGTGTGCCCGGCCGGCAGCGTGAAGGTGGCCGTCCATCCGGTGATCGTCGAGGTGCCGGTGTTGGTGATGGTCAGCGGCTGGACGACGTACCCGGTGGCCGCGCGAACTGGGCAAACATCCCCTTCGCAGCCGAAAATTTCGGAAATTAGCTGAAAATGGATGTTCTACGGAGAACGGCGAGGAGCCGCCCCCAGGGACCGGGGACGGCTCCACTCAAGTGGGCGACGTCATCTATGCCCAGGATTGTTCAACAATCCAGCTGACGTCGTTGGCCCATGAGGTGGCGCTGTCGAAGGCGTTCGAGCCGCCGTTGCTGGCGATGTAGACGATGTTGTTGTAGTGGCGGATGAAGCGGGTCGGGAAGTTGTAGGAGGCGAGCGAGGAGCCCTGGCCGCTCTTGCCGGCCTGCGGGCAGAAGGTGGCGTCGGCGGCGAACAGTGAGCTGCCGTCGTTGTGCTGCCGGTACAGCTGGTAGTTCTGGTGCCGCAGGAAGTCGCCGGGGTAGTTCCTCGACTCGAACGACACGCAAGAACCGCTGGCCAGGCCGCTGCGCACGACCCATGAGGCGTCGCTCTTGTCGAGAGACGAGCTGGCCGAGGTGATCACCGACGTGACGACCTGGTCGTTCTGGTGCCGGATGTAGCGGTCGGTGTAGGAGGGCGTCGTCGCGCGCAGCGAGATCGACGAGCCGGGGGTGAGCGTTCCGCCGGGGTTGCCGCCGCTCGACGGCGCGTATCCGGCGGCGACGATGCCGGCCTGCACCGAGTTCTCGGTGGCGTCCGACGGATAGCCGGAGGTCATCACACCTTCGTAGAAGGTGCCGCGGGCACCGACGCTGTTGTCGCCGCCGATGCCGAGGATGATCGCCCCTTCCTTCTTCATCGGGTTGTAGCCCGCGACATTGGGGCGCGCTCCGTTGTAGTACGTCGACAGGTTGCCCGACTGCGCGTTGCCGGCCCGGATCGACCAGTGGTTCGGCTCGCCCTTGATGATGGCGGTCAGGAACCGGTGGTTCACGGTCGGGTCGTTCGCGTTGTAACCCGGGTTCACTCCGGAGAACAGGCCGTTCTCGAGGTCGGCCATGACCCAGGGTCCGTTGCCCGTGCCGTAGCCCCAGACCTTGATGTTCCCGAAGTAGATGGCCTCCATGGTGCCGTTGCCGTTGTCACGGCTGTTGGTCTCGGCGTTGCCGTAGTCGAAGCAGCAGCCGCCGTTGTAGTGCGTGCCGTCGAAGACCGCGTACATCCCCTCGGGCTGATCGCCCTTCGCGACGCCATTGGTGTTGTTGTTGCGGTAGCCGGTGCCGGGAGCCACGTAGACGCCGTACGCCTTGTGACCGTTGATCATCGTCGGCGCGGCGGTCGCGTTCGCGAGGTTGTCATACCCGCCCGGAGACGGGCCGGGGAACCCGCCGGGAGGCGCCTGGGTGAGGTTGTTACCCCGACCCGACTGGTCGTAAATGATGGTGATGAGGCAGGTCGTACCCGCACAGAACGAATCCTGGGTGGCGGCGTTGGCGTATCCGCCCGCGCTCAGGAGGCCGATGTTCCTGGTGGTGTTGTCCGAGGTACGACGCACCTGGTAGAGCGAGCCGTTGTAGGTGCCGTACAGGGCGCGGGTCGTGCTGTGCGCCGCGACGCACGGGGTGCCGCCGGCGGCGTAGATGTCACACGACAGCGATGTGGCGGCTTGGGACGGCGCGGAGACCCCGGCCAGGAGGCCGGCGGCGAGCGCGACGGCCGCACCGGCGGACAGCAGTACCTTTTTAAGCTGCCGTAATTGGGACCGAACAATCATGATGAACCTCTGCCTTTCAGGGGGGCGTCGCTATATTCCAGGCACAGGTCATTAATGAAAGACGCGAAGGACGCCGCCATGCGGCCGTGCGCACAGCGACATGCCTGCCGACCTGCGATATCGCGACAGGGACGGAAAGGAGGTTACATTGTTAGCGCTAACATTCTTGCGTGCTATAAGACCTCCAGAGACGCGCTTATGGGTTGACTGGCTCACTATGGATCGGAAGCCTATGTTGCGTCAAGGTTTCAGCAGAGTTATGAAAACGCGGCGCGGCCAGAACGATCACCGGGAAACCCCGCATCGCCCCGCGAGGCGCTGCTAGATCCGGGCCAGCTCAAGGTCGGTGCCGCCGGCGCGGATCCCTTCGGCGGCCGCCTCGGTGAGCGCGGCGTCGGTGATCACCATGTCGAAGGCGGTCAGCGGCGCGACCCGGTACATCCCGAAACTTCCGTACTTCGACGACCCGGCCACCAGCACCGAGCGTGACGCCGCTTCCATCGCCGCCTGCTTGATCTCCACCTTCGCGGCGGTCGGAGTGGTGACGCCGCGGATGAGGTCCCACGAGCCGGTGCTGATGAAGGCCAGGTCGAAGGCGAGCTGCCGTACGGTGGCCGCGGCCAGCCGCCCCACACTGGAGCGGTTGTCGGGCTCGACCTGGCCGCCGGTGTGGATGACGGACAGGTGCCTGGCCGCCTGGAGCTCCTCGACCGTGGTGAAGTCGTTGGTCACCACGGTCAGCCCCTCGCGCGGGAACAGGAACGAGACCATGGACAGGATGGTCGTTCCGGCGTCGAGGTAGACGGTCATGCCGTCCTTCACCAGCTCGGCGGCGGCCCGGCCCATGGCCCGCTTCTCGGGCTGCTCGATCAGCGACTTGTCATGGAACGTCGGCTCGGTGTGCACCTGGTGGGCGATGCGCACACCGCCCGGCACGGAGAAGACCCGCCCCTGCCGCTCCAGCTCCGCGATGTCGCGCCGCACCGTCATGTGCGAGACGCCGAAGATCTGGGTGATCTGCTGGACGCTCAGCACACCCTCGCGCCGCAGCTGCTTGAGCAGCCGTTCGCGGCGCTGGTCCGGGATGAGTGGGGGCTCCTCCGGGGCGGTCATCGTGCGCTTTCCCTCCCTGTCGGCTGCTGGTCGCCCGCGGGTTCCGCACTGTGGTGGCAGTCGGTTCTGGCGGCCTGGAGAGCCTCGTCGACGAGCAGGCCGATGCCGTGGTGGTGGCGCTGAAGTCGCGCACAGCGCCCGTCGCCGATGCCGTGCGCGACTCGGTGGCGGCGCTGGACGCGTTGCGCGCCGCGGGATGCGAGCGCTTCTACTTCAAGTACTGCTCCACCTTCGACTCCACACCCGAGGGCAACATCGGCCCGGTGGCCGACGCGCTGCTGGACGCGCTCGGTGAGACCCGTACGGTGGTGGTGCCCGCCTTCCCGGCGACCGGACGCACCGTCTACCGCGCCCGGCTGTTCGTCCACAACGACCTGCTCGACGAGAGTCCCATGCGTGACCACCCGCTGACGCCCATGCGGGATTCGCACCTCGGCCGTCTGCCGTCGCCTCAGACGCGGCGGCGGGTGCACTTCATCGGACACGACACGGTACGGGCCGGCGCCTCGCACATCCGTACGGCCCTGAACGCCCCGGAAGCCGATGGCGCGCTGACCGTCGTCGACGCCACCACGGACGCGGACCTGCGCGCCATCGCGGCGGCTACCGCCGAGCTGCGGCTGGTGACCGGCTCGGCCGGTCTGGCGCTCGGCCTCACCGGCCCGCACCCCGGATCCGCCCGAGCGCTCGCCCGCCCCGCCGATCGCCGGTTCGGCGTGGTGCTGTCAGGCAGCGCCTCGGCGGCGACCCGCGCGCAGGTCGCCCATGCCCGCCCGGCACTCCCCCACCGGCGCCTCGATCCGGTGGCGCTGCGCCGCGACTTCGAGGGCGTCGTCGCCGACCTGGTCGGCTTCGTCGTGGCCAGCTGGCACGAGGACCCCGACCGGCCACCGCTGATCTACTCGACCGGGCCGGACACGAACCTCAGCCCGGACACGAACCTCAGCCCGGACACGAACCTCAGGCCGGACACGAACCTCAGGCCGACACAGACGCGAACCTCGGCCCAGACACGAACCTCAGGCCGGACACGAACCTCAGGCCGACACAGACGCGAACCTCGGCCCAGACACGAACCTGGGCACGGATGCGGAGCTCGTGGAACGCGCGCTCGCCCGGTGCGCGGCCGACCTGGTGGCGGCCGGGGCCCACCACCTGCTCGTGGCCGGTGGCGAGACGTCGGGAGCCGTGGTCACCGCACTCGGCGCCCGGACCCTGCGTATCGGCGCCGAGATCAGTCCCGGCGTGACCTGGTCGCGTACGGAAGCGCGGCTGAACGGGCGTTCCCTACCGATCAACCTCGCCCTCAAATCCGGCAACTTCGGGGAGACGGACATCTTCACCACCGCATGGGACAAGCTGTCGTGAGCGCCGAACTGGTCAAAGCGGGCGCCCACCTGGCCGCCCTCGGCCTGAGCCCCGGCTCGTCGGGCAACCTCAGCGTCCGCCAGGGCGATCGACTGCTCATCACCCCAACCGGCGCCGACCTGGCCGCCCTGGACCTCGAGGGGTTGTCGGTCCTGGACGAGCACGGTACGCACGTCGCCGGGCCCATGCCGTCGAAGGAGTTCCCCCTGCACCTCGCGCTCTACCGGCGCGATCCGGCCGCCAAGGCGGTCGTCCACCTGCACTCACGGCACGCCGCGGCCGTCGCCTGCCTGCCGCCGTGGTCGCCACGCAGCGCGATCCCGCCGCTCACACCGTACTTCGTCATGCGGGTCGGGCAGACACCACTGATCGGGTACGCCGCTCCGGGGGACCCGGCCCAGGCCGGGGAACTGGAACGGCTCGACTTCCCGTTCCGGGCCGCGCTCCTGCAGAACCACGGCCCGATCGTGACCGGCTCGTCGATGCGTGCGGCAGTGGACGCGGCCGTCGAGGTCGAGGAGGTCTGCGCGCTGCTCCTGCTGCTCGGCGACCGCGAACCCCGCTTCCTCGCCGACGCGGAGATCCGTGAGCTCACCGGCAAGTACGGGACTCCCTGGGACATGGGAGCGCGCCTCGCGTGAAGGACCAGGGCGCGCTTGCCTGGACAGTTGAGCGTTTCAACAAGCTTTGCGGAAAGATGTGACGCATGTTCGGCACGCCCCTTTCCGCCCGGCTTGAGCGTTCCAGCCGGATCCTCGTCGCCGGCGCGGGCGGAGGTTTCGACGTGTACGCCGGGTTGCCCCTTGCCCTGTCTCTCCGGGAGGCCGGCAAGGAGGTGCACCTGGCGAACCTGTCGTTCAGCCACCTCGACGCCCTCGACCTGGACGTCTGGCTGTTCGAGAACGCGGCGGAGATACGCCCGGACACCACGGCCCGCGACTGGTACTTCCCCGAGGGCTGCCTGGCCCGCTGGCTGGCCACGCACGGCCAGCCGTCGACCGTGTACGCCTTCCCCAAGGTGGGCGTCCGCCCGCTGCGCGCCGCGTACGCCAAGCTCGCCGAGCACCTCGACCTGGACGCGGTCGTCCTGGTGGACGGCGGCACCGACATCCTCATGCGCGGCGACGAAGCCGGCCTCGGCACCCCGGCCGAGGACATGACGAGCCTGGCCGCCGTCCAGGCTCTCGACGTCCCCGAGAAGATCGTGGCCTGCCTGGGCTTCGGGGTGGACGCCTATCACGGCGTCAACCACGTACAGGTCCTGGAGAACCTGGCGGCCCTGGAACGCGACGGCGCCTACCTGGGCGCGTTCTCCGTCTCCAGGTCCACGAAGGCGGGTGCGCTCTACCTCGACGCCGTCGCGCACGCCCAGGCCGAGCTGCCGACGTACCCGAGCATCGTGAACGGCTCGATCGCGGCGGCCGTGCGCGGCGAGTTCGGGGACGTGCGCTTCACCGACCGGACGAAGGGCAGCGAGTTGTTCGTCAACCCGCTCATGGCCATCTACTTCGCCGTGGACCTCGACGCGCTGGCCCGGCGCTCGCTCTATCTGGACCGGCTCCGGGACACCGAGCTCATGCGCCAGGTCGTCTCCGTCATCGAGACGTTCCGCGACGAGGTGACGCCCCGCCCGCCGAAGGCGTTCCCGCACTAGGGGATCCCGCCCGAGCAAGTCGTGCGAGGTGGAGAACCACGATGATCTCACGGTCGGCCTCTTCGGCCGTAGCAAGCGCGATCAAGACGGACACGATTTGATGGTCCTTCACATCGAAGATAAACACGCCGCCTGAGGACCGAGGCGTAGCTACGACCTGGAGCAGACCGCCGACGCGAACCTCGCCGCCGCGGCTGCAAGCTTGGGCCGCCGCCGGACTGGCGCCGCGGTACGACTCAGACACCGCTGAGCATCCAGCCCAAATCGCGCTATTTCCCCACAAGTTACATCTGGTCACTACCATTTCCCGATGTGTCTCCTGAGCATCACCACACGACAGCCGTCTTCGTCGACCAGAGCGGTCGTCGGCGACGGCTGATCATGATCGGCTCGATCGCGTCCGGCGTGCTGGCCCTCGCGCTGCTCGCCGTCGTCATCGGCGGCCTGTTCTCCAACACGACGCTGTCGGTGACCGGGTGGCCGGGCGATCAGAAGGGCGGGATGGGCAGCACGGCTTCGCCCGACCCTTCACCGACGCCTCGGGCGAGCCGGACCAAGCGGCCCATCCCTTCGGTGACCCAGGCCCCGGCGCGTCCCACTCCAAGCAGCACCCGGTCCGCCGTACGGTCGAAGGACCCTGCGACCGTACGGACCCCGTCGCCGTCGCCCAGCGTGAAGCCGAGCACGGAACCGGCACCGGAGCCGACCGCTGAGCCCACGGTCGAGCCCGTAGCCGAGCCCACCGACCTGCCGCCGGGCCAGAACAAGACGCCGCCGGGGCTCGACCCGGGCCGGACCAAGGGGCCGAAGAAGTGAGCGACCTGGCCGACCAGGACAAGCAGGCCTGGCCGCGCCCAGCGGTCTCCGCCTGGCAGGATCCCGCTTCGGTCCAGTGGGCGGGTCAAGGTGAGGCGGGTCAAGGTGAGGCGGGTCAAGGTGAGGCGGGTCAGGCTGAGCAGGCCCGACCACCCGCCCCCACGCCATCTTCCGCCAAACGGGCCGACCCGAGGGGCCACTGGTTCCTGCTGGCCATCGGCATGCTGCTGGCGGTCGGCGCCCTCGTACTCAACGGGTACGTGACCAACGTCGTCGGCGAGACCCGCGCCGCTCCGCCCGCCACCGACCACCCTTCCCCGCAGCTGGCGGCGATGCGGCGCGGCGGACCCGTGCTGAACCTCACCGGCAGCGAGCCCTCCAGCGCGCACCTGCCGAACAAGACGATCGCCCTCACCTTCGACGACGGCCCGGATCCCGCCTGGACGCCGGCGGTGCTCGACGCCCTGAGGAAGCACGGTGTCAAGGCGACGTTCTTCGTCGTCGGCTCGAAGGTCGCGAAATACCCCGAACTGGCTCGGCGGATCGTCGCGGAAGGTCATGAGCTGGGCAGCCATACCTACACGCACGCCGAGCTGGCGACGGTTCCCGGCTGGCGGCTCAGGCTGGAGCTGTCCCTGACGCAGAAGGCCCTGGCGGGAGCGACCGGGCTGCACACCGCCCTGGTCCGCCCGCCGTACTCCTCCACTCCCGAAGCGATCACGGGCCCGCAGTGGGAGAGCATGAAGGCGCTGGCGGCCGAGGGGTACCTCGTCACGCTGACGGATCTCGACACCAAGGACTGGAGCCGCCCCGGCACCCGGAAGATCGTGACCTCGTCGCTTCCGGCCGGGGGCCGGGGCGCGATCGTCATGATGCACGACTCGGGTGGCGACAGGCGGCAGACCGTCGAGGCCGTCGATCTGGTCCTGAAGGAGGTCGCGGGCAAGGGCTACCGGGCGGTCACGGTGACCAAGGCCCTCGGCATGCCGCCGGCACAGCAGCAGGCCGGCGGAGTGGACCGGTTCGTCGGCTCGGCCTTGAACGTGGCCCAGCGCGTATCCGGATGGTTCACCGACTCGCTGTCGTGGGTGCTCGTCGCCGCGGGCGCGCTCACGCTGGCGCGACTGGTCTTCTTCGCCGTACTCGCGTGGGTGCATGCCCGCCGTACCAGAGGTGGAAAGCGGCGAAGAGGGCGCGCGCCCGCGTGGCCCGCGCCCCCGCCCGTGACGGTGATCGTGCCCGCCTACAACGAGGAGGCGGGGATCCAGGCGACGGTACGCTCACTGGCCGACACCACCTACCAGGGCGGGCTGGAGATCCTCGTCATCGACGACGGCTCGACCGACGCGACCGCCGAACTGGCCGCCGGGCTGGGACTGGCCAACGTACGGGTGATCCGGCAGCGCAACGGCGGCAAACCCGCGGCGCTCAACACGGGCATCGCGGCGGCCGGGCACGAGTTGATCATCATGGTGGACGGCGACACCGTCTTCGAACCCGCGACGATCGGCCACCTGGTACGCCAGCTCTCCGACCCCACGGTCGGCGCGGTGAGCGGCAACACCAAGGTCGGCAACCGGCGCGGCATGATCGGCCGCTGGCAGCACATCGAGTACGTCATCGGGTTCAACCTCGACAGGCGTGCCTTCGAGCAGCTCGACTGCATGGCGACCGTACCCGGCGCGATCGGGGCGTTCCGCCGCTCGGCGCTGGTGGCCCTGGGCGGCGTCAGCACCGACACGCTGGCGGAGGACACCGACCTCACGATGGCACTGTGCCGGGCCGGATGGCGCGTGGTCTACGAGGAGAAGGCCCTGGCCTGGACCGAGGCCCCGACCACGCTCGGCCAGCTGTGGAAGCAGCGCTACCGCTGGTGCTACGGCACCATGCAGGCGATGTGGAAGCATCGACGCGCTGTGCTCGACCAGGACCCGTTCGGTCGGCGCTGCCTCGGCTACCTGGCGCTGTTCCAGGTGCTGCTGCCGCTGCTCGCACCCGTCGTCGACCTCATGGCGATCTACAGCACGGCCGTGGGCGATCCCCTGCCGGTGGTCGCGGTGTGGGCCGGGTTCGTCGCGGTGCAGGCGGTGACCGGCTGGTACGCGCTCCGCCTGGACGGCGAGCGCGCCTCGGCCCTGTGGGTGCTCCCTTTGCAGCAGTTCGTCTACCGGCAGCTGTTGTACCTCGTGGTGATCCAGTCATTGGCGACCGCGGTGCTGGGCGTCCGGCTGCGCTGGCACACGGTACGCCGGGAGGGCACGTTCAGCGCGCCCACCGCTCCCGGTCTCTTGCGCTGACGGCTTGACTCTTCCTCTGTGGGAGACCCCATGCTGCTTTCGCCGATCGCCCAACCACCGAGGAGAGCGACATGACCATCGTGCACGACATCGAGGGCCGTGGCCTGCAGCACTGCGAGACGACGGCCCTGGGAGTGTTGCTGCGGCATGAGGGACTCGATCTGTCCGAGCCCATGCTGTTCGGACTCGGCTCGGGCCTGTCCTTCATCTACTGGGACAGCAAAAGCATGCCGTTCCCCTTCCTCGGCGGGCGCGTCAAGCCCTTCGAACTCACCAGAAACCTGGCTGCCAGGCTCGGGCTGACGCTGTCGGTCGATGAGACCACCTCACAACGCAAGGCGTGGGAGAACGTGGCCGCCCAGATCGACGCCGGTCGCCCGGTCGGCCTGCAGCTCGACTCCTTCCACTTGGCCTACTTCCAGTCCAAGGTGCACTTCGGCGGCCACGTCGTCGCCATGTACGGCTACGACGAGCACGATGCCTACCTGGTGGACACCGCGCAGCAGGGAGGAGCCGTACGTACGAGCCGGGCCAGCCTGGCCATGGCGAGGGCCGAACGAGGCCCGATGACCGCCAGGAACCGCTCGTTCTCCATCACCCGGCCTGCGCACGCGCCCTCCTGGCAGGACCAGATCATCTCCGCGATCAAAGCCTGCGCCGACGCCTTCCTGGCCCCTCCCATCGCGAACCTGGGCCACCGCGGCATCGAAAAAGCCGCGAGCCAGGTGCCCAAGTGGCTGCTGCGCACGGACGATCCGCAGCGCGACCTACCGCAAGCCGCCGTACTCATGGAGAAGGCCGGCACCGGCGGCGCCCTGTTCCGCGCCCTCTACCGTGACTTCCTCGGCGAGTGCGCCGAACTCGTCGACGATGACCGCCTGCGCACAGGTCACCGGCTGTATGCCGAGGCCGCCGCGCTGTGGACGAGCGTGGCCGACTTGATCGCGAAGGCCGGAGAGAGCGGCGACGCGGCGCGGCTTGAGCAGGCCGGCGCCATCCTCCACGACCTTTCGCGGATCGAGCGGGACGCCATGCAAGTGCTGAGCGAGCTCTAACGCCCGCCGCGGCCCTCCACCAAGACGGCGAAACCGTCGAGATGACGTGCGAGGGC
Source organism: Nonomuraea sp. NPDC049750 (assembly GCF_040659625.1). Lineage (NCBI taxonomy): Bacteria > Bacillati > Actinomycetota > Actinomycetes > Streptosporangiales > Streptosporangiaceae > Nonomuraea > Nonomuraea sp. NPDC049750. Next base: position 18,269 of record NZ_JBFANB010000059.1, read on the forward strand.
GTACTCGAACAGTCCGTTCAGGTCCGACGCCGCTTCCTCGGGAATCGCGGCCAGCAGTGGAAAGCGTCCGCTGTGGAGGAGTTCGTCGGTTCGCTTCCGCTGGGCCAGCCACCACCGGTCGAGCGTCACACCGGTCTCCTGCTCCGCTTCGACCTCATCCGCCATGGACAGAGCGATGGTGAGGACCAGCGTGTGCAGCGTGAGCGCCTCTTGGATCCCGGTCGTCACGGGCAGCCCGAGCCCGTCGAGCGCGCGCAGGGTCCACTCTGTGTGCTCCATCATGTTGGGGACGAGCGACGGGCGAGTGAACGAGATGGCCCTCGGTAACCAGAGGTGTCGCCGGCACAGCTCCCATTGACTGCGGGAGATCAGTTCGAGCTTGGCTCGCCACCCCTCCGGCCCCGGGATGGGCAGATCCGGTTCGCCGAAGGCTTCGTCGACCATCTGCGTCACCAGCTCGTCCTTGTTCGCCACGTGCCGGTACAGCGACATCGGACCGACGCCGAGTTCGGCCGCGAGCCGCCGCATGGAGACGGCGTCGAGCCCTTCGGCGTCGGCGGTCGCGATGGCGGTGCGGAGAACCTGCTTCCTGTTCAGCCTGGAGATGCCGCCCTGACGCGGCTTCGGTGACGCGCTCGGGCCGGTCGGCTGCTGCCGGGCCGCGCGTGCGCTGACCACCGCGCCAGAACCGACCTTCGTCTCGACCAGCCCCTCGTCGCGGAGCGTCGCCATCACTTTGGTCGCGGTCGCGACCGCGACGCCCCATCGCTGGGCGATCTGCCGGATGGACGGCATCCGCTCGCCGGGCCGCAGGTCGCCGGTCAGGATCCGAGTACGGATCTCCGCGACGATCCGCCGGTATGGCGGGTCCGGCCGCTGCGTTGACGACGACATGTGCCCCCGATTCGTTTGGCGAGATCGCCACAGTGTACTAGTTCGATCGCTACAGCACTAGTTCACTTTATCTGTCCTAAGTGCAGAATAATGCGGCTTTCGTGCCCGACGTAGCTACTCTGTACGCATGACACTTGATACACCGTACGCACCGGCCCGATCGGAGGACCCGATGTCCATCTCGTTAACCGAAGTGCGGTCATGGCATCGACCGTTGATGATCATGGTGGCGGCGATGTCCGCGCTCATCGTCGTCGCGCTCTTCGGCCTCCTCACAGACGGCCGCGAGCTCATGCAGCAGTCGCTCTGGGTGAAGCCGCTGAAGTTCGGGGTGTCGTTCGTCATCCATGGCGCGACGCTCGCCTGGCTGCTGCCGAAGCTTCGCAAGGCAAGGCGCACGATGTGGAACCTCGGAACGGCCTTGGCCGTCGCCGGGATGATCGACGTCGGCTTCATCGCGGTGCAGGCCGCTCGCGGCACCTACAGCCACTTCAACACCGGCGCCGACACGTTCAACACGATCGGACAGCTGGTCTTCTCCACAGGCGTGGTCGGGCTGTTCGCGGCGAACCTGCTCATCGCCATCATGCTGCTGTTCCAGCGGATCGGTGAACCGGCACTCACCTGGGCCCTGCGTGCCGGGATCGGGCTGGCCGTCATGGGCATGGGGCTGGCCTCCTTCATGGTCGGGACGCTCAACAGGACGCCCCGGATGGCCGAGGATGCCTACGGGAACCCGGTCCCGCTGGTCGGGGGGCACGGGGTGGGGGTGCCCGACGGCGATGGCATGCCGATCACGAACTGGAGTACCGTGGGCGGCGACCTGCGCGTTCCGCACTTCATCAGCCTGCACTCCATGCAGGTGTTCGTACTCGCGGTGCTGGTTCTCACCGCCCTCGCGGCCCGGGTCAGCTGGCTGCGCGGCGAACGCGCCCGCGCCCAGCTGACCGGGGTCGTCATCGTGGGCTACGCCGCTCTGTTCGCCATCACGGCGTGGCAGGCGCTGCGCGGTCAGTCGCTGATCCACCCCGACACGGCCACGTGGATCGCGCTCGGAGTGTCGGTTGCCGTGACCGCCCTGCTGGCAGTGCTGGCCATCTTGGCGGCCCGCCGCAGGGAGATGTCACCCGCCCGCCATGGGCGCACGCCCAACGTGCAGCACCTGTCCGGCAACCCCCGCTAGACCCAGCAGGCATAAAGGCGTGGGCCGACCTCAGGGGCGAATCGTATGATCAATTTCATGCCGATCCCCCGAGCAGTCGCCGTGGTCACCGACGGTCTCCGAGTCCTGGTCATCAAGCGTTTCCTCATGCGCCGCCCCGGCATCCCGTGCGTCATGTGCGATGCCGCAGGCTGGCGGGGGTCGTCGTGTCCTGGTCACCGCTACACGGTTCTCCCCGGGGGCCATGTGGAGGATGGCGAGTCGCCAGAGAGTGCGGCAGTACGCGAACTCCACGAGGAGACGACTCTCACCGGGAAGATCGACCGGCTGCTCTTCACCAGCTCACACAATGGCCGGCCCGCCTTCTACTTCCTCATAGGTGATGTCAGCGGCGTCCCGTCGCTGGCCGGCGACGAGGCTTTGGACCACGGGCCGGACAACACCTTTGAGCTCAGATGGCTGAGGGCTGACGAGTTCGAGCAGCTGAACCTGTATCCCGCCGACGTGCGCGGGCCGCTCACAGAGCTGCTTCACGCTTGACCCCGGCCACCATCGACGACTGGACCCGCCACACCGCCGCGAGCCGGCCACCAAGCGAATTGTCAGACCTCGAAGAGCGTGAACTTCACGTCCCACAGGTCACCGAAGCCGATGCCGGTCCTGTCGAACAGGACGTCCATCGCCCACGTCTCGCCGTCCTCGCCATCGGGTTTCTGCTCCTCCATCACCGGTTGACCGTTCACGAAGTGCAGGGCGATGGCCTGATCGTCGATCCGTACGAGATGCAGCTCGGTCCCGGCCGAGCTCTCCTCCAGGTAGTCGCTGCTTGCGGACAGCCTGCGGCCGGAGTCGATGGTCACGGCCCATTCGCCGACCTGCGCCACGCACAGGTTGGGGAAACGCGAGACGGAGGTCGCGTCCTCGAACCCCATCGTGGTCTCCGTCGACAGGAAGACGTCCGGCACCGCCATGAACAGCTCGTCGGTCTTGACCGCCGCTACCTCTAAGTTCCAGCCCATGGACGCAGCCTAGCGATCAATGATCTTTTCGTCCCGGTGTCCCGAAAGGGCACTCACCTTGCGCGTCAGGCGAGGGCCGGGTAGTGCGGCCCAGACCCTCGCCGGAGCGGTCACTTGATGTCCGGGGCGCTCCGCAGGTTCATGAACGGGTTGAATGCCGATGCTTTCGCCTGCAGCAGGTAGGCCTTCATGTCGCCCCCGTAGAAGGCGTTCGGGTTGGCCATCATGAAGTTCTTGCGGCGCCCGGCGTCCTCGTCGTTGCCGAGCGACAGCAGGTAGTTGATGGAGACGAAGTTGCAGAAGCCCTCCACATAGGGCTTTTTGGAAAGCTTGTTCTCGAAGAGCCAGATGTGGGTGAGTTCGTGGACCAGGGTCTCCATGAAGGCCGCTTTGCGCATCCCGTTGAGAATAAAGATCGTGTAGCTGGTGATCTTGTTGTCCACACTCTGAGCCTTGCACAGGCCCAGCAGGGTGCCCTTCTCACCCAGCCCGTGGCCCTCGGCCAGGAGGACGTTCGCGGGCACTACCTTGACGCTGAAGTTCGGGATCTCCTTGGGGAAGGTCTCCTTCTTGCTGTCGAACCACGAACGGATCCAGAACAGCCCGTCCTTGACGCAGGCTTCGACGTCGAAGGCGGGACCGGAGGCGCAGAACGCGCATCGGGCGTCGTTCTCGGCCAGCAGCTTGGCCCCCCGCAAGGGGGTCTTGGACTCCGCCAGGTAGGCGGGAGTGCAGCAGGCCCGGCACGTCTGCGCGACGGAGCAGGGCTTGCAGAAGGAGAGTCCGGAGAACTTCCACGGGCCCGAGACGGAGGTCATCGTCGTGGGCGTCACGGTGAATTGGATGATCTCGACGTACTCTTCCTTGCCCACGGTGAGCAGCGTCGTGCGCTCAGGACAACCGTCGCACCACTTCTTGGGGTACTTGGTCTCGTCGTCGTGATCCCTGCAGAGTAGGGCCCGCTCCAGCCCGTTCTTTCCGTTGTACTCCTGGATGGGCTGCTTCTCGCACATCTTGCATGTCGCTGTGTTGGCTTCCATGGCGTACAGCGTCAGGCGGGCCGTTTGCCGTCCGATACACGCGCAATTTACGCATGAGCGCAAAGCCGAGATTGGGCCCTCGGCTTCACCCGCAGTGAGGTCACTCACAAAAGAGGACTTTCAGACTCCTGTTTAAGTAGAGTCGTCCTGTGTACCTCAACCGCTCCACGGACATCAGCCTCCGCATCCTCATGCTCGGCGCGACCCGCGACAGCCTGCTCACCATCGACGAGCTGGCCGAATCCCTCGTCGTACCCCGGCACCACCTGGCCAAGGTGGTCCAGCGGCTGCAGCACCTGGGCCTGCTGGAGACCGTCCGTGGTCGCAGTGGCGGGGTACGCCTCGCCGCCACGGCCCGCACCGCCTCGATCGGCGGCCTCGTACGCGAACTGGAGGGCGGGACCGAGGTCGTCGACTGCGACGGCGACCCGATCTGCCCGCTCAGCCGAGGCTGCCTGCTGCGCGGAGCCCTACGCCGCGCGCAAGAGGCGTTCTACGCCAGCCTCGACCCGCTCACGGTCGGGGACCTGACCGCGCCGCCGACCCGGCAGGTGCTGCTGAGCCTCGGCCATCGCTGATCCGCCATCCATCCCCGCACCAGGAGGAACAAGTGCTATCCGCAACCAGTCTCCCGATCGTCAAGGCGACTCTCCCCGTCGTCGGCGAACACCTCGGCACCATTTCGGGAGTCTTCTACGACACGATGCTCGGCGAGAACCCTGACCTGCTCAACCTGTTCAACCGCAGCGCGCAGGCGACCGGCGAGCAGAAGCACGCGCTGGCCGGTGCGGTCGCCGCGTTCGCCGGGCACCTGATCGGCGCCGGCCCGGACGGCCCGGTCTTCGACCACATCGTGGAGCGCATCGCACAGCGACACTGCGCCCTGGGCATCCGCCCGGAGCAGTACACGGTGGTCGGCAAGTACCTTCTGGGCGCGGTCGGCACCGTGCTCGGCGACGCGGTCACCCCGGAGGTCGCCGCCGCCTGGGACGAGGTGTACTGGTTGTTCGCCGCCCGGCTGATCGGCCACGAGGCGCGCCTCTACGCCAACGCCGACGTGAACAGCGCCACCCCGTGGCGGGAGTACGTCGTGGCCAACAAGATCACCGAGGCGCACGACACGGCGTCGTTCATCCTCACGCCGGCCGACGGCGACCCTGCCCCCGCCTTCCTGCCCGGCCAGTACGTCACCGTCGCCGCCGACCTGCCCGACGGCACCAGCCAGTTGCGGCAGTACTCCCTCTCGCAGGCGGCCGCCGCCGGCATGCTGCGGATCACCGTACGCCGGGTGCGCGGCACCGGCGGCACCCCGGACGGCATAGTCTCTGGCTTCCTGCACGATCAGGTGGGTATCGGCGACCGCCTGCGGCTGAGCCACCCGTACGGCGAGCTCACCCTGCGCGCCAGCGATGCGCCATTGGTCCTGGTCAGCGCGGGCGTCGGCATCACCCCGATGGCCGCCATCCTGGACCACGTCTCGCGCACCCAGCCCACCCGCGACGTCACGGCCGTGCACGCCGACCGCAGCATGGAACGCCACCCGCTACGCGCCGACATGATCGCCAACGGCTCCCGGCTGCTGTCCTTCCGCAACCTCGTCTGGTACGAGCAGACGGTCCCGGACGCGCCGGATTCCTTCACCGGTTTCATCGACACCGACGCGATCCCGCTGCACCCCGAGGCGGATGTCTACCTGTGCGGGCCAGTCCCGTTCATGCAGATGGTCCGGGCCGGCCTGCACCGCCGCGGCGTACCGGACGAGCGGATCCGCTACGAGGTCTTCGGCTCCGAACAGTGGCGCCCGGCCCCCGTACCGACGCCCGCTTGACCGTACTAGCCCGTGCTGAGATCCCTGAGAGCGGCGTCAACCAACTCATCATCCGCGAGATCGTTCCGGACATTTCCTGATCACGGAGTGTGCCGTCCGAACGGGGAGGGTGGGACGAGAAGCGCTTCCGCACCGATCGGAACGTAGTCGGCGGCGAGGAATGTTCGGACGCTCGCCGCATTGCCTGGGGCGATTTGAGCCCAGAGGGGGTGCGTGATGAGATGCCTGGCGGCGCGGGCGAGGGTCCGGCCCAAACCGCCTCCTCGGCTGGAAGAGTCGACCTCGATCGCGACCTCCCATCGAGCGGCGACGCCTCGTCCGATGACCAGCAAACCTCCTGGGCAGGTCCAGACGCGCACATCGTCACGGTAGCGGTGGGCGCGCCGGACACGAGGATGGGCGGTATCCGTGACCTCGACCAGTTCGATCGGCGGAGGACCAACGCAGGGGACAGCCACAGCGAGCATGTCGATGTTGTTGACTCTGCGCCCCATGGCCTTCTGTAGTTCCATGAGGAAGGGCGGGTTCAGTGGCGCCGACAGGTCTCCGTCGGGAAGCCGGGATCTGATCCAGTCCTCATCGAGGTCGGCGTAGATCACATTGTGCGCGGTGAAGGCGATCACTCCCGCGTCACGCGGGGACGGCTGCGGGACGATCGTGGGGCCTGCCCCAGGCCGGGGCATATGTCCGCTAGCCGCATCGGCGAGGATGTCCTGCAAAGCGATCACCCGCAGACCGTAGTCGCTGGCACGACGTACTTTCAAGGGCCGTCAAATCCGAAGCAGACGCCCTGGTCTTTACCGCGATCAACGTGCTGGTCCGCACCGGACAGGCCGGCCGCCTGCGCGGCGATGACGGCCGCGACCTGCTCGGGGGCTCGGGACCGGCCGTCTCCTGGTGGCGGATCGTACTGAGCGGGACCTTCATCGGCAGCTTCGCCGCCGTCTTCACCCAGGGCGCGCTGGCCGCGGTCATCTTCACCTGGCTGCCGTCCTACTTCCACGAGGGGCTCGGCTTCCCCATCACCACCGCCGGCACGCTGTTCACCGTGCCGAGCGCGATGGCCATCGTCTCGCTGCTCTGCGTCGGGCCGATCACCGACATGCTGCTCCGCAAGGGCGTGCCCTCACGCCTCGCCCGCGGCGTCTTCGGCGGCTGCTGCCTCATCGCGTCCGGGCTGATGTTGATGCTGCTCTACTGGGTGAGCTCGCCGGTTCTCGCCATCGTGGTCCAAACTCTGGGGTACGGCCTGTCGACCACCGTCAATGTCATCGCCAACCCCTCGCTCGCCGAGATCACCCCGGTCGCCAAGCGGGCGCGCGCTCTCTCCGCGCTGGTCGCGCTGGGCTCGCTCGCCGGGGTCACCAGCCCGATCTTCACCGGCTGGCTGCTCGACATCGCCGACACCCAGCAGCGCGGCTACGCCGAGGTGTTCCTCGTCTTCGGCGCGCTGGTGGCGCTCGGCGGGCTCTGCTTCGCCGTACTCGTCCATCCGGAACGTGACCGGCGCAGGGTGATGGGCTGATCCATCGGAGCCCGGCGAGCGGACCGGCGTGGACACCATGCCGGCCGACTCGGCTCCTGCGACACCTGGACTGCCCCCAAGAAAGAGATCGGCTAACCAGGTGAACCTCTTACCGATCTCCAGGCCACGCACCGAGAATCTCGATAGTGATCGCCCGGCCATCCGCACCGAGATCCATGTTCACCAACGCGCGCTGAATGCGTGCACCGCGACGATTGGGGGTCGTGCATGCCAGGAGTTCTTCCGGCTTCTGGACGCTAGTAGAGCTCCCGCTTGAACGTGTAGGTGATTTCCTGATCGCCGACTCCATGTGTGGCCAGTTCCCAGCCGTCTGCACCCACCTTGTTCAAAATGTCAATCACAGATGCGTTCCGGTCAAGATCTTCTCTCCCTTCTGGAGAGAGCCACAACTTGATGACAGGCGTGATGAAGATCTGGGCATACTCCCAGCGGCTAGCCATTCGAATTCTCCGATCCCGTCCTCACGATTCGATGCTGACGCGCCCGGGCCAGCGAACTTACCGAGAAGCTAATCATGCACGCGCCCAGCGTGAAGTGGATCGCCGTCTACGACCAGGACGGCACCCCCAGCAGCGCAATGCCCGATGGCGCCCGGCATGTATCGCATCGGACACAGGCCCCGCACCCCGCAGACCATCGGCTACGCGCTGACCGACTCACCGGTCGGCCATTTGGCTGGGCTCGCCGAGCGCTTGGCGCAGTGGACCGACCCGCGCACGTCGGCATTTACCTCGCCAATGCCGAACCACTGCGGTGTGACACCCGGCAGGCGCCGGGGTGGTTACCGAGCCCCCGTCGCAGCCAGGGCGAATCGATTGCGAAAAGTTCACCCCATCGTTGAACCGGGTCGGCGGCTACATCGTTTCGAAGATCAGCCAAACGCGGACAGCAAGCTCACGTCGACTCAGCGGGAGACTTCCAGTGACACTGCGTCTGAATCGCTCGGCTCTCGTCGATCTTCCTTCTGCGGATCGGATCCTGTTCCAGAGTTTCGGCGCCGGCCCGGAAGCCGCCCCGGCGTTCGACCGCATTCACCATGCCTTCGAGGCCCACGCCAAGGCCACGCCGACCGCGACCGCCGTCACTCATCTCGGCGAGAGTATGACCTACCTGGAACTCGACCGCCGCGCCGACCGCCTCGCCGCGTCGCTCGCCCACCGTGGCGTGCGTCCCGGCGACCGCGTCGGCCTGTTCATGACACGGTCGATCCCCATGGTCGTGGGCATCCTCGCGATCTTGAAGGTCGGCGCGGCCTACGTGCCGCAGGATGTCCGGATCACCCCGGCCGTCCACCTGCGCCACATTGTCGACACGGCCTCCGTCAAGGTGATCCTGACCTCCTCTGATTCGGCGCCGAGGATCCCCGCCGGCGATCGTCACGAGGTCATCGCGGTGGACGAGGTCCCGCGCTCAGGCGAGTGGTCCTCGCGAGTCCCGGGCGGGTCGGGCGACGTGGCGGTGGTCATCTTCACCTCTGGGACGACAGGTCATCCCAACGGTGTCAACGTGACCCACGCCAACCTGTGCAATATCCTGCTGAACGAGCCGGGCTCCCTGGGGATCGGCCCTGACACCAGGGTGGCCCAGATCCTCAACATCGCCTTCGACATGGCGGTTTGGGAGATCCTTGGAGCCCTGTCGCACGGCGCCACGCTCGTCATCCGCGGCGACGACATCGAGGAGACCGTACGCGACGTCGACGTCGTCATCGCCACCCCGGGAATCTTGGGCTCCCTCGACGCCTCTCGGTGCCGCAACGTCAAGGTGGTCGCGGTCGCGGGCGAGCGCTGCCCCCAGCATCTGGCGGACACCTGGTCTCGCTTCAGCGCCTTCCACAACGCGTGCGGACCCACCGAGGTCACCATCGTGAACACGATTCAGCGCTACGATCCGCGACGCCGCGTCCTGACCATCGGCAGACCGCTGCCCAACACCACGGTCTACATCCTCGACCAGAACGGCAGGCCATGCCCGATCGGCGAGATCGGCGAGATGTGGGCGGGCGGCGCTTGCGTGACCGCGGGCTACCTTGGAAACGACGTCGTGACCATGCAGAGGTACCGGCCCGATCCCTTCCGTGGCGGCGGCCACATGATGTTCCGCACTCGCGACCTGGGCCGCTGGACACCGGACGGTGAGCTGGAACACCACGGCCGCACCGACGACCAGGTGAAAGTCAGAGGCTTCCGGGTCGAGCTGGACGCGGTCACCGGCGCACTGGAGCTGACCGCGGACTGCGCCCGCGCCACCACGGTCCTGCGCGAGGGCGAGCTGATCGGCTTCGTCAGCCCGGCGAGCGTGGACGTCGAGGCGGCGAGGAAGTCCGTCGAGCAGTCGCTGCCGTACTATTGCGTGCCCTCCCGCGTCGTGGCCGTGGACGAGCTGCCGATGACCGACCGCGGCAAGGTCGACAAGAACGCCCTGCCCGACCTGATCGACCCGCTGATCGACGTGGTCGCATGACGGTCGTGCGCTCCTTGTCGGATGCGCTCGAACTGCCTCCGCCGCGCTCGGCGATCAGGATCCTCGGCAGTGGCCGGCGCTGCATGCACTACAACCGGCTCGCCGCCGTCGTGTTGGCCGTCAACACAGGGTTCCTCGTCCACGCGATCACCGCCGGCTGGTGGGCCGACCCGAGCACCCTGTCCCTCCTGGTGGTCGCCAATGTCACCCTGGCCGTGCTGATCCGCCAGCAGTACGTCATCAACCTGCTCTTTCACCTGGCCACCGATGCCCCCGTCCGCTGGCCGCTGGCGGTCCGCCGCATTCTGGGCAAGGTCTACCATTTCGGTGGACTACACGTCGGCGGGGCGGTCGCGGCCACCCTGTGGTTCGCCTTCCTCACCGGGGTGATGACCGTGCGCCCCGCCGGGGTCTCCGCGGGGCTGCTCACGCTCGCGTACGCGATCCTGGCGCTGCTGCTCGCGATGGTGGTCTTCGCGCTGCCCTCGCTGCGGGCGCGGCTCCACAACGTGTTCGAGGTCGTGCACCGGTTCGGCGGCTGGACGGTGCTCGCCCTGTTCTGGGCGTATGCGCTGCTGACCGCGGCCCACCAGGCGACGTTCTGGGCGCTCACGGCCATCACCCTCAGCGTCGCGCTGCCGTGGCTGCGCCTGCGGCGCGTGCCTGTCCGGATCTCCAGGCCGTCGTCGCACGTGGCCCTACTCGGGTTCGACTACGGCGTCACGCCGTTCGCGGGCTCGTCGACGACCGTGAGCCGTAACCCGCTGATCGAGTGGCACTCCTTCGCCAATGTGCCCGCCCCCGGCAGGAATGGCTTCCGGCTCACCGTCTCGCGGGCCGGCGACTGGACGGGGTCGCTGATCGACGACGGTCCCTCTCACCTGTGGGTCAAGGGCATACCGACGGCCGGCGTCGGCAACATCGACAAGCTGTTCGCGCGCGTCGTCTGGGTGGCCACGGGCAGCGGCATCGGCCCGTGCCTGCCGCACCTGCTGTCGCGCGACACGCCGTCGCGGCTGGTCTGGTCGACACGGCGCCCCCGCACGACATACGGCGACGAACTGGTGGAGGAGATCCTCGCCGTGCAGCCGGACGCGGTCGTCTGGGACACCGATGCCAACGGCAAGCCCGACCTTCTGGCCCTGGCCTACCGGGTGTATGTGGAGTTCGACGCCGAGGCGATCATCTGCATCTCCAACAAGAAGACCACATGGCACCTCGTCGAACAGCTTGAGATGCGGGGTGTCCCCGCGTACGGAGCGATCTGGGATTCCTGACCTGACAGCGCGTGATCTCTGGAGGACGATCCATGGCTTTTCGAACACTGACGGTCGACGACAAGGATGAGATCGTGACGCTCGCCATTGACAGGCCCGGCGTGCTCAACGCCCTGTCCCGGCAGACCCTCACCGAGCTGCGACGCTTCCTCACCGGCCTGACCGGCTTCCGCGGGATGATCCTCACCGGTTCGGGAGAACGCGCCTTCGTCGCCGGTGCCGACATCCGGGAGATGGCGGCGATGACGCCGGAGGAGGGCGAGGAATTCGGCAGGCTGGGCCAGGAGGTCACCCGGCTGATCGAGGCGGCGCCGTTCCCGGTGATCGCCTGCGTGAATGGGTACGCGCTCGGGGGCGGGTGTGAGCTGGCCATGGCCTGCGACTACATCTACGCGACGGCGGACGCCGTATTCGGCCAGCCGGAGGTACGGCTCGGGCTGATCCCCGCCTTCGGCGGATGCGTGCGGCTGCAACGTCACGTCGGCCCCGGCCGGGCCCGGGAGATGATCTACACGGGCCGCAACGTCGATGCCGGGGAGGCCCTGCGGATCGGCCTGGTCAACCGGGTGTTCGTGACCAGGGAGGAGATGCTGCAGGCGGCGTACCAGTCGTTGGCGCTGGTCTCAGCGAACTCGCCGATCGCCGTGGCGTTGTGCAAGGAGGCCGTCAACGACTCGCGCGGCCGGGAGATCGGCGCCGCGCTCGACATCGAGGCGCACGCTTTTCGCCGCACGTTCACCAGTGAGGACATGCGCGAGGGCACGCAAGCCTTCCTGAGCAAGCGAAGGCCCGTTTTCCCGGGAAAGTAACCCCCTTCTCACATGGGTGTGGACATGACCGATGCGCATGCGGCACTCCTGCGGGCACTGTACGACGAGCACGCGCCCGCCCTGTGGCGCTTCGTTGTCCGCTTGACCGGCGACAACCAGTTCGCCCATGACGTCGTCCAGGAAACGCTGCTACGAGCGTGGAAGAGCCCGGAGGTCTTCCACAAGGGTGAGACGGCGTCGCGCGCCTGGTTGTACACCGTGGCCAGGAACGTGGTGATCGACCATAGCCGCAGCGCTCGGGTACGCCGGGAGGTCGGCACCGACCGGCTCCCCGAAACCTCCAGCGCCGACCAGATAGACGCCACACTCGACGCTTGGCTGGTCACAGACGCCCTCGCGCAACTGTCGGAGAACCACAGAACCGTCATCGTGCGCACCTATTATGGCGGCGAATCCGTCGCCGAACTCGCCGACGAGCTCGACCTGCCGCCCGGCACGGTGAAGTCGAGGCTGCACTACGCTCTCAGGGCCCTGCGACTCGCGCTGCAGGAGAGGGGGGTCACCACTCATTGATGTCCTCAACGGATCCGTACGCGGAATGGGACGCGGCGTACGTCATCGGGGCCCTGTCACCCCGCGAAAGACTCGAGTACGAAGAGCACCTGAGTGGATGCGCCGCCTGCTCGCAGGCGGTCGCCTCGCTCGCCGGCATACCCGGCATCCTCTCGACCGTCCCGGCGGACCGCGCCCTGCGCCCGCCGCACGCCGACCCCTCGCCTGCCGAGGTGCCGGCGAGTCTGCTGCCCGAGCTGATGGACTCCAGCCGACGGGCCCGGCGGTGGGGCCGGATACGTGCCGCCGCGGTCGCCATCGCGGCGGCCCTTGCCGGGGTGATGGCGTCCCCGCTCCTGCTCGAGCGGCAAGAGGCCGCCCTGCCGATGCAGGCGTCCCCGCTCCCGCCCGAGCGGCAGGAGGCCGCCCTGCCGATGCTGCAGACGATGCCCAGCCCGGTCACCGCCGAGGTGCGCGTCATCCAGCAACCCTGGGGCACTCGAGTGGAGTTGACCTGCCGTTACGCCGTGCCCGCCGACCCGGCCCCGCCCAAGACGTTCGAGTACGCCATGTACGTCACCGACCTTCTGGGCAGCAGTACCAAACTGGCCACCTGGATGGCGTCGCCCGGCACCACGACCATGCCCGTCGGCACGACCGGGCTGACCATGAAGCAAATCAGGAGTATCGACGTCCGGCTTACCAAGAACGGGCGTGTCCTACTCGACAGGCACCTGTAGCGGCCGACTCCGAGGGCGACGCTCCAGGCGCGCGGAGTCAGGATCGGGGTCGCCTCCAGCGTCCGAGCCGCGCAGTGGGCAGCGGCCGAGATTTACCCGGGCGCAAATCACCCGCTACTTCCAGCAGGAACGCCCGCCGTACAGCCTCATGGCGACGCGGCACGTACTGGCCGGGATCGATGGCTGTCAACGGTTCGACCCGATGACAGCCGGGGCCGCGTTTGTCGGGTCCGCTTGGGCGCGCAGGATCCGCCAGCACAGATAGACGCAGACGCCCAGCGCGGGCGAACCACCCAGCAGTGTGGCGGCGATGCCGAGCGGAGTCACCTTCCCGGCCAGGTACAGAGGGACCAGCACCATTGCGGCAATCACGTACTTCGCCAGGAAGACCGCCGTGCACACCTGATAAAGCCGTCGCCGTGCAGGGTCTCGCCGCCAGCCGAATCGTTCACCGCGTGCTGCCCCCACCGCCAACCCGATCACAGGCCATCGCACCAGAACGGACACCAGGAACACCGCGCCCCCAGCCGCCTGCCAGAGCACGGTCGGAAGGTAGAAGTCGACCGCGCGTCCGGTGCTCCCGGCCAGCAACGCGGAGACCCCCACGACAACCAGCCCGACCGCTGCCTGCCAGTACTTTCTGTCGGTGAATACTCGAGCCACGGCGAACACCATCACGCCACCGACCGCCACCAGAGCGGAGGTCGATACCTGATCGCTCACCAGATAGGCGATCAGGAACAGCACCCGGGACGCGGATCCTTCGGCGACCGTACGCCAACCGCCCACCGCGGCGAACAAGGACAACGACTTCTGGGTCATGACGTTGAGACTCATGTGCCCGCCTTCGCCGAGGCGGGCGCGGAGAAGCTGTCCCGGCGCATCGTGTCTTCGTACGCCTCGATCGCGTCGATCAGGTCAAGCCGGCCGCGATACGTCTCGACCAGGGCCTCGCAGAGGCGGTGCGCATCCTGCATCGCCAGGTTGCCGCCGAAACCCGGGGCCAGGTGGATGGCGTCACCGATGACCGTCACCGGACTGGCGGGCCAGGCGGGTATCGGCGGGATCGTCCCGGCGCGCAGCGCGACCGTGATGTCCGGCCACGCCTCGGCGACGACCAACCGCAGGGCCGAGGGCAGGTTCACGACCAACTCCTTGGCCTGGCGCCACATCGCAGCCGACGATCCGGCCGAGCCGAGCTGCTCCCGCGTGATCGGCAAAGCCCACATCGCGAAGTCCTCGACCGGGGCGTCCGCGCTGAGGGCCAAGGCAGGCAGCCACCGCTGCCGCGCGGCCACCGGCGACTCGGTGAACCGCAGCACGCCCAGCACCATCATCGTGCCGTCCACCCGCGCGCTGGCGGGGCTGTGGCCGATCAGCTCGGACAGCCCGGTATCGGCGATCGCCCGCAGCGCGGTCGCGCCCATGAGCATGCGCCGTCCCGTGTCGACCACCCGCGCGTGCGGCAGGTACTGACGGCGGACCGCCGAACCGATCCCGTCCGCGCCGACCAGCACGTCCGCCGTGTCCGTGCCGCCGCCGGCAAACCACACCCGGACCGTACCGTCGGCTCGCTGCTCGAACCGCGTGAACTCCGCCCCGAATCGAACCACGTCCTCCAGCCCCGTCAGCAACACCGCACGCAGCAACGGACGATGAACCTGCCGCCCAGGCCGCGGCCGGCCCGCCACGCCGTCGGACGGCTGAGCGCCCACGATGGTGAGCGCTCCATCCACTTCGGACAACGTCAGCGTCTGCTCGCGCGGCCCACCCATCGTGGCCTCAGCCATCGCGGCGTGCGCCGAAGGCAGGCACGCTCGCAGCGCCTTGGCGCCTCGGTCGTCGACATGCAGGCTGACACCCTGCGCACGTCCCCGCGCGCTGTCTCGCTCGTACACGACGACATCGATCCCCGCCCGACGTAAGCCCTGTGCCAGCGTCAACCCGCCCAGACCGGCGCCAATCACGATCACCTTCAACGCGACTCCTTTCTTCATCGCTGATGAAGTTCAAGCTAGCGGGGTGTGACATGAAAGTCCATCTAGGATGAAGAAACTCCCGATACACTGGTCCGGTCATGACAGAACACAGTTCCCCCGCTCGCCCCGGGCGCTGGCGAACGGGCGCGGAGAGCAAGCAGCGGATCTTGGACGCGGCACGTGCACTTTTCCGCGAGCACGGCTACGGCGGCACCACAGTGCGCGCGGTCGCCGCCGCCGCGGGGGTCGATTCAGCGATGGTGTTCTACTTCTTCGGCAGCAAACAGGGCCTGTTCGCCGCCGCTATCGAGATGTCCGCCCAGCTCCCGCCGGCCATCGAAGCGATCTTCGCCGACGGCCTCGACGGCATCGGTGAGCGCATTATCCGGACACTCGTGGAGACCATCGACGCATCAGGCCGCACCCCGCTCGCGATGCTCACCCGCTCGGCCCGAACCAACGACCAGTCCGACACACTGATTCGCGAATACATCGACCGGGAAATCACCAGCCGACTGGCGACCCTGCTCGGCACACCGGATGCCGCATTTCGGGCCGGCATGGTCAACGTCCAACTCTTGGGCCTCACCGTGGCGCGCTACATCGTACGGATCGAACCGATCGCGTCATCGTCCGTCGACGAACTGGTCAGCCGGTTCGGAC
Source organism: Nonomuraea sp. NPDC049750 (assembly GCF_040659625.1). Lineage (NCBI taxonomy): Bacteria > Bacillati > Actinomycetota > Actinomycetes > Streptosporangiales > Streptosporangiaceae > Nonomuraea > Nonomuraea sp. NPDC049750. The sequence continues at coordinate 34,202 of NZ_JBFANB010000059.1, forward strand.
CGCTCGTGCAGCACTGCCTGACCGGGCAAACCGCACCGCCCTGAGTGACGCTCACCAGCACAGGTTGCGTCCACGGGAGTGGTCGCCGGCCCCTACACCTTCGTGTGGCTGGACGCGCTGACGCAGAAGGTGCGTGAGGGCGGCCGCACCATCTGCACGACCGCACCATCTGCACGACCGCTACAACACCGTGCTCACCGAACTGTTCGCCGACCACCCTGTCTACATCGTGACCATGAGGTTCGTCCCCGACGAAGGCATCGAGGGGTTCTCCCTCATCGATCCGCACGCCCTCAATCCTGGATCACGCCCATGGACGAGGCTCCGCGAGGACGACGACGCCGATCCCAGCGGAACCATGCGCCTACACGTCAGCGAGCAGCCCTGGAAGCCACAAATCCTGGACCCTCTGCTGCGGGCAGTCGCCGATGACGAGTGCGCCGGCATCATCATCATGGACATCGACCTGCGATGCCTCTACCTCCCCTATCATGGCGGCGCCGACGTTATCCTGGCCTGCCCGCAAGAACGAGACGCCCTGAAGAACGCTCACGCAGACTGGCTCCTTACACACCCGCTCGGACTCTGATCCCACCCGTCTATCCGACTTCCTACTTGCAAACGGGAGCCAGCCACAAAGCCGAGCGGTCGTTGGCCTGGTCAAGCGGTTGGTGCTGACTGGTGAAGGATGCTGCTGTACGCCGGTGTTGCTGTATCGGGCTGCTGTACGGCCTTCAACTGCAACCGCTGATCGTCATCCGACCCTTTGGGAAGGGGCGGACGCCTCGTGAGGCTCCTCCCGCACTGGTTAAGCGGTCGATGTGGGCCGCGCTGCATGGTCGAAGGTGACCGTGTTGCTGTGTGGCGCCGCTGCGCAGCACTCCCCAATGAACTGCGGGACGTCGGCTGCGGCAATCCTCCGAGAAGGTTGAGAGCCAGCACAACCAGTTACTCCTGCTTATTCGCCTTTTTGTCGATCGCATGGCGAACCGCGCGAAACATTCGAATCAGCTCCGGGAGCTTGGCCAAAACCTCCCTCAGTTGAGTGATCAGGAGGGTGAGGAAGCCGAAGCCCGCGAGCATGAAAAGTGTCAGGGTGTTCCAGTTCACGAGGACACCTCCGAGTCCATATCGTCCTCCCGGTCAGCGTCCTCTTCCCGAACGGTCACGCCGTGCCGCTCCAAAGCTTCATATATCTCGTCGGGACCGCAGTCGATGTGTTCGACGTCGTGGCGCCCCTGGCAGTCCGACGGGCACTCGAGCTCAGCGCACGTCTCGGGCTCGGCTGGGGCGGCCTCATTAATGAGGTAATAGGTGAAGATGTTCGCTACGAGGCTCCTGACCTGGTGCATTTGGACGAAGAGTGCGAACTCATTGCTTTTCACTTCAGCGCCGCCCTCGGGAGATATTGGCTCGGGTCGCTCCTCCATCGCCCATGCGTGGGCGGACTCCAGAGAGACCCCTAGCCAAGCGAGTTGCAGTGGCTCCAGGTTCCCAGTCTCGGCAAGGCGCTCTACCGCCTCTCCCGCGCGCCGAACGTTCTTGATCGACGACAGGTAGCGTTTCAGAGCTGGTGGCAATGTGTCGCCAGCGCTCTGCGCAGCGCGTCGGCTCTCATCGTGGCGCTCCCGGCGGACTTGGGCGACGAATGCAGTGAGGCAGTCGCGGCACGCGTAGAGGGAATCGTCATTACCGGGTTCCACCGCGATGCGCTGCTTCCCAGGACTTGCAAAAGGCTCGTCGCACAGGGCGCAATTCACGCCCAGCGCCTGGTTCCCGCTCGTTGAAGTCGGCATTGCGTCCAGGAGCTCATCCTGAGCGTACGCGGGTATATGCATGGCCCCTCTATCGCTGAACGGCGCGAGCGGTTTTCTGCCGCCTCAACCATCTTCAACGCCCTCTAGCCGAGGGTGTCGGCTGTTGACAGACGATCGCGGAAATTGGCGGAAGCTGACTCGCGCGCTCCCTGCTCTCCTTAGACTGCTGACAAAATCTGACACCTGAAGGGATCAAGGGCGCTTCCCATGTCAACTTCGCCGCACCCGGAAAGTCACGAGGCTCTTAGAAATCTGACAACGGCGCTTCAGGAGCTCCATCGGGCGGCGGGGCGGCCCAGCCACCGCCGGGTCAGCGATTCGATCAAGGATGGTCCCTATCCCGGGACGGTTAGCCACGAGGGCGTTCGGAGCACGCTCAAGGGCTTGCGCTCGCCCCGCTGGGAGACTGTCGAGTCGATCGTCTCGTTCCTCGCGGGCTGCTGCCGACCGCCGCGGGACCCTGATATCGAGGTTGCGCGTTTCCTTCCGCTATGGCGCGCTGTCAAGGAAGGCGACGCGGGCGCCCTGAAGTCGGCCCGGGAATTCGTCCTAGCGCAGAGCTGGGGTGATGATGTCGGCTCCTGGACTCCCGAGATGGTCGCGGGAGTGACGATCAACCCCTTCAATGCGGTCGAGCTCGACCCGGCGCTCACCGCCCGGCACGATCCTCTGATCTCCGAGGAGGAGTGGGTAAAGGCCAACCTCGGCGTCATCGAGCAGTACGGCGCTGAGTTCTTCCTGTACGCCCTGCTGCGCATTTTGAAGGGCGAGTACGTAGGCGAAGAGAGGGGCAGCCCTTACGGCTACCAGTCTCCCAGCCAGGATATGGATGAAGACACGGCCCGCGAGGCCTTCGACTTCGCCTGCGACCAGATTCGGCGGCGCCTGCGCGCCGAGCCGAACCTGCTGGCACGTTCGATCAAGGCGTTTCATTGCGACGACAGCCTGGACGAGGAGGAGCGCGAGGAGATCTTGCGCGCAGAGTCGGACCCGAGCCTCATGAGGGAGGTTATGACGCTCTCCCCGGAGAGCTGGCTGGAAGTCTCCGAGGAGGCCCACTTGCTGGTCTTTACCTACCTCGTCAAAGAGGGCAGGACGGTTGGGCGGCCGGGTCTTCCCCCCGAGCAGCGCTTTTTGATCACTTGGCGCGTATCGGAATCGCCAGATATCTAGACCCTGGATCGACTGGGGTTCAGTGCCAAGAACCATGCCCCCTGGCCTGGTCCTTAACGACGATGCACGTCTGCAACGATTGGCGTAACGTCCAGAACGGTACTCGTCTCCCGTTGGCCGGCTTGCGTACAGCCCCAATTCACCGCCACCCGCCTGGGCCACAGCCGGCGCCCTAGCCCAGGTCCAGCACGCCGCCACAGTCGTGACAGCGGAGGTCAAGCCACTCAGCCGCACCTTCCGGTGGGGCACGCAGCTCGACGTCCGCCCCATCACTATGGGCAACGACCTCACCGAACAAGCCGTCGCCGCCTACATCGCCAAGTACTCCGCCAAAGCCGCCGAATGCGTCGGCACACTGGATCGCCGCTTCTCCACCAAGAGCCGCCGCTACTCCACCACTCTCAGCGAACTCCGGGCAGCGAGAGAACGAAGAAGACCCTCGGGGCGGCACCGTCCGCTTGCAAGCACTACGTCCGTCAGCGATCACGAAGTTCTCCGGTGACCTGCTGACGAGCGGCGGCAAGAAGGGCGGCCCGCTGGCGGCGAACACCGTAAAGCACGTCCACACGGTGCTCCGTAAGGCCCTCACGGACGCCGTGCTCGTGGACGAGTTGCTTCTGTTGTGGCGCGCATGTGGCGGATGGGATTTAGTACGCCCCCGCCGCGAACCGGCGGGTGACGTCCGCGCTGAACCCGCAGGGCCACTCGCCCAGCGCGCATCGCTCGGCGATGCTCAGACGCGGCAGCAGCCCGGCAAGAACGCGGGCAGGCTGGGGAACCGTCTCCACACCGCCACGCCGGCACCCGGCGCATGCGGCCTCGTCGCCTCGCGAGGTTGGCGGTGTAGCCGCACTTCCGGCAGTCGGGGCGGTCATATGGGTGAGGACTACGGCCAAGTAGCGACCGGACCAAGTGGGCATTGACTCGTGATCTTGCTGGCTGTATAAATGGTGTATTTATGTGGCATTCGTCCTGAGCGGCGATATCGACATCCGATATGGGGATCGCTCTCTGAGTGCATCGACGCCGGCCAGACATACCCATACGAAGGATGGAACTGCAAATGCATCGGCTTTTGGTCGAACGAGCTCTTTGTTCAGCAGGGGCAATGTAAGTCGCGGCTTCGTCTGGTCCCCAAGCGCTCGCCATCGGCGGGGGTGCTACGTGCATCAACCACCACTACATCGAGCCTTGCCGGTCGACAGTGAAGGCGGCCCCGCCATCCGTCGGCGTAGATGCTCCGTTAGTAATTGCGAGCGGTTGCTGTAGATCATGGAGATGAGGAACATCGCCGCCGACGATCTGGCCCCTGCGGGGATACTGATATTCGACCCGGAGAGCTGGCTCAGCGCGGGGAAAGGCGTCCGGAAGGCCGCTGATGATCTGGCCGAGGGCGTGGACGAGTTCTGCCGGGCGGTGGATGAGCGCCCCTTCGGTCAGGACGATCTAGGCCGGGCGCTGTTCGAGGGCGATCCCGAGGCGGGCCTGCCGGGGTTCGCCCGACTACGTGACGACCTGCTGAAAGACCTGGTCGGAGCGGTGAACCTGCTACGCGCGATGGCGGCCGGGATGGTCGTCGCCGGGTGCAGGTACGCCGCAACCGAGGACTTGAACGCCAGGATGATTGCCGGGGGCAGGTACGCCGAGGCCGGGGAGGCGACCACCGAGATCCCGTACGCGCAGGAGTACCCGGGATGGCTGACGGATCCGGATGTGTACAAGCCCGGGCTGAGCCCGAGCGGTCTGCCGACGACCACACCAGCGCCTGACTTCGTGAGCCAGGCGATCTGGTTCCTCGAATCTGTAGGAGTCGGGTCCGCGTGGCCGGATGGTGATCTCGACGGTGTGGCGCGGCTGCGGGATGCCGCGACGACGGTGGGACGCGTGGTCGCTTACGTCCAGGAGCAGGTCGCCGGGCAGGCCGGGCGGGTGACCGGGGCCGGGTCCGGGCTGGCCACGGCTGTGTTCGGACGTACCACGCGGGTGGTGCACGGCGAGAATGGGCAGCTGGCCGACCTGCATCGGCGGTGCGCGCACCTCGCCGACAGCGGCCAGATCGGCTACGACGCGATCGTGGAGGCCAGACGGCGATTCCTGGCATCTGCGGCGTTCGTGGTGGCACTGATGCTCATCGCAAAGCTACTGGCCCCCCGGCTCGGCCCGCTCCTCGACGCCGCGGTGAAAAGGCTGCTCCGAACCGAGGGCCAGGTACTGCGGATCACTTTGCTGATCATCCGTCAGGCAGCATTGGGCGCGATGTACTCCGGCGGACTGAGCGCGATCGACCAGCTGTTCGCCACCGGCACCATCAATGTCGGAAAGCTGGTTCGGGATATGTTGCACGGAGCGCTCGCCGGCGGGTTGATGGCCGGTACGCACGGCGCGCTGCCCGCGTTGCTGCGCCGAGGCGGACCCGCGCTCACGGGCCTGGCCGAGGCCATGGAGTCGGCCACATGGGAGCGGGCATTCTCCCGGATCATGGTCGGCGGTGCGGTGGGCTCAACTGTGCTGGCAACCACGGGATGGGCGAGCGGCGCCGGCTGGGATTGGAAGCATGCCGCTGAGATGGGCTTCGGCATGGCCGCACTCAGCACCGGCGCGGGTATCGCCGCTCGGTCCTGGCCTGCCCCACCCTATGCGAGCCTGAGGGGCAGAGAATGGAAGCAGAGCCCGGCCAAGCGGTGGCATGACGTCAAATGGGCCACCGGGATTGTCATGATCACCACTCCTGCGAACGCCATCTTCGCGCTCGCAAAGTTCGCCGAGGACGGAAGAAATCCCTTCTTCTTCCAGAAACGGGTTGGCCAGTTCGGCCGCGAGTTCGACATGGCCAAGGGCCGTACGATGAAGATGACCGACGGCATGAAAGGCGGTAGCGGCGAACGTACGAGCGTCGGTAATGGGTGGTCGCGAACCACTCTCGACGAGACCGTCCAAATGCTCTACAACGTCATCATCAAGGGAAACATGTCGGTCGTAAACGACCGACCGCTATTGACCCCCGACAGGCAGAGGACAGTAGCGGCGCTCGGGCCCATCCTGGGGCCACGCTGGAACGAGGCGGATCTGGCCGGAAAGCCTGGGTGGCTCGGCGCCTTCCCCAACAAGACCGTCGAGCTCAATCTCAAGCAGGGGACATTCGCCTACGACCTTCAACGAGGCTTCACGGGCCTCTGGCATGACCAGCACGCGAGCCTGAAATTGGATCGGGAGATCGCCCGGAAATTCCTCTCCACTTACTGGAAGCGCATTCTCTAGGCCCGATCTTCCGTGCGCCCAGCAGAACAGGAGTGAAGCCGTGACGTAGCGGTGAGTCTTGCGGTTCGTAAGCTCATCCTCACTTGCCGGGTGGGAGTCGGTCCGAGCAACCGTCAGGAGGCCCGGTAGCAGACTGGTGGTTACTGACACGCTGATATACATGCGCGTGATCTGGGAAAGCGCCACGTCTGACGACCTGCAGCGCTTTCTGAACGCCTCGCTTCTACAGAGGCTCTGACCCGAGTTAATCTTGCCATCCCGGGTTCGCGCTCTGTGGCAAGACCGATTCCCCGAACTCCGGCGCCAAGCTGCTGCCCGATGGGCGAATTCCATCATCGCCTGGCCTACCTTCCGAGTGATCGCGCCTCGGCAGTCGTCGACCCGGGACCGTGCCTACGCGGGGCACGCGAGGGTCAGCATTCGGCCACCCTCAAGGGCCACCGAGACATGATCCGCCTCTACATCAACCCACCCATCGGCACCGTCCGACTCCAAGCGCTGTGCGCGTCGGCGATCACGAAGCTCTACCGTGAGCTGCTGACAAGCGGTGGTAGGAAGAGCCGCCCCCTCGCCGCCAACACCGTCAAGCACGTCCACACGGTGCTCCGGAAGGCGCTCTTTGACGCCGTACTCGTGGACGAACTCCTCCCCAACAACCCCGCTGAAAGGGCCAAGCTCCCGCGGGTCCAGGCCACCGAACCCGGCATGGTCTGGGCCCCCGCGCAACTCCGGGCCTTCCTCGTCACCGCCGGCGACCACCGCCTGTTCGCCTTCTTCCACCTGGCCGCCTACACAGGCGCTCGCCGAGGCGAGCTACTCAACCTCCGCTGGAGAGACGTCGACCTGGACAAGCCGCAGATCCACATCACCGGTACAGCAGCGGTGATCGACCGCCAGCGGGTGGAGGGCACTACCAAGAGCGGACGTTCCCGCGTGGTATCCCTCGACCCCGGCACGGTCAAGGTCCTCAAGGCACACCGCGCCCGCCAAGACGAGGACCGTCTCAAGCTCGGTGAGTCATGGAAGGGCGGCAACGCCTACGTGTTCACGACGGGCTGGGGAGACCCTCTCTTCCCTGATACACCCAGTTCCCTGATGCCCAAGCTCATCGAGACCCACAACAAGCAGAACCCGAGAGGTCAGCTCCCCCACGCCTGCCTTCACGACCTCCGACACATCCACGCCACCACGCTGCTCCTGGCGGGCGTACCCGTCCACGTCGTCGCAGCCCGCCTCGGCCACGCCGACCCGGCCATCACCCTGCGCGTGTACGCCCACGTCATCCACGAGCAGGCAGCCACGGCCGCCGACGTCTTCGCCAAAGCCGTCAACGGCTGATTGGGAGCCACCCGGGAGCCACCGTGTTAGCAAGGGTGTTAGCAAGATCTCGACATTGTCCTGACAAACAGGAAGCCCCTGACGGCGTATCGCCTGTTCAGGGGCTTCCTCTTGTAGAGCCGACGAGGGGAATCGAACCCCTGACCTTCTGTTTACAAGACAGATGCTCTGCCGATTGAGCTACGTCGGCGCGGCCTATCAGTGTAGACGGTCAGCGACCCCGATGACGAGCCACCTCGTACAACGCCACACCAGCCGCCACCCCAGCGTTCAACGACTCCGCAGCCGCCCGCATAGGAATCCGTGCCACAACGTCGCACTGCTCCCGCACCAACCGCGACAGCCCCTTGCCCTCGGAGCCCACCACGACCACCAGCGGCTCGCTCAGCAGGTCGACGTCGCCGATGTCCGCGCTGCCCTCGCCATCGAGTCCGATCACGAACAGGCCGGCGTCCCGGTATTCCCGCAGCGCCGCCGTGAGGTTGGATGCCCGTGCCACGCGGAGGTTGGCCAGCGTGCCTGCGGAGGTCTTCCAGGCCCCGCCCGTCACTCCGGCCGAACGCCGCGACGGGATCAGCAGCCCATGCGCCCCGAAAGCGGTCGCCGAACGCGCGATGGCGCCCAGGTTGCGGGGGTCGGTGACGCTGTCGAGGGCCACGACCAAGGGGACTTCTGCCGCATCCTGCGCCAATTCGACCAGCTCAGAAGGGTGCGCATAGTCATAGGCCGGGATCTGCAGCACGATCCCCTGGTGAACGGCGCCTTCGGTGAGCCGGTCAAGCTTCTCGCGGGTCGATTCGAGCAGCGCGATGCCCCGCTCCGTCGCGACCTTGATCGAGTCGCGTACGCGGTCGTCGCTCTCGATGCGCTGTGCGACATACAGCGCGGTGGCCGGCACTCCGGCGACCAGGGCTTCGAGCACCGGGTTTCGGCCGCCGATGTATTCGGGCGCGTCCTCGGAACGCCGCTGCCGAGCCGGGCCGGGCCGGCGTCCGCCTTGCTCCTCACGGGCGATCCGTTCGGAACGGGCCTTGTCCTTGTACCAGTGACGCATCTCGGCAGGCGGGGTGGAGCCCCTGCCCTCGAGCCCGCGGCGTCCCTGCCCACCGGTGCCCTTGGACGGGCCCTTCTTCTTCGCGGGCCTGCCCGATGCCCTACCGCCTGCTGCCATGGCATTAAGCGTACTCGGGCCATCACCCACCTCACGCCCCACTCAAGATCACACTCTGCTATGAGTACGGCCAGAGCCGTGCGACCTGCACGCCCCTCAGCTCGATAGGAGCCAGTTGGTTCTCTTACGCCGATAGAGGGTGACAATCCCGGCGCATCAACTCTCAACCCATTCAGTTACTCTAAGTACATACACATGTTCATATTGTTTCCCGAAAGGCGAAATATATGGATAGGCGAACGTTCTCCAAGCTGTTCCTCGCGGGAACGGCCGCGGCTTCACTGCCCAACCTCCCGGCCGCCTCGGCCTCGGCGGTCGTACCCGATAACCGGAAGACGCCGCTGAAACAGATCAAGGCCGGTGTCCTGAACATCGGGTACGCGGAGGCCGGTCCCGCCGCCGGCCCCGCGGTCATGCTGCTGCACGGGTTCCCGTACGACATCCAGAGCTTTGTCGAGGTGGCACCCCTGCTGGCAAAGGAGGGCTATCGAGTGATCGTCCCTTACCTCCGGGGCCACGGCACGACCCGCTTCCTCTCGGACCGGACATTCCGGAACGCACAGCAGTCGGTGATCGCCCTCGACATCATCGCCCTGATGGACGCCCTCAAGATCGAGAAGGCGATCCTGGCCGGGTTCGACTGGGGATCGCGCACGGCCGACATCATCGCCGCCCTCTGGCCCGAGCGCTGCAAGGCCCTGGTCTCCGTGAGCGGCTACCTGATCACCAACCGCGAGGCGCAAAAGGAGCCCCTGCCGCCGCGGGCCGAGCTGGCCTGGTGGTACCAGTACTACTTCGCCACCGAGAGGGGCCGACTCGGTCTCGAGCGGTACCGGCACGATTTCGCCAGGCTCATCTGGGAGAACGTCTCCCCGACCTGGAAGTTCGACGATGCCACGTTCGAGCGCACGGCGGCGTCCTTCACGAACCCGGACTGGGTGCCCATCGTGCTCCACAACTACCGCTGGCGACTGAGCCTGGCCGCGGGCGACCCGAGGTACGACGGCATCGAGAAGCGGCTGGCCGCGGCTCCCGCCATCTCCCTGCCTACGGTCACCCTCGACGGCGAACGCGACCCCTTCACTCCCCCAGGCGACGGCTCTGCCTACCGCAAGCACTTCACTGGCAAGTACGTACACCGAACCCTGCGGGGAATCGGGCACAACGTGCCGCAGGAGGCCCCGCAGCCGTTCGCCGAAGCCGTCGTCGAAGTGGACAGGCTCTAACCTGCGGCTTTCACGGCGAATTTGAGCCGACCTGATCGTTCACATAAGAAAAGTGCCCTTGAACTGGGAGGATCGGACTTGTCTAAGGCCC
>NZ_JBFANB010000060.1:0-40939 GCF_040659625.1 Nonomuraea sp. NPDC049750
TCGTCCTTGGTCACCACGACCTTGCGGGCGCGGCCCAGCTGGTCGAGGGTGGCGTTCTCCAGCTTGAGGCCGATCTCCTCGGAGATCACCTGGCCGCCGGCCAGCGTGGCGATGTCGCCCAGCATGGCCTTGCGGCGGTCGCCGAAGCCCGGAGCCTTGACCGCGACCGAGCGGAACAGGCCACGGATCTTGTTGACCACCAGGGTGGCCAGGGCCTCGCCCTCGATGTCCTCGGAGATGATCAGGAGCGGCTTGCCGGACTGCACGACCTTGTCGAGCAGCGGCAGCAGGTCCTTGTTGGCCGAGATCTTCGAGTTGACGATCAGGATGTACGGGTCCTCGAGCACGGCCTCCATGCGCTCGGAGTCCGTCACGAAGTACATCGACGTCATGCCCTTGTCGAAGCGCATGCCCTCGGTGAGCTCAAGCTCCAGGCCGAAGGTGTTGCTCTCCTCGACGGTGATGACGCCTTCCTTGCCGACCTTGTCCATCGCCTCGGCGATGAGCGAGCCGATCTCGGGGTCGGCGGCGGAGATGGAGGCGGTGGAGGCGATCTGCTCCTTGGTCTCCACGTCCTTGGCCAGCTTGGACAGCTCCTCGCTGACCCGCTCGACCGCCGACTCGATGCCCTTCTTCAGCGACATCGGGTTGGCGCCGGCGGCGACGTTGCGCAGGCCCTCGCGCACCAGCGCCTGGGCGAGCACGGTGGCGGTCGTGGTGCCGTCACCCGCGACGTCGTCCGTCTTCTTGGCGACTTCCTTGACCAGCTCGGCGCCGATCTTCTCCCACGGGTCCTCGAGCTCGATCTCCTTGGCGATGGACACACCATCGTTGGTGATCGTGGGAGCGCCCCACTTCTTCTCCAGCACGACGTTGCGGCCCTTGGGACCCAGGGTCACCTTGACCGCGTCGGCCAGCTGGTTCATGCCGCGCTCGAGACCGCGCCGGGCGTCCTCGTCAAACGCGATCATCTTGGCTGCCATAAGGCTAGACCTCCCAGATGCAGGGTGGCTTCAATGGACCGAGCCGACGCCCGCGACGGCATGGGCCTGCATCTCCGTTCGGCAGACCCCATCGTCCCGATCCAGTGTTGGCACTCTCGAACAGAGAGTGCCAACGAACTGTTTAGCACTCTACCCTGCCGAGTGCAAGCTGAGACACCCGCATGCCCAGGTCAGTCAGTACGGCGGGCCCGTCCGGACCCGCCGTAGCCGAGTCGACGAAGGATGAGTGGCGGTTTCGCCCGGACTGCGCTGCCGTGCGACCTGCCGGTACATACCAGCTTCGTGAGTTCAGACCGCTCGCACGGACTCCGCTTGGGGGCCCTTCTGCCCCTGCGTGATCTCGAACTCGACGCGCTGGCCTTGTTCGAGCGAGCGATAGCCATCCATCATGATCGCTGAGTAATGGACAAATACATCCTTGCCACCGTCTACCGCGATGAAGCCGTAGCCCTTGTCCGCGTTGAACCACTTGACGGTGCCCTGCGCCACTTCCGACTCCTCTTACTGGGCTCATAGATCTCGCCCATTCCTACGCGAGACCCTCAATCGCCTGACATATGGGAGAAATCACCAGACGATCGCCCTCGACCATACCTGTGGCACAGCGTTTGGCAACAGAGTCAATCAACAAATTACGCATTTCATCGGCGAGTGAGTCGTTCAACGTTGAATTGTCGGAAAAAACAGAAGGCGCCCCAGATGGGAGCGCCTTCTGAAGTGAGCGGGTGACTACCCTCCGGCGACCGCCGGGATGATGGAGATCTGCACGCCTTCGGGGGCGGGCGTGTCAAGTCCGTCGACAAAACGGACATCCTCTTCGCCAACATAAACGTTGACAAAACGACGAATCTTGCCCGATTCATCCAGAATTCTCGCGCCGATCCCCGGGTAGTCGGAGTCGAGCTTCGCCAGCACGTCACGGAGAGTCGCGCCCTCCCCACTCACTTCCGCGCTACCACCGGTGTAGGTGCGCAGAATGGTGGGAATCCGCACAGAAACGCTCATGATTAACTTGCCTTTCCTGGTTGTCAGACAGCCGCGCGGAACGCGTCGAGCGAGGGCCGGATCACTGCCGTGGGCTGGGCGTCGTCGGCGACGGCGACGAGCGTCTTGAGCCCGTCGCCGGTGTTGAGCACCACGGTCTCGGCCTCCGGGTCGAGCTGCCCGGTCTCGACGAGCTTCTTCAGCACTCCCACGGTGACGCCGCCGGCCGTCTCGGCGAAGATGCCCTCCGTAGAGGCCAGCAGCTTGATGGCGGCGACGATCTCGGGGTCCGTGACGTCCTCCACCGCCCCGCCGGTGCGGCGGGCGATGTCGAGCACGTACGGGCCGTCGGCGGGGTTGCCGATGGCCAGCGACTTGGCGATGGTGTCGGGCTTGACCGGCTGGACCACGTCGTGGCCGGCCTTGTAGGCGGTCGACACGGGAGAGCAACCCTTGGCCTGCGCGGCGAAGATCTTGTAGGGCCGGTCCTCGACCAGGCCGAGCGCGATCAGCTCCTTGAAACCCTTGTCGATCTTGGTGAGCTGGGAGCCGGAGGCCACCGGGATGATGATCTGCTCGGGCAGCCGCCAGCCGAGCTGCTCGGCGATCTCGTAGGCCAGCGTCTTGGAGCCCTCGGCGTAGTAGGGCCGCAGGTTGACGTTGACGAAGCCCCACTTGTCGCCCAGCGGGTCGCCGATGAGCTCGGAGCAGAACCGGTTGACCTCGTCGTAGGAGCCGTCGATCGCGACCAGCTTGCCGCCGAACACCCGGGCCATGGCGATCTTGGCCTGCTCCAGCCCGGCGGGGATGAACACGCAGGCGTCGAGCCCGGCCCTTGCGGCGGCGGCCGTGACCGCGCCCGCGAGGTTGCCGGTGGAGGAGCAGGAAAGGGTGTGGAACCCGAAGTTACGCGCCGCCTCGACGGCGATGGCCACCACCCGGTCCTTGAAGGAGTGGGTGGGGTTGCCCGAGTCGTCCTTGACGTACAGGGACTTGATGCCCAGCGCGCGGCCGAGGTTGCCGGCCTTGACGAGCTTGGTCCAGCCGGGGTTCATGTTCGGCTTGGTGGCGACGTCGACGGGAACGGGGAGAAGCGAGCGGTAGCGCCAGATGTTGGCGGGGCCGGACTCGATGTCCTTCCGGGTGACGTCACCGAAGGAGTAGGCCGCTTCGAGCGGCCCGAAACACTCCAGGCAGGCGAAGCTGGGGCCGAGTTCGTAACGGGTGCCGCACTCGCGGCAAGAAAGGGCTACAGCGGGTCCGAAGTCGTGCGACATGAAGCGAGGCCTTCCCTCATCTTCGCCTGCGGCCACCTTGACCGCAGACCGGAATTGGCACCTGTCCCGGTCGGCCTCGCCCTGTAGCGAGTCTGAATCCGGGAGGGTTGCCGGGGCTTCGCAGGGCCGGTCCCTCCACCCCTCTGGATGAGCAATATTCAGTTGTTTGGCCTGACTCTACCTGGCCAGGCGCGTCAAGCCACCAACCGTCTCACGAAGCGAGACGTACGGTCTCAGCGATAGTCCTCCCCCAGGACGCCCTGCACGTACTTGCGCGCCTGGTGGATGCGCGACTTCGCGGTGCCGAGCGGGATGCCGAGCTGCTCGGCGACCTCGTTGTAGTCGAGCTGCACGATGTCGCGCAGCACGAGGGCCTGGGCCAGGTCGGGCTTGCTGGCCTCCAGCGACTCCATCGCGTCGAGCAGGTCGAGCCGCGACCCGGCGATCACGCTGACCCGCCGCGCGTCGGGCTTCTGCATGGGGAGCTCGTCGGAGGTCTGCTCGGCCGAGCGGCGCTTCAGCGTGCGGTACGTCGTACGGGCGCAGTTGGCCGTCACGATGTGCAGCCAGGTGCTGAACCTGGCCCGCCCCTCGAAGCGCCCGATGTTGCGCGCCACGGCCAGCAGTGTGTCCTGGGAGGCCTCTTCCGCATCCTGGTGGTAGGGCAGGATTCGGGCGCAATGGCGCAGCACGTCGGGTTCGATCCGCCTCAGGAGCTCGCCCAGTGCGCGATGATCTCCGGCAGCGGCGGAGCGGGCGAGTTCCTCGGTTAGGTCATCAAGCGCCATAGCTGGGATCCTATGGTCGGAGGGAGCTTTAATGAACAGCGTCCTGGTCGCCTCTAACAGAGGACCCGTCTCGTTCACCGTCTCCGACGACGGTGTGCTGACGATGAAGCGTGGCGGTGGCGGCCTGGTGTCCGGGCTCTCCGGGGTCCTGAAGGACGACGGCGTGCTGTGGGTCTGCGCTGCTTTGTCCGACGGTGACCGTGGTGCCGTACGCCAGGCGCCCGGCGGTCGGCTCGACCAAGCCGGCTACGACACCGGCGCGCTGCGGATGCTCGACATCCCGCCGGCCACCTTCCACCGCGCCTACAACGCCGTGGCCAATTCCACGCTGTGGTTCGTCAACCACCTGCTCTACGACATTCCCAACGCGCCGCTGTTCGGCACCAGGTTCGAGCGCGAATGGGAGTCCTATCGCGACTACAACGGCGCGTTCGCGCTGGCGCTGGCCGAGGAGGCCGGGCACGAGGCCCGCGTGATGGTCCAGGACTACCACCTCACGTTGACCCCGGCGATGCTCCGCGCCGAACGGCCCGACCTGCGCATCGCGCACTTCAGCCACACGCCGTGGGCGCCGCCCGAATACTTCTCGCTGCTGCCCGACGATGTCGCGCGCGAGGTGCTCGAAGGCATCCTGGGCGCCGACCACGCCGGCTTCCTCACCGAACGCTGGGCGGGGGCGTTCATGGACTGCTGCCGCGCCCTGCTCGGCGCGGAGGTCGACCGGGCCGGCCGTACGGTCACCCACGAGGGCAGGACCACCCGCATCGGCGTGCACGGCCTCGGCGTCGACGGCGAGGCGCTGTGGGCACGGGCCCACGAACCCGACGTCGAGTCCAACATCGCCGCGATCAAGGAGCAGGTCGGCGACCGCCGGCTGATCGTCCGCATCGACCGCACCGAGCTGTCCAAGAACATCGTCCGCGGGCTGGTGGCCTACCGGGAGTTCCTGCTCGCCCACCCGGAATGGCACGGCCGGGTGGTGCATCTGGCGTTCGCCTATCCCAGCCGGCACGACCTGCCCGAATACCGCGAATACACCGCCTCGGTGCAGCGCTGCGCCCAGGAGATCGAGGACGAGTTCGGCACCGAGGACTGGGACCCGCTGATACTCAACGTCAACGACGACTACCCGCGCTCGCTGGCCGCCTACCGGCTGGCCGACGTGCTGCTGGTCAACCCGATCCGCGACGGCATGAACCTGGTGGCCAAGGAGGGCCCGATCCTGTCGCCGCGGGCCGCGCTGGTGCTCTCGCGCGAGGCGGGCGCGGCGGCCGAGCTGGGCCCGCACGCGCTCCTGGTCAACCCCTACGACGTGAGCGGCACGGCCGTCGCGCTGCACGACGCGCTGGTCATGCCCGAGGAGGAGCGCATGAACCGCCGCGACCGGCTGGAGGCGGCGGCCACCGCGCTCCCGCCGCAGAAGTGGTTCGCCGCCCAGCTGGACGCGCTGGCCTAGCATGTCGGCGATCTCAGAGAGCACCCGGCTGACCAGGGACCGGCCGACCTGGCTGATCTACCTGATCCTCGGTACGTTCGCCACCTTCGTCTACGGCCTGAGCGCGGCCCTGCCGCTCCTCCGCCTCCAGCAGCGCACCTCCGGCACGGTCGCCGGCCTGCACGGCACCGCGATGGCCGTGGGCACCATCCTGGCCGGCCTCTCCCTCCCGCTCCTCACCAGGCGCTACGGCAGGCGGACCACCACCTGGATCGGCCTGGCCGGGATGAACGCGGGCGTGCTCCTGATCGTGCTGTTCTCCGCGCTGCCCCTGACGCTGCTCGGCTATGGCGTGGCCGGCGGCTTCGGCTCGATCGCCCTCTACAGCGCCATGGCCGCACTCAGCGAGCACCACGGGCCGGCCGGGCCGGCCGCGCTGAGCGAGGCGAACGCCGTCGGCGTCGTGGCGGGCGTGGCCGCGACCTTCCTGCTCAGCGCGGTCGCGCAGACCACGCTCGGCTGGCGGGCCGCGCTACTCCTCACCCCCGCGCTCACCGCGCTGCTGGTCGTGACGATGGCGCGGGTCTGGCCTCCGGCCACGACCGTGGCGGTCTCGCCCACCGGCGAGCGACCGGCGCCGCCCGGGTGGCGCTTCTTGGTGGCGGGCGGCGTGCTGAGCTGCTGCGTGGCGCTGGAGTTCTCGTTCAACTTGTGGGCCGCCGAACTGTTCGCCGCGCGCACCGGCCTGAGCGCGGCCGCCGCCGCGACCGGGCTGACCGCGTTCCTGGCCGGGCTGGCGGCGGGCCGGTTCGCCGGCGCGTACCTGGCCTTACGCCTGCCACCCGCGCGGCTCTTCCTGGGCGCGCTGGCGGTCACCGCGGTGGGCTGGTTGCTCTTCTGGTTGAGCACCTGGCCCGTCCTGTCCTACGCGGGCCTCGCGCTCAGCGGGCTCGGCGCGTCCCTGCACTTCCCGCTCGCGCTGGCCGCGCTGATCACGCACGCGGGCGACCGGCCCGACCGGGCCGGCGCGGCCGCGCCGATCTGGGCCGGGTCCGCGATGGCCCTCGGCCCGCTCGCGCTCGGCGCGCTCGCCGACGGCTTCGGCACCTGGAACGCGTTCCTGCTGGTTCCCGTCCTCATCGGCCTGGCCGCCGGCGGTGTGCTCATCGCCAGGCCGCGCGCCTGAGCGCGTATCGCCAGGCCGCGTACGTGAGCAGGCCGGGGGCGCTTATCGCCAGGTCGCGTGCTTGAGTACGCCGGGCAGGCCGGGGGTGTTCCATGAGTCGACGACGAGGATGCCGCTCTTGGGCAGGTACCACTCCCGCTGGACGAAGGTGGCCCGCTTCTTGCCCGTCCCGGTGACGCAGGTGCCCTTCCACGCGCGGTAGTACGCCTTGTGACCGGGCCCGACCTGGCGCAGTCCCTTGGCCGCCGCGCCGTTGAACGTCTGGCCCCACTTGCGGTTGAGCGGGCAGGGCTCCACGTCGGTCGCCGAGTAGAAGGGCCGGTCGGGCGTGTACGGGTTGAGCTCGTGACCCACCTTGATGGCCGCGGGCCCGAGCACCCAGAAGCCGCGGCACTCCGGCGTGAAGTACGCCCCCTTGGGCTTGGCGCACTTGCCGGTGACGACATGGATCCAGTCGCCCTTGCCGTACACCTTCCATGAGCTCGGAAGGGACAGCGTCAGCCCTTGGCGCAGCTTGAGCGGATGGTTCGCGGTGCTCGCGGCGCTCGCGGAGGCGGGGACGGCCGGGACGAGGAGGGCGGCGGCCACGGACAGGCCCGCCACGGCGAGGTATCTCTTCGACATCCCGCGACCGTACTGGCGCGCGCTTGCACGCGGGTTGCGTACTTGTCGGCGAGTTAGCGCGAATCAGTGCCCCTTGAAAGCCGACGCGAGCTCCCGCAGCAGGGACACCACGCCGTCGGGGCCGTCCACCACGATGTCGGCCCGCTCGGCCAGCGCGGTCACCTCGGCGGAGCCGCTGCACACATTCACCCCCGGCAACCCTGAGTTCCTGACCGCGTCGAAGGCCGCCAGATCGCCCAGGTCGTCGCCGACGAACATGACCGACCTGGCCGCCCGCTCGGCCAGGAACAGGCCGAGCGCGTGCCCCTTGTCCATGCCCGGCGGGCGTAGTTCGAGCACCAGCCGGCCGGGCTCGACGACCAGCCCGTGCTTCTTCGCCAGCGCGGCCAGCGGCTCGCGCAGGGCCTGCAGCGTGCCCTCGGGGTCGGCGCTGCGCCGGGTGTGCACGGCGACCGCCCGGCCCTTGTCCTCGATCGCCACGCCTTTCACGCCGAGGGAGACGAGCAGCAGTTGCAGCTCGGCCTCGGCCTCGAGCACGCCGGGCGGGGGCGGCGGCGCCGAGACCCGGCCGTCCTCCCAGCGCTCGAACCCGTAATGTCCCAGCACCACCAGGCCGGGCACGTCGGCCAGGCTGGGCGCGTCGGCCAGGCCGGTCCCGAGTTCGAGAGCCGTGGCCACCGGCCGGCCGGTCACGATCGCCACCGCATTGACGTACCTGCCCAGCTCGGCGAGTACGGGCGGCGCTTCCGGATGGATCCTGGCGGAGGCGGGATCGGCCACGATCGGCGCGAGGGTGCCGTCGAAGTCGAGCCCGATCACGGCTCCCGCCGGATCCTTCAGGATCGCTTCCATACCGGGTGATCCCGTTTGTCTGATGTTCTTCACGCGCCTGCCTTACCCAGCAGGTCAGG
The DNA here is from genome assembly GCF_040659625.1 of Nonomuraea sp. NPDC049750. Lineage (NCBI taxonomy): Bacteria > Bacillati > Actinomycetota > Actinomycetes > Streptosporangiales > Streptosporangiaceae > Nonomuraea > Nonomuraea sp. NPDC049750. Next base: position 8,210 of record NZ_JBFANB010000060.1, read on the forward strand.
GACGCATGCCAAACCGTCTGGCGGCGCGCTCGCGCTGGCGCGTGGAACGCAGCCGGCGCAGCCGTTTGACCAGCATCGGATCCTGCTGGAGCGCCTCCGGCCGATCGATCAGCTCACCGAGAAGCTGGTAGTAGCGGGTGGCGGAGAACCCGAAGGTCTCCTTGATGGCCTGCTCCTTCGCACCCGCGTAACGCCGCCATTGGCGTTCGAAGGCGAGGAGTTCGAGATCGCGTTCGGAGAGGGGTCGTCTGGACGGTTCCTGGGCAGCACTGTCACCGCTGACCGGCGCAGTGTCCATGGTGTCCTCCTCGAAAGGGCGCGCGACGATCACATCGTGGGCACGCGGGCCCGTGCCAATCGTAATGTGCGGAGTGCGGGTGTTCACGGCGGATTGAGAGACGTACAGTCACCAAATGTGACCTCAGTCATCACACTTCTCACCGACTACGGACTCGAAGATGGCTATGTGGCCGCCTGTCATGGAGTGATAGCCGGGATCGCCCCCGAGGCCAGGGTGATCGACGTGTGCCACCTGATCCCATCGGGCGATGTACGGCGCGGCGCCGCCATCCTCTCCCAGACCATCCCCTATCTCCCGAAGGGCGTACACATCGGGGCGGTCGACCCCGGCGCGGGCGGAGCCAGGCGGGCGGTCGCCGTGGAGGCGGGCGGGCGGGTGTTCATCGGCCCCGACAACGGGCTCCTGTCGTGGGCCATGCACGCCAGCGGCGGCGCGGAGGCGGCCTACGAGATCAGCAACGCCGACTACTTCCTGCATCCGGTCTCGCCGACCTTCCACGGGCGGGACGTGTTCTCGCCGGTGGCCGGGCGGCTGTGCGGCGGACTCAAACCGGCCGAGCTGGGACCCGAGGTTCCGCTCTCGCGGCTGGTCTCGCTGCCGGAGCCGACCTCGAAGCTGCGCGAGGGGTCCGTGGAGGGTGAGGTGGTCTCGGTCGACCGCTACGGCAACACCCAGCTGTCGATCGCGGCGGGCGATCTGGCGGCGCTGGGCGTGCGGATCGGGGACACGCTCGGGGTCTGGCTGGGGCGCAGGCAGTTGGCGCTGCCGTACCGGGAGACGTTCGCGGCGGTGCCGCCGGGCGAGCTGGTGGCCTTCGCGGACTCGGCCGGGCTGATCGCCATAGCCGTGAACTCCGGCGACGCGGCCCAGCGCCTCGGCCTGCCACCGGGCGCCCACGTGCGGCTCTCGCCCTCGCCCTCGCCCTCGCCCTGACCGAGCTCATGTGCGGCTCTCGCCCTCTCCGCGAGACGAAAGCCGCCAAAAGGAAATTACACCGCGTATCGGCCTGTTTACCGAAGCGTCAGATTGGACCGTCGATCGCGTGTCAGAATGCACGGGCATCGGGCGACCCCTCCCCTGCCCGCGAGGTGCACGTGTTCCCTTTGTCTGTTGTGCTGCTCTCACTGCTGTCCGCGGCCCTGCCGTCGTCTGAGCCACCCGTGCCGGAGCGCTGGCACGCGTGGCCGGTGGCCAGGGTGTTCCCGAGCTCCGTGCCCGGCACCAGCCCCTCCGGGGCCCGCGTGACCTATGTCCTGGCCGGCGTCGCCCCGGAGTCGCCGTGCCGGGTCGCCTTCCAACCCGGGGTCGCGCGGCTGCTGCGCGGGTGCGTCACGGCCTTACGCGCCACGTACGCGGACAGCACGCAGACGTTCGTGGCGACGGTCGGCATCGCCGTACTGACCGGCCCTGACGCCCTCCGGCCCCTTGACCGCCTGACGGACGACCTCCCACTGACCCTCGCGGGCTACCTGCCGGCCGGATCGCCAGAGACCGGCACCGGCCCTCTGCCCGATGGGCGGCCAGGGACCGGCGCGGGGCGGCTGCCGACCGTGCGGCCGGTGGCCTTTCCCGGTGGGCCGGCCGAGCGGTTCGGCGAGTCGCAGTACGTCACCGGCGCGCTGATCTCCTCGAACGACGCCTACGTCGTGGCGACGGCCGCCGGGTACGCGGACGGCCGGCCGTACCAGCCGGGCGAGCTCGTCGCCAGACGCCTCGGTGACACCGCCCGCCGGCTGGCCACGGCCCTGTACGGAAGTCTGACCAGATGATCAGGCCGTTGGCCGGACCCCTGGCGGTGGGCCTGCTGGTGGCCGGGCCCCTGGCGGCGGGGGTCCTGGTGGCCGGGGCGGGACCGAGCGCCTCCGATGACGTGGGCTCAGCGGCGCGCGCCGGACAGTGGCAGCTGGCCACCTTGCGCCTGCCCGAGGCGTGGAAGCTGAGCCAGGGCGCCGGCGTGCTGGTCGCCGTCCTGGACACCGGCGTGAACGCCCGCCACCCCGACCTGGCCGGCGCGGTGGTCGCCGGGCCCGACCTGACCGGCGACACCGGCGAACCGGCCCTGTGGGGCCACCACGGCACCGCCATGGCCAGCCTCATCGCCGGCCACGGCCACAGCCACACTGCCCCGCCAGTGAACAGCCTGACAGCGAACGGCGGGACACCAGACGGCCCGACCGTAACCCACGGGACGACAGGCCGCAGGACCGCAGACGCCCCCGCAACACGTAGGGCCGCAACAGGCACCCCCGCGGTGGGCGGCCCCAGAGCAGAAGCCCCCGCGGCAGGCGACCCCGCAGCAAGCGGGACAGCGACCGATCTCGCGGCGACCGGGACAGCAAGCGATCCCGCAGCGAGCGGGACAGCGGTCGGCCAAGTGGCGACCGGGACCGCGGGCGGCGGTTACGCGGACAGCGGGATCATCGGGGTCGCCCCCGCCGCCCGCGTCCTGTCCGTCAGGGTCACCCTGGAGAACGGCGACCCGCTCCGCCAGAAGCAGCACGCCGGCGGCCGCGACGCCCTGGCCAAAGGCATCCGCTACGCGGTCGACCACGGCGCCGACGTCATCAGCATGTCGCTCGGCGGCGGCAGCGGCTCCTGGGAGGGCTCGGCCGCCGAGGAGGAGGCCGTCCAGTACGCCATCAGCCACGGCGCCGTCCTGGTGGCCTCGTCCGGCAACGACGGCGACACGACCAACAAGAAGAACTTCCCCGCCGCCTACCCCGGCGTGATCGCGGTGGGCGCGGTCGACCGGCGGCTGGAGGTGGCGCCGTTCTCCAATCGCCAGGACTACCTCTCGGTGGTCGCGCCGGGGACCGGCATCGTGACCGCCGACGGCGCCGACTCGTACGTGGTGGGCGACGGGACGAGTTCGGCCGCGGCCATGGTGGCGGGCATCGCCGCGCTGATCAAGGCGATGTACCCCGATCTTTCGCCGTACCACGTGCGGACGGCCATCGAGCAGGGCACCAGGCGGCGGCCCGCCGACGGCTACAACCGCTCGTACGGGCACGGGGTGGCCAACGCGCTGCTCGCCCTGCGCGTGGCCGACCGCCTGGCCAGGCCCGCCACCGCGTCCGCCGGGGCCGGTGTGGGGACCGGCGGCTACTTCGGCGACGGCCCGGTCTCCCGGCCGCCGGCGTCCCGGGCGCCGTCGTCACGGCTGCCGGTGGTGCTCGGCATGGTGCTGCTGACGGCGGTCATGTCGGCCCGGGTGCTCGTCCGGCACCGGTGGCGCGGGAGGGATGTAACCTAGCAAGCGCTTGTGTGATACTCCTCCCTATGAGCCTTGCGATCGACGGCTGGTTCGTCATCGAGGACGACGGCACCCACCTGATCGGCACCCGGTGCGCGGCGTGCGGCACGGTCTGCTTCCCGCCGCAGCGCGGGTTCTGCCGCAACCCGCGCTGCGACGGGGAGTCCATGGAGGAGACCAGGCTGCCGAGACGCGGCCGCGTCTGGTCGTACACGAGCGCCGCCTACCCGCCGCCCGAGCCGTTCGTGGCCGCCGAGCCGTACACGCCCGTGACACTGGCGGCGGTGGAGTTGACCGGCGCGGGCATCGTGGTGCTGGGGCAGGTCAAGGACCTGACGGCGGACGAACTGGAGGTCGGCATGGAGGTCGAGCTCACCCACGGCCCGCTGGCTGACGGACCTCTGGTGTGGATGTGGGGGCGCGCGTCGTGAGCGTCGTGGTGCTCGGTACGGGCATGCACCCGTGGGGCAAGCAGGGCAGGCCGTTCGCGGAGTACGGCGTGGCGGCGGCCCGGGAGGCGCTGCGGGACGCCGGGATCGCCTGGACCGACGTCCAGTTCCTGGTGGGCGCCGACACGATCAGGAACGGCTATCCGGGGTTCGTCGCCGGATCCACCTACGCCCAGGCCCTCGGCTGGTCAGGCGCGCGCATCGCCTCGTGCTACGCGGCGTGCGCGTCGGGGGCGCAGGCGATCGACATCGCGCGCACGCGGATCATGGCGGGGCTCTGCGACGTGGCGCTGGTGGTGGGGGCGGACGCCACGCCCAAGGGCTTCTTCAAACCGGTCGGCGGCGACCGCCCGGACGACCCTGACTGGCTGCGGTTCCGACTGCTCGGCGCCACTAATCCCGCATATTTCGGCCTTTATGCGCGTAGAAGGCTGGCCCTGTACGGCGAGACCACCGACGACTTCGCCGCCGTCAAGGTCAAGAACTCCCTGGCCGGCTCGCTGAACCCGATGGCCCGCTACCGCAAGGTCGTCACAGCCGAGGAGGTCCTGGCCTCGCCCATGGTGGCCGACCCCCTGCGCCTCATGGACATCTGCGCGACCTCGGACGGCGGCGCCGCGTTGGTGCTGGCCTCGCCCGAGTACGCCCGCCGGCTGGGCGTGGCAGACCCGGTGCGCATCGCCGCCGTCTCGACGGTGACCCCCACGTTCCCCAACACGGTCCTGGAGCTGCCGAACTTCGCGACCGACTCCTCCGCCGCCGTACCCCCTCCCGAACGCCCCTTCAGGGCCGCCATCGCGCACGCCGCCTACGAGGAGGCGGGCGTCGGGCCGGGCGACGTCTCGTTCGCCGAGGTGTACGACCTGTCCACGGCCCTCGAACTGGACTGGATCGAGGACGTGGGACTCTGCCCACCCGGCGAGGCCGGCAAGCTGCTGCGGGCGGGCGACACCGCGCTCGGCGGGCGCGTACCGGTGAACCCGTCGGGCGGGCTCGCCTCGTTCGGCGAGGCCATCCCCGCCCAGGCCATCGCCCAGGTCTGCGAGCTGACCCGGCAGCTGCGCGGCCGGGCGGGCGGGCGCCAGGTCGAGGGCGCCAGGGTCGGCCTGGCCGCCAACCAGGGCCTGTTCGGTCACGGCTCGGCCGTCATAGCCACCCGCTGACCGGCTCGGCCGTCATAGTGACGCTCACCGTACAACCGCCAAGACTGCCCCACAACCGCCAAGGCCCTCCGCGGGAAGCTCCCGCGGAGGGCCTTGGCGTCGCTGATCAGTCGCTGATCAGCCGGTGATCAGCCGACGTGGACCACGTCGTGCGTCTCGGCGAAGTGACAGGCACTCTCATGCGCCGTCCCCTGCCGGATCTGCAGCAGCGGCTCCTCCTCCGCGCAGATCTCCTGCGCCTTCCAGCAGCGGGTGCGGAAGCGGCAGCCCGACGGCGGGTTGGCGGGCGACGGCGGGTCGCCCTGCAGGATGATCCGCTCACGCTGCTCGCGGCCCTCGGGGTCGGGGACCGGCACGGCCGACAGCAGCGCCTGCGTGTACGGGTGGGCGGGCTTGTCGTAGATCTCGGTGTCCTTGCCGAGCTCGACCACCTTGCCCAGGTACATCACCGCGACCCGGTCGGAGATGTGGCGCACCACCGACAGGTCGTGGGCGATGAAGATGTACGCCAGGTCGAACTCGTTCTGCAGCCGCTCCAGCAGGTTGATGACCTGGGCCTGGATCGACACGTCGAGCGCGGAGACCGGCTCGTCGCAGACGATGATCTCCGGCTGGAGCGCCAGCCCGCGGGCGATGCCGATGCGCTGACGCTGCCCGCCCGAGAACTGGTGCGGGTAGCGGTTGATGTGGTCGGGGTTGAGCCCCACGACCTCCAGCAGCTCCTGCACCTTGCGGCGGCGGTCGCCCTTGGGGGCGACCTCGGTGTGGATGTCGAACGGCTCACCGATGATGTCGCCGACGGTCATCCGGGGATTCAGGGAGGTGTACGGATCCTGCATCACCATCTGGATGTTGCGCCGCATCCGCTTGAGCTCGGCGCCCTTGGCCTTGGCGATGTCCCGGCCGTTGATCGTCACCGAGCCGGAAGTCGGCCGCTCCAGCGCCATGAGCACCTTGGCCAGCGTGGACTTGCCGCAGCCCGACTCGCCCACGATGCCCAGCGTCTCGCCCCTGTTGAGGTCGAACGAGACGCCGTCGACGGCCTTGATCGCGCCGATCTGCTTCTTGAACAGGATGCCCTGGGTCAGCGGGAAGTGCTTGACCAGGTCCCGGACCTCGAGAATCCGCTCACCCTTGGTCGCCATCGAGGACCTCCCTCCAGTAGTGACAGGCGCTGCTGCGCGAGCCGCTGATCTCGTAGAGCGGGGGGTTGTCCGTCACGCAGTTGTCCTGGCGATACGGGCATCGCGGATGAAAGGCGCAGCCGGTCGGCATGTCGAGCAGGTTGGGCGGCAGGCCCTTGATCGCGTACAGCTCCTGGCCCTTGAGGTCGACCCGGGGGATCGACTCCAGCAGCCCCTTGGTGTAGGGGTGGGCCGGGCTCTTGTAGATGTCGTGCACGCTGGCGTTCTCGACGATCCGCCCGCCGTACATGACGGCGATCTTGTCTGCGACGTCGGCCACGACGCCGAGGTCGTGCGTGATGAGGATCATGCCCATGTTGCTCTCGCGCTGGAGTTCGGCGAGCAGCTCCATGATCTGGGCCTGAACCGTCACGTCGAGCGCGGTGGTCGGCTCGTCCGCGATCAGCACCTCGGGGTCCAGCGCGATCGACATGGCGATCATGATGCGCTGGCGCATGCCCCCGGAGAACTGGTGCGGATAGTCATGGACGCGCTGCCTGGCGGCCGGGATGCGCACCTTGTCCATCAGCTCGACCGCCTTGTTGTAGGCGTCGCGCTTGGACATGCCACGGTGCACCCGGAACATCTCGCTGATCTGCCAGCCCACGGTGAACACCGGGTTGAGCGCGGACAGCGCGTCCTGGAACACCATCGAGATCCGCTGGCCACGCACCTGGGTGCGCGCCTCGTCCGAGAGCTTCAGCAGGTCGGTGCCGCGAAAGCGGATCTCACCCTTGGGGATGCGCGCCGGCGGCATGTCCAGGATGCCCATGATCGCCTGGGCGGTCACGGACTTGCCCGAACCCGACTCTCCCAGCACGGCGAGAGTCTCACCGGGGCTGAGCGAGTAGCTCACCCCGTTGACCGCACGCACGACGCCCGCGCGGGTGGCGAACTCCACGTGCAGATTCTCCACGGCGAGCAGCGGCTCGTCGCCCAGCCCTCCCTCGGCGGGCAACACGTCCGTTGATGCCTTTCTCACTTGAACCCCCTTCCTACCTGAGCTTCGGGTCGAGAGCGTCGCGTACGGCGTCGCCCAGCATGATGAACGCGAGCACCGTGATGCTCAGGAACACCGCGGGGAAGACGAGCGGCAGCGGCGCTTCCAGGAACCGGTTGCGAGCGTCGGCGATCATCAGACCCCAGGAGATGTCCGGGGACTGGACCCCGACTCCCAGGAATGACAGTGCCGCCTCGGCCGAGATGAACCCGCCGAGGTTGATCGTCGCGATGACGATCACCGGGGCGACCGCGTTCGGCAGCAGGTGCCCGAACATGACCCGGCTCTGGCTCGCGCCCAGGGCCCGGGCCGCGACCACGAAGTCCTGGTTCCTGGCGGTGATGACGGCGGCCCGCATGATGCGGAACGTCATCGGCCAGGCCAGCACCGCCAGCGCGATGACCACGATCCAGATGCCCAGGTTCGCGTCCCTGAAGGTGGCCGAGATGAGCAGCGCGCCGAGGATCCACGGAATCGCGAAGAAGACCTCCGTGACCCGGGACGTGACCGTGTCGACGGCTCCGCCGCGGGCACCCGCGAGGAGACCGAGCAGACCGCCGACGATCGCCGTGATGATGGTGGTGCTCACGCCGATCACGATCGAGTTGCGCGCACCGAAGATCGTCCTGGCGTACACGTCACAGCCGAGGTTGTCCTTGCCGAAGATGTGGCCCGCGCTCGGCCCCTGCCTGGCCGTGGCCAGCTCACAGGTCTTGGCGTCGAAGGGGTTGATCGAGGTGAACAGCGACGGCCAGAACGACATGACCAGCAGGATCGCGATGAGGACGCAGGAGAAGATGAACATCGGCCGACGTCGCAGGTCGTAGAAGGCGTCGCCCCAGAGACTCGCGGGCTTCGTCTCCTTCTTGAGCTTGTCCGGAGGGGTCGGCGCGGTAACGGTCTGGACAGGTCCGACCTGTGGGTCATTACTCATAGCGGATCCTCGGGTCGAGCACGGCGTACAACAGGTCCACGACCAGGTTCGCCACGATGTAGACCAGCACCAGGATTGTCACGATACCTACGACGATAGGTTGCTCTCGTAGATATACGCCTTGATAGATCTGGAGGCCGATACCCGGGATGTTGAAGATCGTCTCGGTGATCACCGCACCGCCCATGAGCGTGCCGAGGTCGGCGCCCAGATAGGTGACCAGGGGGATCAGCGCGTTACGCAACCCGTGCCGGCCGATGACTCTTCGTCTGGAGAGTCCCTTCGCGGTCGCTGTTCGGATGTAGTCGGATCTCAGAGTCTCCACCAGGCTTGTTCTGGTCAGCCGGGTGAGATAGGCGATCGACGTACCCGCCAGCACGAATCCGGGGAGCAAATACGATTTCAGCCCCGCGTTGATTCCCGCGATCGGGAAGATCTCCGTGCCCACGGTCTGCTTCAGCCAGACGCCCAGCCACAGCTGCAGCACGAAGCCGGTCACCAGCGGGGGGACAGAGATGAGCAGCAGCGTCGCGGCCAGGATCATGGTGTCGATGGCCTGGCCGCGGCGCAGCGCCGCCCACAGGCCGAGCAGGACACCGATGATCGCTTCCATGACGAGGGCGACGAGCGCCAGGTTCAGCGTGACCTGGAACTTGCCTGCCATCAACTGGGTGATGGGCACACCGGCGAAGGTCTTGCCGAAGTCGCCGTGCAGGAAGATGTTGCTGATGTAGTACCCGTACTGCACCAGCACCGGATCGTTGAGGTGATACTGATCCCGCAGGATCATCACGATGTTGGGGTCTTGTCTCTTCTCGCCGGCCAGCGCCGCGATGGGGTCGCCAGGGAGCGCGAAGACGATGACGAAGATGAAGAGGGTGGCGCCCAGCAGGACTGGTATCGCCTGGATCAGGCGCCGGATCACATAACGGCCCATTCAAGCCTCCCGTACATGCCAAGAAGGCAGTCGCCGGGACCTGGGGTTCTCACGGCCCCCAATGACTGCCTTCGTGGCGGGCTCTCGAGGGGCGGGCGGCTAGGCGCCCGCCCCCGCGAACAGCGTCAGGCCTTCTCGACGTCGGCCCACTCAACCTGGTTGAGCAGGTTGATCTTGACGTTCTTGACCTTGGTCGAGTATCCCGAGTTGTTACGGTAGAAGTACACAGGGATGTACGGAAGGTCCTTGATGAGGATGTCGTCCGCCTGCTGGTAGAACTTCAGGCCCTCCTCCGGAGTCGCCGCCTGGTCGCCCTTGGCGGCCGTCTCGTCGAACGCCTTGTTGGAGTAGCCCGCGTAGTTCGAACCGGTCTTGATGGCGCCGGTCGAGAAGATCGGCGTCAGGTAGTTCTCGGCGGACGGGTAGTCGATCGCCCAGCCCATCCGGAACAGGCCCTTGTATTCCTTCTTGTCGAGGGCGTCAAGGATGCTCGCGAACTTCTCGAACGGCTTGACCGTCACCTCGACGCCGAGATTGGCGCGGAGGTTGTTGGCCACGGCCTCGATCCACTCCTTGTGCCCACCGTCGGCGTTGTAGCCGAGCTCCAGCTTCGCCGGGCCCTTGGCCGCGGCGTACTGCTCCTTGGCCTTGGTGGGGTTGTACTGGCAGGCCTGGCAGGCGCCCTGGCGGTAGCCGTCGATGGCCGGGTTGATGAAGTCGTCGGCCGGCGAACGGGTGCCGCTGAAGACCGTCTCGGCGATGGTCTTCCGGTCGATGGCCATCGAGACGGCCTCACGAACCTTGACGTCCTTGTACTCGTCGCTGTACTTCAGCGGGAAGCCGATGTACCCGACGCCGGCGTCAGGCTGGTCCTGGTAGCGGTCGCCGAGCGCCGTCTTGGCGCTGGAGATCGCCGAGGCGGGCAGCGAGTCGTGGATGTCGACGTTGTCGGCCTGCAGGTCGTTGTAGGCCGTCTCAGAGCTGTTGTAGAGCTTGAACTGCAGCTTGGTCCAGCCAGCCGGCTTCTTGGCCGGGTACTTGTCGTACACCGACAGGTCGATGGACTGGTCGGTGCCCTTCTTGTAGGGCTTGTCGAGCTTGAACAGGCCCTGGCCGATCGGCTTCTCGCCGTACTCCGCCGTCACCTTGCCGTCGGCGCCGAAGGCGGCCTTGGGCAGCGGGTAGAACGCGGTGTAGCCCAGCATGGTCTTGAACTGGGAGAACGGCGCGGTGAGCGTGACCTGCAGCGTCGAGTCGTCGACCGCCTTGAGGCCCTTCATCTCCTTGGTGGTGACCTGCTTGCCCTCGCCAGGGTTGAGGTCGGCGTAACCCTCGACGCGGCCGAAGAAGTAGCCGGCGCCCTGAGCGTTGTCCTGGTTGGCCGCGTAGTTCCACGCGTCGACGTAGTTCTGCGCGACGACAGGCTGGCCGTCCTGCCACGTGTAAGGCTTGAGCTTGATCGTCCACACCTTGTTGTCGGTGCTCTCGATCGACTCAGCCGCCGCCAGGACGACCTGCTTGTTCTCGTCGTAGTTGACGAGCGGCTCGAACACCGCAGCGAGGACTTCAGCGCCCTCGGACTCCGTGGTGTTCGACGGGACCAGCAGGTTCTGCGGCTCACCCAGTTCCATGCGGACCGGCGTGTCGCCGCCTCCGCTCGACGCGGTGTTGCCGGTCGTGGATCCGCCGCCGCCACACGCGGCGACCGCGAGGGCTAGCAGCGCGGTACCGGCGACGATCTGTGCGCCCTTAGTAACACGCATGGTAAAAAGATTCCTCCCTCAAACAGGTGGGCGTAAGCGCTGAGCTGCGATGATCGTGAGCAGCCTGACGGGGGTTCCTTGTCGTCCCCCGGGTTTGGCTGACCTGGTCAAACCAGCCGACGCCCTGCCAGTCGATCGCGACTATCCCTTACTACTTGCCACCAGGGAGTCTCTGGCGCGTTGCAGTTCGGTCACACGTGCGCTTATCCAACGTCACAGTCATTTCTCGCATAGAGCACTAAAGCCACCGAAGAACCTCTAAAGCGGACACTACGGGACGTGAACAGCTGATGAAAAATACCCCCTTGGTGCCACTGGTCGCGCCCTAGCCGCCATCCCGCGTGTCGCTGAGCTACGGTTGAGCGAGTCTTGGCATGCCCTGGTACCAGCCTTGGAACCGGTCAACGCGGGACACCGTCCAACAGTCTGTCGCGAACCGTCGCGGCAGACACCTCAACGAGCCGGATCCAATAGAGTCCTTGCCATGAGCCAGCCGGAATCCGCTGTAGCGGACGCCCAGGCGGGCGGCCGAAGCGGGGAGCCGCTGGCCAAGCTCGCCCAGAGATATGGGCTTCGCCGTGCCATCGCGCGGCCGAGGTTCCCTGTCTACGTGCGCCAGCTGTGGGAGCGCCGACACTTCATCCTGACGTACGCGACCTCGCGCAACGTCTCGAAGTACTCCAGCTCGGCTCTGGGCCAGCTATGGCAGGTCCTGACCCCGCTGCTGAACGCCGCCATCTACTTCCTGATGTTCGGCCTGATCCTCGGCGGCAGCAAGAACATCGACAACTACCCGGCCTTCCTGCTGACCGGGATGTTCGTCTTCACCTACACGCAGCGCACGGTGACCGCCGGGGCCAAGTCGATCTCGGGCAACCTCTCGCTGATCCGGGCGCTCCACTTCCCCAGGGCCTCTCTGCCGCTCGCCTACACGATCCAAGAGCTCCAGCAACTCGCCATCTCCATGGGCGTGCTCCTGGTGCTCGTGGTGGTCACCGGCGAATGGCCCACGTGGTTCTGGTTGATGATCCCGGTCGTGCTGCTGCTGCAGACGCTGTTCAACATCGGCGCCGGCCTGGTGATCGCCCGGCTCGGCTCCTCCATGCGCGACCTCAACCAGCTGCTGCCGTTCATCACCCGCACCTGGCTCTACGCCTCGGGCGTCTTCTTCTCGATCCAGGACAAGGTCGTCCACGCCGCGGAGCTGCCCCAATGGGTGGCCAACGTGATGTATCTCAATCCCGCGGCCTCCTACATCGAGTGGATGCGCGACATCCTCATCAAGACCTACCATCCGGAGAATGGGCACAACCCCCCGATGATGGTGGTGCTGTCTTGCGTATTCTGGGCAGTGTTCGCACTCGGCTTCGGCTTTTGGTACTTCTGGCGAGCTGAGGAGAGGTACGGGCGTGGCTGAACTGACCAAGGAGCTGTCACAGGTGAAGGGCCAGGAGCCCGCCGTCCCCGGCGAGGTCGTCCCCAAGGCGGACGCCCCCAACAAGGACGTCAGGGTGCACCCCAACCCGGCCCCCGCCGGCAAGCGGCCTCTGGACGTCCCCACGGGCACGCCCACGGTCATCGTCGACGATCTCCACATCGTCTACCGGGTCTACGGCGCGGCCAGCGACAACGAGAAGGGCAACGCGGTCAACGCCCTCACGCGGCTGGTCAAGCGCCAGGGCCGGCCGCAGATGAAGGAGGTGCACGCCGTCAAGGGCGTGTCCTTCGTCTCCTACCACGGTGACGCGATCGGCGTCGTCGGCCGCAACGGCTCGGGCAAGTCCACGCTGCTGCGCGCCATCGCCGGCCTCCTGCCGCCGCACTCGGGCGCCGTCTACACCGACGGCCAGCCGTCGCTGCTCGGCGTCAACGCGGCGCTCATGCGCGAGCTCACGGGCGAGCGCAACATCGTGCTCGGCTGCTACGCCATGGGCATGACGCCGAGCGAGGTCCGGGAGAAATACCAGGAGATCGTCGACTTCTCCGGCATCGATGAGTTCGTCCAGCTGCCGATGTCCACCTACTCCTCCGGCATGGGCGCCCGGCTGCGCTTCGCCATCTCCTCGGCCAAGACCCACGACGTGCTGCTGATCGACGAGGCCCTGGCCACCGGCGACCGTGAGTTCCGCAAGAAGAGCGAGGAACGCATCAAGCAGATCCGCGAGTCTGCGGGCACGGTCTTCCTCGTGGCCCACGACCTCAGGGTCATCGAGGAGACCTGCAACCGGGTCATCTGGCTGCACAAGGGCAAGATCAAGATGGACGGCGACCCCAAGGAAGTCCTCGCCGCCTACAACAAGGGCTGATCCCTTAGGGCCGATCCCCTTGGGCCGATCCTCGCCCCTCAACCAGGGCTGACCCCCGCCGCTCCCGCGGACGCCTCCGTCAGGCGTCCGCGGTTCTGTCATGCCCGCCGTCATGCCCGCGCGACTCGCGGGGCAAATAACTGACACCGTGGCCGGTGTTCCGATATCATTCGAACGTTGTTTCGATACGAGGACGCCGATGGAGTGGGAGCGCGCGATGGGAGAGCTAGCGGCCGCGATCGACCATCTGGCCGTCGAGGACGTGGCAGACGTTCCCCGGGCCCAACTGACCGAGCAACTCATCGACCTCCACTGGCAGATGGCCAGGCTGCAGGCCCAGATAGCCCGCCGCACCGGCGTCCGCCTGCTGTAGAAATGACGATGCCGCCGGCCCCGGGGATCCGGGACCGGCGGCGGGCCGCGACTCACGCGGCGCCACAGCCCTGCAGTGTGGCGGTGCGCGGGCGCGGCCCATGCCCGGGCGCGTCCGCCCGGGCCGGCCAGAAGACCACCCGCTCTCGCGGGCGGCTCGTGACGTATGCGCGACGGTCGTGTCGAACACCCCGGCACCGTTGGGGCTCGCCGACCGGCCACGCCGGTTCTGTGGCGGTGCGTCCCACGTTTCAGGGGACGCACCGACCCTCGATCATGTTTCCCGCCGGACGCGCCGTCTCGTGGCCGTCACGGCCCGTTCCCGAGCGCACGCACCTATGACACTCGCGAACCGCCACTACGGCTCGAACGGCCGACATCCGGAAGGCGCCTCGGCCAGATCGCCATCAGACCACGATCAGCCTCGGCCAGATCGCGATCGGCCTGGGTGAGATCGCGATCACGCCGCGATCGGCCTGGGCGAGATCGCGATCACGCCGCGATCAGGCTGGGTGAGCTCGCGATCAGCACCTCTGCCAGGTCGCCATCACACCGTGACCAGGCTGGGTCAGATCGCCACCACACCGCGACCACCCTGGGTCAGATCGCCATCACGCCGCGATCGGCCGTGCGGGAGAAGCCCGAGACAGCGTCCGCCGTCGCCTCAGTGGTGCCCGCGAGCGGGGCCACCGAGCCGCTGAGGCTCCCGGCGGCCTTCTTCCCGTAGGTCGAGACCGCGTGGGACGCGTCCTCGACGAGCGGGGCGATCTCGTCGACGGACGCGACCGGCTCCGCCAGGCGCGCGGCACCGGGCACCTCGCCCACGCCCGCCTGCTCGCCCGTACGCCGATCCGCGCGCGGGTCCCTGCGCGGGTCCGTGCGCGGGTCCTCAAACTGGTTCTCGAGCTGGTGCTTCAGCCGGTCCTCAAACCGGTTCTCGAGCCGGTCCCTGCGCCTACCCGCACGTGCGTCCGCACGTCCGTCCGGGTGGTCGCCCGCCTGGGCTTCCGCGTGAGCGCCTGTATGGGTGCTCGCATGCGCATGCGCCTCCGAGCCCCAGCCTCTACGCCCATGCGCACGCGGGTCCGCGCCCCAGCCCCAACGCCCGTCCCTTCGCCCGTCCGCGCGCCCATCCATGGGTTCGTCCGCGCGCCCGTCCATGCGCCCGCCCCTGGGCCCATCTACGCGCCCATCCATGGGTCCGCTTTTAGGGCCGTTCATAGGTCCGCTCTTGGGGCCGTTCATGGGCCCGTTCATCGGGCCGCCCTTGGGGCCGTTCATAGGCCCGCCCTTGGGCCCGTTCATGGGCCCGTTCATGGGTCCACCCCTGGGGCCGTCCAGGGGGCCGTTCATGCGCCCATCCATAGGCCCGCCCCTGGGCCCGTCCATGCGGCCGCCCCTGGGCGCATCCGCGTGCCGCCCCGTGCGCTTGCTCGGCGGCGGACTCATCAGGCGGCCGCCGAAGTACGGCGAGACCTCCTCGGTGGCGGCGCTCCGCTGGGGAACGGCCCGAAGAGCGACCCCCTCAGTCCGCTCGGAGGCGGCTCGCGGGCCGGACACCTCAGTGTCGAGAACCCCACCGACCTTGGCCCCGGCGGACAAGCCGTTCAGGCCGTTCACACCGCCCAGAGGCTGGATCGGGTCACCGCCCCCCGGCAGGCTCCCGACCGCGGAGTATCGGGCCTCAGCTTGGGCGGCCGACGCGAACGACGCCGCGGCCAGCGCCAATCCCGCGACGGCGACCGCCGTCTTGATAATACGTTTCATGATTTGCCTTCCCGGCTCGTGATCGAGCGCTCTCGAATAAAGCTGAGATGCGTCTCGATAACCCCCGAATGCCGTGGCGTACACGCTATGGGCACCACACGAAGCGCGCCGTCCCGGCTGAGCTACTGACGCAGTTGTATCACCGCGGCCGACCGAACGCAGGCCACGGAAACTCCACGTCACACGGGCTTCAGCGACCCGGGGACGATCATGGGAGGGGTGTCGAGTCGGGAGACAAATCGGGAAATAGCCGGGGTGTATGTCCGATATTCCGTTGACGTCACCCGCGTTCAGAAGAGGCGCCCCGACGGCCCGTCGACAACGGTCGGGAAAACAATTGCCACGGGCCGGGGGCTCAATCTTTCCGCTTGCGGGGCACGCGCTTGACCGCTCAGGCCGGCACGAGCATGTCTTCCACGGAGACCTCGAACGGGAAGCGATCGGCGAAGGCCGGACGCAGGTCCGTCAGCCACACCGCTGTCGGGTCGTACTCGGCGAAGAACGGCCGGCCGACCAGAGAGGGGTCGCGGGCCTGGATCAAGTGGAGCACGAACACCCGCCGACCGGCGATCTCGGTCACACCGTCGACGCACACCTTTCCGGGGGTGGCCGACATGGAAGGCCCCCGGACGGTCCGGCAGAGCCCTGAGACCTTGGAGTAGGCCTCCCTGAAGACCTCGTACGCGCGGGCGAGCGGAACCGCGAAGTAGTCCTGCGGGCCGGTGTCGCGCTCAACGAACATGTAGTACGGGATCATCCCCATGCTGTGCTGCCGCCGCCACATGCCCGACCAGATGGCGGGATCGTCGTTGATCGACCGGATCAGCGGCGCCTGGGTCCTGATCGTCGCCCCGCTGCCGAGGATCCGCTTGACCGCGGACTCGACCAGCGGCGACTCCAGCTCGCGCGGGTGCGTGAAGTGGGCCATGAACGCCAGGTTCTTGCCCCCGGCCACGACCTGCTCGAACAGTTCGAGCGTGGCGTCGGCGTCGGGGTCGGACACGAACCGCTGCGGCCAGTAGGCCAGCGCCTTGGTGCCGATCCGGATCGACTCCAGCTGCTCCAGGCCGATCAGCGGCTCGATGTATCGCCTGATCACCGGCTCACCCATGATCATGGCGTCGCCGCCGGTGATCAGCACGCTGGTGACCTGGGGGTTGTGGCGGATGTAGGAGACCATCTGGTCGATGTCGTCGGAGGCGAACTTCAGGTCCGCGTCGCCGACGAACTGCGCCCATCGGAAGCAGTAGGTGCAGTAGGCATGACAGGTCTGCCCCTGCTTGGGGAAGATGAGCACGGTCTCGGGGTACTTGTGCTGCAGCCCCGGCACCGGCTCCGCGCCGATCCGGGGGACGTTGAGCTCTTTCTGCCCGGCGGGGTGCGGGTTGAGCTGCGCGCGCACCCGGTTGGCCTCGGCTTGGATCTCGACGTTGGGCGCCTCGGCCTTGAGCAGGTCGGCCAGCCTCGCGACGTCCGCGGCCGGAAGCATGTCCTCCTGGGGAAAGACGAGACGGTATATGGGATCGTCGGGCGCTGCCGACCAATCGATGAGCTCGTCCACAACGTAGGCGTTCGTCCGGAAGGGCAGCACGGTGGCGACGGCGCGTACCTTCAGCCGCTGCTCATCGTCGAGCCCCGCACGTCGCAGGAGCTCGTCGAGGTGCTTGGACGTGTACGCCCTGAAGCGGCGCGTGCCCGCCTGGTTCAAGATCACTAAGCCTTTCCCATCTTTTTTGTTCGATCCGCTGTAAACCTCTGGCGCCTGTCATGCGTCTACGGTTCTTATACCCGGACGCTATGCACGGCGTCCCCGGTTCCATTGGTCTCCAAGTTTTCGCTGAGGTTTGACCACTCGCGACATATCGCGATAGGGAATAGACTGGCAAATTGTGACCTCTGATCCCGTTATGCGCGCCTCCGACGCCGATCGCGACCGCGTGGCCGCTGTGCTCGGTGAGGCCCTCGCCACCGGAAGGCTCACCAGCCTCGAACACGCGGACCGCCTCGACGCTGCCTACACGGCCAAGACCGTCGGAGAGTTGGTCCCCATCACCTCTGACCTGCCCGATGTGTCGGCGCCAAACATGGTGGCCCTCGGTATTGAGCAGCAGACGATCGACTCGACGTTCAGCAAGGTGATCAGGAAGGGCCGCTGGGTCGCCTCCCGCCACACCAAGTTGTCGGCGACGTTCGGCGCGCTGATCATCGACCTGACGGACGCCGTGCTGCCCGGCCGGGAGATCACCATCGAGGCCGACGCCCGCTTCAGCAAGCTGATCGTGCTCGTGCCCGACAACGCCCAGGTGGTCGACGAGGGCGGCTCCATGTTCGGCAAGCGCCACGTGAGCGGCGGCACGCGCGAGGACGGCCCGCTCATCCGGGTCACGGGCCGGTCGATGTTCTCCAAGGTCATCGTCTCGCGCGAGGTCTCCGACTGGAACCTGAACAGCGTCGGCTGACCCGGCCACCCGCCGATCGGCCCGGCGGACACCCTGCCTACGATGCGGACGGGGGCGAAACGGGGGGCCGACCGCGGCGCGACCGCGTTCCGGCCGCACCACAGGAACGCTCCGCGAGCCGTACGAGGTGACCTTTTGTCCGACACCAGGCCGATCGCGCTCGACGCCATGGGCGGCGACCACGCGCCGCACGAGATCGTGGCGGGGGCCGTGCACGCCGTGCGCGAGCGCGGGCTGGCGGTGGTGCTCGTCGGCTCGCCCAAGGTGCTCTACGAGGCGCTCGCCGACCACGACGCGACCAAGGAGATCCCCATCGTGCGGGCCGAGGAGGCCCTGGCGATGGACGAGGGCGCGCTGGCCAGCCTGCGCCGCCCCCGCTCCAGCATCGCGATCGCCTGCCATCTCGTACGGCGGGGCGACGCGTCGGCGGTGGTGTCCGCGGGCTCGACCGCCGGGATCGTGACCACGGGCCGGCTCAGGCTCAAGGCCCAGCAGGGGGTGCTCCGGCCGGCCATCGCCGTCGCGCTGCCCACGCTGCCGAAACCCACGCTGCTCCTCGACGCGGGCGCGAACGCCGAGGTCAAGCCGGAGATGCTTGTGCAGTTCGGGCATCTGGGGTCCGTCTACGCCGAGCTGGCGTACGAGATCTCCATGCCCAAGGTCGGCCTGCTCACGATCGGCAGTGAGGCCGAGAAGGGCAACAAGATCGTCAAGCGGGCCCACGAGCTGCTGCAAGGCTCCCCCGGCCTCAACTTCATCGGCAACATCGAGGGCCACGACCTGCTGACCGGCATCGCCGACGTGATCACCACCGACGGCTTCACCGGCAACGTCGCGCTGAAGACCATGGAAGGCGCGGTCCGCTACGCGTTCGGCGAGCTCCGGCGGACCATCGACGACAGCAGGGCGGCCAGGCTGGGGGCGTTCCTGCAGCGGTCACGCCTGCGCGAGCTGCGCAGCCGCCTGGACGCCGAGGCCCATGGTGGTGCCGTACTCCTCGGGCTGAACGGGACCGTGGTGATCGCGCACGGCTCGTCCAGAGCGGCCGGCATCAGCGCCGCCTGCCGGCTCGCCGCCGACCTGTCGGCGCAGGGCGTCGTGGCGCGCATCGGCGACAGAATCGCGGCCGCACACCGCCCGCATCGCCTGAGAACCCCATAGTCTGTGGCGGATCCACAAATCTGGGGGTTGTGTGGACGGCTTAACTTCAGCACAGGTCTCGGGGGCGAAGACCAACCATGTGCCGCGCCGGTCGAGCAGGTCGCTCGGCGCGATCATCAGGGCGAATGTCTTCACCCTGTTCAACCTGGTCATCGGCGTGCTCTGGGCGCTGGTACTGATCTTCGGCGCGTGGCAGGACGGACTGTTCGGGCTGGTCATCGTGGCCAACGCGCTGATCGGCATCGTGCAGGAGTTCCGGGCCAAGCGCACGCTCGACAAGCTCGCGGTGATCAACGAGGCGCCGGTCACGGTCCGCAGGGACGGCCGCGACCAGGAGATCCCGCCTCACCAGGTGGTGCTCGGCGACCTGATCCTGCTCGGGCCCGGCGATCGTCTGCTGGTGGACGGCGAGGTCGTCGAGTCCGACGGACTGGAGATCGACGAATCGCTCCTGACCGGCGAGGCCGATCCGGTGCACAAGCTGCCGGGCGACGAGGTGCAGTCGGGCAGCTTCGCCGTCGCGGGCTCGGGCGCGTTCGTCGCGACCAAGGTCGGCACCGACGCCTACGCCGTACGGCTGGCCGAGGAGGCGAGCCGGTTTCACCTCGCGCGCTCGGAGCTGCGTGACGGCGTCACGAACTTCATCAAGTACATCACCTGGCTCGTCATCCCGATCGGCACGCTGCTGATCTACAGCCAGCTGCGCAACTCGGCCGACTTCGGCACCGCCATCACCGGCGCGGTCGCCGGCATCGTCACCATGATCCCCGAGGGTCTGGTGCTGATGACCTCGATCGCCTTCGCGGTCGGCGTCGTACGGCTCGGCCGCCGCAGCTGCCTGGTCCAGGAGCTGCCCGCGATCGAGGGCCTGGCCCGGGTCGACGTGCTCTGCCTCGACAAGACCGGCACGCTCACCGCGGGCGGCATGGACCTCGGCGAGGTACTCCCCCTGAGCGACGGGCCGATCCACGACGCGCTCGCCGCCCTGGCCAACGTGGACCACCGGCCCAATGCCACGGCCAAGGCCATCCAGTCCCGCTACCCCGCGGCGGCCGACGGGTGGACGGCCGTCGATGTCGTGCCGTTCTCCTCGGCGCGCAAGTGGAGCGGCGCCGACTTCGGCCCCCACGGGGTGTGGCTGCTCGGCGCCCCCGACGTCCTGCTCGACGCCACCGCCGACGGCTACGAGCGGGCCGCCGAGCTGGCCTCGACCGGCGCCCGCGTGCTGGCGCTGTGCCGTACGGACAGCTTGGACAGCTTGGCGTCCGCAAGCGTGGCGTCGGCCGCCGGGACCGAGAAGGCCGCCGCCGGAACGGCGGAGGCCGTCGCGCTCGTCACGCTCAAGCAGCGCATCAGGCCCGACGCGCACGAGACCCTGCAGTACTTCGCCAAGCAGGGCGTCACGGTCAAGGTAATCTCCGGCGACAATCCTGACGCCGTCGCCGCGATCGCCACCGGCCTGGAGATTCCGGACGGCCATCGCGCGATCGACGCGCGTACCCTGCCGGCGGACGACCCGGCCAAGCTGGCCGAACTGCTGGACACCCACACCGTGTTCGGCCGCGTCACCCCGCAGCAGAAGCGCGCCTTCGTCGGCGCGCTCCAGTCGCGCGGCCACACCGTGGCGATGACCGGCGACGGCGTCAACGACGTGCTCGCGCTGAAGGACGCCGACCTGGGCATCGCGATGGGCGCGGGCAGTCCGGCCACCAAGGCCGTCGCCCAGGTGGTGCTGCTGGACGACAAGTTCTCCTCACTGCCGCACGTGGTGGGCGAGGGCCGCCGCGTGCTGGCCAACATCGAGCGGGTCTCGAACCTGTTCCTCACCAAGACGTTCTACGCGATCGCCCTGTCGCTGCTCACGGGGGTGCTCGGGCTGATGTTCCCGTTCGCGCCGCGCCATTCCACGCTGGTGAACGCGCTGACCATCGGCATCCCGGCGTTCGTCCTGGCGCTCGCGCCGACACTCGAACGCGCCAAGGCCGGGTTCGTGCCCCGGGTGCTGCGCTTCGCCATACCCGCCGGGCTGCTCTGCGCGGGCGCGGTGTTCCTGGCGTTCTGGGCCGCGCACAGCGGCACCTCCACCCTGATCGACGATCGTACGTCGGCGACGATCGCGCTCTTCCTCACCACCTGGTGGGTGCTCATCCTGATCACCAAGCCGCTCACCCTGGGGCGGATCGCCATGATCGGCGCCATGGCCGGGCTGTTCGCGTTGGCCCTCGCGATCCCCTTCATCCGCCATTTCTTCGCCCTCGAACCCGGCGATCTGAGCAACGATCTGACCGCCGTCGGCATCTCCGTGGTGGCTGCCGCGGGCATCAGCGTGGCGGTCAAGGTCGCCGGTACCCTTAGACCATGACCGACCCGCAGACAGTGCTCACCGAGCGCGTCCAGCAGGCGCTGGCGCACGCGTTCGGCTCCGAGTACGCCGACGCAGATCCGCTGATCCGGCCCTCCCAGTTCGCCGACTTCCAGGCGAACGTCGCGATGAGCCTGGCCAAGCGACTGCGACGCGCGCCGCGGGAGGTCGCCGAGGCCATCGCCGCGGAGCTGTCCGACTTCCCCGGCACGGTCGAGGTCAGCGGTCCCGGCTTTCTCAACATCGCGCTCGACGACTCGTGGATCGAGTCCGAGGCCACCACGATGCTCGACGACCCGCGCGCGGGCGTCGGCTTCGCCACGCCGCCGCAGACGGTGGTGGTCGACTACTCCGCGCCCAACGCGGCCAAGGAGATGCACGTCGGCCACCTGCGCACCACGATCGTGGGCGACTCGCTGGCCCGCATGCACGAGCACCTCGGCAACACCGTCATCAGACAGAACCACCTCGGCGACTGGGGCACGCCCTTCGGCATGCTCATCGAGCATCTGCTCGACATCGGCGAGGAGGCCGCCGTCGCGCAGCTCGAAGCCGGCATGGGCACCGAGTATTACCAGGCGGCCAGGAGCCAGTTCGACGGCGGCGAGGAGTTCAAGGTCCGCTCGCGCAAGCGGGTGACCATGCTCCAGTCGGGCGACCCGGAGACCCTGCGGCTCTGGCACGTCTTCATGGACGCCACGATCCGCTACTTCAACAAGGTCTACGGCATGCTCGGCGTCACACTCACCGACGCCGACATCGCCGGCGAGAGCATGTACAACCCGATGCTCGAGAAGACCTGCGACGACCTGGAGGCCGCCGGGGTCGCCGTGCTGAGCGAGGGCGCGCTCTGCGTCTTCCCGCCCGGCTTCACCGGCTCCGACGACAAGCCGCTGCCCCTGATCGTCAGGAAGAGCGACGGCGGCTACGGCTACGCCTCCACCGACATGGCGGCGATCCGCTACCGGGTCGACGACCTCAAGTCCGACCGCATGCTCTACGTGGTGGGCGCCGACCAGGCGCTGCACTTCCGCATGGTGTTCGCGGCGGCCAAGCTGGCCGGCTGGCTGCCCGAGACGGTCTCGGCCGAGCACGTCCAGATCGGCATGATGCTGGGCAAGGACGGGCGCCGGTTCAAGACCCGGTCCGGCGAGTCGATCAAGCTGATGGACCTGCTGCAGGAGGCGGTCGACCGGGCCGCGGCGGCCATCGCCGACCGCGGCTACGACGAGACCGCGCGGGCCGAGATCGCGCACGCCGTGGGCATGGGCGCCGTGAAGTACGCCGACCTGTCGGTCAGTCACGACAGCGAATACGTCTTCGACTACGACCGCATGCTCGGCTTCAACGGCAACACCGGCCCCTACATGCAGTACGCGACGGCTCGGATCCGCTCCATCTTCCGCAGAGCGGGCGTGGCACCGGCCGACGCGACCGGCGACATCGTGCTCGGCGAGCCCGCCGAGCGTGCCCTGGCCCTCCGCCTGCTGGGCTTCGGCGCACTGGTGGAGCAGGTCGCGGGCCTGTCGGAGCCGCACCGGCTCTGCGCCTTCCTGTTCGAGACCGCCAGCCTCTTCAGCACCTTCTACGAGGAGTGCCCGGTGGCCAAGGACGGGGTCGACGCCGAGACGAAGGCGCACCGGCTCGCTCTCTGCGCGCTGACCCTGCGGGTCCTGGAGACGGGGCTCGATCTGCTCGGCGTCCCGGTGCCCGAGCGCATGTAGCACGTGCGGGCGCGCCTCCACCTGGACGGCGCGCCCCCCGGCTAGGCTTTACGCGGTCATGAACTGAGGCCACTATGGGGGAGTTCTCTGCCTTGAGCACGGACCTGACTGCCGACCCCCAAGCAGCAACCGAGCTGCACCGATATGCCGAGGCGCTGCTGTCTCACCTGGCCGCCAACGGCGCCGCGCCCCCGGCCCCGCCCGACTTTCCCGACAAACCTGGCTACTGGCTGCCACCCGCCGTCGAAGCGCTGGTGGCGATCCTCGCCGGTGACGACCCGCTGGCACCGCTGAGCAAGGCGGCCGGGCGCGACCAGCAGCAGACCGCGCTCTTCCTGGCGCTCGCCCTGGCCGTCGCTGGTCACGGCAGCCGCATCCACGCCTCCTGGCTCGGCACCGCATTCGGCGACCTGTCGCTCGACCAGCCGGTCACCCACGGTCAGCGGGCGCTCTGGCTGGCCGCGGCCAGGGGCGCGTACGGCCCCGCCGGGAAGATCTTCGTGCTCCGCAAGCTCGACGCGGTGGCCGTACCCGAGCACGCGGACGCGGCGCAGTGGACCCAGGCGCTCCTCCCCGGCGAGCCGTCGGTGGTCGTGCCCCCTTCGCTGCTCGACTTCCCGGAGATGGCAGAGATCCCCGAACTCGCCACGCCCGTCCAGGCCGCCGCGCGGCTCGCCCGGCTGCGTGCCCGATGCGCGGAGATCACCTCGGCGAAGCAGGCCGAGCACGACTCCTCCACCCCGCTCACCAACAGCTCCGGCAGCCCCGCCGCCGCGTGGGAGGAGGACGAGCCGCTGGCCGTACTCCGCTCGCTCATCGGACTCGGCGGCCCCGCGGGACCGATGGCCGCGTTGAGCTCGCACCTCCTCGACGACCTGCGCCCCGGCGCCGATCCGCATCTGGCGGCGCTCGCCCTGCACGTGGCGGGCCCGATCCTGCGCGGCGTCGCGGAGGAGCTCGAATCCGACAGCCGGCTCGCGCCGCCCGACACGGTGACCGTGTCACTGCTCGGCCATGACATCGAGCTGCACCCCGAGGGGCCAGACGATGCCTCGCTCGCGGCGGCCGAACGCGAGATCGTGGACCAGGGCACGATGCGGCGACGGCCGCCATGGGCGGCCGTCGCGCTGATCGTGGCGGGGGTCGGTCTGCTCCTCGGAGCGCTGCTGGCAGACGGGCTGGGGGTGCCCGTACTCGCCGCACCGGGGGTGGCACTGCTTGGCCTGGCGGGCTGGCAACTCTGGCGGCGCCGCAAGGCCGTTGAATCGGACGCCCGCTACGTGGCCGCGCAGATCGCCGAGCTCAAGGAGCTGGCCGACGGCGCGGTGTGGGCGCTGCACGGATACGCGCGTGAGGCGGTCACGCGAGCGGAACAGGCCGCGGACGACTCGGCCGAGCTCACCCGGCTGATCCGTCGCGGCCCGCGCGCGGCCTAGGAGCTCTCGATCTCCACGTGGGCCGGCGCGAGCAGGAACACGCGGTCGGCGATGCGCTCGATCCGACCCTCACAGCCATAGGCGAGGCCGGCCGCGAAGTCGACCATCCTGGTCGCCTCCGGCATCGGCATGCCCGTCACGTCCATGATCACCGTCTGGCCATCACGGAAGTGCTGCCCGATCATCGGCGCGTCGTTGTACTTGAGCGGCTGAACCATCACGATTCGTGACGAGTCGGCGGTCGAACGCCAGCGCCTCGCCGCCCGCTCCGTCGCCGGCATGTACTCCTCTTCGTACTGCTCGTCGTCGTAGCCGTCGTCGTAGTGGTCGATCCCGCCCAGGCCAAGGTAGCTCACCACCTTGCGCACTGCCCCCATCGGCTTGTCCTTTCCTCAGGAACTCACCTCAATCGGCACGTCCCACCATTGGACGTTAACCGACGACGAGAAGTTCGCCGTGCGACACGCCCACAACTAATTCCATTTTGTACGGCTAGCGGCCAGGTATCACCTGGATATCTCTCCCCCGATAGCCTCGATACATGCGCGTGTTCACTGTAGATGCCTTCACCGACACTTCTTTCCGGGGCAATCCGGCCGCGGTGTGCCTGCTGGACTCGCCCTCTCCCGAGTCATGGATGCAGGCAGTCGCCACGGAGATGAACCTGTCGGAGACCGCCTTCCTGCTCGGCGATTCGCTACGCTGGTTCACCCCCGCGGTCGAGGTCTCCCTCTGCGGCCACGCCACGCTGGCCACCGCACATGTGCTCTATTCCACAGGTGCGGCCGGCGGTCAGCTCGAATTCAGTACGGCGAGCGGAACTCTCACCGTGAATCGCATGGCCAACGGCATGATCACGATGGATTTCCCGGCGAAGGAAGTGTCACCGGCGGCCGTTCCCGACGGGTTGGAAAATGTACTCGGAGCTGCACCGGTGCAGGTCGGGAGGAGCAATCTCGACCTGGTGGTGGAGCTGGAATCGGAGGCGGCGATACGTTCACTCGCACCCGACATCGCGGCACTGGCCACCATCGAGGCCCGTGGCGTGATCGTCACGGCGCGGGGCTCATCGACCGACTTCGTCTCCCGCTTCTTCGCCCCGAACGTGGGGGTGCCGGAGGACCCGGTGACGGGCTCGGCACACTGCGCGCTGGCCCCTTATTGGGGGCAGCGGCTGGGACGGGACACCATGGTGGGCGCGCAACTGTCGGCCAGGGGCGGGCTGGTGCACGTGCGGTTGGACGGGGACCGCGTACACCTGGCCGGGCGAGCGGTCACGGTGCTGTCTGGGGAACTGCACGTCTGACGGGATGAGCGGACCCTGGATGTTGGACGGGGGAACTGTACTTTGACCGGACCGCACGTGCGGTGCGATGGGACGACCGTCGTCCAGGGCTGGCGGAGGAACGGGTCTGAGGCCGCCGCCTACGTCCGGAAGCGCCAATTAGTCGTACGCCTTAGTCGTACGTCGGCGAGAGCGCCCAGCTCGCGAGCAGTTGCACCGCCGCCTCGGTGGCGCTGCCCGCGACCGGCACGAGCACGATCAGCCGCTGCCGGGAGTCCCCGGCAGGGACGAAGTGCTCATAGGTGAAGCTCACGGTGCCCAGGGCGGGGTGCCGGAAGCTTTTCACCCCATGTGTGCGCATGCTGACGTCACCGCCACCCCATAGCGCGCGAAACGTCGCACTCTTCTCACGCAGCTCGCGGATCAGCCCGGCCAGCTCGGTGTCCTCCCGATACCTCCCGAACGTGACCCGCAACTGCCCGGCGGTCTCGGCGGCGACCTGGTCCCAGTCCACGTACAGGTTCTTGCCGTCTGGGGTCAGGAAAAGCCTCCGGGCCAGGTTGGGACGGCCCTCGTCGAACCTGAACAGGCGCGCGGCCACGGCGTTGGCCACCAGGACGTCGAACCGGTCGTTGATCACCATGGCGGGCGTGCGGATCAGATCCAGCATGCCGACCAGTTCCGGCCGGGCGACGTCGGCGGCGGGCGCCGCGCGCCGCCGCTCCCGTACGGGACCGGCCAGGGTACGCAGGTGCGCGCGCTCCACGTCGTCGAGGCGCAGGGCGGCGCCGATGGCGTCGAGAACCTCGGGTGACGGATGCGCGGCTCGCCCCTGCTCCAGCCGCTGGTAGTACTCGGCGCTGATCCCGGCGAGCTGCGCGACCTCCTCGCGGCGCAGCCCCGCCACCCGGCGCCGCCCCAGCCCCCTGATCCCGACGCTCTCCGGCGTGACCCGCTCCCTACGTGATCGCAGGAAACCCGCCAGCTCCTGTCGTTCTCCCACGAAACCCAGTATGTCGGCTTCCTCCACCGCGAAGGGTGGCCCTGCCAGTACCCGGATCCACGGGGCCTGGGACACCCGCCGAAGCCCCTGGCAGGCTTCCACCCCATCAGACCGGGAGAAGGAGAACCCCACGATGTGCCACGACCTCGACAGTAAGCCCCCGGCCGCTCCCGCCGTCACCGGAGGGGTGGCCGAGCACGGGCCGCTGGAACTCGCCGTCGCCGACGGCAACCGCTTCCTGGTCTACCGGGCGGCCGCGGAAGTCCCCAACGGCAACAACGTGCTGCTGATGCCCGATGTGCGGGGTTTCCACCCGTTCTACGCGCGCCTGGCCCAGCGGTTCGCCGAGGCCGGCTTCCACACCCTGGTGATGGACTACTACGGCCGCAGCGCCGGCATCGCTCCCCGGGACGAAGCGTTCGACGGGTACGCCCACATGGCCCTGCTCGAACCGCAACACGTCGAACTCGACGCCTCCACCGCCGCGGAGACGATCCGCGGCTGGCACCCCGGCCCGTTGTTCAGTGTCGGTTTCTGCCTCGGCGGCGGCTACTCCTGGCGGCTGGCCTCGGCCGGGCTCGGCCTGGCCGGAGCCGTCGGCTTCTACGGGCCGCCACGTTTCGTCGGCGACCGCGCGGGCCAGCCGTCCGCACCCCTGCTCATGCTGCTCGCGGGAGACGACGTGGCCACTAGTCCGGAGGAGTACGCGACGCTGACCGGCGAGTTCGACCGGGCTGGCAAGCCGTACGAGAAGCACGTGTACGACGGCGCCCCGCACTCGTTCTTCGACGACTCCTACGAGCAGTGGCAGGACGCCTGCACCGACGCCTGGCACCGCATCCTCGCCTTCACCTCCTACCACGGCGTCGCGCTGTGAACGAGCGCTACGAACGCGGCCTCGCGCGGCAGGCAGAGCTCGGCCCCGGCGCAATCCGTACGCGGGCGTACGACGCGCTCGCGGACACCTGGCCGGGCGAGCGGTCACGGGTGCTGACGGGGGGAGCTGCACGTCTGACGGGATGAGTGGGCTGTTGGCAGGGACCCGCACGCTTGACGGGACCTGCAATTTGACGGGACCGACTTGCCGAGCCCGTATCGCGGGTATCCGGGGACCGCTGTGACGACGTCCGTACCGGGCGGACCTCAGCCAGAGGCACTGTGACGACGTCGGTGCAGCTCCCGCACCTGGGCCGCAAGCTCCGACACCGGCCCCTCCACCACAGCACCCGGAACGACCTGCTGGATCGGCAGTGTCCGCACCGGCGGCGCGGGAACGCCCAACTCGGCGAGCCACCCGGCAAGCTGCTCCGACGAACTCGCGTACACGATGCGCCCCAACCCGACCCACCCGTGCGCGGCCGCACACATCGGGCAGTGCTCTCCAGAGGTGTAAACGGTCGCGGCCGCCCTTTCCTCAACCGTCATATGCGCTGCGGCCCACCGAGCCAGCTCGAACTCCGGATGCCGGGTATTGTCGCCTGCGGCCACCAAGGCTGCGATCCTCAGCGAGCACGATCCCATCAGCGGACACGAGCACGGACCCGAACGGCTCATCTCCCACCTCCAGTGCCTCGGTCGCCAACTCCACACATCGCCGCAGGTGCCGCAGATCGTTTTCGGTCGTCACAGCGCCTCTCCCGGAATTCTGATCTTCAAGTTCCATGCTAGGGCTTCGGGATGTGACCCCTCTCAGCGCATCAGTGTCAGCTCACGAGGCCAGGGCGGCGGCCGCCTACCTGGCGGGGCTGCGCACGTCGTCGCGGGCGTTCAACACCGAGAAGACCTGCGCCCGCCTTGTACTTGTCGCACTGCCTGGGTCACGGCGCGGCTATCACCACAACCGCTGCCCGAGGCCGGCGGAGAAAACGAGCTTGAGGCCCGCCTACGTCCGGAAGCGCCCCTAAGTCGTATGCCGGCGAGAGCGCCCGGCTCGCCAGCAGCCGCACCCTCCCGCCTCAGTGGCGCGACCTCCTCGCGGCGCAGTCCCGCCACTCGGCGCCGCCCCAGCTCCTTGATCCCGACGCTCTTCGGCTGGCGTGACCCGCTCCCTACGGGACCGCAGGAAGCCCGCAAGCTCGTGTCGTTTCCCACAACCTAGTGGCGCAGCAGATCGGGTTTGCCCTGTTCGCGCGCTACGCCGACGGGATCTCGTCTCGGTCGGCATGATCACTTGACGCTCCTCAGGTGGCTGAGCGGGTTCGCGTACGGAGTCCACCACTCCACCGACGACGGGAACCCATGGTCCGCCGAAACGTTCTAACGTGCAGACCGACCCGAGGAGATCTGCGTTGAACGACCTGTTCCAGTACCTCCCATTGCTGTTCGTGGCATTTGGATTGGTGCTCATTCTGGTTTCGATCAGAGGGATCATCAACGGCAGGCGATTCGTACAGCAGGCGCAGCGAGTGCAAGGCGTGGTCAGCGACGTCCGGACCAGGTTCACGGGACGAGGCGAGCACTTGCGAGCAAACCAGTGGCCGGTCCTGACCTTCACGACCCTGGAGGGACGAGAGATCACCACCGAGGCGGCGACCACCTCCAACCTCGGCACCGGCGACGAGACCGAGGTGCTCTACGACCCGCAGGACCCGACCACGGCCATGCCCGCGGAGAACACCGGCGGCAGCTACGGCGGCATAGTCGCCGGGCTCATCGCGATCGTGATCGGTGTGGTCTTCTTCTTCGGCGTCTGGGACGGCTTCGGCTTCTGGGGCGGCGGTAGTACGAGTGGGTGCGAGCTCCAGCGCCCCGATGGCTCCGTCGAGAGCGTCGCCTGCCCGCCCGGCCTTGGGATCGGCGGATGACCGGCCTCCAGGCGGTGGGCGGCTAGTGCCGTGCCAGGCCACGTTTGTCCTCTTGATGATCCTGCGTAGGCGCTCGTTTTGGGTGCGGCGGTTGCGCCAGGCGATGTAACGGCGGAGCATGCTGCCCTGCTCACGGTGGGAAGCGTGGTCGGTGCCGTTGAGAGTGAACTCGTGCAGCGCGGTGAACTGGGCTTCAATCCGGTTCAGCTCCCCGGGCGGCCGCGCGGGCAGGCGTCGGACTTCTTGGTGCCCGGTTGAAGGAGCCTGAGCGACGGCTGCCAACGTGGGACCTGCTTCCGCCCATTGCCAGGCCAGCGTGTCGGTCGTCGATGGGATATTGAGCATCTCCGTCGTCGACGACGGGCCGGGGCAGCGACGCCTGCCGGGTGAGGTGGGCCGACACGGACTCGCGGGTATGCGTGAACGGGCCACGCTGTACGGCGGCACCTTCGAGGCCGGACCTCTGCCGGGGAACGGGTTCGGCGTGTACGCATCATGGGAGATCGCTTGACTGCCCCAGCTCACGCCGGCCATCAGAGATCCCGACGCACAGCTCCACTGACCGTCCCGGTTATCTAGGGCGCCGAGAAGGCGTCAGGCATGTGAGGCAAGTGGGCTCCCGAGGAACATGCCGGACAGGTTATCTGGGGTTGTCAGGCATGTTGGTCACCTGTGGAACCCCTTCTCTTGACAACGATCTCCCTCAGTGCCCGGTCGTACGCGTCGTACGTCAGCGTCGCCGCAGTCACGTTGGCCTCTGGCAGCCATCGGGTACCATGCCGTGGGCCAGCGTGGGAGGCCATCGGCCACTCGAGTTCGCCCGCCGCCGCTTCGCCGCCTGACGGCTCGTATCAAGCAGGCAGGACGAGGGACGGTCTTTCGAGCAGGCTTCTCAGCCCTGCGGGCTCAGGCCCGCCACGGCCAGCCGGAACAGCCGGTCCGCACGGGCCGCCGGGTCAGGGTGGTGCTCCGTCGCGAGGACGACGCCCACGATCAGCGCGATCAGGTCGGCGACGGTGACGCCCTCCGCCACCGCCCCGTCCTGCACGGCGCGCTGCAGCAGAGGGTTCCCCGCCTCTGTCATCATCGCCGAGCAGGTGTTCTCGTGTACGGGGTCGGGCTCGGCCCCGTCGTAGGCCAGCGCCGCCGCCAGCCCTCGGGCCGCGACGCAGTAGGCGACGACGTCACTGAGCCATTCCAGGAGCGCGTCACGGCTGTCACCCTTGCCTGTTAGCTCGCGGGCGCGGGTGGCCAGGGCCTCGATGCGCTGATGGGAGACCGCCTCCAGCAGCGCCCGGCGGGTCGGGAAGTGGCGGCGTACGGTGGCCGAGCCGACCCCCGCGATGCGCGCGATCTGTTCCAGGGAGGCGCCGGCCCCGTACGCGGCGACCTCCTCCTCGGCCACGGCGAGGATGCGCGCGTAGTTGCGCCGGGCGTCCGCGCGCTGGCGGTCGGGCATGGGCGTCATCTCCAGGGTTGCTAAATGGCGGGACCCGCCATATCGTATCGCACAGAAAACGGCGGCCCCCGCCGTTTATAGCGTTGAGGAGCACCATGTCTGCAGATTCCGCACCCGTCCTGGTCACCGGCGCCACCGGCAGGCAGGGCGGCGCCACCGCCCGAGCCCTGCTCGCTGCAGGCGTTCCCGTACGCGCCCTGGTGCGTTACCCCGACACCGAGCGAGCCAAGGCCGTCGAGGCACTAGGCGCCGATCTGGTCACCGGTGATCTCCACGATCGCGATTCGGTGGTGCGGGCCGCCAAGGGTGTCCGCGCCGTCTTCTCTGTTCAGATGCCCGCCCTGGCCGCCAAAGGTTTCGATTTCGACGGAGAGGTGGCCCAGGCCGTCAACCTCATCGAAGGCGCGCAGGCTGCGGGAGTGCCGCAGTTCGTACACACGTCCACCAGTGGCGCCGGTCAGCACACCGAGGCTCCTGGCTGGATCGCAGGCCGCTGGGGCTCCTTGGACGCCAGCCTGGGAGCCAAGAGCACGATCCAGGACCGGGTTCGCGCGGCTGGCTTCTCCCGCTGGACGATCCTCAAGCCGGGCTTCTTCATGGAGAACTTCCTGCCGTCCATGGCTTTCCTGTTCCCGCGGGGCGTTGAAGGCGGTCTGGTGAGCGTCGTGAAGCCGGACACACGGCTCTCCCTCGCCGCGGTGGACGACATCGGCAGGGCAGCCGCCGCAGCCATCGCCGAGCCGGAGCGGTTCCACGGGGTCGAGCTGGAGCTGGCAAGTGACTACCTGTCGATGACGGAGATCGCCGAGGTCCTCTCCCGCGCGCTGGGCACGCACCTGTCCGCGCCGGACATGACCGAGGAGCAGGCACTCGCCGCCGGAATGCCGGCGATGGGCGCCTCACACGAGTGGATGAACATAGCCGGCCAGCCGGCCCGCCCGCAGTACGCCAGGGAGCTCGGCCTTTCGCTCACCAGCTTCGAGGAATGGGCTCAGCAGCACCTGCGGGCCGCGGCTTGATACAGAGGGGGCGGCCGGCTGCGATGGTCATCCCAGACCTGGTCCTCATCTCTGCCCGGGCCATCGTCTTGCTGATCTCAGCCCCCTCTCTCTGTCAAGATGGCCCGCTACGCCTGGCTGCTGCGCACCTACCAGCCTTACGTACCTGACACGCCTTTAAGCAGCTGACCAGCTATTTCGCTTGGCAACCCAAGATAAACCGAGCTCACACCGATGACCAGAAATCCCAGCGCACAGCTCCACTGCCGCCCTGGCGGCTCGGTGGTATCCCATCCAGTGGTGGACAACAATCGGTGTGTGTTTCCTACGGGGGCGCACAGGGCTTAGCGGATGGGAAACTACACCGCTCCGCGGGACGTCATTCTGCCCTTCCGCACGCCCGAACCCCCGAAACGACCCGGAACGCAAAAGAAGGGCCCACGCGCCACGCGCAGGGCCCCGAAACGCGAAAAGGGCCCCACGCGTCATGCGTGGAGCCCTTTCTGCAACCAAAAATTGTCCGGCGGTGACCTACTCTCCCACACCCTCCCGAGTGCAGTACCATCGGCGCTGGGAAGCTTAACTTCCGGGTTCGGAATGTAACCGGGTG
>NZ_JBFANB010000061.1:0-40330 GCF_040659625.1 Nonomuraea sp. NPDC049750
CATCGTATCCAGATCAGCCCGCACCTCGTCCCAGTCAATAGCCGGGGCTGTGGCGAAAACGGCCTGCGCCTCAGCTGTGGGAACGAACCGGCGGCGCTTGATCGGCTTCACTTCGGCCAGCGGCTCGCCGTTGATCGTCAGTATGTATCGCTTTCCCTCGCGAAGGCCGCGCGTGATGCTTCCAGAGTCGTTGACGAACTGGCGCACGCTCACCTCGGTCGGTCGAGGCATCGGAGCATCCATGGCTCAATTGTACCCCTACGTACCACGGCGTACCACGGAATACACGGACAGGTAACCGGGATCCCGCCGGGCATGATCCACATGCTGGCGGACCACACCCCGAGGGGCGCAAAGCGCTCGATACCATGGCGCTTCAGCCGCAGGCGTACGTGCGAACGACCTGGAAAGGCGTGATCGAGATGCGGGTGCTTGTCTCGGTGGACATGGAGGGAATCGCCGGGGTGGTCGATGGCGATGATGTCATCCCCGGCCACAGCGAATACGAGCGCAACCGCAAACTGCTCACGGCGGAGGCCAGCGCAGCCGTCCGCGGCGTCCACGCCTACGAGGCAGGCGCCCAGGTGCTGGTCACCGAGGCCCACGCGCGTTTCCGCAATCTTCTCCCCGAACTGCTGGACCGGCGTGCCGAGTTACTGCGTGGCGCGCCCAAACCCGGCGGAATGATGGCCGGACTGGCGGACACCATCGACGCGGTACTGTTCATCGGCTATCACGGCAAGGCAGGCACGCCCCGCTCGGTCATGGCTCACACCGTCTCTGGCGGAGTGATCGCCGACGTGCGCTGCAATGGCCGCTCCCTCGGCGAGATCGGCTTGAACACCGCGCTCGCGGCGCACAGCGGCGTACCGCCGGTGCTGGTGAGCGGCGATGACAGCGTGGCGGCAGAGGCGGCCGAGGTCGCCCCGGGCATCCGCTCAGTGGTGGTCAAGCACGCGCTGGGCGCTCGCGCCGCCGCGCTGCTGCACCCCGACGAGGCATGCGACAGGATCGAACAGGCGATACCCGAGGCCTTGGCCGGCCGTGGGGTCGTCCGTCCGCTGCGTTTCGACGGCCCGGTGCGGTTGGAAGTACGGGTGCACCGGCCGCGGATGACCGAGCACGCGCTGCTGGTGCCGGGCATGGAGCTCGAAGACGGCTGCACGCTGCGCTACGCGGCCCCGGACTTCCCGACCGCGTACCAGGTCATTGAACTCATCGCCACGCTCGGCGCCGTCTGATCCCGATCCGAGCCGATGAACGTTCACCGGCGGACGTCACAGGTCACGGAGTGATCGGAGCTCGCTGATCACATCTGCGCCGGAGGGCGCGTGATCCGGGTCCACCAGCCACTGCAGCATCAGACCGGTCAGCAACGCGAGCGGCACGGAACCGCCGAGCCCTTCTCGCCCCTGGCGCTGCCCTTTGGCGAGGTGTTCACGCACCTCTGGTGATCGCTCGGCCTGCACTACGGCCTCGAGTTGGGCCACCCACAACGCCCGATGAGTGGTGAAGCTGTCGATCAGCGCCTGCCAGCGCTGTTCCGGCTCGTCGGACGGGGTGCGACGGGCGAGTTCGTCACCGAGCTCGTCAACCGCCTCCACCAGGGCTTGGGTGAGCAGGGCGTCTTTGGAGCCGAAGTGGTAGCCGATGGCGGCGTGACTCACTCCAGCGGCCGAGGCGATGTCCCGGACGGTCGTGTGAGCCCAGCCACGTTCGATCAGGCATCGCTTGGCGCCGGCCAGCAGATCCTCTCGGTTTCCCATGCGGCGCAGCATACCGAAGAACTTGCCCATTCGGTCTATCCATTTGGTTTGACCAAATGGGCAAGACGCGCTTACGGTCATCTCCATGACCAAGACGACGGTTCTGATCTCGGGCGCCAGCGTGGCCGGGCCCGCCCTCGCCTACTTCCTGCACCGCGACGGGTACGAGGTGACCGTGATAGAGCGGGCCCCGCACCTGCGCGACAGCGGCTACGCGGTGGACTTCCGCGGCCAGGCACTCGGCGTACTGGAGGAGATGGGCATCCTCGCCGAGGTCCGGGCGCACGACACGAAGATGCGCGGCACCACGCTGGTGGACGAGAACGGCGCCGAGATCGGGCAGCTGCCCGCGGAGGCGTTCGCCGGCGAGTTGGAGGTGCCCAAGCAGGAACTGACCCGGATCCTGCACCGCATCACCGCGGACAACGTGGCGTACGTGTTCGACGACTCCATCAGCGCGCTGACTCAGCACGAGTCCGGCGTCACGGTCGAGTTCGAGCGCGGCGCCACCCGCGACTTCGACCTTGTGATCGGCGCCGACGGCGTCTACTCCAAGGTCCGGCTGCTGTCCTTCGGCCCGCACGCCGACGCGCTGCGGCACCTGGGCCTTTCCGGAGCCGGGTTCAGCACCCCCAACTACCTCGGGCTCGACCGCGCCGGACTGCTCCAGCAGACCCCGAACACGGCGATCTACCTGTTCGGCCTCGACGCGGCGGCCCCTCTCACGGTCAGTCTTTCCTTCGCCACCACCTCCCCCGCGCTGGACCGCCGCGACCGCCAGGAGCAGGAACAGGCCGTGCGGGCCGCCTTCGCCGAGCACGGCTGGGAAGCGCCCCGGCTGCTGAAGGCGATGAGCGAAGCCGACGACTTCTACTTCGGCTCCTCCTGCCAGGTCCATCTGGACCGCTGGTCCCACGACCGGGTCACGCTGCTCGGCGACGCGGGCTACTGCGCCGCGCCCACCAGCGGCATGGGCACCTCACAGGCCTTGATCGGAGCATGGACGCTCGCCCGCGGCCTGGTCGAGGCGGACGGCGACCACAAGACCGCCTTCGCCGCGTACGAGGCGGAACTGCGGCCTTACGTCACGGAGAACCAGGTGAAAGGCCGGCAAGCCGCGGCAATGTTCGGAGGGCACGCCACTCCGGCGGGCACCGAACCGCACACAACCTAAACCGCCCCGTCTGCCGACGACTCAAACTCTGACCGGCGGCGGCATCGTCCACATCAAGGACAGCCGGGGCGAACGCACGAACGCCGCTACCACCACGATTTCACCGCCCCTGGGTCACCAGGGCCGCTACGCTGGGTGTCGGCTTGACCACAAAGAAGATGTTCGGTCGGAACAGGATCCTCTGGTGACGCGCCCTCGCCTGCCCTCTGGTCGAAGTCGGGAAGTGCGAAGATGGTCATCATGAGCATGAAGCGGCAGGGCGAAGCCTTGAACGAACTGGCCATGGCGATCCGCGACATGCGAATTCCAGACGCGCCGCACATCCAGGAGGCTTCGGTTGAGCCGTACCTTGATGCCGATGGCGAGGCAGCACTCCGAGCTGTGATCATTATGGACACGCCTGACGAGAACGGGTGGCCGGCCGAATTTACCCATGCGTTGCGTAGGGAGGTGAACAAGCTTGCCGCTCAACGCCAGATCGATGAGCACGTCTACGTCAAACTGTTCACCCCGGAAGAATTCCAAGCCCGGGAAGACGTCGACGAGCCGCTCGAAGACAACAGCACAGGCGTTATTGACCAGGCCCTGACCAGGGACCAGCAGGACTGGTTGTGAGGCGAGACTTCAAGGCAGACGACTACCTCCATCTAGCCGACACCCTCGCAGGCCGTACCGCCGGGCGCGGCCGTCCTCGGACCGCCTACCTGAGGCGTGCTACCTCAACGGCCTACTATGCGCTCTTCCATGAGCTCGTACAGCATGGCGCGAAGCGCGCGGCCAGGAATGGGCCGGTCGAGCATCAGCAAGCCATCGGCCGCTGGTATGCCCATGGCAACTTCAAGAAGGTCGCCCGCTGGGTGGAGGACATCGCGGCTGGCCGTACGCCACCGAGCCCGGTCCGGCTTCTTCTGGTTGATTCCGCTTCCTGGCGCGTTCCGGTGGATCTGGAAGTGCTGGCCAGCGCGTTCAACGAGCTTCTGGAAGCCAGACATGGCGCGGACTACGACCCTGCCTTCGATGCAACCCGCCTGGACACACTCGGTCACATCAACACGGCTCGCTCCGGCATCGAGGCCATCAAGCGTATGGACAAGGCCGACCTTCATCAGTTCGACATGTTCTGCCTGCTCGCTCTCGGTGGAGACCGCATGATCAGGAACAGCTGAGTAGCGGATGCCCTGGTCGACCTGTGGCGTCAATAGCCTTCAGCCGTCGAGCCGTGGGTCGCCTGCGCCTTTGCCCATGGCATGCACCGCGACCGGTCAGCTCGCCGTCCACCGCCGGCAACGCCGCACGGGACCGGGACGCCTTGTCGTGATCGCTCACGCTCGATGTCCCGGCCCGCTCCCACCAAGGTTCGCGGACGATCCCCGGGCTCACCCCGGCAGG
This sequence comes from Nonomuraea sp. NPDC049750, assembly GCF_040659625.1. Classification (NCBI taxonomy): domain Bacteria; kingdom Bacillati; phylum Actinomycetota; class Actinomycetes; order Streptosporangiales; family Streptosporangiaceae; genus Nonomuraea; species Nonomuraea sp. NPDC049750. The sequence goes on from NZ_JBFANB010000061.1 coordinate 4,330, forward strand.
CCCGTCCCGCCGCCGACGCTGATCACCAGATGTGCTCCTTCTGGGTTCCGCCGGCGAGCAGGCCGGTGCCGTCGCACTCGACGATCGGTACCGGGCCGCGGATCACCGCCAGGCTGGCGTGATATCCGCGGGGTGGGTTGAGGGACAGCAGCGTCGCCTCCCCCTGTTCGGTCATGACGCGTACCGGCTCTCCCGTGCCGAGAACATCCACCTGGTCGGGGGCGTGGTCGAGGCCGACGCCCAGGGCTTTCAGCACCGCCTCCTTCCTGGTCCAGAGCCGCAGGAACGCCGACGCCCGGCTGGGCGGGTCGAGCGCGTCCAGGGCCCGGGTCTCCCGATCGGTGAGGGCGACGCCGACGAGTTCGCCTATGTCGAGGGTGTGGTCGATCGCCTCGACGTCCACGCCGACCGCCTCGACCCCGACGCCGACGGCCACGACCAGGCTGTCCCCGGCGTGCGAGACCGACAGGACGGGGGTCGAGGCCCAGGAGGTTGACGGGGCGCCGGTCCCGGGGGGCAGGCGTGGCCGGCCGTGCGGGCGCCCACACCGGTCACACGACCGATCCAGGGGAACCAGTTCGGGGGCCACGTCGAGCATCCGGCCGACGACCAGGCGCAGCAGCGCCGCGGCGGTGAGGAACCTCGCGCGGTCGGCGGGGCGGCGGTACTCCTCGTACCTGGCCCGTTCGGCGGGGTCGAGCAGCGCGGCGAGGCTGTCCCTGGCGTCCGCGACGCGCGCCCACCACACGCTCACGGCGGGCGCACCGGGCCGCACGGCCCGCGTCCCGGCGGGCACGGACAAGGCAGCCCGCGTCCCGGCGGGCACGGACAAGGCAGCCCGCGTCCCGGCGGGCACGGACAAGGCAGCCCGCGTCCCGGCGGGCACGGACAAGGCGGCCTGTGTCTCAGCAGGTACGGACAGGGCAGCCTGCTTTTCGGCAGGTACGGACAGGGCGGTCTGCGTTTCGGAGGGCAGGACCCCCGGGGCGTCCTCCGCCGGCGCGGCGCTCATGAGTGTTCTCGGCGGAGGAACGTGGCGGGCAGGTCGCGGGCCACCTCGACGCCGCGGTCGGCCAGCCACGCGGGCGCGTACAGCGTCTGCGTGTAGTTGCCGCCGGAGTCCGGGCAGACGCAGACCGGGGAGGTGATCTCCGGGTGTTCGGCCAGGTAGCGGGTGCAGGCGGCGAGTACGGCCCCGCTGGAGCCGCCGAGCCTGATCCCGGTCGTTCCGGCCAGGGCGTGGCAGTGGGAGACGGCATCGGCGTCGTCCACGATGACGACGTCGTCCCAGTCCCCCTGCCGCAGGAACGCCGACGGCCGCGACGCCCCGATACCGGTCAGCAGCCGGGTGCCCGCCGGGTCGGCGAACACCCGGGACCCCGGCACGTCCACCGCGATCACCCGCGCCTTCGGCCGCCGCTGGCGCAGGTACCGGCCGAGCCCGGCGAGGGTGCCGCCGGTGGACACGGCCACGAACACCGCGTCCATCGACCCGGGTGCCTGCTTGTGCAACTCCGGGCCGGTGCCCTGGTAGTGGGCCAGCGGGTTGGCCGGGTTGTGGTACTGGTCGGTCCAGACCAGGGCGGGGTCGGCGGCCAGCAGCGCGGCGACCCGGTCCAGGCGGGCCGACAAGTAGCCGCCCTGGGCGTCGCGTCGGCTGACCTCGGACAGTACGGCGCCCAGGCCGGTCATCCGTTCGGCCAGCACGGGCGACAGGCTGGGGTCCACCACGGCGGTGAACGAGATGCCGAGCGCGCGGGCCGCGGATGCCAGAGCGACGCCGAGGTTGCCGGATGTGGACTCGACCAGGGCGGCGCCCGGCACGTCGAGCCGGTCGGCAACCGAACGCAGGAGGCTGAGAGCGGTGCGATCCTTGATGGAGCCCCAGGTGCCGGCCCCTTCGAGCTTCAGCCGTACGATCACCCGCCGGCTTTCTACCTCGGCACCGACGCAGACGAGCGGGGTGGGCGGCGTACCGGCCCCGAGCCGCCGCAGCTCCTCCCGCACGCTCCCGCCCCGGACCCCGAGGACCGCCCTCCCGGAGGAGGCGGCCAGGGTGGAGGCGGTCGCGGTCACGGTGGAGGCGGCCACGGTGGACGGCGCGCTCATCGGGCCTCCCCCGCCCTGCCGACCCGGTGCGCCTGCTCCGTCTGCTCCGTCTGATCTCTCTGCTCTGTCTGCTCTGTCTGATCCGCTCGGTCGAGCCAGCGCGCGATGTGGGCGGCCAGTTCGTCCACGTGCGGCGGGGCCATAACGTCCAAGTGGCCGTGGCGGAACCGGCCGACCGGCACGTCCCCGCCGCGTAGCCGGCGCCATTCGCGCAGGTATGCCTCGTGCGTGAGTCCGCCCTTGGCGTCGTGCCCGTCGCCCATCAGGTCGTCGGTGAGCATGATCTCGACGGGCACGGCGGCGGGCCGCGGCCGGTCGAGCTGGGCGGCCTCGGCCATGCCGCGCCAGAGCCGCAGCCGGGGCGCCCAGTCCTCGTGCAGATCCTCCTCGGTGATCGGCCGCCCGTCGTTGTCGTCCACGACGGCCGCCAGCACCTCGGCCAGCTCGGCCCGCATCTTGCCGTCGCCGTCGGCGGACAGCTCGGCCCGCGCCTTGCCATCGCCACCGTCGCCAGTGACGGCCAGCTCGGCCCGCGCCTTGCCGTCGCCGCCGTTGGCGGCCAGTGCGGAGAGGAGTGCTTCGCCGCGTCTGAGCAGCCGCAGGTGCAGCGGCTCGTCGACGGCGGGCAGGCACGGGTCGAGCAGCAGCAGCTCGACCTCCTCGCCCAGGTCGCGCAGCCGGGCCGCCATCTCCCACACAACCCCGGTCCCACCGCACCACCCGAACAGCCGGTACGGCCCCGCGGGCTGCGCGGCCCGCACCTCGGTCAGGTACGCCTCCGCGAGCCGCCAGACAGGGGTGGCGGCGGCGTCCTCGTCCACGAGCCCGGGATGCTGGAGCGCCACGAACGGGCGGTCCCCCGGCAGCCGACGGGACAGCTCGCGGTACCAGTGCACGCTGCCGCCGCCCGGATGCACGGCGAACAGCGGCGCCCGCTCCCCCGACGCCCGGAACCACACTGCCGCCAGGCCCGGCCTTTCCCGCTCCACGCCCGCACCACCGGTCGAGGGCGCCACGTCCGGGCTGCCGGTCGAAGGCGCCACAACCGCGCCACCGATCGAAGGCGTCACGCCCGCGCCGACAGTCGCCCCGGCCAAGGCCCGCGGAACGGTGTCCGTGCCGAGCGAGGCGGCCGTCATTCCGGGAAGAGCCGCCGTACCAGGAAGAGCCGCCATACCGGGAAAGGCCGCCGTACCAGGAAGAGCCGCCGTACCGGGAAAGGCCGCCGTACCGGGAAGGGAGGCGAGAGCCGCCGCGAGGGCGGCGACCGTGCGGTGGAGCATGATGTCGCGGGCCGTCACTCGGACGCCCGCGCCGGCCTCAAGCCGTGCCGCCGCCCGCATGGCCGCCAGCGAGTGCCCGCCGAGCTGCAGGAAGTCGTCCTCCCTGCCGATCGCGTCCACTCCCAGCACGGCCGCGAACGCCTCGGCCGCCGCGCGTTCCAGCCCGTCCCGGGGCGGCCCGGACCCGGTGCGCGGGTCTGGACGGTGCCCTCCGGGGGCGGGCAGGGCGGCGCGGTCCACCTTGCCGCTCGCCGTCAGCGGGAACGCCTCGAGCGCCACCAGGTGATCGGGCACGAGGTGCGCCGGCAGCAGCCCGCCGAGGTGGGCGCGCAGCCGTGACACGTCGATGGTGCCCGGCATGACGTACCCGACCAGCCGCCGGTCGCCCGGAGTGATCTCGCGGGCGGCCACCGCGGCCATGCGGACGCCCGGGTACCTGTTCATGGCCGCCTCGACCTCGCCCGGCTCGATGCGGTGGCCGCGGATCTTGAGCTGGTCGTCCATCCGCCCCAGGAAGTCGAACCCGCCGTCCGGCCGCAGCCGGGCCAGGTCGCCGGTGCGGTAGAGCCGCGCGCCAGGTTCGGGGCTGAAGGGATCGGGGACGAATCGGTCGGCGGTGAGCGCCGGTCGGCCGAGGTAGCCGCGGGCCACGCCGGGGCCGCCTATGTGCAACTCGCCCGGCACGCCCAGCGGGACCGGCCGGCTGAGGTGGTCGAGGACGTACGCGGTGGTGTGGGCGATGGCCGGGCCGATGGGGACGGGCCCGGTGACCGGCTGACCGGGATCGAGGGGGTGGCAGGTGGCATACGTGGTGGTTTCGGTGGGTCCGTACGCGTTCACCAGGCGGGTGGCCGGAAGGGCGCGGCGGGCGCGTTCGAGGTGTTCGGCGGAGACGGCCTCGCCGCCGGTGATGAGGGTGCGCAGGCCGCGCAGGCCGGTCAGGTCGCCGTCCATCATCAGCTTGAACAGTCCGTGCGTGACGAACGTGCAGGTCACTCCGTGCCGGGTGATCACCTCACGCAGCTCGCGGGCGTCCAGCAGGCCGGGCGGAGCGACGACCAGCCGGCCGCCGTGCAGCAGCGCGCCCCAGATCTCGTACGTGGCGGCGTCGAACGTGATCGGCGAGTGCAGCAGCTGCACCTCCCCGGGGCCGAACTCGGCGTAGGTCTGGCCGGTGACCAGCCGGACCACGCCCCGATGCGGGACCGCCACGGCCTTGGGTCGGCCGGTCGAGCCCGAGGTGTAGATGAGATACGCCAGGTCGTCAGGCGTGACCGGCGCGAGCGGCGGTGCGGCCGGACCGCCGCCGGTGGCCTCGGTCGTCTCGGTCGCCTGGGTCCTCTCGGTCCTCTCGGTCCTCTCGGTCCTCTCGGTCCTCTCGGTCCTCTCCGTCCTCTCAGTGGCCTCGGTGGCCTCGATCGCCTCGATCGCCTCGATCGCCTCGATCGCCTCGCCGAGGAGGATCGTGTCCAGGCGCCCGATGGCGCTCGCGAGGTCGGCGGAGGTGATCACGAGCCGGGGCGCCGCGTCGGTCAGCAGTTCGGCGATCCGAACGGGCGGGTCGGTGGCGTCCAGGGCGAGGTACGCGCCGCCCGCCTTGAGCGCGGCCAGGACCGCCACGATGAGGCGGGGCGAGCGGTCCAGGCAGATCCCGACGATGTCTCCCGGCCGCACACCCCGGCCGGCGAGCCGGTGCGCCAGGCGGTTCGCGGCGGTGTCGAGCTCCGCGTAGGTCAGCCGCTCCGGCTCGCTTCCGCAGGCCGTGGAGGAGCCCACCGTAGACGAACGCTCCGTGGACAAGGGGCCCATGCGGCCGACGGGTGGCGGGCTTGAGACCGGCGCGACCGCGAACTCGACCGCGATCGCGTCCGGCGTCCGGGCCGCCTGTGCGGCGAAGAGCTCGTGGATCGACAGCCCCGGCAGGGACGGCGCGGCGTCCCTGCCGGCCAGGGCGCGGCGGTGTTCGGCCGGTGGGACCAGGTCAGCCCGCGCATACCCAACTGGGTCGACCGGCGAGAGCAGGTCGGCTTGCGCGTCCCCGTCCGGGTCGGCCGCCATCGCGGCGAGCACCGACGCGTACAACGCGGCCAGCCGCTCCCCCCACGCCGGCCGGACGGCGCGCGGCGAGGCGGACAGCACCACCGCGCCAGGCTCCGTGGATACCACCAGCGCGAAGTCGGTGGCGCTGCGGTCGTCGGTCTCGGCCAGGTCGAGCGCGTCCCGGTCCAGCACGTGGAAGTCGAGATAGTTGAACAGCACGTCGATCAGCGGCTCGTCCGGGCTCCACCGCCGCTGCATCTCCGGCGCGGGGAAGCGGCGGTGCGGCCACAGCGCCGTCTCCTCCGCGAACACCTCCCGCACCAGCTCACGCCAAGTGGCCGCGCCGGTGCCGGTCGCGAACGGGACGACGTTCAGGAACATGCCGCGCGCCCGATCCCCACCGGCCACCTCGGGCCGCCCATTCACTCCGAGCCCGGTACGGAACGCCCGCTGCGTGGTCACCATGCTCATGACGCGCACATGCGCGGCCAGGAACACGCTCTTGAGCGGCGCCCCGGCAACCTTCGCCAACGCACGCAGCCCCGGCATCAGCTCCCCGACGGGCACCCGCAGGTCATAGGGGAACGGATCATTGGTGCAGGCCCCCGGCTCACCCTCCGGGGCGGGGATGTCCGCGGTCCGTGCCTCGGGGAGCCGGAGACGCTCGAAGGGAATGTCCGCGGTCCACGCCTCGGGAAGCCGGAGACGTTCGAAGCCGCGCACCCGGCTCTCCCAGAAGTCACGTTGCTCGGCCGAGGCGAGCGCGGCCCGTTCCAGCCCGACGGCGTCGGCGAACCGGACGGGACACGGCGCCGGCTCGGGCACCGGCCGGCCGTCACGGACCGCCCGGTACACCTCCAGCAGCTCGGTCAGCAGCGAGTTGTGGCTCCAGCCGTCGAGGATCGGGTGGCATTCCACCCAGCCGAGTCGCCATCGCCGCTCGTCGAGCCGCTGGGCGTACAGCCGCCACAGGGGCGCGCGCCCCAGGTCGAACGGCTGCCGCCGCTCCCGGTCGAGCGCGGCGGCCGCGGCGGCGCGCTGTTCGGCGGCGGGCAGCGCGGTGAGGTCCTCGACGGTGATGTGCGCACGAGCTTCGGGGTGTACGAGTTGCATCGGCTCGGAGTACGCCGCCAGGTCGAAAGAGGTGCGCAGCACGTCGTGCCGGGCGGCCAGCGTCTCGGCGGCCTTGGTCAGGGCCCCGAGCGAGAACGGCCCGTCGTCGCGTACCAGGTAGGAGGTGACGTTGTGGTACGGGCTCAGCTCGCCATCGGCGGCCAGCTCGACCAGCATGCCGGCCTGCACCTGGGTGAGCGGGTACGCGTCTGCCACCGATGGTGGCAGCAGCGCCCGGTCGGCGGGACGGACGTGGACGAACGGCGCCGAGGGGACGTGTCCGGCGGACGTTCCGGGAGTCATGACGGTGGCCAGGGCGGCGGGGGTCTGGTGCCGGAACACGTCCTGCACGCCCGCCTCCCAGCCGGCCTCCCGCAGCAGCCCGATGGCCCGCAGCGCCCGGATGGAGTCGCCGCCCAGCTCGAAGAAGTTCCCGTGGGCGCCGACGGCGGGCAGGTCCAGCGCGGCGGCCCAGGCGCTGGCGGCGGCCCGCTCGGCCGGGTCGCGGGGCGCCACGAACGCGTCGTCCGCCTCGGCGGCCCGGGGCGCCGGAAGGGCGTCGCGGTCGAGCTTGCCGTGCGCGGAGACGGGCAGCGCGTCCAGCGTCACCACGAACGCCGGCACAAGGTAGGCGGGCAATCTCCCGACCAGCCACCCCCGCACCTGCCGGCCGTCCAGCCCTCCGCCGCCAGCCCCCACCGCACGAGAGCCATCCGCACAAGCACTGTCCTCACCAGAGCCGTCCGCACGGGAGCCGTCCGCACAAGCACTGTCCTCACGGGAGCTGTCCGTACGGGAGCTGTCCGTACGGGAGCCGTCCGTACGAGAGCCGTCCGTACGAGAGCCGTCCGTACGAGAGCCGTCCGTACGAGAGCCGTCCGTACGAGAGCCGTCCGTACGAGAGCCGTCCGCACAGGCCGTGCCGACCACGTACGCCACGAGCCGGTCGTCGCGCACGATCACGGCCGCCGCCCCCACCCCCGGATGCTCCAGCAGCACCGACTCGACCTCCCCCGGCTCGATCCGGTGCCCCCGGATCTTCACCTGGTGGTCCCGCCGCCCCAGGTAGTCGAGCGTCCCGTCGGCCCGCCGCCGCACGACGTCCCCGGTCCGGTAAAGGCGCCCCGCCCCGTACGGGTTCGGCACGAACCGCTCGGCCGTCAGTCCCGGCCGCCCCAGGTACCCCCGCGCCAGCCCGACCCCGCCGATGTGCAGTTCCCCCGGTACGCCGACCGGCGCCGGCTGCATCGCCTCGTCCAGGACGTGTACGGCGATGTTGTCGATGGGCCCGCCGATGGGCACCCGCGCCTCGGCCCACCCGGGCCGGCACGCCCAGGCGGTGACGTCCACGGCCGCCTCGGTGGGCCCGTACAGGTTGTGCAGGCGGGCGCCGAGCAGGTCGTGGAAGCGGCCGGCCAGGTCGGCGGGCAGCGCCTCGCCGCTGCACATGACCTCCCGCAGCGAAGTGCACGCCCCGACACCGGGCACGTCCAGGAACGAGCGCAGCATCGACGGCACGAAGTGGCAGACGGTCACCTGTTCGCCGACGATCAGGTCGCGCAGGTACGCCCCGTCGCGGTGCCCGCCAGGCGCGGCGACGACCAGCCGGGCGCCTTCGGCCAGCGGCCAGAAGAACTCCCACACCGACACGTCGAATCCGAACGGCGTCTTCTGCAGCACCGCGTCGTCCGGGGTCAGCCGGTAGGCGTCCTGCATCCAGTCGAGCCGGTTGGCGATGGCCCGGTGGGAGACGACGACGCCCTTGGGCCGCCCGGTCGAGCCGGAGGTGTAGATGACGTACGCGGCGCCGTCGGGGTCGCGCGGCACCGGCGGCGGTGTCGCCGGGTACGCCGCCAGGTCGAGCCCGTCGAGGACGACGGCGTCCGGCGGGCACAGGTGAGCGTGCGCGGCGCTGGTCAGCACCACGTGGGCGGCCGAGTCGGCGACGAGGTAGGCGATCCGGTCGCGCGGGTACTCGGGGTCGATCGGCACGTACGCGGCCCCCGCCTTGACGGTGGCGAGCAGCGCGGTCACCAGATCGGCCGAGCGGTCGAGGCAGACGGCGACCCGGCTCTCGGGTCCGGCGCCGCGCGAGCGCAGCAGCCAGGCGAGCCGGTTGGCCGCGGCGTCGAGCTCGCCGTAGGTCATGGTCCTGGTGGCGGCGTCGAGCTCGCTGGACCTCATGGTGCCCGCAGGGGTGACGAGCTCGCCAGACGACATGGTCCCCGCGGGCGTGACGAGGGCGACGGCGTCGGGGTCGCGGGCGGCGCGAGCGGCGAACCTGTCGGGCAGGCAGTGCGCGGGCCGGTCCACGGTGGTGGCGTTCCAGCCGGTCAGCAGGCGTTCGCGTTCGGCGGTGGAGGTGAGGGCGATCTCGCGTACAGGCACGCCGGGGGTACGGCCGGCCCGGCGCAGGAACGTGACCAGGTGCCCGGCCAGCCCTTCGGCGGTGGCCCGGGTGAACAGCGCCGTCGGATAGACCAGCGCGCCGCGCAGCGACCCGTCGGGCCGCAGGGTGAGGTCGAGGGCGATGTCCACGCGGGCGGGCGACCAGCCGACCGGCTCCTCGACGACGGTCAGCGGTCCGGCGGCGCGGGCGGCCGCCGTGTCCTCGCGGTAGGTGAGCAGGGCCTGGAACAGCGGGTTGACGGCCAGGTCGCGGCCGGGCCGCAGCTCCTCGACGATCCGCTCGAAGGGTACGTCCTGGTGGTCGTATGCCTCGGTGACGGCGGTCAGCGCCCGGCCGACCAGGTCGCCGAACGAGGGCTCGCCGGACAGGTCGCCGCGCAGCACGAGCGTGTTGGCGAAGTAGCCGGGCAGCCGCTCGAACTCCACTCTGCTCCGACCGGCGACGGGGGTGCCGACGGCGACGTCGTCCGTGCCCGTGTACCGGCCGAGGACCGCCCAGAAGGCGGCGAGCAGCGTCATGAACGGCGTGGCCGAGCGGCGCGCCCCCTCGGCCAGCGCGGCGGCGGCCTCGGCGGCGGGCACGTCGAAGGTGACGACGTCGCCCGTGGCGTCCCACTCGGCGGGGCGGGTGCGGTCGGCGGGCAGCTCCAGCGGGGCGACGCCGGCCAGCCGCCGCGTCCAGTAGCCGAGCTGGCGGGCGGCGGCCGGACTGGCCAGGAACGCCCGCTGCCAGTCGGTGTAGTCGGCGTACTGCAGGGCGGGCGCGGCCGGGACGCCGCCGGCGTACTCCGCGCACAGCTCGTCGACCAGCACGTCCATGGTGACGCCGTCCACGGCGATGTGGTGGCCGGTCAGCAGCAGTACGTGCTCGCCGCCGGGCAGCGCGAACAGCGCGGCGCGCAGCGGCCACTCGGCGGCCAGGTCGAAGGGCCGTTCGCCTTCCTGCGCGAGCAGCGCGTCCAGGGCGGGGCGCGGGCGGCGGGTGCCCGCGGCGACGATGCCGCGCACCCGCAGGTCCCGCTCCGCCGACAGGTCCACGCTGGTCAGCGGCACCTGGCCGGGCGGGTCGACGAGCTGGTACGGCTCGCCGCCGGATTCCGCGTACCGGGTGCGCAGGATCTCGTGGCGGGCGGCCAGGCCGTCGAGCGCGGCGCGCAGCCGGGCGGCGTCCAGCGGGCCGCGCAGCCGCAGCGCCACCGGGACCAGGTACTCGGTGCCGCCGGGGCGGATCCGGTCGAGCGACCAGAGGCGGCGCTGGCCGGCCGACAGTGGCGGCGGACGGTCTCGGTCGGTGCGGGCGGCGATGAGCGTGGGCTTGGAGCGTCGGCTCCGGTCGAGGTAGCGGCGCACCAAGAGCCCGGCGTCCGGCGGCGTCGTGGTCGTCATGCTTGGTCTCCTTCGGAGAGCAGGGACATCGTCTGCTCCCGCGTCCAGTGGGAGATCTCCTCCGTGATGGCGTGCTCCAAGAGCTCGCCGAGCGCGGCGACGGTGCGCGCCTCGAAGATCTGACGCAGGGACAGGGGCAGGTCGAACGCCTCGCGCAGGCGCAGCAGCACCCGAGAGGCGAGCAGCGAGTTGCCGCCCAGGACGAAGAAGTCGTCGTCGCGGCCGACCCGTTCCAGGCCGAGTACCGCGGCCCAGACGTCGGCGACGTACTCCTCCATCTCGGTACGTGGCGGTGTGTAGCGGTTCGCGGGCTGGGGGCGGCTCCAGTCGGGGTCGGGCAGGGCCTTTCTGTCGGTCTTGCCGTTCGGGGTGTGCGGTAGGGCGGCCAGCTCCACCCAGGCGGCGGGCACCATGTAGTCGGGCAGCCGTTCGCGCAGGTGGGCGGCCAGGTCGGTGGGGGTGACGCCGGGTTCGGCGACGACGTAGCCGACGAGCCGCAGGTCGCCGAGCGGGGAACGTCTGGCCTCCACGACGCCGGTGCGCAGCCCCGGGCAGGTGGCCAGGACGGCCTCGATCTCGCCGGGCTCGACCCGGAAGCCGCGGATCTTGATCTGCCGGTCCGCGCGGCCGACGAACTCGATGATCCCGTCGGCGCGGCGGCGGACCAGGTCGCCGGAGGCGTACATGCGGGCGCCGGGCAGTGGCGCGTACGGGTCGGGCAGGAAGCGGGCGGCGGTCAGGGCGGGCGCGCGGTGGTAACCGCGGGCGACCCGGCTGCCGCCGACGTACAGCTCGCCGACGACGCCGTGCGGGACGGCCGACAGGTTCGCGTCCAGGACGTACGCGCCGGTGCCGGGCAGCGGACGGCCGAGCGGGACCAGCGTGTCGGGGGGTTCGCCGAGGTCAGTGACAGTGTGGGCGGTGGTGGCGATGGTCGCCTCAGTGGGCCCGTAGCCGGTGTGGAAGCCGGCGGGCAGGCCGGTCGCGGCCCACATCGCCGCGTCGGCGTAGGTGACGGCGTCGCCGCCCACGCTCATCAGCCGCAGCCCGGCCAGCCGGCCGTCGCCGGGGCGCAGCGCGGCGACCAGCTCGCGGTAGTAGGCGGGGGTGACGTCGAGTACGGTGACGCGGCTGCGGGTGAGCTGGTCGGCCAGGTCGCCGGGCAGGGTGGCACGGGGGTCGGCGACCACGACGGTCGCACCGGCCATCAGGGTCGCGGCGATCTGGTCCAGCGAGGCGTCGAACGTCACGGACGCCATGAGGGCGAAGGCGTCGCCGGGTGCGAGGCCGTAGGCGCGGGCCTGGACGACGCAGTGCTGGGCGTATGAGCCGTGCTCGACCTGCACGCCCTTGGGACGGCCGGTGGAGCCGGAGGTGAAGATCATGTACGCCAGGTCGCCGGGATCCGGCTCGGGCAGGGGCACGTCGGGCGGGGCACCCTCCGCCACGACCGGCACGGCCACGACGGACCCGGACGGACCGGACCCGAACGGACCCGACTCGGACGAGCCGGTCACCCATAGGTCCGTCACGGACGAGGCGCTTGCGGGCGCGGACCCGTCCGTCACGACGGCGACCGGGGCGATGTCGGCCAGCAGCGCGGCGAGTCGTTCCGGCGGCGAGTCCGCGTCCACCGGCACGTACACGCCCCCGGCCCGCAGGATGCCGAGCAGCGACACCGCCACCAGCGACCCGCGCGGCAGGCACGAGGCCACGCACTCCCCCGGCCGTACTCCCGCCGCCACCAGCCGCGCGGCCAGGTGCCCCGACAGCCGGTCCAGCTCGGCGTAGGTGTAGGTCCCGGTCCCGCCGTCGCCGGCCGCCTCGGTGAGGGCGACCGCGCCGGGCGTGCGGCGGGCCCAGTCGGCGACCGCGGCGGCCACCAGCGGGGTGGCGAACGGCTCGTCCGGCTCGTCCACGTCCACCAGCCGCACGTCCGACGGCCGGGCGGCGGGGTCGGCGGCGCACGCGCCGAGCAGCAGCAGGAAGTGCTCGGCCAGCTGGGCCACGGTGCCGGGATCGAACAGCGCGGCCGCGTACTCGAACTCCGCCGTCCACCCCCCGTCGCGCCCCTCGCCGAGGGTCAGCGTCAGGTCGCACATCGCCGCCCGCCGCGTCACCGGGAACGGCCCGACGGCCAGCCCGTCCAGCCGGTACGGCGTCAGCGCCGTGTCCTCGACGGCCAGCATCGCATCGAGCAGCGGCACCCGGGACAGGTCGCGTTCGACGCCGAGCGCGTCCACGAGGTCCTCCAGCGGCACGTCGCGGTGATCGAGGGCGGCCAGCACACCTTCGCGAGCCCGGTCCACGAGGGTGCCGAAGTCCGGCTCGCCGGACAGGTCGGCGCGGGTGAGCATGGTGTTGACGAAGCAGCCGACGAGGTTCTCGACGGCGCGCAGGTCCCGCCCGGCGACGGGCGCGCCGACCAGGAACGACGTGCGGCCGGTGTAGCGGCCGAGCAGCGCCTGGAAGGCCGCCAGCCAGGTCATGAACGGGGTGGCGGCCCGCTCGCGGCCCAGGTCGAGGACGGGGCGGGCGACGCCGGCCGGGATCCGGAAGGTGTGCACGGCGCCGCGCGGGTCGCGCACCGGCGGCCGGGGCCGGTCCAGCGGCAGGTCGAGCGCGGGCACGCCGGCCAGCTCCGCCCGCCAGCGGGCCAGCCGCCGGCGGCGGGCCTGACCGGCCTCGGGACCGTTCTCCCAGATGGCGTAGTCGGCGTACTGGACGGGCAGCGGCTCGGGGGCCGGCCGCTCGCCGGCGCGCAGCGCGTTGTAGGCGTCGCCGAGCTCGCGGGCGATGACGTCGAGGGAGCGGCCGTCGCAGGCGATGTGGTGGGTGAGCAGCAGCAGTACGTGGTCGTCGGTGCCGATCCTGGCCAGCGCCACCCGCAGCGGGGCCTCCGCGGCCAGGTCGAACGGGCGGGCGACCCACCGCTCGACCAGCTCCGCCGCCTGCCGCTCGGGGTCCGGGCGGCCGGACAGGTCCACGCGGTACGGCTTGAGCGGCGTGGGCGGGTCGACGACCTGGCGGGTCTCGCCGTCCGCGGCCTCGTACCGGGTGCGCAGGACGGCGTGCCGGTCGCGTACGGACTCGACGGCGGCCAGCAGGGCGGCCTCGTCGAGCGTGCCGCGCAGGCGCAGCGCGATCGGGGCCAGGTACTCGGTGCCGGCGGGGTCCATCGCGTACATCAGCCACATGCGGCGCTGCGCGGCGGACAGGGGCACGTGCTCCCCGGCGACGCCGGGAGCGGATCGGGCGCCCGCGTCCGAGGCGATCTCAACGGTGCCGGTGGGAGCGGGGCCGGTGAGAGCGGTGCGGGTGGTGTCGGCGGGCGGTTGTGCGGCGGCTGGGACCGGACCGAGCGGCTCGGGCTGAGCGGGTTGGGCGGCCGACAGCCGCCTGGCCAGCTCGGCCACCGTCTTCGCGTCCAGCAGCGCCCCCATCGTCACCGGCACCGTGAACGTCTCCCGCAGCCGCGACACCGCCCGCATGGCGAGCATCGAGTTGCCCCCGGCGGCGAAGAAGCTGTCGTGCACACCGACCCGCTCCAGCCCGAGCACATCGGCGAACACCGAGGCGATCACCTCTTCGGCCGGGTCGCGCGGCGCCACGTACGCTCCGCCGCGCGGGACGAACAGCGCGGCGTCCGGCGCGGGCAACGCCGCCCGGTCCAGCTTGCCGCTCGGTGTGTACGGGAAGCGGTCCAGGACCACGACGGCGTCGGGCACCATCGGCTCGGGCAGCCGTTCCGACAGGTACAGCCGGAGCTTGTCCACGGACAGGTCGGGCCGGCTGGCCGGCAGCACGTACGCGATGAGGCGGGTGTCGCCGTGCGGATCGGCCCCGGCGGCGACGGCCGCGGCGGTCACGTCGGGGTGAGCGGCCAGGACGGCCTCGACCTCGCCCGGCTCGACGCGCACGCCGCGTACCTTGACCTGGTGGTCGAGGCGGCCGAGGAAGTCGATCGCGCCGTCGGCCCGCCAGCGGGCCAGGTCGCCGGTCCGGTACACGCGGCCGCCCGGCGGGCCGTACGGGTCGGGCACGAACCGGGCGGCCGTGTGGGCGGGGTTGTGCAGGTAGCCGCGGGCCAGGCCGTCCCCGGCGACGCACAGCTCGCCGGGCACGCCGACCGGCACCGGGCGGGACTCCGCGTCGAGGATGCGGATCGCGGTGTTGTCGATCGGGCCGCCGATGGGCACGGTCCCTTTGCCGGACAGGTGGCCGCCGGTGGTGATGCCCGGCCGGTACGGCCAGGCGGTCACGTCGATGGAGCACTCGGTCGGCCCGTACGTGTTGTGCAGCTCCGCGGGCAGCCGGGCGGCGAGCCGCGCGCACAGGTCGGCGGTCAGCGGCTCGCCGGCGGAGAACACCAGGCGCAGGGCCGCACAATCGGACAGGCCGGGCTCCTCGGCCAGCAGGCCGAGCATTGACGGGACGGCCTGGAGCACGGTCACGCCGTGGGTGGCGGCGTCGGCGACGATCAGCGCGGGGTCGCGTTCGGCGCCCGGGGAGGCGAGCACGACGGTGCCCCCGACGGCCAGCGGGGCGAAGATCTCCCACCCGGCCGCGTCGAACGCGATCGTGGTCTTCTGCAGGACCCGATCGGCCGCGGTCAGGGCGTGCCGGCGGACGGTCCACAGGACGCGGTTGACGATGCCGCGATGGGTGATGACCACGCCCTTGGGCGTACCGGTGGACCCGGACGTGAAGATCGCGTACGCGGGCGCATCCAGATCGACCCGCGGCGCGCCCGCCAGGGCGGGTGAAGCACCAGGAGCGGGTGCGGGGTCGAGAGCGGGTGGGGCGTCGGGCGCGTTCAGGTTCGGCGGCGGGATGACCAGCGGCGGCCGGGTGGCGAGCCGCGCGGCGAGGTCGCCGTCCGTGACGATCGCCGCCGCCCGCGACTCGCGCAGCACCGCGGTCAGCCGTTCCGCCGGGTGCCCGGGGTCCAGCGGCACGTACGCCGCCCCTGCCTTCAGCACGCCCAGCAGCGTCACCACCAGCGCCGTCCCGCGCGGCAGCGCGACCGCGACCAGGCTTTCCGCCCCGATCCCGGCAGCCCGCAGCCGCCCGGCCAGGGCACCGGCCGCGGTGTCCAGCTCAGCGTAGGTGACCGTGCGTGTTCCGTCGGCCAAGGCGGTCGCGCCCGGTGTGGCCGCCGCCTGCCGCTCGAACAGGGCGTGCAGCGGCAGGCCTGGACGGTCGGCGGCGGTGGCGTTCCAGCCGGTGATCAGGTCGTGGCGTTCGGCCTGGGTGAGGAGGTCGACGGTGTCCAGCGGCCGGCCGGAGTCGTCGAGGACCTGGCTGAGCACGGACACGTACCGCTCCGCGAACGCCTCCATGGTGGCCCGGTCGAACAGCCCGGTCGCGTACTCCAAGCTCGCGGTCAGGGTCCCGTCACGGCCCTCGGCGACCTCCAGGGTCAGGTCGAACTTCGCGGTCCGCGGCGCGACGGGCACCTCGGAGACCTCCAGGGCGCCGAGCCGCGGAGTGGCGGCGCGGGCGTTCTGGTAGGAGAACATCACCTGGAAGAGCGGGTTGCGCGAGGCGTCGCGTTCGGGGGCGAGCTCCTGCGCCAGCCGCTCGAACGGCAGCGCCTGGTAGGCGAACGCGCCGAGTACGTCGTCGCGGACCCGGTCGAGCAGCTCGCCGAACACCCGGGCTCCGGCCAGGTCGCCACGCAGCACCACCGTGTCGACGAAGAACCCGATCATGGTCTCCTCGTCCGGCGTGTCACGCCGGGCGACGGGCGTGCCGACGACGGTGTCGTCCTGCCCGCAGTAGCGGCCCAGCAGCAGGTGGAACGCGGCCAGCAGCACCATGTGCGGGGTGGCGCCGCGCTCGCGGGCCAGCGCCCTGACCCGGGCGGCCAGGTCTCCGGGGAGGCGGAAGCCGAGGGTGCGGCCACGCCGGTCGCGCACCGGCGGGCGAGGCCGGTCGGCGGGCATGGCGAGGTCGCGCAGCCCGGCCAGCCGATCGCGCCAGTACCGCAGCGCCTCGGCGTCGTCGGGCTGCCCGCGCTGGCCGACGGCGTGGTCGGCGTACTGGGCGGGCAGCGGCGGCAGGTCCGGCGCGCTCCCCGCTGCGGCGGCTCGGTAGCGGGTGTCCAGCTCGTCGGTGAGCAGGGTGAGCGACCAGGCGTCGCAGGCGATGTGGTGGACGGTGAGCAGCAGCACATGCTCGTCGGGGCCGAGCCGCACCAGCGTGGCCCGCAGCGGCCACTCCCTGGCCAGATCGAACCCGCGCGCGGCCTCTTCGGCGAGCAACGCCTCCAGCCGCCGGCCACCACCCGGGTCGTGGGGGGCGGTGTCGCCGAAAGCCGGGCCTTGGTGAGCCGGGTCGTAGGGGGCGGTGTCGTCGGAGGCCAGGTCGTGGTGGGCCAGAGGCAGCGCCGTCGCCGGGTCGACGACCTGGCGCGGCTCGCCGTCGCGCAGCTCGTACCGGGTGCGGAGCACGTCGTGCCGGGCGACCAGCCCGTCGAGGGCTTGGCGGAGCGCGGCGGGGTCGAGCCGGCCGCGCAGTCGCCACGCGATCGGGGCGACGTAGTCGGCGCCGCCGGGAAATATCCGGTCGAGCAGCCACAGCCGTTCCTGCGCGTACGACAGGGGTGCGTCCTGACGCCGGACGGCGGGCACCTCGGGCGCGGTGGCGGGCGGCGGCTCGGCCTCGGTCCCCCGCGCGGTCAGTGCCTCGAACATCCGGGCCCCGAGAAGTTCGGCGAACCCGGCCACGGTCGGCGCCGCGAACAGGTCCCGCACCCCCACGGTGACGGGCAACCGGGCACGGACCTTGGCGACGGCCTGGGCGGCGGTGAGTGAGTTGCCGTCCAGGTCGAAGAAGGAGTCCTCGGCGCAGCACCCGGTCAGCCCGAGCACGGCCGCGAACGCCTCCGCGACCAGCTCCTCGATGGGCGTGCGCGGCGGCGTGCCGGTCCGGGCGGGCGTGAGTGCGCCGTCGCCGGGCTCGGGCAGCGCGGCGCGGTCCACCTTGCCGTGCGGGGTGACGGGCAGCTCGGGCATCGGTACGTACCCGGCCGGGATCATGTGCTCGGGCAGCCGTTCGGCGAGGTAGGCGCGCAACCGGGCGGCGTCGGGCGCGGCCCGGCCGGGGACCGGCACCAGGTAC
This sequence comes from Nonomuraea sp. NPDC049750, assembly GCF_040659625.1. Taxonomy (NCBI): domain Bacteria; kingdom Bacillati; phylum Actinomycetota; class Actinomycetes; order Streptosporangiales; family Streptosporangiaceae; genus Nonomuraea; species Nonomuraea sp. NPDC049750. The sequence continues at coordinate 21,795 of NZ_JBFANB010000061.1, forward strand.
CCGGCCAGCCGGCCGGCCGCGTCGAGGCGGGCGGCGGCCTGGGCGACGTCCGGGTGGCCGGACAGTACGGCCTCGATCTCGCCCAGCTCGACGCGGTGGCCGCGGATCTTCACCTGGCCGTCGACGCGGCCGAGGAACTGCAGCTTCCCGCCGGAGTCGAGCCGGGCGTGGTCGCCGGTGCGGTAGGCGCGGGCACCGGGCGGCCCGGACGGGTCGGGTACGAACCGCGCGGCGGTCAGCGCGGGCCGCCCGTGGTAGCCCTGGGCGACGCCGGGGCCCCCGATGACGATCTCCCCGGCCGCGCCGAGAGGCACCGGAGAGCCGCCGTCGTCCCATAGGTGGACGCGGTAGCCGGCCGGGGGCGCGCCGATGGGGAGTGCGGCCCGCCCCGGCGGCACCGTACCGGCGGCGGTGTCGAAGTAGCTGCCCCAGGACGCCTCGGTGGGGCCGTACTCGTTGATCAGCGTCAGGCCGGGGGCGCGGCGGGCCAGGTCGTCGAGCAGCGCGACCGGGCAGGACTCGCCGCCGGTGACGACCGTGGAGATCGCGGCGAGGGCGGCGGAGTCGTGTTCGAGCAGCGCTCTGACCAGGTGCGGGCCGCAGACCACGTGGCTGGGGCGGTGCTCGCGGGCCAGGCGGGCCAGCTCGTCCAGGTCGGCGCGGGGGCCGGGCGGCGGCAGCAGCAGCTCGCCGCCGGAGCAGAGTGTCCAGGCCGCGAACGACAGGAACACGTCGAACGTCGGCGACACCGGCAGCATCAGCCGGCGCGGCGGCTCGGCGTAGGCGCGGCGGCCGGTGACGGCGCTGAGCACGTTGGCGTGGGTGAGGACGACGCCCTTGGGCGTGCCGGTGGAGCCGGAGGTGTAGACGAGGGCGAGCGGGTCGGCGGGCGTCACGGGCACGGCCGGCCGACCAGCGGGCCGGGCGGCGATGGCACCGGCCTCGTCATCCAGCCGCACCACCCGCACACCGTCCGACCGCACGCCATCCGACCGCACACCGTCCGGCCGCGCGCCGTCCACCCGTACGCCGTCCAGCCGCACGCCGTTCAGCGGCCCGGCGGTGATGAGCAGGCGGGGGCGGGCATCGGCGAGCATCGCGGTGACCCGCTCGCGCGGGTGGTCCGGGTCCACGGCCAGGTAGTGGCCGCCGGCCTTGGCCACGGCCAGCATCGACACCAGCAGCGGCACGCCGCGCGGCAGCCGCACCGCGACCAGGTCACCGGGCGCCGCGCCGGCCGCGACGAGATGGTGGGCCAGCCGGTCGCTCGCCGCGCTCAGTTCGCCGTACGTCATCCGCTCGTCCCCGCAGGTGACGGCTGGGTCGCCGGGCGGGCGGGCGTCCACCAGGTCCGTCAGGGTGCCGGGGGCGGGCACGCCGGCCGGCCCCTCGACGGCGGCGGCGCCGTCGAACACCGGCAGCTCGGCCACGGGCGCCGACGGGTCGGCGACGGCGGAGGCGAGCAGGGTGCGGTAGTGGGCGGCCAGCCGGGCGGCGGTCGCCTCGTCGAACAGCGCGGTGCTGTACTCCAGATAGCCGGACCAGCCGCCGTCCGCGCCGTCGCTGACCGAGAGCGTCAGGTCGAACGTGGTGGAGCCGCCCGCGGGCCGCGGCTCGCGGCGCGCCCGCAGGCCGTCGCCCCAGTCGGGGTCGTCGCAGTCGGGGCCCTGGAAGGCGAACATCACCTGGAACAGCGGGTTGCGGGACGGGTCGCGGCGGGGTTCGAGCTCCTGCACGAGGCGCTCGAACGGCAGGTCCTGGTGCTCGTGCGCGTGCAGCAGGTCACGCCGGGTGCCGTCGAGCAGTTCGGCGAACGCCGGGCGGCCGGACAGGTCGGCCCGCATCACCACGGTGTTCACGAACAGGCCGACGACCTCGTCGAACTCCGGCCCGGACCGCCCGGCGAGCACCGTGCCCACGGCGACGTCGCCGGTGCCGGCGTATCGGCCGAGGAGCACCTGGAAGGCGGCCAGCAGCGCCATGAACGGGGTGGCGCCGTGCCGGGCGGCCAGCTCGGTGACGGCGGCGCGCAGCGGGGCGGCCACCTCGAACCGCAGCGCGGCGCCCGCCGGGGACCACACGGGCGGGCGGGGCCGGTCGGCGGGCAGGTCGAGCGGCGCCAGCCCGGCCAGCCGGTCGCGCCAGTACGCCAGGTGGGCGTCGTCGCCGGTCCGGTCGCGCTGCCGGGCCACGTGGTCGGCGTAGCGGGCGGCCGGGCCGGCGGGGGCGGGTTCGGCGCCCGCCGACAGGGCCCTGTAGAGGTCGGCCAGGTCCTTCTGGAGCACGTCCAGCGACCAGCCGTCGATCGCGATGTGATGGGCGACCAGGGCGAGCAGGTGCTCGTCCGGGGCGAGTTGGAGCAGGCCGGCGCGGCAGGGGGCGGCGTGTTCGAGGTCGAAGCCGGCGCTCACCAGCCGCCGCAACCATGCGCGGGTCTCGGTCTCGGCGTCGCGGCCGGCGGGGAGGCGGGCGACCGTGACGGTGACGGCCTCGGCCGGCATGACCTCCTGAACGGGCTCGCCGCCGTCCCAGGCGTAGCGGGAGCGCAGCGACTCGTGGCGTTCGGCGAGCCGGCGTACGGCGGCCAGCAGGGCGTCGTGGTCGAGGCGACCGGTCAGGCGAAGCACCAGCGGCACGTGGTAGGCGTCGCCGCCGTCGCCCATCTGGTCCAGCAGCCACAGCCGTAGCTGCGCGGACGACAGCGGCGCCCGCTCCCCGGCCGGCACCGGCGCCCACTGCCCGGCGACACGCCCCTCGATAACCCCGCCGCCGGATTCCGGGACCGCGGCGGCGACAGGAGCGAGCGCGGCGGCGGCCACGGCCTCGTCGAGCCAGGCGGCGAACGCGCGCACCGTACCCGCCTCGAACAGGGCGCGCAGCGGCACCCGGACCCCCGCGTGCCGGGAGGCGCGGAAGATCGCCTTGGCGGCGGCCAGCGAGTCCCCGCCACGCGCCAGGAACCCGTCGTCCCGCCCCACCCGCTCGACCCCGAGGACGTCCTGCCAGGTGGCGGCGACCAGCTTCTCGGTCGCGGTGACGGGCGGGGCGTACGGTGGCGCGCCCAGGTCGGCGCTGGGCACGGGCAGGGCGGTCCGGTCCACCTTCCCGCTGGCCGACACGGGCAGCTCGGGCAGCGTGACGAACGCCGCCGGGATCAGGTACGCGGGCAGCGTCGTCGCCAGGTGCGCCCGCAACTCGTCGGCCGGCGGAGCCTGCCCGGCCCTGCCCACCACGTAAGCGGCCAGCCGAGGCGGCGTCCCGAACGGGTGCACGACGCACGCCCGGACCTCGGGGTGGGTCCGCAGGGCGGCCTCGATCTCGCCCGGCTCGACCCGGTGCCCGCGGATCTTCACCTGGTGGTCGGTCCGGCCGAGGATCTCCAGCCGCCCGTCGGCGGTGCGCCGCGCCACGTCGCCCGACCGGTACAGTCGCGCACCGGGCACGTACGGGTCGGGCACGAACCGGTCCGCGGTCAACGCGGGCCGCCCGAGGTAGCCGCGGGCCAGCCCGGCGCCGCCGATGTACAGCTCGCCCTCGTCGGCCGGCTCCAGGTCGTCGTCCAGCACGTGCAGGCTCGTCGCGGCGAAGGCCGCGAAGCCGGCGGAGTCCGGGGAGTCCGGGGAGCCGGCGAAGTCGTGCGCCGGGTCCGCGGGGCCGCCGGTCATGGGGGCGCCGGTCATGGGGGCGCCGGTCATGGGGGCGCCGGTCATGCGGCCGCCCGCCGACCAGACGGTGGTCTCCGTGGGGCCGTACAGGTTCCAGACGACCGCGCACGATTCCCGCAGCCGGTCGGCCAGGTCGGCCTCCAGCTTCTCGCCGCCGGACCAGGCGGTGAACCCGGGCGGCGGCCGCCAGCCGGAGTCCAGCAGCATCCGCCAGCTCGTCGGCGTGGCCTGCAGGTGGGTGGCCCCGGAGGCGTCCAGCAGCTCGCCGAGCAGCCGCGGGTCGCGGGCCTGCTCGGCGCTGCCGATCACCACCCGCGCGCCCGCGACGAGCGGCAGGAACAGCTCGGCCACGGAGATGTCGAAGCCCGCGGTGGTGACGGCGGGCAGCACGTCGGAGGCGGTCAGTCCGGGCCAGGTCAGCATCGAGGCCATGAGGTTGGCGACGGCGCCGTGCGTGACCAGGACGCCCTTGGGCGCGCCGGTGGAGCCGGAGGTGTAGATCAGGTAGGCGATGTCCTGCGGGTCGAGCGCGACCGCCGACGTGTCGAGGGGGGCGGCGTCGGCCTCAGGGTCGTCGGTGTAGAGGGACGGCAGTCCCAGACTCTCGTGCGCGCGGGTGGTCACCAGCAGCCGCGATCCCGCGTCGGCGGCGATCCGGCTGATCCGGGCCGGCGGGTGCGACGGGTCGAGCGGCAGGTACGCCGCCCCCGCCCGGTGCACCGCCAGCAGCGCCACGAGCAGGCCGGCGTCCCGTTCCAGCAGGACCCCGACGAAGTCGCCGCGCCCGACCCCGGCGGCGCGCAACCGGGCGGTCATGCGGGAGACCCGCAGGTCCAGGGTGGCGTAGTCGAGCAGCGTGCCCTCGTGCTGCACGGCGATCGCGTCGGGCGTGCGCCGTGCCTGCGCCCGCACCAGGTCGGGCAGGGCGGCGAAAGGTCGGGATGGCATATGTCTTACCTCTCGAGGTCACCGCTCGGCTGCAGCGAGCGGTCGGGAACGGGTTCCGGGCCAGATTCCGGGCCGGCGTCCAGTTCGGGGGCCCGGCGGATGGCGGGGGTGAGGGTGACGACGGCCGCGACGACGGCCATGACACCCGCGAGGGTGAGCGCGGCGCCGGTGACGCCGATGCCGTCGAGCAGCCATCCGGCCAGCAGTGACCCCAGGGGCAGCACGCCGAAGGCGAGTGTCCCGATGGCGCTGCCGACCCGGCCGAGCAGGTGCTCCGGCGTGATCCGCAGCTGGTACGCGGCGACGGCGACGTTCCACACGGGCCCGACGAAGCACAGCACGCCGAACGTCAGCCCGAGCGCGAGCGGCCCGTCGACGACGGCGATGAGCGGCATGAGGGCGGCCCACAGCCAGTTCGCGCCGATGACGACGGTCTTCATGGACAACAGGCGGGTGATCTTGGGGGCGGCGAGCGACCCGGCGACGCCACCGACGCCCGCGCCCAGGAACAGCAGCCCGATCGCGCCGGGTGAGGCCCCGTCGCCGGTGGCGGCCACGATGACGATCAGGTTGAGGCTCTGGAACAGCAGGTTGCTGGCCGCGATGGCGAGCACGGCCGAGCGCAGGAACGGCTGCCGCCACAGCCAGGCGATCCCGGCGCGCAGCTCGGCCAGCGGGTTCGGCGCGGGCTCCCCCGCTGCCGGGGCGGCGCGGAAGGTGCCGCGCAACGCCAGCGACGTCACGATCGAGACCAGGTACGTGACCAGGTCGAACGCGAACGGCAGCCATCGTGCGAACCCGAACAGCGCGCCCCCGACGGGCTGGCCGAGCAGCAGCGCGCCACGGATCCGGGCCTCGTTAGCCGACAGCGCCTCGGGCAGCTGTTCCTGGGACACGACGTGCCGGATGGCGGCCTGCTCGGCGAGCTGGTGGCCGACGGTGAGCACGCCTTCGACGAACGCGACCACGACGAGCTGGGCCAGCGGCGGCCGGCCGACGGTGAGCGCGATCACGATGCTGCCCAGCGCCAGGAACCGGCCTACGTCGCAGAAGACCATCACGGCCCGCCGGTCGAGCCGGTCCACCAGGACGCCGGCGGGCAGCTGCGCCAGCAGGTACGGCAGTCCGGCGGCGAACCCGACGACGCCCGCCTCGGTGGCGGAGCCGCCGAGGGCCAGCACGAGCATCGGCATGGCGATGGCCGAGGCGTGCGAGCCGAGCGCGGAGGCGGCGCCGCCGACCCAGAGCAGCCGGTAGGAGCGGTTGCCGCGCAGCGGGGCGGCGCTCACCGGTCCGGTCCCAGCAGGCACCATTCGAGCACCGCCAGCGCGCCGGCCAGCTTCCCCTCAGCCTGCTCGAACGCGATGCTGTCGGACCCGTCGAGCACCTCGGCGTCGACCTCCTCGCCGCGGTGGGCGGGCAGGTCGTGCATGAAGATCCCCTGCGGGTGGGCGGCCATCACCTCGGCCGTCACCCGGAACGGCGCGAACACACTTCGCCAGTCAGGGTCGGGCTTGGTCGTGCCGGTCGTCTGCCAACGGGTGGTGTAGACGATGTCGCACGGCTTCATCGGCGTGGTCATGTCGTGCTCGACGGCGAGGAAGCCGCCGCGCGCCTCGATGCCGCGCCGGCCCGCCGCCAGCACCTCGGGGTCCAGGCCGTAGCCGGGCGGGGTGCGCAGGTGCAGCTCGATGCTGCCGTAGTGGGCGAGCGCGAGGACGAGCGCGGCGGCGGTGTTGTTGCCCTCGCCGATGTAGGTCAGCCGCAGCCCGTCCACGCTGCCGAAGCGGCGGTGGATGGTGGCCAGGTCGGCCAGCGCCTGGGTGGGGTGCTCGCCGGCGCTCATGGCGTTGATCACGGCCATCCGGTCCTGGGCGGCGAACGCGCGCATCTCCGCGTCACTGCCGGCGGTCCTGGCCACCAGGGCGTCGAGCATGCCGGACAGCACGCGGGTGGTGTCGGCCACCGACTCGCCGGTGTTCTCCTGCAGGTCGGCGGGGCCGTAGGCGATGATGTCGGCGCCGAGCAGCTGCGCGGCGCGGGAGAAGGCGGTGCGGGTCCTGGTGGAGGTGCGGCGGAAGTAGACGCCGACCGTGCGGCCGGACAGCGGCCGGTCGCAGCGGTGGTGCCCGGAGCCGTACCACGCGGCGCGCTCGACGATCCGGCGCACGTCGCCGGACCCGAGGCCGGCCATGGAGATCAGGTGTCTGACGGACATGACGACGGCCTCCTCACGCGATCGCGTCGCCGGCTGTGGCGGTGGCAGTAGCGGCGGTGGCCGCCATGCGCTCGCGCAGGCTCTTGGGGCGCATGTCGGTCCACACCTGGCCGATGTGGGCCAGGCAGGTGTCGCGGGCGCCCTCGACGCCCTCGGCGTACCAGCCGGCGGGCAGCTCCTTGCCGGCGGGCCAGATCGAGTACTGCTCCTCGTCGTTCAGCACGACGCGGTAGGTGCGGCCGTCGTCGGTCTCGTCGTTGCTCATGATCGGTCTCCCATCGGTTCTGTCGGGTTGGGGGTGGTTCATCGGGGCAGCGGGATGCCGCGGCCCTCGCGCATCGCGATCCGGTACACCTCCGTGGCCAGCGCGATGTCCTCGATCGCCAGGCCGAAGGGGTTGACCAGGATGACGTCGTCGGGGTGGTAGCGGCCCGGGTGCCGGCCGGCGAACACCTCGCCCAGCTCGGCGTCCACGCGGCGGACGCCGGCGCCCGCGTGCTCGCCGGGGCCGACCACGCGCCCGGCCCGATGCATGCGGCCGAGCAGGCGGTGCTCGTCGTCGCGGACCAGGGCCCAGTCGTCGACCAGCAGGGTGCCCGCCTCGACCACCACGTCGGGCAGGACGTCGTCGAGGGAGACGTTCACCACGACGCAGCCCTTGCTGAGCCAGTCGTAGGCGATGTAGCCCTGGGTGGTCGTGGTGGCGGGGATGACCAGGTCGGCGCCGAGCACGGCCTCGCGGGCCGTGTCGGCCAGGGAGATGCGGATGCCGTACGCGCGCAGCAGGGCTTCCACCCCGTCGGCGAGGGCGGCGGCCCGGCCTGGATCCTGGTCATGCAGCACGATGGCGGCGGTGCCGGGCAGGGATCGGGCCAGCAGTTCGATGTGCGTGCGGGCGATGGCGCCGGCGCCGATGACGCCGACGGTGATGACCTTCTGCGGCAGCAGCGCCTGGGCGCTGGCCACGGTCACGCCCGCGGTCCTGAGGGCGCTGATGTGGGCGGAGGCCATGACGCAGCGGATGCGCGCGGTCTGGCGGTCGAAGAGCATGGTCAGGCCGCTGGCGCGGGGCAGCCCGCGTTCAGGGTTGTCCAGGCAGCCATTGATGATCTTCGTGCCGGCCATCTCGAACGGGCCCCCGACGTAGCCGGGCATGTTCAAGCTGCGGGCGGCCGCGCCGGAGGGGCTGGTCCAGCCGAGGTAGGCCTCGGCCGGCAAGGTGGTCTTCCCCTCGGCCTGCAGGACGAGGGCCTCACGCACGATCTTGACCGGGTCGAGGCGCTGGCAGGCCCACCTGGTCTCTTCCTCGGTGAGGTACCAGAGTGCGGTGGCGTCGTTGTTCACGCCGGTAAGTCTGCGAAGGCCGCCTATCGGGCGGGCTTCACGCCGCTAAGCGGGCGGACTTAGCGAGCGCTTAGTGCGAAGAAAGCCCGTGCCGATTGAGTATGGGGCAGAGCAGATCTTCGAGACCACGAAAGCAGGCGTCATGCTCAAGCGGCTGATCACCCCCGCCCTCATCGCTGCCTCCCTCGCGCTGCCGGCCGTCGTACTCACCGCCGGGACGCACACCGCGCCGGCCGGCCACGTGGTCGCCGTCGGCCCCGGCGACGACGTCAACACCCACTGGGGCTGGGACCCGACCCACTCCTGACGCCCTAGCTCATCCCCCCGTACCTCGTCACTCATCGGAGCCGACATGTCCGTGCGAATCGACGACGGGCCGGAGCTGACCTCCCCGATCGTCCGTCCGCGATCACTGCGGATGATCGCTGTCTACCTGGCGCTGGTCGTGGTACCCGTCGCCCTCATCTGGTTCACCCTCCGGCACGGCCTCTCCGCCACGGGGCGGCCGGCCGGCGGGCCGGCCACCCCCAGCGTCCCCGACGTCTTCCCCAGGCTGCTGATCGCCATACCGGTGATCCTGGCCGCCTGCCACCTGTGCGGCCGCCTGTTCCGGCGGCTCGCGCAGCCCCCCGTCATCGGCGAGATCATCGCCGGTGTGCTGCTCGGCCCGTCCGTGCTGGGCGCCCTGTGGCCCGCCGGGTACGCCACCCTGTTCCCGCCCGGCCTGGTCTCGACGCTGTCCACGCTGTCGCAGGTCGGCCTGATCTTCTTCATGTTCCTCGTCGGCTACGAGCTCGACCTCGACCTGGTCCGGCAGCGCAGCTACACCGCCGCGGTGATCAGCCACGTCAGCATCGTGGTGCCGTTCCTGTGCGGGGTGCTGCTGGCGCTCGCGCTGTATCCGGTGCTCGGTTCCGGCGGGGTCGGGCAGCTGGCGTTCACGCTGTTCTTCGGCATCTCGATGAGCATCACCGCGTTCCCGGTGCTGGCCAGGATCCTGTCCGACCGGGGCATGAGCCGTACACCGGTCGGCGTGATGTCGCTGACCTGCGCGGCCGTGGACGACGTCACGGCCTGGTGCGTGCTGGCCGCCGTGGTCGCGGTCACCCGCAGCGCCGCCGCGGACGTCGCGCTGGTCACGGCGGGGATGTCGGTGGGCTTCTTCGCGGTGATGGCGTTCGGGGTCCGGCCGCTGCTGCGCCGGCTGCTCGGTCCCGGCGGCCTGCTGCCCGAGGCGGCCGTGCTGCCGGTGGCGCTGGCCGGCCTGATGCTGTCGGCACTGGCCACCGACGCGATCGGGATCCACTCGATCTTCGGCGCCTTCCTGTTCGGCGCGATCATGCCGCGCGGGTCCCTGCCGGTGCGGCGAGCCGCCGGGCAGCTGCACGGTCTCACGGTGACGCTGCTACTGCCGCTGTTCTTCGTCTACACCGGCCTGCACACCGAGTTCGGGCTGCTCGGCGCCGACGGGCGGCTGTGGGCGTGGTGCCTGCTCATCACCGCGGTCGCGGTGCTGGCCAAGGCCGGCGGCTCGACGACGGCCGCCCGCGTCTCGGGCATCGGCTGGCGTGACTCGCTGTCGCTGGGCGTACTGATGAACTGCCGGGGGCTGACCGAGCTGGTGGTGCTGAACATCGGGATGTCCATGGGCGTGATCAGCCCGACCGTGTTCACCATGCTGGTGTTCATGACGCTGGTCTCCACCGTGATGACGGCACCCTGCCTCGACCTGCTCCGCCGCCTCAGGCGCGACTCCTGACCTGCTCCGCCGCCTCAAGCACGACTCCTGAAACTGCTCCGCCGCCCTAGGCGCGACTCCTGACCGGCTGGCGCAACGCCAGCCGGTCGCGCAGTCCGTCGGCCTCGACCGAGTCCAGGCCGGCCAGCAGCGCCCAGGCGGCGCGAGCGGCGTCCTCCGCCGCGTGCGCCCCCTCCGCCGAGGCCAGCCCATCGCTCGCCTCGGCCAGCCCGACCAGCGCCCGGGCCTCGAACGGCGGCAGGCCAAGGCTGCGGAAGACCTCCACCGCCTCGCCCAGCCGCCCGGCCGCCTCCCCGAACCTGCCGCGCGCCAGCGCCAGCTCGCCCAGCTCGTGCCGGACCCGGCCCTCGACCAGCCGCTCCCCCACCCGCACGGCCAGGGCCAGCGACTGCTCCAGGGTCATGTGCGCCTGGTCGTGACGGCCCTCGCGGACGTAGACCTGGCCGAGGCCGTACAGCATGTACGCCTCGCCGATGTGGTCGGCGCCGTCCCTGACGATGCGCAGCGCCAGCGTGAACGACCGGCCGGCCCGGTCGATCTGGCCCTGCCGCAGGGCGCTCTCGCCCAGCCGGTAGAGCACCTGCGCCTCCGAGCGGCGGCTGCCCACGTCCCTGGCGATCTTCAAGGCCCGCTCCAGGTACGTCTCCGCCGCGGCGTACTCGCCGCCGTCGAGCAGGGATCGCGCCAGGTTGCTCAGCACGTGGGCCTCGCTGGTGCGGTCCCCGACGAGCTTGAAGACCTCCAGCGCCTCGCCGTACCGGCGGATGGCCTGCTCGGTGTCGCCGCGCAGCGAGTCGACGTAGGCGAGGTTGCGCAGCACCAGCGCCCACCCGTGCGGCTCGTTCTGCTCCTTGAACAGCCGTAGCGCGGGTTCGAGCGCCTCCAGGGCGGCGTCCGGCTCAAGCTGGAAGATGCGCAGGCTGCCCAGGGAGTACAGCATGGCGGCCACGCCGCGCGGGTTGGCCTTCCTGCGCACCACGCCGAGCGCCAGTTCGGTGGTGGAGCGCCAGTCGTCGAAGTAGCTCCTGGCCTCGAACAGTGTCTCGGCGGCCAGTGCCAGGTCCCAGCAGAGCTCGTCGAACCCGAGCTGCGCGGCCTGCCGGACGCCCGCGACCAGGGCGGCGCGCTCGCCGTCCAGCCAGTTCATCGGGTGTGGCGAGAGCCGTTCGAGCAGCGCGGGCGGCGGCGACCAGCGGGCCTCGCCGCTGTGCAGGATGGTGTAGTCGCCGCCGTACTCGCGGCGGTGCGCCTCCTTGGCCAGCGCGAGCCAGGCCGACAGGGCGCGGCGCAGGCTCGCGGTGCGGTCCGCCGCGCTGTCCTCGGCCAGCGCCCGGTCGCGGGCGAAGGTCCTGATGAGGTCGTGGAAGCGGTAGCGGGGCGCGCTCTTGGCCGGGCCGGCGCCGGCGTCCACGAGCTGGGCGTCGACCAGCTCCTCCAGCAGGTCCTCGGCCTCGGCCGGATCCTCGTCGAGCAGGCAGGCGCCCACCCAGCCGGGGAAGTCCGGGGTCTCCAGCAGCGACAGCAGGCGCAGCAGCCGCTTGGCCGGGCCGGGCAGGCCCTGGTAGCTGACCTCGATGCTGGCCCGGATGCCGAGGTCGCCGTGCTCCAGCTCGTCGAGCCGGCGGTTCTCGTCGCGCAGCCGGTCGGCGAGCCGGCCCAGCTGCCAATGCGGACGGGAGGCGAGTTTGGCCCCGGCGATGCGGACGGCCAGCGGCAGGTGCCCGCACAGCTCGGCGAGGGCGGCGGCCTGCTCGGGCTCGTCCCGGACCCGCTGCTCGCCGAGGATGCGCTCCAGCAGGGTGACGGCCCGGCCGCTCTCCAGGACGCCCAGCTCGATGCGGCGGGCGCCGGGCAGGCCGGTCAGCCGAGTGCGGCTGGTGACCACCACGGCGCAGCCGGAGCTGCCCGGCAGCAGCGGCGTCACCTGCGACTCGCTCATCACGTTGTCGAGCAGCACCAGCATGCGCCGCTCGCCGAGCCGGCTGCGGTATATCTCGGCCCGCTCGTCGAGGGTGTCGGGGATGGCGGAGCCGTCCACGCCCAGGCCGCGCAGGAAGCGTTCCAGAATCTCCAGCGCGGACGCGGGCCGGCCGCTGCCGCCGCGCAGGTCGGCGAACAGCTGCCCGTCGGGGAAGTGCTCGCGCACGTCGTGGGCCACCTGCACGGCCAGGGTGGTCTTGCCGACGCCGCCCCGGCCGCTGATGACGATGGTCGGCACCGTACCCGACGCCTCGCCGCCGTCCGGGCCGGTCAGGGTGTCCACGATGTCGGCGAACGCGCCGGTGCGCCCGGTGAAGTCACCGATCGCGGCGGGCAGCTGGCGCGGGATGACCTGGACGGCCGCCGTGGGCGTGTCGCGGGGCGCGGCGGCCGACTGCTCGGCGACCGCCTCGTCGCCGATGTCGCCGTCACCGCGCAGGATGGCCTGCTCCAGCCGGCGCAGTTCGTCGCCGGGCTCGATGCCCAGCTCCTCGACCAGCGTCGCGCGGGCCATACGGTACGTCTCCAGCGCCTCGGCCTGCCGTCCGGACCGGTAGAGGGCGACCATGAGGTGGGCGTAGAGGCGCTCCCTGAGCGGGTGGTCGCGGACCAGGACGGTGAGGTCGCCGATGAGGTTGGCGTGGCGGCCGAGCGACAGCTCCAGGCGCAGCCACTCCTCGACGGCGGCCAGGCGGCGCTCCTGGAGCTGCAGCGCGCCGCCGCGGATGATCCGGCCCTGGAGGCCGTCGAGCGCGGTGCCGTACCAGAGGCCGAGCGCGGACTGCAGCTCGGTCACCGCCTCCTGTGGTTTTCCGGCCTCGACCAGGGAATACGACTTCGCGATGAATTCTTCGAACTGATGGGCGTCAATATTCTCCACAGGAATATTCAAGATATAGCCCGGCGGTCTGGTGCTGATGACGTCGGTCAATCCCAATGCGGAAAATGTCCGGCGAAGCCCCGAGACGCATATGTGGATCTGCACCCTGGCCGTGCTCGGCGGCTCATCTTCCCAGATGGCGTCCAGCAGGCGGTCCATGGAGATGACCCGGTTCGGCTCCAGGGCGAGCATCGCCAGAATGACTTGCGGACGTGCTCCAGTGAGTGGTATTCGGCGACCCTCTGCCAGTACCTCTAATGGCCCCAGGATCCGAATGTGCATGGGCACCCCTATACCCTGTTATTGGATGCTCTCTCGTATATATCCCATTTTCCTCGACATGTCTGCGGATATGGGACTGCCGAAACGGCGACGGTCCGGGCGGGAGGCGGCGGGCCTCCCGCCCGGACCGGGCGGCGATGGGATGATCAGTCGAGGTAGACGGCGTCGGTGGTCTCGTAGGTCTTCTCGGTCAGCAGGTCGGAGACGCCGGAGTAGGTCAGGTTCACGATCGAGCGGGTGATGCCGTCCGTCTGGATGGGCATCGTGCGGTGCAGCGTGGTGTCGGTCTTGAAGAAGTACGACTCACCGCTCTCGTGGTGGTACGTACGGATCGGGCCCCGCGTCAGGCACCGGTTCACGGCCGGGTCCTGCTTGTTCCACGGCGTGTGCGGCACGCACTGGAGCAGGCCGCCGTGCTCGGGGGCGGGCGCCTGGGAGATGAAGATCCAGGCGAACTCGTGGTCGCCCCAGTGCCAGCCGTGCGTGTCGCCCACCTGGGTCTGGTGGGTGCCGGTGATCTGCTCGTCCGGGTAGGTGCAGTCGAAAACCGGGGCCCCGGCGATGTCGCCGAGCAGCCCGCGGAACGCCGGCACGTGGTAGAGCGCGGTGAACAGCGTGCTGTGCGAGGCGAACAGCGAGTTCGGCAGGCTGCCCAGCCGCCGCGGCGTGTTGCCGGTCACGGCCACGCGGATGTCGATGCGGCGGGTGTTGGCCGCCGTCAACATGGTCGTCTCCTCCTGGAGGCGGCGTACCATCTCGTCGGGCAGCAGCCCGGTCATCCGCGCGTAGTGCTCGCGTGAATACTGCACCGCGGCCTTCTCCACCGCGTCCGCGCGGGTGGCCAGGTGCTTGGACAGCAGCGTGTCCAGCTCCTCGACCACGTCGTCCCGTACGGTCGCGGGCGGCCGGTTGCCGGCCTCGAGCAGGGTGGTCGCGGCGCCCTCGGGGGTCAGGGTCTGCATGGTCTCTCCTTGTCGTCGCGGCGAACGCTGATGCGCTTTCGGCGGTGGCGTCAGGTTCTAAGCTCGGACCGAGCCTCGCCCGACCGGCTATCACCGCCCTTTCGCCACGGCATCGCGCCGATAAGGCAGGCGCGTGATGGCGCGCCGACCTGGGCTTGTGAGCCGTGCGGTGACGGGGGCCGGGCGGCTCAGCCCGGCCCCCGTCACCCGCCGCGCGAGGGTTCCGGCGAGCCAAGCGGAACGCCTCCGATCGTCAGTCGCCGGCCAGGATGACCTTGCCGGCCACCGTGCGCTTCAGGCCCGCGAGCAGGGGTACGAGCAGGCCTCCCAGCGCAGATCGTCGAAGTGGATGCTCGCGGCGACGAACAGTTACTCCTAGAGCCGACGGCCTCTGACGTCCCATACCCATGTGACTGGGCGCCCTGGTAGACGAATCAGAAGAGGGACAAGTTGGGGATGAGTTTGCGCGCTGACTCAATCAGTCGTTCGGCTGTGGCGCTCGCCTCCTCAGCCTCGATCGCTTCCACATCGTCGCCGGGGCGTATCGGATACTCGATCTCGTTGCGGCGCCGACGCAGCGCGCCGAAGTCTTTGAAGACCTCACCGAACTGGGCTCGCAGCACTTCCTCCACGACGTAGTGCCCGCCTGCGGTGGTAGGCCGAAGACCTTGATGGGCCGGCACCGCCGTACAGGCGTGCCGAGCGGCGTCGTAGGAAAGGAGGAAAGTGCTGTCGGGGTCGTCGGCAATCCCGCAGGCGGTTCGCAGAGTGCGCTGAGCGCGTTCCGCCCAGTCAGTGCCCTCCGCGGCCGCACCCGTGATCTTCTGGAGTCGCCCCTCTGCTAGAAGACGCTCCACCGACGCTTCGCCCCGGCTCCAGCGTCTCACTCGGCCTCCTTGGGAAATTCCTTGATCCAGACCACCGGTGACGACTGGATTTGCTCGATAAGGGGATCGGCGGCCTGCGTCCAACGATCACGAGTGATGAGAACGGGGTTGACCTGGATCCCCAGTTGCCTTTCCACTCGCTCAGCGGCCTCGTACACATCGGCTCGAGACGGACGGCCAATGATCATGACATCGATGTCGTTCGGAGGAGCACCGGGCTCGCCGAGGTATCGGCTGGCCCAGGAGCCGAATATCGCAACGGCGTCCGTGTCGGGGAGTGCGGCGAATTCCTGCTCGACGAAAAGGTGCGGCCCGAACGCCAGCGTCAGAAGCTCTGTAAGCGGCCTGGCGTAGCGGCCAGGCACCATGGCCCGGATCAGGTGAGCCCTGCCCACCTTGCGTCCACTCAACACGCCGGCCTGTTGCAGGCGCGTTACTTCCCGTTGCATCGTCGTCAGCGGCACCCCGACATGCTCGGCGAGCTCTGTCACGGTGCGCTCCTGGTCGGGGTGGAGGTACAGCAGAGTGAGCAGCTCCGCTTGATGGCGCGACCGGAAGATCGGCAGCAAGGGAGGCGACTGACTACGCATAGATGAAAGTTATCACCCATCTATGCGTAGTGTCGGGTGCATCACAGGCGTAGAGCAAGCGGCCTCAGCTTTCATGACAGCCATCTCCCGGCCCTGTGGCCTGCGGAAACCAGCCCACTGCCACCTCAGGCTCAGTAATCGTGGCGCTCCACACCGCTACCAATTGGAGGTGCATCGCCTGAACCTCTAACCATCGAGCCTTCCTACATGGATCACCCATGATCAACGACCCAGTGCTGGACTCCTGGACTGCTCGATCAGTCAATAGGGACGGGCGGGCGAAGCCCGCGCCAAAGACAAACGCCCGGAGCGAAGCGGAGGCCCCTCAGGGGTCGCGGCTACGGCGCGACTGGAGACAGCGCCTGAAGCCCTCAAGCGCGAAGCGCCCCGATGAAGCCCTTTGACGCGAAAACGGCGGCACCCGCATCGGGTGCCGCCGCATCGTGATCAACAGTGGACCTGCTTACCGCTTACTCGAACACAAACGACCAGGTCACGGCACTGCAATCGAGCATCTCTGCGATGTGCGCCGAAGGGAGGCGAGGGATCCAGCCCAAGCGGTAGGCAGGGAAGTACGTCACGGGGGACACACCCATCGTCAGGCCCCCTGGCCGGCGGCTGACGGCCAGGCATGGAGGGCCGCCTCGGCGATCTGCTCCAGATCGGTCCTTGCGGCGCCGTCGCGAGCTTGGGCGGACATGCCTTGGAGGACCGCTGTGTAGAAAGTCGCGAGGGCATGAGCGTCGGTGTGGGCGGGGAGTTCTCCCGCCCACACAGCGGCGGCGATCTTGGCTTCGAGCGCGTGGGCGCCCGCCGCGCGGAGTTCGCGCAGCCGGGCCGCGATGTCGGCCGACTGCGGGGAACAGTTGGTCGCCGCGGTGATCAGGAGGCAGCCGGGCGGGCGCTCGGGCCTGGTGTAGGCGGCGGCCGCCTCGTGCAGCAGACGTTGGACGGCGTCGCGGGCGTTCGGCTCCTCGGCCAGCGCGCGTTCGGTGAAGGCGCCGTAGGTGCGGATGTAGCGGTCGAGCGCCGCCAGGAACAGGGCTCGCTTGTCGCCGAAGGCAGCGTACAGGCTGGGCGCGCCGAGGCCGAGCGCCCCGGTGAGCAGCGCGATCGAGGTCGCGTCGTAGCCGTGCTCCCAGAATACGGCGATGGCACCCTCAAGAGCCTCGTCTCGGTCGAACGACCGCGGCCGTCCCGTTTTCATGCCCCGATTCTATAGCGATCGTTAGAGATGTGCCGTAGCTTACTTATCTAGCGATCATTACAGAAGTGACGGGAGCACAGATGGTCACCGTGGGACTGCTCATCCGCGTCGAGGCCAAGCCGGACAAGGTGCCGGAGGTCGAGGCCATGCTGAAGTCAGCCGTGGATCACGTACGGGAGGAGGGGCTGGCGGTCGCCTGGTTCGCACTGCGCCTCGGACCCACAACGTTCGGGATCTTCGACGCCTTCGTCGACGAGGCCGACCGTCAGGCTCACCTGGAGGCCAACGGCAAGACGCTGCGCGGGCCGGCGGCCGCTGAGCTGTTCGCCGGGTCGCCTTCCATCGAGCACATCGACGTCATCGCCGCCAAGCTCCCCGGCGAGTGACAGACGCGATGATCGATGACCCGCCTGGCGCAAGCCGCCCGCCACAGCGACGTGCGGTGGGCGCCGGCGGTACATCGCATGATCAAGCCACTTCGAGGAGGCGTCATGAGCACAGCGCACGTCAACGACATCGAGATCGAGCACGAGGTCATCGGTCAAGGTGAACCGCTGCTGCTCATCCACGGATCCAACCTCGCCACGGGGCTCGCGCCGCTGGCAGCCGCGTTGGCCGTCGAGGGCCCGTCCCACGAGGTCGTGCGCTACCACCGGCGCGGGATGGCCGGGACCGGCGGACGAGGCTGGCCGATCAGCGTCCAGCAGCAGGCCGCCGACGCCCTCGGTCTGCTCGACGCACTCGGCCTGCCGTCCACACACGTGCTGGGCTACTCCTACGGCGCCGTGATCGCACTTGAGACCGCGCTGTCGGCGCCCGGCCGCGTGCGAAGCCTGGCGCTCCTCGAACCGATCCTGACCGAGGTGCCTGGCGCCCAGGCGTTCATGGCCGGTATGGAACCGGTCATGAGCCTGTACGCCGCCGGTGACATGGCCGGCGCCGCGAGCACGACATTCGCCGGCCTCGGAGGTCCCGACTGGCGGAAGCTGCTCGCAACCGCCGGACCCGACGCCTATGACCTGGCGGTCCGTGACACCGAACTCTTCTACCGGGCCGAGGCGCCGTCCCTCACCACCTGGACGCTGGACCCGACACGCGCAGCCGCCGTACGAACCCCGCTGCTGTCGGTGATCGGGACCCACAGCGGGCCCTTCTTCAAGGAGAGCCGCCAACTTCTACATCAGCGCTTCGCCCGGTGCACGGACGCCGACATCCCCGGCGCGACCCACCTCCTGCACCTCCAGGCGCCCGAGCTGATCGCCTCCGCGGTCGCCGACTTCCTCCAGAGACTCTCGCCACCGAAGCAAACGTCCTGACCGCTCGCCAGGGACTGGGGACGTCGCGCCGATCTCCGTCCGGGTCCGGCCGAGCTACGCGCCGCCGAACCGGATGAGGACCGCCCGGTCGCCGCACCGGAACCCCACTCAGCCACGTCCCTCGCTATTTCTCGCGGTGAACATCGATGTGAACAGCTCTGGCCGGGCAGCGGCCAGCGAAGAAAGCAGAACGGCCTGACCGAAAACATGCTTCGGTCAGGCCGTAATGTGAGCTGTGGACCTGCTGACCGCTTACTCGAACACCCCGCCGCAAGTGATGGAGCTGCATCACGCGGTTACCCCCTTCAAGGGATCTGGGTCGATGCGCGAAGAAGCGCTTTTCAGGGAGACCGTCAAGTGACCCCCTACCTGACGAGGCTGTCGATCACTACATTCCGCCCCTGAGGCTAACCCGTCGCGCCGTAAGGTCGCGTCACGGCGACCACGTTCACGAGCCGTTCCAGGCCGTCAAAGTCCTTGGGGTTCGCGGTGAACAAG
>NZ_JBFANB010000062.1:0-38027 GCF_040659625.1 Nonomuraea sp. NPDC049750
GGTATGCGTTGAAAGGCGCACGTACCGTTCGGAGGGGGGCCGTTGTTTTCCACCTCAGTGGGGGCGGCGGCCTACCCTACGCTCCTGCCGACGCCGCAGCAGGCGGCGGCGCTGGAAGCCACCCTGGACGCCGCCAACCGAGCGGCGAATCTGGTCGCGGCACTGGCGTTCCAGCAACACTGTTTCCGCAACTTCGACCTGCGCAAGCACACCTACGACCAGATCAAGGCCGAGTTCGGGCTGGCCGCCCAGGCCGCCCAGCACGTCATCAAGAAGGTGTGCGACGCCTACCGCACCCTGCACGCCAACCTGGCCGCCGGGAACCTGGGCAAGCCCGGATCGCCGCGTCGGGTCACCATCGAAGCCCAGCCGATCTCCTTCCGATCGCTGGCGGCCCAGCCGTATGACGACCGGTGCCTGTCCTGGCAGCATGATGCTCGGACGGTGTCGATCTGGACGACCGCCGGGCGGCTGAAAGGGGTGGCCTTCACCGGCTCGGCACAGCAACTGGCGCTGCTGGCCGCCCATCGACGCGGCGAGTCGGATCTGATCTGCCGGGACGGGTTGTGGTTCCTGTATGCCACGGTCGAGTTGGCCGGCCGGCCGCTATCGGAACCGGACGGCTTCGTCGGGGTGGATCTGGGTATCGCCAACATCGCTACCACCTCCGATGGGGTCCGTCATTGCGGCAAGGGCCTGAACGCGGTCCGCCACCGTCATCGCCGACTGCGCCGCCGCCTGCAGGCCAAGCAGACCAAGTCCGCCAAGCGGCTGCTGAAACGGCGGCGTCGTAGCGAGGCGCGGTTCGCCGCGAATGTCAACCACATCATCGCCAAAAGCATCGTGACCGAGGCAGAACGCACCGGGCGCGGGATCGCTCTGGAGGATCTCCAGGGCATCCGCGAACGGGTACGGCTTCGCAAGCCCCAGCGGGTCACGCTGCACTCCTGGAGTTTCCACCAGCTCTGAGCCTTCATCGCCTACAAGGCGGTCCGGTCAGGAGTGGCGGTGATTATCGTGGATGCGGCCTACACCTCACAGCAGTGCTCGCACTGTGGGCATGTGGACAAGCGCAATCGGTCTGACCAGGCCACCTTCTCGTGTACGTCGTGCGGTTTCGCTGAGCACGCCGACGTCAACGCAGCCCGCAACATCGCCGCACGCGGCGTTACGGGCTGGGCAGTGAGTCACGCTGCCTGACGCGGACCGGACCGTCGAAGCCATCGACGGCGAGGAGCTGCAAGCTCGGTCGTTTACGGCCGAGAAGCTGACACCCGTCCTTTCGGGCCGTTCGGCACGTGCCTGCTAGCCGGTCACCGCCGGGGACGGGCCGGGTGTGATGCGGTCCCAGGCGTCGAGCGGCAGCATGATGACGGCGGCGGGGAACAGGCCATGCTCCTCGTGATCGATGTGCTGGTGCAGCCGGTCCAGGGCGGCCAGTACGGCGGGCCAGTCGGGCGCGGCCGGGTCGATCGCGCCGAGCACGCCGTGGATGTCGGCATGCTCGGCGCAGAGCCGCTCGACCTCGTCGGCCAGCGGCCCGTCGGCGCGCAGTTCGGCGAACAGCCCGTTCTCTTCGGCGGCGGTGTGCGGGACCAGCCGGGCGAGCAACTCCGCCAGGAGGGGCGTGGCGTCGCCGTGCCGATCCTCGACGATGGCGCGGCGCAGCGCTCCCGCGCACTCCTGAATGTCCCAGTGCTCCTGGGACAGGCGGCCGATCAGTGGGAACTTCCGGCAGCCGCAGTAGTTGCACATGCTCGTGTCCTTATGGAACTCGTGTCCTTTTGGAAGAGGTCACAGCTCGAAGACGAGGCGGGCGGGGACCGTGCCGGCCAGGACGTCGTCGAAGGACCGGTTGATCTCCTCGAGCTTGCGCGTCTCGTAGATGACCTTGGTACGTCCCTCTGCGTGCAACTGGAACACCTCGGCCAGGTCGGCGCGAGTGCCGACGATGGAGCCGATGACGCTGATGCCGCCGAGCACGGTCTGGAAGATGGGCAGGCTCATCGCGTTGTCTTTCGGCAGGGAGACCAGCACCAGGCGGCCGCCGCGGCGCAGCGACGCGTGCGCCTGTTCCAGCACGCGCGGGCTGGCGGCGAGCACGATGGCGACGTCCGCGCCGCCGAGCGCCTGAATCTCGGCGACGGGGTCGGTGGCGGCGGCGTTGATGGTGTGGGCGGCGCCGAGGTCGCGGGCCAGCTGGAGCTTGTCTTCGGTGACGTCGACGGCGATGGTCCGGCCGCCGAAGATCCGCGCGTACTGCAGGGCGAGATGTCCGAGCCCGCCGATACCGAAGATCGCGGCCCGCTCGGACGGGCGCAGCCCAGAGACCTTGACGGCCTTGTACGTGGTCACGCCTGCGCAGGTCAGCGGGGCCGCCTCAGCCGAGATGACGCCGTCGGGCACGGGGACGACGTAGGCGGCGTGGGCGACGGCGTGCTCGGCGTGGCCGCCGTTGAGCGCGTAGCCGGTGTTCTGCTGGGACTCACACAGCGTCTCCCGGCCGCTGACGCAGTACTCGCAGGTACCGCAGGCGTAGCCGAGCCACGGCAGGGCCACGCGCTCACCGACCGCCCGATCGGTCACGGCGGAGCCGACCTTCTCGATGACGCCGACACCCTCGTGCCCGGGGATGAAGGGCAGCGACGGCTTGACCGGCCAATCGCCGTGGGCGGCGTGGATGTCGGTGTGGCACAGGCCGCTGGCCTCGATACGCACGAGAACCTGGAACGGCTCCGGCTCGGGGACGGGCACCTCCTGAATCTCGACGGGCTTGTCGAAACCGATGATGACGGCAGCACGCATGGGTTCTTGTCTCCTTTGGTCGTGCTTCACCCTCCCGCCCTGGGCGGCGCGGCGATCAGGGCCGAAGGTCCCGTACGGACCGGCCATCCGTCACTCTTTCGCGGTGCGACGTCCCTCTCCCAAGAAGCCGCCACGCTCGCACAGGGCGTGGACCAAAGCTGCGCCTCGCGGGACTTCCGTCCCTGGAGGCCAGGCCGGGTGAGGCGGTGGCATGGCACATAGAAGGAAGGTGCGGGGAAGCACGTCGGGGGTGGTGCACGCCTGGCAGTAGCCGGTGCACGCGTTCGCCGGCTCGGTCAGCCGAGGCGTGCCCGCCACGCCCGCTGCCCGGTCGCGGTGGTCCGCGCCTGATGCCCCCGGAAGCGGCCGCCGTAGGGCCCTGTTCGGCGGGACCTTGGTCACCCGACATCCGGGACGTCCGCCGCTGCCGGCCGACGCCAGGGATAGGAGAGCGTGGACGTGGGGGTGAATAGCTATGTCAATCGAAGTCAAGGACGTCATGGGACTCGTGGCCATCGCCGTGCTGGAGAACGCATCGTTCGCCGACATCGTGGCCACCATGAAGCGCTACGCGGTCGGCGCGGTCACCGTGGTCGACGCCGACCGGCGGCCGGTGGGCGTCGTCTCCGAGAACGACCTACTGCTCAAAGAGGCCGACCCGGTACGGCACAGCATGTCGATCTTCGAGTCGCGCCGCCGACGGCGCGACCATGACAAGGCCGCGGGGGCGACGGCGGTCCAGCTGATGACCTCT
Source organism: Nonomuraea sp. NPDC049750 (assembly GCF_040659625.1). NCBI lineage: Bacteria > Bacillati > Actinomycetota > Actinomycetes > Streptosporangiales > Streptosporangiaceae > Nonomuraea > Nonomuraea sp. NPDC049750. The sequence goes on from NZ_JBFANB010000062.1 coordinate 3,560, forward strand.
CCGGCGATCACCGTCACACCGGGCACGGCGGTACGGGATGCCGCCAAGCTGATGCACACCCAGCGCATCAAACAACTGCCCGTGATCGACCCGGTGACCGGCCGGATCGTCGGCACGCTGCACCAGCGAGACGTGCTGCGGGTCTTCACCCGGCCCGCCGCCCGCTGACCACGGCACCGGCGGAAACCGCTCGGCGAAGGGAGCTCATCAGCTCGCCGGTAGCGGCAGCCAACGGTGTCCCGTCCTCGGCAAGCACATCGAGGAGGAAGCCGGCTCGTCCCGATACCTGCGATCGATTCGAGCTTTGTTGAAGTCTGGGGCGGCCTGGACTGTGTTCTATAGAGTCAGCGCCCGTCATCGTACGACCCGGCCGAGGGAGAGCGATGCGGGTCGAGTTCCGGCTGTTGGGCGAGGTGTGCGCCCGTGTGGACGGCAGATCGGTCGATATCGGCCCGGCGCGGCAGCGCTATGTGCTGGCGGTGCTGCTGGCGGAGGCCAATCACCCGATGTCCATGGATCAGCTCGCCGAGCGGGTCTGGGGTGAGGACCGGCCACCGCAGGCCGCGGGTACGTTGCGGAGTTATCTGTCGCGGTTGCGGGCCGCTGTGCCGGTGGTCGAGGAGTGGGGCATCCGGCGTCGTTCCGGCGGCTATCTGCTTGAGGTCGACGAGGCGGCCGTGGATCTGCATCTGTTCCGCCGGTTGCTGGCGCAGGCGCGGGGCGGCCGGGACGGCGTGGAGCCGGTGGCGCTGTATGAGCGGGCGCTGGCGTTGTGGCGTGGCGAGGTGTTCGCCGACCTGGACACACCCTGGTTGATGGCGTTGAGGCACACGCTGCAGGCCGAGCGGTTCGCCGCGCAGTTGGACTATCACGACTTCCGGCTCCGGCGCGGTGAAGACGCCACGTTGCTCGTCGACCTCGCGACGCTGGCGGCCGTGCATCCGCTGGATGAGCGGCTGGCCGGTCAGCTCATGATCGCGCTGTACCGCAGTGGCCGCCAGGCCGACGCCTTGGCATGCTATGCGCGGATCCGGCGCGAGTTGGCCGAGGGGTTGGGGACCGATCCCGGCGCTGCTCTCCAGGGGCTCCAGCAGCAGATCCTGGCCGCCGACCCCGTGCTCGCCCCGGCGGCGGTGGACGTCGCTGTGGCAGCGCGCGGCGTCGTTCTGGTGCCGCAGACCCTGCCGGCGGCGCCGCCGTCGTTCGTCGGCCGGGACCGCGAACTGGCGGGGCTCGATGAGGCGCTGGCCGTTCAGCTGACGACGGGCACGGTGCGGATCGTCACGATCGGCGGCTGCGGTGGCATCGGCAAGACCTGGCTCGCTCTGCACTGGGCGCACCGGAACACGGACACGTTCGCCGACGGGCAGTTGTACGTGAACCTGCGTGGCTTCGACCCCTGCGACGCGACGATGTCGGCGGCGGTGGCGGTGCGAACCTTGCTGGGCGCCCTTGGCAGCGATCCGGCGGCCATTCCGCCGATGCTGGACGCGCAGGTCGCGCTGTATCGCAGTCTGGTGTCCGGCAAGCGGATGCTGATCGTTCTGGACAATGCCCGCGACACCGCGCAGGTGGCGCCTCTGCTGCCGGGGAGTCCGTCCTGTTTCGTGCTGGTGACCAGCCGCCAGGAGCTGGCCGGCCTGATGGCCGGTTACGGTGCCCATCCGATCACGTTGCCCCCTCTCGGTCAGGCCGAGGCGCGCCGGCTCTTCACTCGTCATGTGGGCAGCCGGCGGGCCGAGGCAGAGCCCGCGGCAGTGGCCGGCCTGCTGGAGCTGTGCGCGGGGCTGCCGCTCGCGCTGAGCATCATCGCGGCCCGGGCGAAGGTCCGCCCGGACTTCCCGCTGTGGGCCCTGGCCGAGAATCTGGGCAGGGACTCGGCACGGTTGGACGCCCTGGACGGAGGAGAGCCGGCCGCGGACCTCAAGGCGGTGTTCTCCTGGTCTTATCGCACCTTGTCGGCACCGGCGGCCAGACTGTTTCGATTATTGGGCATTCACCCTGGTCCGGACGCCGACGAGGAGGCGGCGGCCAGCCTGGCCGGGCTGGAGCATGCTCAGGCGCGAAGGCTGTTGACGGAGCTGACGCGGGCGCACCTGCTCATCGAGCACCGGCCGGGACGCTACACCTTCCATGATCTGCTGCGCGCCTACGCCGCGGAGCAGGCTCGCACGCGCGATGCGCAGGCTGCCCGGCGCGCCGCGTCGCACCGCGTACTGGACCACTATGTGCACACCGCTCACACGGCCATGCTGCTGCTCTATCCGCACCGCCATCCGATCACCCTGTCCGCGCCGCAGGACGGAGTGCGCCCGACGGTCCTGACCGACCCGCGACAGGCGATGGCCTGGTTCACCGCCGAGCACGCGGTGCTGATCGCGGCCGTGCGCCAGGCCGCCGACCTGGGATTCGGCACCCTCACCTGGCAACTGGCCTGGGCCTTGGTCACCTATTTCGATCACCAAGGACATTGGCCGGACCTTCTCGCCACCCAGCAGACGGCGCTGAACGCCGCGCAGCGGCTCGGCGATCGACTCGGCCAGGCCCACGCCCACAGCGGACTCGTCCGGGCCTACACCCGGCTGGGCCGCCATGACGACGTCCGCGCCCACGTCGAGCAGACGCTCACCCTCTTCACCGTGCTCGGTGACCGGGTCGGCCTGGCCAACGCCCACCGCGGCGTCGCCTCGCTCCTGGAGACCCACAGCGGGTATCGAGAGGCGCTCGACCATGCGGAACAGGCCCGTGATCTCTATCAGCAGGCCGGCCATCGGGCCGGACTCGCGCACGCGCTCAACGCGATCGGCTGGTATCACACCCTGATGGGCCACCACGACCAGGCCCTGATCCACTGCGAGCAGGCCCTGGACCTACACCTCGAGCTCGGCCATCAGCACGGGCAGGCCACCACCTGGGACAGCCTCGGACACGCGCACCTGCATCTCGGCCATCACGCCCAAGCCGCCGCCTGCTACGAGCAGGCCCTGAAACTGTTCCGTGAGGTCGCCGACCGCTACAACGAGGCCGCCACTCTCGTCCGCCTCGGCGACGCCCACCACGCCGCCGGCAACGACCGGCTGAGCGGCCATGCCTGGCGGCACGCACTGGAGATCTTCGAGCAGCTCGGCCACGCCGACGCCGACCGGATCCGCGCCAAGATCCACGATCAACTGGATCGGTAGCGCCGACGGCGCAGCGGCGAGTCCAGCACCCGCAACGAACCCACAACGCTTTCACAACGCCGGTCAGACATCCTGAGCCAGTGCGAGCGCAAGGCCGGCCGCCCATACGGAGCTGAGCACCTCGCATACCGCTGAATGGAGAACTCGGTGCTTTGTGCGATCCAAGATGATTCGGCGCGGCTCCACGGCGTAAGCGCCGAGCATCTCCAGGTGCTCGCCGATACCGACGCAGAACTTCCTCCGATCGCCCTGCCCGGCCACGGAGACCTCATTGACGCGCCAGGAAGACGTCAAGGCGACACCGGGGCGATGACACGGACGCGCGTCACCGGCAACCGAAGGGAGGTAGAGGTGATGAAGAGCGAGCCTTGAAACGGTAACCGCAGAAATGGCGTTCAGCGGAGGCTGTTTCCCGGGGTTTCCGTGGCCGCCAACAGAGAAGCAGCGAAGATACAAGAGCGCAGCAGGTTCACCTGAACCATGGCGCCCACTCGCAAGAATTTCTGCGCCACTTCACTGACGGCCGGAAATCGCCGGAAGGTGGCAGTAGGTCATCTATCTGGCGCCGGAGACGGCACTTCCGATGACAAGCGGCAAATCTTGCCCGCACATCAGCGTCCTTCCCCCGTGGGGATACGGGCCCACCAATATGCCATGTCCTCACGCCTTTCTGTTCCAGATAGGAGAACCATGCGGACCAAACTGTCGAGGATGCTCGTCGGAGCCCTGATCGTCGCGGCAGGAACTGCGACCGGGGTGCCGGCGGCATCGGCGACCGCCTCCGCCCTCCCCTGTTCGGTCTACGCGGATCCCCCGTTCGCCTATGGCGTCGGCGAGATCCGTGGAATCGGCGGTTCGACGGGCTGCGGGGAGTCCAATATCGAGGCACGCCTCTACCAGGACAAGGTCGGGCTCGACGCTCTGGTGGCGACCGGCTCGGGGTCAAACCCGATCAGGGTCTACGGCAGCTGCAACTGGGGCCACGGTAGCTACTACACCCAAACCCGCAGCCGGGGTGGCACGGTGGAATCCCAGCGCGTGACGCTCTGCTAAAAGCGTCCTGAATGGGAGTGAGGACCTTCGGACGTGGGCTCGTCATCACCCCCGAAGGTCCTCGCGCCCAGAGATAGGTTGTGAGCCTGTTGGCCATCCCGAGCGGAGTGGCCGGCCAGGTGCACGAGCCGTCGGCGTTGGGGATGGTCACATGGCCGCCGGCTGGTTCAGCAACCGTCGACGGATTGAACCTTTCGATGCGGGTCTGGGCTTCAAGTTCCGTGTCGCCGGCGGATCTGGCCACCGAGTACAGCGTCGGACGCTCCACCATCCACCGCATCATCCACGGCCCAGAAATATCCAGGTAGAGCGATCACACCCCAAAGCCCGGACGTCACCTACCGCCGTCAGATGAACCGCCAGCTCACCGTGCGGGAATCCCGCCACAAGCTCGCCCGCGACCTGTGCCACGACAAGCGCGGAACCATCCACCAGGCGTACCGCAACGGGATGGAGGACCAACTCGGCGCGCTCGGTCTGGTCCTCAACGCCATCATGCTCTGGACGACCCGCTGCATCGACGCCGCCGTCGCCCAACTCCGCGCCGAGGGCCACGAAATCCGGGACGAGGACATCGCCCGGCTCTCCCCGCTCAAGCACAAGTACCTGAACCTGCTCGGCCGCTACAGCTTCACCGCCAGCGTCCCGGCCGCCGGCGCCCTGCACCCGCCGCGCGACCCGGGCGCGGCCGGACTCGATGACGACGATGACGACGCGGACGACGCGGAGAACTGACGGCGTCAGGTGCCGACCAGGCGCGCCGATCAGCGTGTGGGCCGCCCTCGGTCAGCCGCTTCGCAGCCGTGGCGGTCTGCTCCCCCAGCGGCCGCGAGGCCACCACGGCGTGGCTGTAGCCGTTGCCGTGAGGCATGCCTCGGGGCGTACGAGGGGGCGCATCGTCACGTCCTACTCATCCGGGTCCCAGGCGCTGAGCTGGTCGAAGAGACGTCGGTCGCCGTCGAGCTTCAGGGAGTTGATCGGGATACGGTCGTGCAGGATGAGGACCAGCTCGTCGGCCGTGCCCCAGGCGGAGGCGTTGGCCGCGTCCGGGTCCTGGTCGGCAGCGGTGGCCGATATGGTGCCGGGCTCGGGGAGACGGGCGGTCCGTGCGCCGTCGGCGGAGAGCGAGAGGCGCCAGGAGCGGCCCTCGGAGGCGTGGAAGTCGACGACAGCGGGCTTGTGTGGCCAGGCACTCGTCGTTGCGACGCAGGTGGACAGGAACTCGTCGACACCGTCGAGTGCCACCTCGGCCGGCAGCGGCTGCGGGGCACCCACGGTGATCTGGGCGTCGTAGGTGTGCACCGCCATCTGCTGGAGCTGGTGCCGAGCTACGGCACCGGAGGTCTGCGGCGACTGCGACGTCTCCCACCACGTCCAGCAACCGCGATCCGGGCCGGCCTTCCGCAGTGCGTCCAGCAGTTGCTCCGTGGACTCCGCCAACCAGGCCAGCAGCGCCTCGCGCTCCCGAGGCGCAGCCCGGGAGCCCTCCGCCGCGGACTTGGCCGGAGCAGGCCCTGCGGCGACGGTGGCCGCCCAGTCGCGGCGCCCCTCGCCGATGTGCTGCGCCAGATCGAACAGCGTCCACTCGGGGCAGGTCGGCACCTGTACGTCGAGGCTGGGCGCGGAGGCGACCGCGGCGCGGAAGGCGGTCGACCGTTCGTCGATCAGTCGCAGCAGAACGGGAAACTCAAGTGTCGTTGTCACCCGGACTCTCTATCACGGCCCGGCACTCGGGTCGGTCATCAGGGGCAATGTAGCCCTGCGTAGCCGAGGTGACGGTGTGGCAAGTCGCCGTCGGTCGCCTCGCTCTACCGGGCACTCGCGGAAGCCGAGGCCGCCGCGGTGGACGAGGGACTGCCCCTTCGGCCAAGCCCGTACGCATCCGCCAGCCGTGATCATCGGCTTAGCGTGAACCGCTGTACCGCTGTGCCCCACGGCCGGTTGACCTCACAACAGTGGATTCGCTTGTTTGCGGCATTGTGCACAATCCATCTGGTCGTGGAGGCGATGGAGCTCCGAGGATGCCCTACATGGCGAGCGATGATCCACATTCTATGATCTTCATAGCCCTTCTCCGACGATGGAAGGACATGAGCATGCGGCTCAGCCTCGCTCGTTACGGCCTGCTGGCAGTGCGGCCCTGGACCTGCTCGTCGCCTTATTGATGGTTGCGAGACGATTGACGCCCACGCCGGCGGGACTGGTCGCCGCGGCGGTGGTCGCGCCGTTGTCCGCCATGGGATACATGCACGCGTATCGGCTGTTCAGAGCCGCTCGTGAGGTTGGCGCCGCACCATGGGACGCGCTGAGGACGGTCACCGATGCTCTGGTGCCGCTGCAGGTACGCATGCTCATGAGAGCGGAGCACAGGAACCTGGCCAGCTTCGCTCTGTGGGTCAGGCGGCGTCAGGACGGGGTGCCGCCGGGTGGTATTGCCCTGACGTATGCGAAGAATCAGCGGCCGCTGCTGCTGATGCTGCTGTTCGCCGTGGTCGTGCAGGCTGTTGCCCTGGAGTGGATGCTGGCGGTCTCGAACGCTGCGGCCGGCCTGCGCGCCATCGTCATGGTGGCCGACGTCTACCAACTCTTGTTCGTGCTGGCCCTCGGGGCGGCGTCCGCCACCCGGCCGCATGTCGTGACCGCGGAGGAGTTGCGCATCCGCTATGGCGCGTACGTCGACCTGCGCGTCCCGCGCGAGCTCATCGCCTCGGTCAGGGTAAGCCGTAACTACAACGCGCGCGGTGTGATCGAAGTGACGGACGGCCACCTCACCCTGGGAGTGGACGCGCAGACGAACCTGATCGTCAACCTGACCGGGCCGATCGCCGTCACCAGGCCCCTCGGCCGTCGCGAGCACATCACCACGATCCGCTTCTACGCCGACGACCCTGGCTCAGCTTTGAAAAGCCTGAAAGGGCGTTCGTGAACTAGATTCGGCCACGATCACGTGTGCCTGGCGGGCTCGCCCCGCCGGGCACCACCATGACCCGCATGACACGTCGCGCTCCGAGCCCGGCTCCTGAGGAGGAGGCTTCGAGTAGGTGGCTTTCCATCGGGGTGTTCGCGCTGGGGGGTCGTCGCTCGTGCCGCGTTTCCGGGCAGGTCATATGACGCAGATCACTAGCTTGGGGTGCTCGTAGAGCAGGTTGTCGGTGGTGCCTGCGCCGCCGGTCGCTACGCGCTCATCGCCGAGCTCGATAGTGATCTTCTGGACCGGCGCGTAGCGCGCCCGTCGAGGCGCGAAGCGCCTTAGTAACCCTTTTGTGGCTGTCATCCGGTTTCGTTTGAGTAGCGTCGCCGGGTGCCGTCGGCGATTATCGACGCGACATGACCGCGCTGCGAAAGGACCGGGCATGACGTGGCATCCGTGGAGACGGGCGTTCCTCACGGCGGGGGCGGCCGTGGTCGGCTTCGACCCGTCCACGCGCACGTGGGTCACCGACGCCGCCCAGTCTCAGGGGATGGTCGACCTGCCGCCGCTGAAGGGCAAGGTGGTGACCGATCCCGCCTCGCGCGGCCAGGCGGCCGACGACTTCGGTCACCTGGTCCATCGAACCCCCGGGGCCGTGCTGGAGCCCGGCGCCGTGTCGGACATCATGCTGATGATGAAGTACTGCCGGACGCACAGCCTGCCGGTGGCCGCGCGCGGCCAGGGACACGCCACCTTCGGTCAGGGCCAGGTCGCGGGCGGGCTGATCATCGACATGACCCCGCTCAACGCGGTTGAGGTGCGGGAGGACACGGCCGTCGTGGAGGCGGGCGCGCTCTGGAGCAGCTTGGCGCAGGCGAGCCTGGCCCACGGCCTGACCCCTCCGGTCTTCACCGACTACCTGGAGCTCTCGGTCGGCGGCACGCTCTCGGTGGGCGGTGTCGGCGGCCAGACCCACCACCACGGATCCCAGGCGGACAGCGTCGTGGAACTGGAGGTCGTCACGGGGGCGGCCAGCCTGAACAGGTGTTCCGCGCGGCTGCGCCCCGACCTCTTCCGCGCGGCGCTGGCTGGAAGAGGACAGTGCGGCATCATCACCAAGGCCACCGTGCGCCTGCTGCCGGCCCCCGAGAGGGTCCGCCACTACCTGCTCTCCTACCCGAGCGTCGCCGCGCTGACCGCCGACCAGCGGCGCGTGGTCAACGACGGCCGCTTCGCCTACGTGGAGGGAGAGCTCGGGCTGCCGACCGGCTCCGCCGGCTGGAGTTACCAGCTTGAAGCGGTCGCTTTCTTCAACGGCACGACTCCGCCCGACGACGGCAGGCTGCTCGACGGGCTGCGCGACCAGCCCGGCGACCGGCAGATCCAGGACATGTCCTACTTCGACTTCCTCAACCGGCTCGCCGCGGGCGTCGCCTATCTGAAGTCCACTGGCGAGTGGTACCGCCCGCACCCCTGGTGGAACATGTTCCTGCCCGCGAGCCGCACCGACGCCTTCGTGGAGGCCGCCATCAAGGACCTGACCGAGACCGAGGTCGGCGCCAGCGGCGTGGTACTGCTCTATCCCTTCCCCCGCGCCCGCCTGCACCTGCCCTTGCTGCGCGTGCCCGACGAGGAGACGGTCTTCCTCTTCACGCTGCTCAGAACCGCCTCGCACGGAGCCGAGAGCCCGCAGGACATGGTGGAGGCCAACCGTTCCCTCTACCTGCGCGCCCAAGCCGTCGGGGGTTACCAGTACCCGGTCGGCTCCATACCCACCACACCTGAGGAGTGGCGCACCCACTACGGCCCCGCATGGGCCGCCTTCGCGGCGGCCCATGAACGCTACGACCCCGACGGAATCCTCACTCCGGGCCAGGGCGTCTTCCCTCCGGGACCGTGAAGTCCGGAGCCGGATCACCCGTGCCGAGTTTCGCCGCCAGGCGAAGGGCGCGGTGTCGCAGGGGACGGCCGGTCGGGTCGCCCCGGGCGTTTCAGCCCGGGCTCGATTTTACCTTGGGCTGACTTGGTCGAGGAAGGTTAGCGCCAGGGTCCGGTGTTCGGCGATGACCTGGGTCAGCGGCTCGGGCAGCCACCGCCCCTGGCCGGGCCAGCGAGTGGCCGCCAAAACGCTCTCGGCCGTCCGACGGGTCAGTGCACGCAGAGGGCCGAGACGGTCACTTCGTAGACCCACCAGGAGCTGTCCGGCGCGATGAAGAGAGTGCGATCGCTCTGTGACCAGTTCGCGCAGTCACCACCCGCCGCCAGCACCGCCGCCCTGGCCTCCTGCGCGCCGTTGTGCTTGGCCACGTCCGAGGTCCGGCCCTGGCCCACCGCGCTCGCCGAACGCGGAATCGTGTAGGACATGGCGGACTGATCGGTGGCGGCGTCGACCGCCACGGCGCCGAGACCGAGCGCCGTCACCGTGACAAGGGACGCGGCCGATGCGCGCCAAAGGAGCGCTCTCCTGCGGCGGCCTGTGCGAGATTCCATCTGCCCTCTCCACATCGTCGGACGTATGGGGATCGCGGCGCTTGGCGCGCCGCGACGTCAACGTAGATCCGCAATCGCAGCCGCGCCAGATTCAGTTGGTCGCCGCCGCATCGGCCCACGATGCGACGTCCGGTGGGCTGAAAGTTTCACGAAAGCGAAAAGGCGTCTCGGGTGGCGCGTTCGGCGGCGCGAGGGTGAGGTCGAGCTCGCCGGCATCGATGGCGGCCAGGTGCGCGTCGATCTCGGCGTCGTTGGCCAACCCCGCGGCGAGCAGCTCGGCGCGGACCATGCGCACCGTCGCGTCTCCAGCCGGTCGCAGGCTACCCCCGCCGACCGGGAAGCAGCGGCCCGTACGTCACTGGGGTGCGGTGTCGGTCAGCAGGTCGAAGGCCAGACCGCTGGAGCGCCCGCCGCGGCCGGTGTCCCGCCGCACGGTGAGCCAGACGATCACCTGGCCGGTCCGGGTGCGGGTGCGGTTGTACGCGGCGGTCAGGCGGGTGCCCGTGACAGGGACCTCCTCCTCGTTGATGAAGTACGAGTTCCCGGCGTCGAACCCCTCGCGGAGCAGGGCGGTCCTGGCCGGTACGGGACTGCCGTCCACCTCGCTGGGCATCGTGGCGCGCTGCAGTTGCACGCTGCGGTTGTCGCCGGGGACGTGGACCGGGATGAACGGGATCCAGTGCTCCGGGACCGAGCTCATCACCCGGTACGCGAGCGCCGCCCGAGAGTCGTCGAGCCGGGTCGTCGGGCGCGGCCGGCGGCGGCGGAAGGCGAGGGTCTCGGCGGCGGCCTCCGCGCCGGGGCGCGGGTCGCCGGTGGGCATGCGGACGGTCTGCTCGATGCCCCACACCATGTTGGCGTTCTCGTCCCGGGCCAGCTGGACCTCCTCCAGCGCCGGGCCGTCGGCCACCTTCGGCGTTCCTGGCGGCAGCAGGAGGCCGGGCGCGTCGCCGTGGACGTACATCGACCATTGCTGCCAGTCGTGTTCGGCGCCCGCGCCGGCGGGGGTGATCCAGCGGCGGGCGCCGAACACATCGGTCACCGCGAGCCCCTGTATCGCCGCGAACGTGCCGGTCGGCACGTCGCACGGCAGGATGTACCAGTCGTTGCTGTAGACCAGCGCGAACTCGAGAAAGATCAGCCGGGCCAGGTCGGTGCTGTCGGGGGTGACGGCGGCGAAGTTCGTACGGCCGTCCTCGACCGCCCACCAGCGCGGCAGCGGCATGCCGGTGAACCGGGCGGGTGTGGGGAACACGGTGCGGTTCAGCGCGGCCGGAGTGGCACCGGCGCCGCCGAGCGTGTCGTCGTGGGCCGTCGAGAACGCGTGCCAGTCCAGCTCGCCGCCCGGGTATTCGGGCGCGGACAGCACCGTCTCGCCGCCGGGGCCGGCCGCGGCGACCGAGAAGCGGTGCTCCAGCCGTCGCGGGTCCCAGGGGCTGGTCGCGCCCGGCTGGTCGATGAGCTGGTCGAACCAGGCGATCAGGCGGGGGCCGAGGGCGTTGAGCGCGTCGCGGTCCTGCCGCCGCAGCCCGGTGATCCCGTCGGCGGCCGTTCCGCCGCCCTTGACATGCTGGTAGAGCAGGTAGCCGTCCATCCGGCGGCCGGCCACCGCCTGCGTGCCCGCCCAGACCTCCGGGTGGGCCACGCGCTGGGCGTCGGCCTCGGCGTCCGGGTCGGGGAGGGTGATGGGGTAGCGGGCGACGTACTGTTCGGCGACCTCGCGGTTGTGCTGGAGCGAGGCCCGCGCCACGAGCTTCAGCCAGCGGCGGCCCAGCGACAGCCGCAGGTCGAACGAGATCGGCTCGGTTCCGAACGTGAACGGCAGCGGCCGCCTCTCCGCCACCGTCTCCAGGGGACGCCCGGCGGGTAGCGCGCCCGGCGGGCTCACCGGGTCGGTGTCGGGGCGGAAGCGGGTCAGCGGGCTGGCCACGACCGAGTACGTGGCCGTCACCGGCGAGCCGCCGTCGGTGGCGCGGAACTCGCCGAGCTGCCACTGCCGCGCCAGCAGCCACAGCGGGTCACGGACCTCGGCACGCAGCGCCCTGCCGAAGTCGGTGGTACGGGGGCGCCCCTCCAGGCGGTTCCACAGGCCCACCGTCGGGAAGTCGCGATGGGCCAGCGCCGCGGGGAGGTCGGCGATACGGGGCTCACTCATGGTCGGCCTTCCATCGTGCGTTGGCGACGGCGAGATCGGTGCTGATGGTGATGGGCTGGCGGGTCGCGGACAGGAGGGTCGCGGGCAGCAGCTGGGCGTACCCGGTGCCGTCGAGCTGCGCGGGCTCCACCAGCCGCGTACGCGCCAGGTCGAACGTCTCGGTGACCGCCGCGACGAGGTCCTCGGCCCGCCACGACCCGGTGGTCACGGGCGGCACGACCAGCAGCATGCTCTGCGGCGGCTCGGAGTCGGGGCTGTCGGCGTGCACGGCGATGCCGGTCGTCTCCCGGTCGGTGGGCAGCACCTCGGTCCACTCGTCGAACAGCAGGCCGCTGGCGGGCCCGGACCCGTCGGGCGGGTCGTCGGCGTAGTGCGCGGTGAACAGCAGCCGGTCCTGGTCGATGGTGGCGCCCGACGCGAGCTCCATGGCCAGCCAGTGGTCGCCGTTCACGAGCGGCAACTGGATCGGCCGCAGCCGCGGCTCCCGGTCCTCGATGTCCTCGAGGTCTTCGTTCCTGAGCGCGTCGCTGAGCAGCGTCACCCGCTCCCACAGCCGCGGCATCTCCCGTACGCGGGCCAGGCCGTGCAGCCAGTCGTCGACGGGGAAGTCCCGGGAGATCGGCGCCCGGGTGAGGTGCCTGACCAGGTCGTCGCTGTCGTCGAACGCGTCGTGCAGGTCGTCGCCGAGATCCTTCGGCAGCGTGTACTCCGGCACGACCAGCGCGTCCGGGCCGAGCAGCGCCCGCAGCGCCTCGATGGTCGCCTTCGCGCGGTCGGGCGCGGTGACGGCGTTGTCGGCGCTGGTCAGCGCGGCGGTGGCGGCGGCCAGGCGGGCGGTGATCTCCTCGCGCAGCGCCCGCGTCCTGGACAGCAGCTCCGCGCCGAACGCGACGACCTTGTCCAGCACCGGGGTCAGCTCCAGCCCGGCCGGGTCGAGTCCGGTCAGTGGCAGCAGGTCGCCGACCTGCTCCAGCAGCTCGCTCAGCTTCGTACGGTCGGTCCTGGCGACGTCCTCCAGATCGTCCTGGCGCCGGGCGAAGATGTCGCGCTGGCGCCCGATGGCGTCGCGGAACCGGTCGGGCCGGTCCGGCGGGTCGGGGTCAGGCGCGGTCGTGAGCAGCGGCTCCACCTCGTGCAACCTGCGAAAACGCTCGTCGTCCGGGGTGCGCCGGGGCAGCGCGTCGTAGGCGGCGAGCAGCGCGTCGGCCTTGGCGAGCGTGCGTCCCATCCTGGCCGCCGTCACGGCCGCGGCCGCCAGCACCTCGGAGAACACCCCGCGCCGCCAGGCGGTCACCTCGCCCCAGCCGCTGCGCACCATGCCGAACCCGGCCGCGGTGGTGACCAGCCGGGCGTAGCGGGTCAGCAGCGTGTCGATGTCCTCCACGATGTCGTCGCGCCGCGGCTGCGCGGGGGCGGGCGGGTACAGCCGGACGAGGTCGCCCAGCAGGTCGTCCACGTCGTCGCCGAGGTCGTCGAGCGACTCGCGGACCGCGACCGGGCGCTGCTTGGGCACCGACACGGCGTCGTCCAGCGTACGGTCGAGTGTGACGGGGCCGGAGGCGGGCACCAGGTCGGTCGGCTTGAGCGGCCGGCCCGTGGTCAGCAGCGTGCGCAGCGCGGTGATCAGCGGCGACAGCTCGAAGAAGGTGACCTTGCCGTCGACGCGGTCGGTGTAGCGGATGGTGAGCTCGGCGTCCGGGCGCGGGTCATCCCTTTTCACGACGACGCCGATGATCCGGTCGTCCAGGTCGGTCATCGCCGCCTGGTCGGTCGGCCGTACCGTCCACAGCAGGTCGATCGGCGCGAGGTCGACGTCGTCCTGGGTGACCACGCTCTCGTGGGCGTGGCCGTTGACCGGGTCGGTCCAGGTGACGCGCGCGGCGACGGATTCATCTCGCGGCAGCAGGCTCGGCAGCCAGTCGTCCACGGCCGGTTCCGCCTGCGCGCGGGGGGTGTCGTCGTTGCCGGGGTGCAGTCCGGCCTTCAGCCGCAGCCCGAACCGGTGGGTGAGCGTGGTGCCGCTGCGCGGCGACCTGACCACCTCGGGCTCGGGCGGCAGCCCTTCCTTGGCGTAGGCGTCGAGGGTCGCGGAGGCGCGCTCGGGGTTGCCGCCCAGCGCCTGGTGCGTGGCCTCGGCGACCGCGAGGTCGGCGACCGCGTCGTTGGCGGCCAGCAGCCGCTCGGCCTCCTCGCTGATCGCGTTGGTCTGATCGGCGTCCGCCTCCGGCAGACCTTTCAGCCCGAAGGGGTACGTACGCGACGCGCCGCTCCTGGTCAGATGGCGGGCCAGGGCCAGGCCGTCGATCACGTTGCGCGCCTCGACCTGCCCGATCTCGTCGGGCTTGTCCTGATCTGCGGCCACGGACTGCGGGATCTTGCCCGAGCGCAGTGGGAAGGCCAGCCTGAGCCCCGCGATGAACTTGTCCACCTCGGTCCCGTGGCCGCTGCGGTCGTGCAGGCCGCGCTCGAAGCGGTAGCCCAGCATCGCGCCGAGCGACTGGCCGCGCCGCATCCCGTCGAGGATCGACAGCGCGAGCCTGACCCGGTCCGCGCCGAGGTTGACCGCGAAGGGGCCCGGGTTCTGCCGGTCGGCGTTGGCGACGTACCCGGCTCGCAGGACGGCCGCCGTACGGGCGTGGCCGGGCGACGGCGCGTGCACGAAGCCCTCGTTCTCCGGGTCGTGCAGCAGCGGCTGGGCTCCGGCGAACACCGTCGCCAGCGGGCCGGTCAGAGAGACGGGTTCCAGCCGGTCGATGGCCTGCGGCCGGACGTTCTCCAGGTAGCCGTACGCCCCCAGGTGCAGGCCGGGCCGTACGGTGCCGTCGGGCGCGAACCGCAGTTCGGCGAGCCGTTCGGTGGCCAGGCCCAGCCGCCACGCGTCCAGCCGGTAGGTGGCCAGGTCGAGGTGCTCGGCCAGCAGCCGTTCCAGGCGGGCGGTCGGCAAGGTGGCCAGGACGTCCAGCGCGCGGGCCTGGTCGGCGAGCGCCGCCGTCGGGCCCGGCTGGTCCGGCGCCTGCTTGCTCAGCGCCGACGGGATGAAGTTGACCAGCAGCTGATCGGGGCTGCCCGTGACCAGCGGGGCGGGCGAGTACAGCAGCCGGAAGCGGCTCTCGCTGGTGGCGTCCTCGCCGGGTCCGGGCAGGTGCACGTGGATGAACGGCGGGTCGACCGGCGGCCCGGCGGACTGGCCGGCCGCGGCCGTGAGCGCGCGGGCCGCCTCGTCCCAGCCGAGCAGGATCGCGTGCCGCAGCAGCAGGTACAGCAGCGTCGCCGGGCGCCGGCCCTCGGCGAAGCCCGACTCCAGCCGGATCCCGTTCAGGTTGGTACGCGTCAGCGCGGCCAGCCAGGTCAGATAGTCGCGCCCGTCGGTGGTGTAGGGCCGGATGTGGGCGCTCTCCGACAGCGGCCGGTCGTCCACCAGCGGCGCCAGCATCGGCTGGTGGAAGTCGGCGAACAGCCGCCGCAGCAGGTCAGGGTCCCGGCCGGGGCCGGTGTCCGCGCCGAACCGGCTGAGCAGGGCGCGCACCGGGGCGGCCAGCCCGAGCTGCTCCACCGTGGACACGACGGTGCCGCCGAGCCCGGCGAGGTTCTCCCGGTTGAACAGGTCCTCGAGGCTCTGCGCGTAGCGCTGGTGGTACTCGGTCGACGTCGGGTGCAGCGCGACCAGGTCGAGCAGTTGCTGGTGCGCGTCGCTCGCGCCGTCGCCCAGGTGCGGCACCTGGGCGGCGGCAGCGGCCCAATCCTTGCCCGCCTCGGTCAGGACCCGGTTGAGTGCCCGCCGGTGCCCCGCGGAGTCCGGGAAGGCCAGCCGGGAGAACGCGGTGGTGGGCAGGATCCCGTACGGCTGCCGCCCGATCTTCACCACGGGCAGCGGGCCACGGCCGGAGACGTACTTCTGGAAGAAGTCGCGAGTCTTGGCGACGGCGTCCGGGCCGAGCAGCGGGTGCAGCGTCGTCTGCAGGAAGGAGCCCCACGTCGCCGGCCACAGCGCGGTGTTGGCCGCGCGGGCGTCGCGCTGGTCCGTTCCGTCCGCGTTCGGCATGCCGGACAGGACGCCGGAGTCGATGCCGAGCAGGTCGGTGAGCTGCCTGCCGTCCGTCCTCGTCGTCCAGTCCTGCGCCGCCGCGGCGGCGATCCCGCTGGAGGAGCGCAGCGCGGCGGCGGCCTCGTCCTCCTCGTCCTGACCGGCCGGCCGGACCTCGGAGTTGTTGGTCGGCGTGCCCTGCGGCAGCAGGGCGAACCCGTCCGGGCCGCGCAGATGGCGCTTGATCAGCTCGGTGAGGTCGGCGGCCGTCTGCGTGGGCGCCGCCTGCTCGCGCAGGCCCAGCACGACGAGCCGTTCCACCCCGCCGCGGATCTCGTCGGTGAGCGGGATCCGCACGCCCATGCCGACGGCCACGGCCCGGTCGAAGTCGACGAGCCAGCGCAGCGCGTCCGGCACGTGCAGGACGCCGGTCTGCTCGTTGACGGAGATCTGGTCGCCGGAGCCCGGGTCCGGGCTCACCGCGAGCGTGGCCGGCACCGTGGCGCCGGTCACCGACACCACCTGGCGAGTGCCGTTGAAAGCGAGTACCTGGAACCGGTCGGGCAGCAGACCGGCCTTGGCGCCCTGCGTCCAGGCGTCCGTCGCCGTCGTGCCGAGAGCGGGCGGCTTCAGCACCAGGAACGCGACGAGCACGTTGTCGGTCGGGCTCGTCAGCGCGCCGTCCAGCCCGAACGGCCGGTTGGCGCGGATGGTGTTCGCCCTGGCGGTTCCGACTGAGGCGAGCAGCGCGGCGTCGGCCTGGCGCAACCGCAGCCGGTCGCCGTGCGCCCGCCACACCGCGCTCCAATAGACGATCGACGGCTGCCGGTTGTTGGCGGCCGGAGCCGCGGCGGACCGGATGACCAGCACCACGGCGTCGTCGCCCGCCCCGGTGGGCTCTTCGGCCGGGTTCTCCGGGGTACGGCCGCGCAGCAGCCACGCCGCGCGGCCCGCCGGTATCCGGGTGGCCAGCTCCTGCCAGGCGGCCTGAAGCCGCGCGGCCCGGCCGCCGGCCGCCCAGCGGGCCGTCCAGTACGCGTCGATCGCGGTGATCTCGGCGTCGGTGGGCTTGGACTCGAACTTGTCCACGGCCCACTCGTCCGGAAAGACCCGGACCAGCAGTTCCGTGGCGGTGAAGCGGGTCTCGACCCGCACCGGCGCGAGCAGAACCGGGAACGCGTCGCTGAGCGCGGTCATCGGGGCACCATTTCCTGAGCGTGAACGGCGACCATGACGGGCACCTGAAGGAGGATGTAGGCAAGGTCGGCCGAGCCCAGCCCGCTGGACCACAGCGGCAGGTTCTCGTCCTCGCCGTGCTGGTCGAGCTTGCCCGCGTCGTCGGATCCGTCCAGCCCGGCGAGCGGCACGGTGACGGCGGGGTCGAGCGTGAGGAACCCGTGTCCGGCGGGGTCGACGTCGCTCCAGGTCAGGTCGTTCCAGACCTCGATGGGCCCGGCGGGCGCGCCGGGGTCCCGGTCGTCCAGGCCGAAGCGGGGGTCGCCCGGACGTTCCTTCAGCACGAAGAACCAGCCGGGGTCGTCGGGACCGCCGATCGCCTGGTCGGCGGTGAGGCCGAACCCGATCAGATAGATGTCCGGGTCCACGGTGGCCTCGAAGCGGGGAAGCTGGATCTGCTCGGTCGTCGGCTGACCGGTGATCGTGACCAGGCGGCGCTGCTGCGACTTGTCGGGCAGGCCGTCAGGTCCGGGCGGCCATTCGGCCCGGTGCGCGTAGATGGCGGTGGTCGGGTACTTCTTGAGCAGTTCGCCCCTGACGACCAGGACGATCCCGTCGTGCGGGTTGGAGTTCTCCCCGAGCCTGGCCGTCAGCGGCCAGCGGTGCATCGGCGGGATGTCGTAGTCGCGCTCCCGGCGGTCCGCGGGCGACACCCCGGGCTCCGGCAGGGCGGTGACGGCGTCCCAGAACTGGCGGAACGGGGTGCCGCGCTGGTCCGTCGGGAACTCCCGCCACAGCATCTCGCGGGCCATCTCGTGGTTGAGCCCCGCCATGTACGACTCGATGAACTCGTGGTTGTTGTCCAGAAGCGTCAACGTGTTCTGCGGCAGCAGGTTCAGGTTCGGTACGAACGCGTCGATCCCCAAGCCGAGCAGCGCCCGGAACATCGGCAGGTCGAACACCGGGTACGCCATGGCCTCGGTGAACGCCTCCGCGAACGGCCGCAGGCGCTCCGGCAGACTGACGGAGCCGTCCAGCAGCGCGCGCGGCACGGTCGTGTCGGAACGCAGGCCGGTGAGCGTGGCCGTCGTGGTGGTGCCCAGGTCGAGCGGGACCGGCTGCGGGGTCTGACCGACCGCCACCCCGGCGTCGATCGCCTGGTGCAGCTCGCGCAGCGCGCTCTTGAACCGGGTCGCCTCGGCGCTGTCGGCGGTGCTGGCGTGCGGGGTGACGGGGTCGCCGGGCGAGCGCAGCACGAAGTCGGGGCTGTGCGCGAGGACGTCCACGGGGTCCGCGCCGGGCGGCCGGTCGGGGTGGAGCACGGCGTTGACGTCGGCCGGGGTGACCAGCGCGCCGGGAGTGATCTTGACGGGCACGGCGACGACCGGGTTGACCGCGTCGTCCATGCGGAACAGCAGGGCGTCCGGCCGTGGGCCCTCGGCGAAGTCCAGCGAGCGGATCAGCCGCGAGCCGGGGCGGATGATCCGCCGCATGGCGGGCGAGACGGGCGCGGCGGCGACCCGGCTTCCGGCCACGTGGAACCCGACGGCGACCTCACTGTCCTGCCCGGCCACCAGCGAGTTCGCGGCGCTGACGGGGGTGGTGACCCGGGAGTGGGCCGGGGCGGTGAGGGTGAGCGCGCGTCCCGAAGGCGCGGCGGCCGCCGCGGTCCGCGCCGTGCCCGCCGGCAGTTCGAGGTGGCGGGTCTGGAGCGCGTGGCCGACCTCGCGGGCCAGTTGGGCGGCCCGGATCCGGCCGTTGGCCGCCAGCACGTCGCCGACCTGCGCCCAGGCGGCCGCCATCAGCTCCTCGTCGTGGTCCCTCACCACCTGCGCGCCGAGGTTGGCGGCGACGCGGAAGCGCGGGTCCAGGTTCAACCGGTGCACCCAGTTGTGGTTGTCCTGCGTGGACACCGGTGTGCCGTCCCGGTCGTACAGCAGGCGCGAGGTGCGCGCGTGCCACCGGCCGTACAGCGGCGGCGTGAGGAACGGGTCCGGTCCCGACGTCGGCTGCTGGAAGTCGTCGGCCCGGTTGATGAGGCGGGCCAGTTCCTGCTCGAACGGGTGCGGGTAGAGCGGGGACGGCGACGGCGGGTCGGCGAAGTGGTCCCAGTTCTCCCTGGGATCGACGCTCTCCGGCACGCGCAACGCGCCGCCGAGCGGCAGCACGCCGCCCTGCTCGGGGATGCCGGGCAGGTCGAAGCCGGGGCCGTCGTGCACGTCGATCTCCCGCACGCCCACCCGGGCGTCGGCTCGGCGGGGACGCAACTGGCGTACGAGGAACTCGAAGTCTCCGGCCGTACCGGTGCGGAACGCCCAGCGGTGGTAGTACGGCATGCGGTTGCCGACCGGGCGGTTGGCGTAGGGCGGGCCCCAGCTCGAGTACAGCGCGCCCGGCGCTCCGGCCGGGTCGAAGCCGAGTCCGGCCAGCCGCCCGGTCTCGAAGGCCGGCACCAGGAACGCCTCGTAGGCGGTCTCGGGCCGCAGGTGGCGCGGGCAGATCAGCCGCGAGCAGGCGCTGTCCGGGTCGGTGGTCAGCACCGTGTCCAGGGCGGCCAGCGGGCCGGCCGTGCTGTCGGTGACGACCGGGCCGGCGAGCGAGCCGTTCACGTGGACGTGCGCCCAGGCGCCGAGCTGGTCGGCGGGCGGCATCGTATGGACCGGGTCGATGATGTCGATGGCGGGCAGCGGGTCTGTGCCGGGGGCGTCGGCGAACTCGGTGCCGGCAGCCAGCACCACCAGGGCGAGCCACGGGGTGAGGCGCGCGATCGACGGGCCGGACGGCGCGGGGCTGTAGCGCCAGGCGAAGTCCTCCTCCACGAACTCGATGTGGGCGAGGAAGTTCGGCTCCACGTTGGCGGTGCCCGGCCGCGGCTCGGTCCGCGTGATCGCCCGCGGGTCCACGCCGACCACGTCGCCCGGCCCGTACAACTGCACGGAACGCCCGGCGTCGTGGGTGATCGTGCCACCGTCGAGCCCCTCACCGGAGACGTTGAGCGGGATCTGGACGCTGGCCCGCGCGGCCGTGCCCGGGTCCGCCGTGATCCGGGTGTTGATCCCGGCACGCAACCACGGCAGGAAGGTGTAGGCGTTGGCGGTCACGAGGTCTCCCCGAACACCTCGGAGGTCGCGGTCAGCTCGACGGCGGCCGGGCCGGCGGCGGCCAGCCCGGAACGGGCGACGCCGCCCGCGACCAGCACCCTGTCGTCGGCCAGCACGACGGCCGCGAACGACCACCGGCCCGTCACCAGGCCCGGCACGGACGCCCACGCGTCACCGGTGACGTCGTAGGCCAGCACGCTGCGGAAGCCGGACTCGTCGCGGTCGCCCGACGCGCCGCCCGCCACCATGACCTGGCCGCCGGGCAGCAGGACGGCGCGGTGCAGCGCGCGCCCTGAGGGCATCGCGCTCACCTCGGTCCACTTGCCGGTGTCCAGGTCGAACACCTCGGCCGTGCGCCGGCTGAACGGGTCGTACGGCGCGGTGCCCGGCGAGCCCGGCGCGGTGCCGCCGGTGATGAGCACGCTGGTGTCCGACAGCCGGACCGCGCGGTGGTGCCTGCGGGCGCTGATCAGGCTGCCGGTGGGCGTCCACTTGTCGCGTGCCTGGTCGTAGAGCTCGCAGAACGCCAGCGCCGGGTCGTCGGGGGCGCCGACCGGCGCGGTGCCGCCCGCGACCAGGACCATTCCGCCGTGCAGCGGTACGGCCGTGTGGGCGGTGCGCGCGTCGCTCATGGAACCCGCGGAGCGCCACTTGTCCTTGCCGGGGTCGAACCGCTCGGCCGAGCGCAGCGCGACCGTGCCGCCCGAGGGGCGCGAGGCGCTGCCGCCGGCGACCAGGACGCTGCCGTCGTCCAGCAGCGTCGCGCTGTGTCCCCAGCGGGGGGTGATGAGGCCGCCGGTCGGGGTCCAGTGCCCCGTCGCCGGGTTGTACAGCTCGGCGGAGCCCTGTTCCGTGCCGCCGTTCAGGCCACCGACGGCCAGGACGCGGCCGTCGGCCAGGCGGGTGAGCGAGTGCAGGCGCCGGGGCGTGCCCATCGGGTCGGCCCGCTCCCAGGTGTCGTGGTCGGCGCCCTGCTTCTTGCCGAACAGGGCCGCGTCGGCGAGCGAGCCGCCTGCCGCGTCGGCGCCGCCGGCCACCAGCACGGTGTCGTCGGCGAGCAGCACAGGCCCGTCGTGCTGGCCGTGCCAGACGGCCGGGGTGGGCAGGTCGCCTGCGGTTTTCCAGGTTCCGGCGGGTGGCTCGGTGGCTTTGGGCATGATGGTCATTCCTTCGTTGGTCATGGGATCAGCACCTCGCCGGTGCCTGTGGGGTCGGTGCCGGCCACGCCCGCGGCGGCCAGCACCCGGTCGTCGGGCAGTTCAGCGACGACGTGGGCGCTACGGCCCAGGAGCAGGCCGCCCAGCGTGCGCCAAGTGCCGGACCCGGGGTCGTAGGAGATGACGGACCGGAAGCCGGCGCTCCGCTCGGGCGTGCCGGTGCCGCCCGTCACCAGCACCTCGCCGGAGCGCAGCAGGATCGCGCGGTGGCCGGAGCGGCCGCCGTCCGGCATCGGCCGCGCCGGGCTCCAGACCTCGCTGACCGGGTCGTACAGCTCGGCGCTCGCGAGGCTGTGCGGGTCCAGCGTGCCGTCGGCGGCCACGACCGGGTCGCCGCCGGTCACCAGCACCCGGTGGTCGGTGAGCAGGACGGCCTGGTGCCCGGCCCGCGCCGTGTCGAGGCTGCCGGTGGTGCTCCACGCCCCGCTGACCGGGTCGAACACCTCGCAGTAGGCCAGCGGCTCGGCGCGGCCCGCGCCGGTGGGCAGCAGGCCGCCGGTGACCAGGACCCGGCCGTCGTCCAGCAGGACCGCCTGGTGGCCGGTGCGGGCGCTGCTCAGCGTTCCCGTGGTGGTCCACGTGGCGCTCGCCGGGTCGTACAGTTCGGCGGAGGCGAGAGCGCCGTCCTCCTGCCCGTCCCGCGCGCCGCTGCCGCCGGCCACCAGCACCCGGCCGTCGCCCAGCACCGTGGCCGAGTGCCCGTGGCGGGCGACGGCCATGCCGGCGGCCGGGGTCCACCGGCCCGCGGCCGAGTCGAAGAGCTCGGCGGAGGCGAGCGGCGCGTGCCCGCTCCCCTGCCCGCCTGTGACGAGCACGCGGCCGTCTTGCAGGCGCGTGGTGGCGTGCCGCCTGCGCGCGGCCCCGAGCGCGGGCCCGGTGGCCCACGAGTCGCCCGCCGGGTCGAACAACTGGGTGACCGGTACGGGCGAGCCGTCGGGGGCGGTGCCCCCGGCGATCAGGACGCGGCCGTTCTGCAGCGGCAAGAGATCCACCTCGGACACCGGTGCGGGCAGCACGCCCGCGGGCGACCAGGTGCCGGGCACACCCGGCGTGACGGCCGCCTCGGCCGCCGGAATCACGTGCAGCTGCCCTGCCAGATTCGGGTCGAGCGTCACGAATCCGGCGAGCGCGTCCTCGGCCGTCGCACGGCTGCGGAACGTCGAGGGCACCCGGCGCGTGGTCGTGCCCGGCCGGCTCGGCGGGAAGGCCTGGCGGTTGCTCTTCACGTACGCGACCACGAAGCGCTGCTCGTCGATCCGCACGGTGTCCTCGGCCAGGAACGGCTGCCGCTGCCTGGCCTGCCTGGCCGACAGCCCCGAACGGCTGGTGCTCGAACCGCGCAGCAGCTCGTCGAACACCGGCTCGCTGACGCTGTGGAAGCGCTGCACAGGCGCGCCGGCCGCGGCCGCGAGCGCGACCCCTGCCGGTTGCGCGGCGGCGCTGTCGATCAGGTGCAGTTCAAAGCGGACCGCGCGGCGCACGACCCGGGCGGTCGCGAGATCGCCCTGGTCGGAGGTGAGTTCCAGCCCGGCGTCCTGCGTCTCGAACGAGGGCCGCGACAGCTTGGCCGCGTCGGACATCTTCTGGAACTGGGCCATCGCGAACTTCTCGCCGGTGACCGACTTCTCGACGAATCCGCCGTTCCGCGGTGTGGTGAGGCTGAAGCGCCGCCCGTCGGTGATCGGCTGCCCGCCGATCTGGTCCACCCGGACGCCCAGCGGCAGCGCCCGCTGCCGCACGACGAGCGTGCCGAGCGGGTGCAGCACCAGGTCCTCACCCGCCGGGAGGCTGCGCAGGGAGACCAGCGTACGGACGCCGCCGCCCGGCAGCCGGGTCTCCCAGCTCTCGTTCTTGGCGATCTCCGAGACCAGCAGCGGCAGCCCGAGAACCGTCGGCACGAACAGCGCCAGCTCCTCGCCGAAGGAGAAGTCGAAGTCGGCGGAGATGGAGAAGAACAGGAAGCCGATCGAGCCGCGCCCGTGCACCCGCCACGGGGCCGGGCCCTCCAGCGTGAGGTCCAGGCTGAGGCTGAACACGCCGACGCCGAACGCCTTGAGTGAGACGTGCCCCGAGCTGTGCGCCTTGTAGCGGAACGGGTCGCGGTTGATCAGCCCGTCGAGGGTGAGATGGCCCTCGACCCCGAACGAGCTGAACCCCAGCCGCACCTCGACACCGCCGCCGAACTGCACGGTGTTGGGGGTGAGCGCGAAGTAGCCAGTCACCCGGATGAGCTGCTTGCCCCGGTTGAGCAGGTCCACCGCGAGCCGGCTGGGCGTGGGGAACGGCAGCGGCGGCGGGTGGAACCCCGGGTGGAAGCCGCCGATGGTCACGATCAGCTCGCGGTCGCCGCTCCAGGCCACCAGCAGGCCCATCCCGCCCTCGACGGTCATCCCCACGATGCGCGACTCGACGAGCTTGGCGAAGAACCACAGCCGTCCCTTGTCCCGCTCCAGCGCGCCGAGGAACTGGGCCTGCAGGAGCAGCAGCGGGTCCTCGGGAGAGGGCAGCGCGGCCCGTACGACGCCGAGGATCGCGATGTTGCCCGGCACCTCGATGATCAGGCCGACCGAGGCGGTGATGAGGGGCGGAGTGCCCCACCCGATCTTGGCCATCGGGCCGATGAGGAACGTTCCCTGCTGGGCGGGGAAGAACCGGCCGAGGTCGGACAGGATCCGCGGCGCGTTCGCGACCACGTCCTTCGGGAAGGCGACCGACTCGATCGCCCCGGTCCGCACGCCCTCGATCAGCGCCCGCAGGTCCATCCTCCGGTTGAGTCCCAGGAGCCCGCCGACGGCCAGCAGCGTGAATCCGGCGCCGAGCTGGATGCCGGAGGGGAACTCCGCGGTGAGCACGATGAGCAGCGAGAAGCCCGGTGAGCCGTCCGGCTGGCGGGTGGTGATGAGCCCGATGCCCTTGACCGCGATGAGGTCGACGATCTCCAGTTCCAGCGCGCCGGCGTACTCGCCGCGGCCGGGGTCGAAGGACAGGAACCCGCCGCCGGACACGCCGTTCGCGTTGATCTTCAGCCCGACTCCGGTGGGCGGCTTGAAGCCGACGTCGAGATCGAGGGCGCCGTCCTTCCGCGACAGCTTGATCACCGCGCCCATCCTGTCGGCCACGGCCGCGATCGGGCCGAGCTGGGCGCCGACCGTGCCTGACGCCTCCAGGGCGACCCCGTCGTCGGTCAAGCGCAGGCCGAGGTGCAGCGAGCGGATCTCCACCGGGCCGACCTGGAGGTCGACAGGGATGTCGGCCTCGACCCCGCCCGTGCCGCGGAAGCGCAGCCCGGTCGCGCTCGACCAGGACAGTCCCACGTCGGCGTCGAGCTGGATGGAGCCGAACGGCAGGATAGACGCGAGGAAGCCGTCCGCGTCCGCCAGGTTCAGCACGATCTTGCCGCCCTCGACGGCGGCCTCCAGCACCAGCTCGCCCTCGGCGCGGCCGGCGGCGGCGTTCCAGTCGAGGTCCGCCCCGCCCGTGATGCGCAGGGAGCGCGCCTCGACGCGGGAGCCGCCCGCGGTGCCGAGGATGACCAGCGGTGGGCCGCCGGCGGCGGGCGGCGCCTGGACGCCGAACCGCACCGAGCCGCGCACCTCTCCGGACGGCGGCACGACCCGCAGGTCGGCGGGCGGCAGCAGCTCGACGGCCGCCCCCGCCTCCATCGCCGCGTCGGCCGTCGCGACCAGCGCCACGGAGTCGTTGACCGGCACGATGAGCTCGAGATGGTCCTTGGCGTCGAGCCGCAACGTGGCCGCCACGCCGGGGATCTGGTCATCGGTCCTGCCGATGTCCACGCCGGCGACCCGCAGGAACGGCGGCGGCCCCGGCTGCGGGAAGGCGAAGTGCGACACCGTGGTCAGGAAGATCGACAGGCGCTGGAGCAGCAGGTCCCAGTCGAAGTCCGGGCCGCCCCAGCGGTAGAGCTCGGTCAGGGTGGCGACGGGGTCGCGCAGGAAGCCGCTCAGCCGGTCCAGGCGCAGCACCCGGCGCACATGCGTGGGCGCCGCGGGGGTCGCCGCGATCGGCGTCGACTCCAGGACGCCGATCAGCTCCAGCACGTTCGCCACGATCGGCTTGCGGTCCTGGAGGTAGGTGATCAGCGCGAAGCCGAACAGCCGCTCCGGCAGCTCACCGGCGAACGCCTCCACCTCGGCCCGGTTCGGCCCGGCCGCCGCCGCGGCCGCCCGGATCGCGCCGGCCACCACGCCGACCGCGTCGGCCACGGTCGTGACCAGCTTGCTGATCGCGGCCACGCTCTCCGCGATCCGGTCCACGTCCTCGGCCTCGATCGCCGCGGCCAGGTCGGACAGCGAGCGCGGCAGTCCGCTCAGCGCCGTGGCGGCGCCGTCCACGGCGTCGCGCACGGGTTGCGCGGCCAGCACGACGCCGGGCGCCGGCAGGCCGATCTCGGCGAACAGCAGCGGGATCTCGTCACCGCGCAGCCGCTGCTCCAAAGGGGCGAACGCCTTGCCCACCTCGAGCATCAGGGATTCGACGGACAATGCCATCGCGGGATACCTCCGGTCTAGATCACGCCGCCGGATATGACCAGCGCGTAACCCTGGGTTTCAAGATTCACGTAGGGGCGGAGCCGGATCATCCATGGACCGATGACGGGACTCGGCAGGACGACCATCTGAACGTTGTTGGTGATGTCGGGCGGAACGGGCGGGCTGGTCTTGCGCTGCCGGGAGAAGCCGCTGGGCACGTCGAAGTCGTTGCCCGAGTAGAGGTTTCCTGCCGGGTCCTCGACCTCGAACCTGATCGCCTGCACGGTGGGGGTGGTCTGGCCCTCGGACGGCGGCCGGTTCACCCACACGAAGGTGATCTTCAACGGCTCTCTCGCGTCATGGACGTTGAAGCGGTACGTACGGGTCTCGGCCAGGCGCAGACCGGCTCGGCTCGGGATATCGATCGCGATCATCGAGCGGGCGCCGTTCTCGAAGAACAGGGTCTGGTCGAGCTGGATGAGCCCCCAGCCCTCGGTGTCGGTCGGGTAGCCGGGATGACCTTTCATGTCGACGGTCGCGTTCAGCAGCACCGCCCTGATCAGCGCTCCTGACGGGCTGGGGTTGCGGTTGCCCTCCACCGGCCGGCCCTTGGGGTAGAAGCCCTGGTTGAAGTACTGGCGTACGAGGGCGGCCGCGGCCGAGACGTTCGGCGTCGCGAAGCTCGTGCTGCACCGGGGCTGGACCTCGGTGTCGCTGTACAGGCCCGTGGACGGCGTCGGCGGCAGGACGGAAGTCCTGATGCCGCAGCCGACGGCCATCACCTCCGGCTTGCGGCGGCCGTCGAACGAGGGCCCGTCCACGCCGCTGCCCCGCGACATCTGGTCGGGGAAGGCCTTGGCCGCCGCGACGCAGAGCGCGTTGAACGCGACGCTGGGCGAGGCGTTCTTCGGGCTCACCCCCGTGTTCTCGCCGGCGGCGATCACCACCTGTTCCTCGCGGGCCAGGCAGAAGGCGTCCAGGTCCCGGGCGACGACGTCGTAGCGGATATTGGTGCTCCAGCTGATGTTGTGGACGGTCGCCCCGGCGCCCCTCCCGTCCTCCAGCAGCTCCTGCAGGCTGCGCGGGCGGCGGTTCCCGTCCGGAGACGTCTTGTCCGGCGGGGCGAGGATCAGGTTGGCGTCGTGGCCGACGATCTTCGCGGCCCAGGCGCCGCCTCTGTCCTGGTGGTTGCCGGAGTTGCCCAGTTCGTCACCGGCCGCGATGCCGGCGACCTTCATGAAGTGGCCTTGGGGCGTGGCCCCTCTCGGGTTGAACAGCTCGCGGATCTTGCGATGGCCGGGGCCGGGCCTGTTCGGGGCCGCGTCGGCGAAGAAGCGGTGGTTGAGGTCGAGCGTGCCCCGCTCGATGACCTGGATCACCTGGTCCTCGCCGTGCAGGTCGTGCGCCCAGATCGTGCCGCGGGCCGGGTCGCCGGACTGGGTCGTCTGGGCGGAGGGCACGTCCGCGTCGACGATCGTCGGCACCGGTTCGATCCACGTGACGTCCTCCAGCGCCGCGACCTGGGCGAGCTTGACCGCGTCGGCCAGCGTGAGCCGCAGGCGCAGCCGCCCGCCGAACGCCCGGCCGTCGACGGTGGCGATGTCGCGCGCGCCGATCGTCGTCAGCGCGGCCGTGACGGCGTCGGCGTCGGAGTCGTCGAACAGCACGGCCACCAGGTCGAGCGGCCCGGTTGCCGGGATGTCCGGGGAGAGCTTGGACGCCTGTGGCAGCGGGGCCACGGCCCGGACCAGGAAGTCCGCGCGCACCCGGTCGGCCGTCGCCGCGTCCAGCCGTTCCAGGTAGGCCAGATTCGGGATGAACCGGTCCAGTCGCAGCCCGAACGCCGCCTTGAGCCGGGCGATGTCCGGCCCGCTCAGCAACGCCGCGAACTGCACGACCGTCGCCTTCGGCCCGGCCGCCGCGCTCTTTTGTACGAGCTCCACGGGGTCGAACGGCTCAGGCCCCACCAGAAGCCGGAAGTCCTGTCGCTCACTCCTCATCGCACACCCCCCGTGATCACCAGCGCGAAGCCCTGCGGCGCCCGTGTGAGCACGGGGCGCAGCCGGATCGTCCAGGGGCCGGGAGCGGGGTTGTTCACGACGACCATCTGGACGTTGTTCGCGATGTCGGGCGGCGCTTTCGGGGGCGCCGCCAGCTTCCGGGAGACCCCGTTGGGCACGTCGAAGTCGTTGCCCATGTAGAAGCCCCCGGCGGGGTCCTCCACCTCGAACCGGATGGGGTCCGGGGTGAACGGCGCCACCTCGGTCATCGCCTTGCTCGTCCAGACGAGGGTGATCTTCAGCTGCTCGCCCGCGTTGTCGACGGTGAAGCCGTACGAGCGGGTCGCGGACGTCGCCATGGAGGCGGCGCTCCTGACGTCGTGCACGATCAGCTTGCGCGTGCCGTTCTCGAAGAACAGGGCCCGGTCGAGCTGGATGATTCCCCAGCCCTCGATGTCGCTCGGGTAACCGGGGTGGCCGGTCATGTCGACGGTCGCGTTCAGCAGCACCGCCTTGATCAGCGCGCCTGACGGCTGCTTGACGATCTTGTCCTGCTCGGGCTTGCCGTTCGGGTAGAAGCCCTGCGTGAAGTACTGGCGTACGAGGGCGGCCGCGGCCGAGGCGTTCGGCGTCGCGAAACTGGTGCCGCACGTCTGGACGGCGGTGTCGCAGTACACGCCCTGGGGCGGCGCGGGTGGCAGGACGGAGGTCCTGATGCCGCAGCCGACGGCCATCAGGTCCGGCTTGCGGCGGCTGTCGAACGAGGGCCCGTCCACGCCGCTGCCCCGCGTCAGGTGGCCGGGGTGGGCCCTGGCCGCCGCGACGCAGATCGCGTTGAGCGCGATGCCGGGTGGCATGTTCCTCGAGTTCGGCCGCGTGTTCGGCCCGCCGGCCACCACCACCTGCTCCTCGCGGGCGAAACAGAACGCGTCCACGTCCCGGGCCGTGGACTCATAGCGCACGGTGAGGGCGTTGACCCAGCTGAAGTTGTGGACGGTCGCGCCGACGCCCCTCCCGTCCTCCAGGAACTGGTGGACGCTGCGGTGATTCGGGCCCAGGTCGCGCAGCGCGGCGCTGTCGTTGGCGACGATCTTCGCGGCCCAGGCGCCGCCGCGGTCCTGGTGCTGGCCGGAGTTGCCCAGCTCGTCACCGGCGGCGATGCCCGCGACCTTCATGAAGTGGCTGTCGGGCGCGGTGTTCGCCCTTTTGAACTGCGCGCGCACCTTGCGATGGCCCGGGCCCGGCCTGTTCGGGGCGGCGTCGGCGAAGAAGCAGTGGTTGAGGTCGAGCGTTCCCTCTTCGATGATCTGGATCACCTGGTCCTCGCCGTGCAGGTGCCGATCCCACACGGTGCCCCGGGCCGGGTCGCCGGACTGGATCACCTGGGCGGACGGCACGTCCTGGTTCTCGACCGCGGGCGCCGGTTCGAGCCACGTGACGTCCTCCAGCGCCGTGACCTGGGCGACCTTGGTCACGTCGTCGAGCCCGAAGACCAGGCGCAGCCTGCCGCCGAACTCGCGGGCGTCGCTCGCCGCGACGTCGTGCGCGCCGATCGCCGTCAGGCTCGCCGTGACGGCCGCGGCGTCCGAATCGTCGAACAACACCGCCGTCAGAGCGAGCGGACCGGTCGCCGGGATGTCGGGCGAGAGCTTGGACGCCTGCGGGAACGGGGTCACAGCCCGGATGAGGAAATCCGCGCGCACCCGGTCGGCCGTCGCCGCGTCCAGCAGTTCCAGGTAGGCCAGATTCGGGACGAACCGGTCCAGCCGCAGCCCGTACGCCGCCTTGAGCCGGGCGACGTCCGGCCCGCTCAGCGACGCCGTGAACTGCACGACCGTCGCCTGCGGCCCGGCCGCCGCGCTCGCCTGCACGAGCTCCACGGGACTCTCCTGTGCGAGCTCCACGGGATCGAACGGCTCCGGCCCCACCATCAGCCGGAAGTCGGGGCGCCGGGCCGTCATAGCTCGTCCACGGCGACGTCACCGGAGACCACGAGCGCGTAGCGCTGTTTCTCCTGGTGCCCGGACTGGCGCAGCCGGATCCTCCAGGTCCCTGGAGTGGGCTGATTCACGATGACCATCTGGACGTTGTTGATCGCGTCCGGCGGGCTGGCCGGGGCCGTCGCCAGCTTCCGCGAGACCCCGTTGATCCCGTCGAGGTCGTTGCCCATGTAGAAGTTTCCTTGGGAGTCCTCCACCTCGAACCTGATGGCGTCCACCCGGGGATGCGGCAGGTTCTGCTCGGACGGTGGCCGGTTGACCCACACCAGGGTGATCTTCAGCGGCTCCGTGTCGCCGTTGACGAAGAACTGGGACGTACGCGTCTCGCCCATCCGCAGGCCGGCGCTCTTCGGGACGTCCTTGACGATCAACCCCCGGCGGCTGGTGTCCTTGAAGAACAGCGTCCGGTCGAGCTGGATGATCCCCCAGCCTGTGATGTCGTTCGGGTAGCCGGGATGATCGGTCATGCGGACGGTCGAGTTGAGCAGCACCGCCTTGATCAGCGCTCCTGACGGCTGCTTGATGACCTTGTCCTTCCGCGGTTCCCCGGCAGGGTAGAAGCCCCTCTGGAAGTACTGGCGCACCAGCGCGGCCGCAGCCGAGGTGTTCGCCGTCGCGGCGCTGCAGCCGCACGCGATCACTTCCACGTCGCAGAACGGGCCTTTGGGAGAGGGCGTAGGGATCGCCGCGGTGGTGATGCCGCAGCCGACCGCCATGAGGTCCGGCTTACGGCGGCCGTCGGGCGTCGGCCCGTCCACCCCGTTGCCCCGCGACATGTGGTCGGGAAAGGCTTTCGTGGCCGCGACGCAGAGCGTGTTGAACGCGATCCCGGGCGGCAGGTTCTCCGTCCCCTGCTCCCGGTTCTGGCCGGCCGCGACCAGCAACTGGTCCTCGTGCTCGAAGCTGAACTTGTCCGCGTCCTGGGCGAGCACGTCGTAGGCCGCCACCTTGCCGATGCCCCAGCTCAGGTTGTGGATGCTCGCGCCTTCTTTTCTCGACGCGTTCAGCAGGGTCTCGAGGCTGAAGACCGCGAAACCCGTATTGATCTTCTCTCGCTTCAGGTCCCCGAGGCTGCGGGTGACGAGCTTGGCGGCCCACGCGCCGCCACGGTTCGGGTGATTGCCGGAGAAGCCGAGCTGGTCACCGGCGATGATGCCGGCCATCTGCATGAAGTGCCGGCCGACGACGCCTTCGTTGAACGCCCGGACCACCTTGCGATGGTCCGGACCGGGCTTGTTCGGCGGGTTGTCGGCGAAGAAGCAGTGGTCCAGGTCGACGCCGCCCTGGTCGATCATCCCGATCACCTGCTCCTCGCCGTGCAGGTTGTGGATCCAGACCGGGCCGCTGGACGGGTCGCCCGACTGGAGCACCCGTGCCGACCCGGCGTCCATGAGGGTGAACTCGGGCTCGGGCTCGATCCAGATGACGTCGTCGATCGCGGCGGCCTGGGCGACCCTGGACGGGTCGTCGAGCGTGAGGTGCAACCGCAGCCGCCCGCCGCTCTCCCGGTCATCGGCCGTCGCCATGTCCCGCGCGCCGAGCGCGGTCAGACTCGCCGTGACGGCGACGGAGTCCGAGTCCTCGAACAACACCATCGTCAGGTCGAGCGGCCCCGTGGCGGGGATCGTGGGCGACAGCTTCGACGCCTGCGGGAACGGGATGACCGCCCTGACCAGGAAGTCCGCGCGTACGCGGTCGGCGGTCGCGGTGTCCAGGCGTTCCAGGTAGGCCAGGTTCGGGATGAACTTGTCCAGGCGCAGGCCGTACGCCGCCTTGAGCCGGGCGATGTCGGGCTCGCTCAGCAACGCCGCGAACTGCACGACCGTCGCCCGCGCCGCAGGGGTCGCGGCGGGACGCTCGCGGTGGGACGACTCACTGGAGAGCGACTCACTGGAGGGCGGCTCTTGGCGGGCGGGTTCTCGGCGGGACACTTCCTGGTGGGACGGTTCCACTGCCGCAGGGTCGAACGGCTCCGGCGCCACCATCAGCCGGAAATCCCGCACCCCCGGGCCGGGCTCCCCCGTCATCGCTCATCCCGCTCTCCGGCCGCGGACTCGATCCGCGAGCCTCGGCCGGACCGGTCTTGGACACGGTCGATCACTGCATCCTCCTTGGAGTGGACGAGCCGGCGCCGACCACGCACCCCGGCGGTCGGCATGAACCCCCAGCGGGCTCCGCGATGGCATGTCCCCGAGGCAGAGCCGCCTTACCTAGAAAGGCGTTCCACCGCGTTCCATCGCGCTCGACTTCGCCGTCAGCGTCGACTTGACTGGAACGGCGTGGATGTACTGGTGGCTGAAGAACGGCGGCGGCCACCCAAGGGTCTTCACCAAGTGCGAGATCGACGAGCAGACCCCGTGAGGCCGCCCAGTCCAGTGTCTTCATGAACCGCGTCAGCGAGGGACCTGCGGAGATCGGCACAGTTCGCCATGGCGTCGGTAGGTGGCGGGTGGCCCCTCGCGGATGACGGCCGGATGTGAAGGAGAGCCGATATGGGCAACCTGTTCCGGACCTTACGCAGCAGCCTGGATGCCAATGCCCGGCGTGCGGTCGAGGTGTACACCCGCGAGCTCGCGGATTACCGCAGCCTGGCCGCTGAGGCTCGGGGGTCCGCCGCGATGCTGGACTTCGCGGTGATTCTGCGGCGCCGCACCATCGAGCTGGCCGCGGAGGACCAGGCGTTCACCGGGCAGGACCAGGCGTACATGGCCTCGGTCGGCGCGGCACGGGGCGAGGTGGGCGTCTCGCTGGCATCCCAGCGGCAGGTTCTGCTCCTGCACGCCAATCTCACGCTGCGCGAGATCCACGAGGCGGCGGGCCCCAACGACCTTGGCGACGTCATGCGCATCCTCGGGTGGATCGCCCACCATGGCCTTACCGCGCAGAACGCCTACACACGCGGATACCTCAAAGGTCAGGAGCGCTTCCTGCCCGTCGTGGCCAGGATCCAGATGCTCGCCCGGATGCTTCTCTGCGACGATCCCGCCGCGCCCCAGCTGGCCGGCGAACTCGACCTGCCGACGCAGGCCCACTACCTGGTGACGATCGCCCGGATCTCCGGCGGCCGGCACGACAACCTGCGGCGCGACGAGGTCGTCAAGACGTTGCTGAACCACCACCGCTTCCCGCTGACCTGGCACAAGCCGGATGAGTTCGCGGCGCTGGTGCCCTGCGGCGGCGATGACCCGATCGACGGGCAGGCGGCGGCGCGGTCCCAGGCGCTGTCCCTGATCCGCGACTTCGCCGAGCTGTCCGGGCCCTGTTCGGTCGGCGTGGCCCCGGGCCGGGCGCACGCACTGGCGGACCCGCTCTCGCTGGCCCGCAAGGTCTGCCAGGCGGCACCCGTGGAGAGCGTCCCCCGCCAGGTGTACAGCGTGGCCGACGTGTTCGCGGAGTTGGGGGCGGCCCAGATGCCGCAGGTCGACCAGTGGCTGCGCGAGCTGACCCGGCGGCTGGCGAGCGGTCCCGACCTGGTGGCCACGCTCGACGCCTACTACCGCAACGACATGAACCGGATGTCCACCGCGATAGCACTACGCGTGCACCCCCGTACTCTCGACTACCGGCTCAGACGGGTTCGGGAGTTGGTCGGAATCGAGCCCGGCTCAACCCGCGGCGTACGAGTGCTGAGCACCGCCGTCACCCGCATCCTTGCCGAGGCCTGGCGCGACCAGCCCTGACCTCCTTTCGCACCGCGAACGACTGCGCCTGGGCCCGTTCACGGTGTCAATTGGCCGGAGAGCCGCCGCTCGTCGACGCCGGGGCCCGCATCTCGGCGTCGAGGGCCGCCTGGGCGAGCCGCAGGATGGTCTGGTTCGCCCGCTTGGCCTCCTGGAGTGCGGTGGCGTTCTGGGCGATCATCCTCCGCTGGTAGGCGCTTTCGACGGAGAGCCAGACGCCCACCAGGTTGGTCCGTTTCTTGCAGGCGAGGTCGGTCCGGGCGGTCGCGAGCTCCTTCTCGGACGTTCCGTCACGGAAGGCCGGGTCGGCTATGGGGTCGAAAGGGTTGGCGTAGGAGTGGCCGGCGGCGCGCATGCAGGCCGACCACTCCTTGACGGCGGTCTGGACGCGGTGATCGGTGCGGGAGCGCTGGAAGCTGAGCATGGACAGGTGCTGGGGAAGCGAAGGATCGGCGCCCGCGGGAGCCATGGCGAGGGCCTTGCGCGTCTGCTCCTGGCAGCCGCCCGGCGGGGCCTTGTCACCGGTGCCGGTGATGACGGCAATGGTGGCGGGGTCCAGGTCGGGGGTCTCGGGCGGGTGCCGGGCCGGGTCGCGGGGGCCGAGGCCGTAGCCGTAGGAGGCGGCATCGGCCGCGTCGGTGAGGCCGTAGCGGCGTTCCATCCACGTTCGGGGGCCGACCAGGGGGCGGGGAGAGGAGGTGATGGGAAGGGTGCGGCCGTGGCGCCGCGCGCAGCGGATGAGGAGGACGCGGTAGGCGTTGGTCACGGTGAGGGCCTGGGTGGGGGAATGCTGATAGTCGTCCAGAGGCAGGCGAAGGGCGGCGCCGTCCGGGGTGGTGGTATCGCTCGGGAGGGCCTGGGCGCACGATGCGGTGAGGACTGTGGCGGCTGTCAGCAGGGCAGCGAGGTAGCGGCGCATGGTGTCTCCCAGAAAGGCGGGCGCGGGGGCCGGGCCCCCGGCCGCCGGGCCCGGGTCCGATTCAGTTGTT
>NZ_JBFANB010000063.1:0-35118 GCF_040659625.1 Nonomuraea sp. NPDC049750
CGGAGATCGGGGACTTCCCGGCGGGAAGCCGCACTGGGGACCTGCGGGCCGGGCGGCACTTGATCGTGTTCTGAAGGGCGTTTGACGCACACTTCTTGAACTTGTTCTCGATCTCGGTTGACGGCCACGCCCCAGCCCACCTTGGCGGGCTCATCGATCACCACGCGTGGTGGGGATGCCAAGGCCCACGGCCGCACGTCGCCCGTGGCCCCGATCGAATCGGCGGATCCTCGGCGCCAGCCAGGCTGACCTTCAGCCCTTCGACCTCGCCGAGCCAGCCTTCGCGCTCGGCCTCAGCGATGCGGGCGAGGAGGTTGGCCCGGATCTCTTCGACGCGGGCGCGTTGGACCGGGTCCGGCCTGAGAAACGGGCCGCAGGCTCTTACGCGACTCCCGTTGGGGCCAGTTGCTGGAGGGCGCCGTCGATCTCGAGGCGGATCAGCCGCTGGGCGTCGAGGGGGTGGTTGTCGAGCATTCCGGTGAGTTCGAGGCTCACGATCCCGTGGACTCGGGTCCAGATGAGGATGGCGGCACTGGCGACGCGGGGACTGATGTCCGGCCGTCCCTGTATACGGGCCCATGACCGTAGCTGCCCGTCCAGGGTTTGGTCGCCGTCGGCGCTCTCCGTCGGTGAGCTGCCCGCCGTGGCGACCAGCAGGTCGATGAGCAGCGCCATCGCGTGATCCAGCGGGGTCCGGGTGCCGGCCTCGCCGGGCAGGTCGGCGGTCCGCTCGCCGAACAGCATCCCGTAACGCCGTGGGTGTCGCAGCGCCCAGTCTCGGTATGCGGCGACCAGTAGCCGCACCCGCGTGTGTGGCGCCCGTCTGCCGCCGGCCACGGCCTGACTCATCGCCGCCAGCAGTTGCTCGTATGCCAGGGTTGTCAGGTGCGCCATCAGCGCGTCGCGCGACGGGAAATAGCGGTAGACCGCGGGCGCGGACATTCCCATGCTTCGTGCCAGCGCTGCGATCGAGAGCGCGTGTATGCCGTCCGCGTCGATGATCTCGAACGAGGCGTCCCTGATCTCCTGGAGCGTCTGTGTTCGCAGTCGTTCACGCCGATTCATCGCCTGCGGCTCGTTACTCATCATCGCAGTGTAACGACCGTGCGATTGCTGATGGATAGGCATGCTTGCAACGGAGAATAACGGAATTTACGCATGGTCACGCCCGCCGTGGCGGTACGCGCGCCGGGCGGTGGGCGCGGCGGTACAGACTGCCTTCCGGGGTCGCCAGGATCGGCGCCGCCAACGGCACGGAGGTCCTCGCCATGAGCTCTGGAGGGCCTTGTCTTCCATCGCGCTTGTCTTCCATCGCGCGCTCGGGCCGCTCCGTCGGGTCTGGTCGGGCGCCGAACGCGGCCACGGGCGCCTCGCTAGTTATTGGTTGACGCAGTTCGACGCACAGGTGCATAGTTACGGTCATTAACTGTGCGATGCATGATTGCGAACCCAGGAGCCGACTATGACAGGGACGAACCCAGCCGCCGAGGCGACGGTGACCACCACCGAGGTGGTCCTGCCGGGCAAGGTCGAAGCGTCGGGACTGCGGCTGGTCCAGCGGGTGCTGCCGCAGCCCGCAGCCGGTCAAGTCATGGTGCGCGTCGAGTCGACCGCCGTGTCGTTCGCCGAGAGCGCGATGCGCCGGGGCCGCTACTACGGCCAGCCCAAGTTCCCGTTCGTGCCCGGTTACGATCTCGTCGGCATCGTCGAATCCGCCGGGCCTGGCGTGGATCCCGCGCTGGTCGGCCGGCGGGTCGCCGCGCTGACCAAGACCGGCGCCTGGGCCACAGTTGTCCTGCTGGCGGCTGCCGAACTGGTCGAGGTGCCCGACGGAATCGCCGCCGACGAGGCCCAGACGCTGGTCGTCAACGGGATAACGGCCTACCAGATGCTGCATGGCCGGGCGAAGGTACGGGCTGGGCAGACGGTGCTCGTGCTGGGTGCCAGTGGCGGTGTGGGCAGCATCCTGGTGCAACTCGCCCGGCAGGCGGGCGCTCGGGTGATCGGCACGGCCAGTCCGCGGCATCACGAGGCGCTCAAGGCGCTGGGGGCGGAGCCGATCGACTATCGCGACCCCGACCTGGCGGCCAGAGTGCGGAAGCTGGCCCCCGGCGGCGTGGACGCTGTGTTCGACCACCTCGGCGGCGCGAGCGTCGACCTTTCGTACCGGCTGCTCAGCCACACAGGGACGCTCGTCTCGTACAGCATCGCGAGCAAACTTGACGACAAGAGTCCCGTGTTGCTCAGCTTCCTGGTGCTGCTGAGCAAGCTCGCGTTCTGGAACTACCTGCCCACTGGCAGGCACGCGAGCTTTTACGACATCTGGGCGGGCGCCGGCAAGCCTGGCTCGGCCAAGCGCGAGGCGTTCCTGGCCCGCACGCGTACCGATCTCTCGCACGTCTTCGGGCTGCTGCGCGACGGCAGGCTCACCGCCAAGATCGCCGCTCGTTTCCCGCTCACCGAGGTGGCCGCCGCCATGGAGCTGTCCGAGTCCGCCAACCGCACCGCACTCGGCAAGATCATCCTCGTTCCCTGAGCGTCAGCCGGTAGCGGCGAAGGCTGCTCCGGCGGTGGTCGGCGCCGGCGGTGTCGTGCTGGGCATCGTGGGAATCGCGGCCGCGCTGATCTGGCTGGCGACTTTCGGGATGATGCCGCCGGAAATCGCCGAACGTGTCGCCGTGTACGCCTTCATGCGGTGGCAGCTCGGTTTCGGCGGCTATCTTCTGCATGTCACCCCAGCCGCTGCTGCTCCGGCGATCCTCGGCGACCGGAGCAGATAGCGGCCGGTCCGAACCCTCGGGGGATCAGCGTCGATACCTGTGATCGAGTCTCACGCGTGGCCGACGGCACCCCATCGCCGCCGGTGCTGATAGCAGCCATGATCGACCCAGAACGACAAGAAGCCCCAGAATCCCGGCATGTGCCGTGATCTAGGGCTTAACTCAAGTCGAACCCGAACTGTTGTGGAGCCTGGTGGACGATACTGGGATTGAACCAGTGACCTCTTCCGTGTCAGGGAAGCGCTCTCCCGCTGAGCTAATCGTCCTTATCGAGTTACTTGAACTCCGAGCGGAAGACGGGATTCGAACCCGCGACCCTCACCTTGGCAAGGTGATGCTCTACCACTGAGCCACTTCCGCGTGGTGCCACACTTAACTTTAGCGGACCCGGGAGGGTCCGCTGTCCAGCGACCGAGGTGGAGACGGGATTTGAACCCGTGTAGACGGCTTTGCAGGCCGCTGCCTCGCCTCTCGGCCACTCCACCAGGAGATTGAACTCCGAGCGGAAGACGGGATTCGAACCCGCGACCCTCACCTTGGCAAGGTGATGCTCTACCACTGAGCCACTTCCGCGTGTTTCCGGCGACGTACCGGCCACGGGAAAACCATATCGCCTTCGGGGAGTGCCCGTGTGCGGTGAGCGGGTGTGGAGGCGAGATTCAGCGGGTCACGTGACGGGTGGGGTTTGGTGGGTGAGGTCTGGTGGGTTATGTGGTGGGTGGAGTTCGGCGAGTTGCATGGGCGGGTGAGGGGCGGTGGGCTACGCGGGCGGGTGGGGGTCGGTGGGTCACGTGGATGGGTGGGGTTCGGTGGGTCACACGGACGTCCTTGGCCATGACGAACATGACGCGGTGGCCGAACTGGATCTGGTGGTAGCGGTCCTTGCCCGTGACGGTGACGTGGTTGGCCGGGTTGAAGGAGTTCGTCGCGTGGTACGAGCCGGGCAGCGTGAGGCCGAGCGAGTAGTACTGGCCGGGGTGCATGACGTAGTCGAGCGGGGTTGAGGGCTGGTAGGCGACGGTGCTGCGGTAGGCGGATTTTTCGGGGTAGGCGCGGCCGTACACCCTGACGTGTTTCCCGCGGGGGGTGACGAGCGGGCCTCGCGCCGGGATGGCGGTGGGGGCGGCGGCGGGGTTGTAGAACCAGGCCTTGCCGCCCAGATACCAGATTGCCGTCCAGTCACCCTTCCGGGCCGCCACCGCGTATCGCTGGCCGGCCGAGGCGCGGGCGCTGTGGTCGTAGACGCTGTACGTGCTGGGCTTGCCGACGCGTTTGCCGATGTCGTCCACGAGGGGGGCGTCCTCGCGCGGTTCTGTTCGCAGAAAGACCGCTGAGGCGCCGTGCGGGGAACAGGACCCGGTGGTTTTGGCGGACTTGGTGGGCTTAGCGGACTTGACCGGCTCGGTGGGCTTGGCGGACTTGGCAGGTTCGGTGGGGTTGACAGACTTGGTGGTATTGGCGGGCTCTGCTGCCTCGTTGTCCTCGGTGGTTCCGGTGGTTCCGGTGGTTCCAGTGGTTCGGCTGGTTCCGGTTGTTCCGGTGGGCTTGGCGGTGCAGCCGGTGAAATGCGGTTGGTTGGTTTCGTAGGTGGGGCGGATGATGATTGATGTGCCCTTCTTGGCCTTTTGGAGTGGGCTGCCCATCAGGTCGAAATAGTGTGCCCAGTCCCAGTACGGTCCCGGGTCCTCGTGCATGGACGGGAGCGTTTCGGGGCTCGGGCCAGGGACGTTGTCGTGGCCGAGGATGTGGGCGCGGTCGAGGGGGATGTGGTGTTTGGCGGCCAGATATTTCACCAGTTTGGCTGACGAACGGTACATCGCCTCCGTGTACCAGGTGCCGCCGCTGGCCAGGTAGCCCTCGTGTTCGATGCCGATGGAGCGGGAGTTGATATCCCAGTTGCCCGCATGCCAGGCGATGTCCTTTGTACGTACGTGCTGGGCGACATGTCCGTCGCTGGAGCGGATCGTGTAGTGCCAGCTCACGTATTCCGGGTCGCTAACCATCGACGGGACGCCTTCGTAGGTGCCCTCGGTGTCGTGGATCACGATGTAGTCGATGCGTCTCGGCCCGTTCAGGGTGTCGTGGTTGCCGTAGTCGCCCTTGCCGGTGCGTTTGTAGGCGGCGGGCATCCACTCGCAGGCCAGTGAGGCAGGGCATTCGACGTTCGCCGTGTTCGGGGCTGGGAGTGCCGGATGGCTCGTGCCCGTTCCAGGTGCCGGCGGTTGGTCTCCTGGGGTCGCAGGTTGCGCTTGGTCGACGACAGGTTGTGCCACGTTGGGCTGGGGTTGTGCCACGTCGGTCGTGGCCGGGGCCGTGGCCGGGGCCGAGGTCAGGGCCGGGGCCGGGAGCGGGGCCGGGAGCGGGGCCGGGATTGGGAATGGGGGTGGGTAGTGGGCGTCGGTGATTTCGGATGACGCCGAGGAGCCTCCAGCGGTCTTCGGTGAGGTTGAGGGGTGTCCGCTCGCGACACGTGCTGCTGTCACATGGGTTGCGCTGGGGCCGAGCGTGGTTAGACCCGACAGAGCGCTGAGGCGGGCCGCTGGGCGAAGGGGGGCTGCTGGCGTGAGTCGGGTTGCTGGGCCGAGGCGGGCTGGTGGGCCGAGGCGGGCTGGTAGGTGGAGGTGAGCGGTTGGGTGGAGGTGAGCGGTTGGGTGGAGGTGAGTGGCTGGGTGGAGGTGAGTGGCTGGGTGGAGGTGAGTGGCTGGGTGGAGGTGAGTGGCGGGGCTGGGGCGGGTTGGTGGGTGGTGCTTGGCCGCTGGGTGGGGGTCGGTTACTGGGTGGAGGCGAGCAGTTGAGGTGAGGCGGCCGGGTGGGTGGAGATGGGTCGGTGGGCGGAGGGTGGGGATGGCTGCCAGTCGTACCGGCTGGCCGTCGTCTGTGCGGCGGGTGGCTCCGGCGCGGATCACCGCGAACACCTCGTCGGCGAAGGCGCGGGCCGCGTTCGGGTCGTGCGCGCCCGAGTAGCGGGCGACCGCGTCGTACCAGTCGGCGGGGTTCGCGCTGGGGCGTCGCTGGTAGGACGCGAGCAGGGCGGCACCGCCGCGGATGTTGGCGGCGGGATCGGCGCGCAGTCGCGCGGGCGCCAGTCCGGTGAGGCGCTCCGCGAGCCACAGCGTCGCCTCCCGGGCGGACGGCCCGTCATGCACGCTTCCAGGAGCGCCCGGCGCCTCCACGAGGCGGGTACTTCCGGCTGCGCCCGGCGTGTCCACGAGGTGCATGGGGCCGTAGCCGCCGGCCACGCTAGGTGCTCCGCTGTTCGCGTTCCACCTGGACTCCAGGTACGACACACCCAGCAGCACGCTCTCCGGCACCCCGAACTCCCGCGCCGCCGCCGCGAAATCGCCCTGGCGGCTCGCGTCAGTCCGATGCCCCACGCCGCCCAGGTCCGGCAGGTCTGGCAGTACGGGCAGTCCGGGCATGGCGACGGTGGACGCGGTGAGACCGACGACGACCCACAGCAACATGAGGACCCCCACACGGCGGAACAGAATGCGACGGTGAAAACACCGAGCGTAACCATGTCGCCGAAAGAGATGGGTCAGGCGGGGCGGATGGCGCGGACGAGGTCTGCGAGGTCGGCGGCGAATTCCGCGTCAAGGTCGGCCGGCGCGTCGAGGTAGGGCATCAGTCGCTGATGCGCGGGGAAGTCGCCCCGGGCCCGGCGTGAGCGGACGTCGTGACCGGCCGCCGAGAAGCGCCCGTTCGCCTCGGACGTCGCGAAGCCGAGCACGAACGTGCTGACCATGCGCTCGATCCGCGGCACCTCCGCGTCGGGCACCCCCGCGTCGATCAGTGCCTGGTAGATCCAGTCCACCACCCGCACCGCGTCGGGCGTGACCGACGGCCGGGCGAACAGCAGCGGGAAGACGCTGGGATGCTCCCTGGCCAGCCTCCTGGTGGCCCAGGCGAACGCGCTCAGTCGCTGATCCCACGGATCTCCGGGCGGGCTCTCCGGAAGGGTTGTCAGCAGGCGGCCGACGAGCCCGTCCAGCAGTTCATCCTTGTTGCGGAAATATCCGTAAAGGGCCATGGGTGTCAGGCCGATGCGTTCGGCGACCGCTCGCATGGTCAGGGCGTCGAGTCCGCGTTCGTCGGCGATCGCGAGGGCGGCGTCGAGGATCTCCGGTTGCCGCTCGGTCTTGAGTTTCCGCACTGCCTCAGTCTACGGTGTAGAGCAGTCTACAAGGTAGACCGATGAGGAGCGGGAGACATGCTCAAGGTGACGGGACTGGTCAAGAGCTTCAATGGGGTGGCCGCGCTGGACGGCTTCTGCCTGGAAGTGGCGCCGGGAGAGATCGCAGGGCTGGTCGGGCACAACGGCGCCGGCAAGACGACCTTCTTCGAGATCGCCTCGGGGCTCATCGCTCCCGAGTCGGGAAATGTGGTGATCGACGGGCGGCTGGGCATCGCGCCGCAGCAGCTCGCGCTCTACCCGAGCGTCACCGTCCGTGAGACTCTGCGTTTCTTCGGCGGCCTGGCCGGGCTGCGCCGCCAGGCGCTCAAGCGGGCCATCGACCGGATCGCCGAGGAGATGCTGCTGACGAACGAGCTCGACCGGCGGGTGAGCGTACTGTCCGGCGGCCAGCAGCGCCGCACCCAGGCCGCCACCGCGCTGGTCGCCGACCCCGCCGTCCTGCTGCTCGACGAGCCGACGGTCGGCGCCGACCCCGAGACGCGAGCCGCCCTGCTCGCGGCCGTCCGCCGCCGGGCCGAGTGCGGCGCCACGGTCGTGTACGCCACCCACTACCTGCCCGAACTGACCGAGTTGGCCGCCACGATCGCGGTCGCGAAGAGCGGCAGGGTGATCGCCAGAGGCACCGGCGAGGAGCTGCTCAAGGGCCTGCCGGGTGAGGTGCGGGTGATCCTCGACAACGACGAGGAGCTGGCCGTCACCACGGCCGACCCGACGGCCACGCTCGCCGAGCTGCTGCGCGGCCTCGACCGGCCGGTACGCGGCATCGACATCCGCCAGCCGTCGCTCGACGACCTCTACAAGGAGCTGGCCCATGTCGCGTGACTCGCTCCATCGCATCGCGGTGCTGGTCGGGCACAACGTGCTGCTGCGCAGGCGCGACCCCGCTCACCTGGTCAGCTACCTGGTGATGCCGATGGTGCTCATGCTGGTCTTCAAGTCCATGCTCGGCCAGCCCGCGCAGGTGGTGACCGGGCTGCTGGTGATGTTCTCGGTGCTGTCGATGGCCGATGTGGCCACCGCCGTGCTGACCGAGCGCGTCTGGCACACCTGGGATCGGATCAGGGCGACTCAGGCGCGCCTGCCCGAGCTGATCATCGGCAAGACCCTGCCGGTCTTCGCCATCCTGGCCGTCCAGCAGGTTGTCCTGCTGGTCTATGGGGTCCTCGCGGTGGGCATGCGGCCCGCAGGGCCGCTCTGGCCGCTCGGGCTGGCCGTCGCCGCGTGGTGCTTCGCCCTGCTCGGCGTGGGTACGGCGCTCGCCGCGGTGGTAGGCAGCCATGGCGAGCTCAGCACGCTCTGCAACATCGGCGCCCTGTCGGTCAGCGCGCTGGGCGGGGCGCT
Organism: Nonomuraea sp. NPDC049750; assembly: GCF_040659625.1. NCBI lineage: Bacteria > Bacillati > Actinomycetota > Actinomycetes > Streptosporangiales > Streptosporangiaceae > Nonomuraea > Nonomuraea sp. NPDC049750. The sequence goes on from NZ_JBFANB010000063.1 coordinate 8,317, forward strand.
GGTGCCGTACGCGCTGATGCCGTCATGGGCGCAGGCCATCGCGCCCGTCTCCCCGGGCTACTGGGCGACGACCATGCTGCAGGCCGCCGTGAGCGGCGACATGGCCGCCACGGTGGGCCCCGCGGCCGTCCTCGTCGCCCTCGGTGCGCTGGCCGGAGCCTTCGCCTGCCGCCGTCTCGGTAGAGGATGGGGTCGGTCGACCGTGCTTTAGCTAATATCCTGCCCGATTTCGGGCAGAATATTAGCGTGTCGCATCCCAGCTGCGTAGTGTCCTCGTCTGTGTCCCTGGCACGGCATCCCTACGAAGACCTCGTCGCCCACCTCGTCAGGACCAGTGGTCTCGGTCCCGGTGAGGCGGCGCGCGTGGTGGCCGACGTGCTGTCGTACTTCTCCGAGCCGGTCGAGGAGTTCGTACGGCGGCGTCACGGGGAGCTGAAGTCTCGCGGTCTGACCAACGACGAGATCTTCCCCAGGGTCGCCGCGGAACTGCGCGGGCGCCGGGTGGCGCCGCCGGAGCTGTCGCTCCGGCAACTGCGCAGGATCGTGTACGGATAAAAGCGGACAAAAGCTAAGAAAAGCCCCAAGAGCAGAGGAGAGCGTCGTATGTGCGGAATCGTGGCCTATGTCGGGTCGAAGGATGCGGCGCCCATCCTGCTGGAGGGGCTGCAACGGCTGGAGTACCGAGGCTATGACTCGGCCGGCGTCGTCGTGTCCAACAAGGGGCTCAAGGTACGTAAGGTCAAAGGCCGGGTCGCCGACCTGGCGAAGGTCGTACCCCCCAGGTTCAAGGGCGCCCTCGGCATCGGTCACACGCGGTGGGCCACGCACGGCGTGCCCAGCGACGTCAACGCGCACCCGCACCTGTCGTCCGATGAGCGGATCGCGGTCGTGCACAACGGCATCATCGAGAACGCCGACGAACTGCGCGCCAAGCTGACCGCCGACGGGGCGGAGTTCGTCTCCGAGACCGACACCGAGGTCCTCGCGCACCTGATCGCCCGTACGGTCGAGGAGACCGACACGCTGGAGGAGGCCGTACGCAAGGCGCTCAAGAGCATCGTCGGCACGTACGGCATCGCGGTCGTCGACGGTGAGCGGCCCGGCGAGGTGGTCGTGGCCCGCAACGGCAGCCCGATCGTGCTCGGCATCGGCGAGAAGGAGATGTTCGCCGCCTCCGACGTGGCCGCGCTCGTCCGCTACACCCGCCAGGTCGTGCACCTGGAGGACGGCGAGCTGGCCGTGCTCAAGGCCGACGGGTTCCACACCTTCGCCAGCGACGCGCGCGAGACCGCCAAGGAGCCGCTGACCGTCGACTGGGACGCCGGGCACTACGACACCGGCGGCTACGAGCACTACCTGCTCAAGGAGATCTCCGAGCAGCCCGACACGGTCTCGCGCACCATGAGCGGCCGCCTCGACGAGCGCTTCCACATCGCCCACCTGGGCGGCCTGAACATGGACGCCCGCGAGACCCGCTCCTTCCGCCGGGTGAAGATCATCGGCTGTGGCTCCGCCTACTACTCGGGCCAGATCGGCGCGCAGCTCATCGAGGAGCTGGCCCGTATCCCGGCCGACGCCGAGCCGGCCAGCGAGTTCCGCTACCGCAACCCGGTCGTCGACCCCGACACGCTCTACGTCGCGATCAGCCAGTCGGGCGAGACCTACGACACGCTCGCGGCCGTACAGGAGCTCAAGCGCAAGGGCGGCCGGGTCATCGGCATCGTCAACGCGGTTGGCAGCGCCATCGCCCGCGAGGTCGACGGCGGCGTCTACCTGCACGCCGGGCCCGAGGTCTCGGTCGCCTCGACCAAGGCGTTCACCTCGACGTCGCTGGCGTTCGCGCTGCTCGCGCTGCACTTCGGCCGGGTGCACGACCTCTCGCCCGCCGACGGCCGCCGCGTCTGCGAGGGCCTGCGCAGGCTGCCCGGCCAGATCGAGGAGATCCTGGCGCAGGGCGACAAGATCGCCGAGCTGGCGAAGAAGTACGCGAACTATCCGAGCATGATGTTCGTCGGCCGGGTCCGCGGTTATCCGGTGGCCCGCGAAGGCGCGCAGAAGCTCAAGGAGATCTCGTACGTCCACGCCGAGGCCTATCCGGCCAGCGAGCTCAAGCACGGGCCGCTCGCGCTCATCGGCCCCGAGATGCCGACGGTGGCGATCGTCCCCGACGACGAACTGCTCGACAAGAACCTCACCACGCTCGGCGAGATCCGCGCCCGCGGCGGCAAGGTGCTCATGGTGGGCCACCGCGAACCCGACGCCAAGCTGGCCGATGACGTCATCGTGGTGCCGAAGAACGAGATCGAGCTGGACCCGATCCTGCTCACGATCCCGCTGCAGCTGCTGGCCTACCACGCCGCCGTGGCGCTCGAGCGCGATGTGGATAAGCCACGCAACTTGGCTAAGAGCGTCACAGTCGAGTAACTGCTTCGACACGGCGGCCACAATAGGCACATAGCCCGCGATAAGTGGACCGGCAGGACTTAAGATCGAAACTGTGCCCGAGTTTCATGGCCAACCGCCAAATCTCGCACGAATGTACGATTACATGCTCGGCGGCACAGACAACTACGCCGTCGACCGCGAGGCGATCGACCGGCTTGCGGCGCTGATCCCGCAAGCCGTCCTGCTGGCGCGTGCCAACCGGGCCTTCCTCCAGCGCGCGGTCCGCCACCTGGCGGGCGCGGGCGTCCGCCAGTTCCTCGATCTGGGCAGCGGGCTGCCGACCCAGGGCAACGTGCACGAGGTGGCGCCGGAGGCGAAAGTCGTCTACGTCGATCGCGACCCGGTCGTCGCCACCCACGCCAGGGCGCTGCTGGAGGGGGCGGGCCGGGCCGTCTTCGTCCAGGCCGATCTGCTCGACCCCGACGAGGTGCTGGCGCAGGCGTCCCGCTTCCTGGACATGAACGAGCCGGTGGGCGTGCTGCTGGTCTCGATCCTGCACTTCATCCCGGACGCCCGCGACCCGGGCAAGATGGTGACCAGGCTGCGCGAGGCGGTGGCGCCCGGCAGCTACCTGGTGCTCACCCACGCGACCTCGCGGGGACGTTTCGACGAGGGCGCCACGCCCCTCCACCGGCCCACGTCGGCAGGGGCCGGCACCGACCGGACGCCGAGGGAGATCCGGGCGTTCTTCGGGGACTTCGAGCTGGTCGAGCCGGGCCTGGTGCACGCCCCCGACTGGCGTCCCGATCGGCCCAGGCTGGTCAGCGAGCCCTCGCTGCCGTCGTACCTGCTCGTCGGTGTGGGCGAGAAAACTTCATAGTTCTTCCCGACTTTTCGTGATCCCTGATAATGACAACCCTGATGTGTAACAGTGCGTTAAGTGTCAGTGACCTGGGGTAGTTATGGGGTGCGAGGGGAGGACGCCATGCGCCGACGGGGGTTCTTCGCGCTCGGCCTGGCGGTGGCGGCCTGCGCGACAGGATGTGGCACGGAGGGGAGCCTCGGCGGACGCGCCGTCAACGCGGCCGGCCTCTCGGGCCGGTTCGCGATCGTCCCCGGCGCCGGACGCTGGGCCCGCGTCGCCAAGGCGCTCGTCAAAACCGCCCGCGACGCCGGTTTCCCGGTCTCCGGCACGCCGCCCGTCACCCGGATCACCGTCACCGGGTTGCCCGCGCTGGCCGCGACCGAGCTCAACAACGGGCTGTCGCTGCTCGACACCGCCACGCCGCTGGCCCGGCTCACCGGCCAGATCGAGGTGGTGGTGGTGCCCGCTCACTCCAAGTTCACCACCTTCGACCAGTTCGGCGCGCAGCTGGTGGCCCACCCCGACCGCACACCGCTGACGGGCGGACCGCAGGGCGAGCCCGACCACCTGCTGTTCGGGCTGATCGCCAAGGGCCTCGGCGCCGACACCCGGCAGGTCGACTACACCGGCTTTCCCGGCAGCGTGGAGGCCGCGGCCGCGCTTCTCGGTGGCAAGGCCGCCGCGGCGACCGGCACGCTCGCGGACTGGCGCCGTGCCATCGGCAAGGGCCAGGTCAGGGTGCTGGCCGTCTCCAGCGCGCGCCGGGTGGACGGCGTGGAGGCGCCGAGCCTGCTGGAGTGCGGCGTGCGGGTCGACTTCGCCGACTGGTGCGCGGCCGTGGGGCCCGAGGGGATGTCCGAGGACGGCAAGGCCGTCGCCATCCGGCTCTGCGACGAGGTCACGGAGTCCGCCTCCTGGCGGGCGGCCTGCCGGGCGGAGGGATGGACCTCGATCCCGCTCAGCGGCGACGACTTCGAACAATGGCTGGCCTCGGAGATCGGCAGGACCAGGGCCGTGCTCCGCGATCTGGGCATGCTCGACACCGCTGACACAACATGCTGGGGTAGTTGCGCCAAGGGCCACTAGATGTAGGATTCTGCTCGTCGCTGGTTCGCCCCTCGGGGCGGAGCAAAAGGGAACCCGGTGCGATTCCGGGGCTGCCCCGCAGCGGTGAGCGGGAACGACCGCCGTCACGAGCACTGGACCTTTCCGGGAAGCGACGGCCAGTAGGAACTATCGACCATGCCCGCGAGCCCGAAGACCTGCCGGTGACGTTGGGGGAGCCAGCCGGCTCTGCCCATCGAAGTGTCCATGGCCTCGAGGGAGGGCCGGGGGCGTCGGCGGCCGGGGAGTCCAGGGGCCGTCGTGCTCTCACGCGCCCTCACGGGGATGAGCTCGCGAGGAGAGAGCACGTGACGCAGATCATTGAGGCCGATCACCAGCCGGCCACGGTCGATCACCAGCCGGCCACGGTCGATCACCAGCCGGCCACGGTCGACCAGCAGCCGGCCACCGTCGGCCGGCAGTCGGCGACGGTCGATCGGCAGTCGGCCACCGCCAAAAGCGCCGATCGGCGGCTGGCGATCGAGGAGGCCGCCGCCCGGGTGATCACCGATCCGGCCAACTCCCGGATCGCCGCCCGGCTCCTGGCCGAGGAGATCGCCGACGAGGCGGCCGGGCACGGCGTGCGGACCTTTTCCGAGTCCATCGCCGCCAGCCACGCCGCCGGGCTGATCCAGGACTCGCTCGCCGCCTTCGTCGGCGCGCACGCCGCCGAGCTCGACGCGCTCGTCTCCGGCGACGCGGACGACCGCTTCGAGTACTTCGGGTTGCGTACGGTCTACGACCGCTACCTGCTGCGGCACCCGCGGTCGCGGACCGTGCTCGAACGGCCGCAGCACTTCCTGCTCCGCGTGGCCTGCGGGCTGTCGGAGACGGTCGCCGAGGCCGCCGAGCTGTACGGCCTCATGTCCACACTGTCGTACCTGCCGAGCTCACCGACGCTGTTCAACTCCGGTTCGCGCCGGCCGCAGCTGTCGTCGTGCTTCCTGCTCGACTCGCCGCGCGACGAGCTGGAGTCGATCTACGACCGCTACGGGCAGGTGGCCAGGCTGTCGAAGTACGCCGGGGGCATCGGCATCGCGTGGACCCGGGTGCGCTCGCGTGGATCCCTCATCAAGGGCACCAACGGGCACTCCAACGGCATCGTGCCCTGGCTGCGTACGCTCGACTCCTCCGTCGCCGCCGTCAACCAGGGCGGTCGCCGCAAGGGCGCGGCCTGTGTCTACCTGGAGACCTGGCACGCCGATATCGAGGAGTTCCTGGAGCTGCGCGACAACACGGGCGAGGACGCCCGGCGTACGCACAACCTCAACCTGGCCAACTGGGTGCCGGACGAGTTCATGCGGCGGGTGGAGGCCGACGAGGTCTGGTCGCTGTTCGACCCCAAGGAGGTCCCCGACCTCACCGACCTGTACGGCGAGGCGTTCACCCGCGCCTACCGCGCCTACGAGGCCGACGGCCGCTACACCCGGCAACTGCCCGCCCGGACCCTCTACGGCCGGATGATGCGCACCCTCGCCCAGACCGGCAACGGCTGGATGACGTTCAAGGACGCCGCCAACCGCACCTCCAACCAGACGGCCCGGCCCGAGAACGTCATCCACCTGTCCAACCTGTGCACCGAGATCCTCGAGGTCACCAGCGACGGCGAGACGGCGGTATGCAACCTCGGCTCGATCAACCTCGCCGCCCACCTGACCGGCGAAGGCGTCGACTGGGCCCGGCTGCGCACGACCGTCCGTACGGCCGTACGTTTCCTGGACCGGACCATCGACCTGGGCTTCTACCCGACCACTGAGGCCGAGGCGGCCAACAAGCGCTGGCGGCCGATCGGGCTCGGCGTGATGGGCCTGGCCGACGTCTTCTTCGCGCTCCGGCTGCCGTTCGACTCGCCCGAGGCGCTGGGGCTGTCGACCCGCGTCGCCGAGGAGATCGCCCTGGCCGCCTACGACACCTCCGCCGACCTGGCCGTCGAGCGCGGCCGGCATCCGTCGTACGAGGAGACCAGGGCGGCGGGCGGCGTCCTGCACCCCGACCACTACGGCGCCGCCGCGTCGCCGCGCTGGGCCGAGCTGCGCGCGAAGATCGCCACGACCGGGCTGCGCAACTCGCTGATGGTCGCCATCGCCCCGACCGCGACCATCGCCTCCATCGCCGGGTGCTACGAGTGCATCGAGCCACAGGTGTCCAACGTGTTCAAGCGCGAGACGCTGTCGGGGGAGTTCCTCCAGGTCAACCGCTACCTGGTGGCCGACCTGCAGGCTCGCGGGTTGTGGACGCAGCGGATGCGCGACGACCTCAAGCGGGCGGACGGCTCGGTCCAGGAGATCGCGGGCATCCCCGACGACCTCAAGACCTTGTACCGGACGGCCTGGGAGCTGCCGCAGAAGGCGCTCATCGACCTGGCCGCGGCACGTCAGCCGTACATCGACCAGTCGCAGTCGCTCAACCTGTTCATGGCCAGCCCGACGATCGGCAAGCTGTCGTCGATGTACGCCTATGCCTGGAAGCAGGGCCTGAAGACCACCTACTACCTGCGCTCGCGCCCGGCCACCCGGATCGCCCAGACGACGATCGCCCAGACCACGACCGCGCAGACGACGATCGCGCTCGACGCCGTCGCCTGCTCCTTGGAGAACCCGGAAACCTGCGAAGCCTGCCAGTAGCAGCCCCCTCGAACGGAGACCCCCAATGCTGCTCGACCCCGGCATGGACCTGACCCTGCGTCCCATGCGTTACCCGGACTTCTACGAGCGTTATCGCGCCGCGATCCGCAACACCTGGACCGTCGAGGAGGTGGACCTGCACTCCGACCTCGCCGACCTGGCCAGGATGACGCCGCAGGAACGCCACCTGATCAACCGGCTGGTCGCCTTCTTCGCCACCGGCGACTCCATCGTGGCCAACAACCTCGTGCTCAACCTCTATCAGCACGTCAACGCCCCCGAAGCGCGCCTGTACCTCAGCAGGCAGCTGTTCGAGGAGGCCGTGCACGTGCAGTTCTACCTGACGCTGCTCGATACGTACCTGCCTGACCTGGAGGAACGGGTCAAGGCGTTCGCCGCCGTCGAGCACATCCCGTCCATCAGGGACAAGGCGGACTTCTGCTTCCGGTGGATCGACTCGATCAACGGCCTGCGGCAGCTGGAGAACGCGGACGAGCGGCGGCAGTTCCTGCTCAACCTGATCTGCTTCGCCGCCTGCATCGAAGGGCTCTTCTTCTACGGAGCGTTCGCCTACGTATACTGGTTCCGGTCTCGGGGCCTGCTCGGCGGGCTGGCCACCGGCACCAACTGGGTGTTCCGTGATGAGTCCATGCACATGGAGTTCGCCTTCAGCGTCGTCGACACCGTGCGGGCCGAGGAGCCCGAGCTGTTCGACGACAAGCTGGGGGAGCAGGTCACCCGCATGATCGAGGAGGCCGTCGCCGCCGAGTTGGCCTTCGCCCGCGATCTGTGCGGCGACGGCATGCCCGGCATGAGCGTCGAGCAGATGCGCGACTACCTTCAATATGTCGCCGACCAGCGGCTGGCTCGGCTCGGGATGCCGCAGAGATACGGCACGGCCAATCCGTTCGGGTTCATGGAGCTGCAGGACGTCCAGGAGCTGGCCAACTTCTTCGAACGGCGTGTCTCCGCATACCAAGTGGCTGTTGAGGGCAATGTGACATTTGACGAGACCTTTTAAGACATAGGGGGCATGAACGTGCAGTCGCCGACCGACTGGCTCATTCTCGCCATCTCGGTGGCGGGCGCCATTCTCGTGGTGGAGGTGGTCAGGAGGCTGCTGGTCAGGGCGGGCCGCAAATGGGCGCTCGCCCGGCACCTGGTGGAGCACTGCACCTGGGCGGCGTACTCCGTGGGGGTCGTGGTGGCGACCAACCTGGTGTTCTCGCCGGGGATGATCGGCGAGAGCGTCCGCCAACGCGAGCTCGGCGGCACGATCGACCGCGTGCTCGGCCTGGTCACCATCGCCTGCGTCACCTGGCTGATCGTGCAGGCCAGTTATGCCCTCACCGACGTCGTCCTGGACCGGCTGGTCCTCGTCAAGGGGGAGCGCAATCGCCGGGCACGGCGGATCATGACCCAGATCGGGCTGGTCCGCCGCGTCGCCGCCGTGACCATCGTCGTCCTGGCGATCGGCACCATGCTCTTCTCCTTCCCGCAGGTCCGCGCCCTGGGCGCCGGGCTGCTCGCCTCGGCGGGCATCGCCGGCGCCATCGTCGGTATCGCCGCCCAGCCCACCATCGGCAACATGCTGGCCGGGCTCCAGCTCGCCTTCAGCGACGCGCTCCGCCTCGACGACGTGGTCGTGGTCAACGACGAGTGGGGCCGGATCGAGGAGCTCACGCTCACCTACGTGGTGGTACGCCTGTGGGACGAGCGGCGTCTGGTCCTGCCCGTGTCCTACTTCACCCAGAACCCGTTCGAGAACTGGACCAGGCACGGCAGCCAGGTCCTCGCCGTGGTGTTCCTGCGCGTCGACTGGTCGATACCGATCGGCAAGCTGCGCGAAGAGCTCTACCGGTTCATCCAGGAGAGCCCCCTGTGGGATCAGAAGGACTGGACGCTCCAGGTCACCGACGTGCTGCCGAACGGGCTGGTCGAGCTGCGGGCGCTGATGAGCGCCGCCGACTCGCCCTCCGCCTGGGACCTCAAGTGCGACGTACGCGAACATCTCGTGACCTACATCAGGGAGAACTTCCCCGAGTCCCTGCCCCGCTTCCGCATCGAGACCCCGGAGACCCGCGCGGGGGTGCCGTGGACCAGCTCCCTGCCGGGCTGAGGCTCAGCGCCGGTTGGCCAGCAGCACTCCGGCGCCGCCGACCAGCAGGCCCGCGACGGCCAGCGGGTGCAGCGACTGCCCGACGAGGAGCCACGCCATCACCGCGGTGACCGACGGGGTGAGGAAGAACATCGTGCTCACCCGGCTCGCGGGCGCGTTCTTCAGCATCGTGTTGAGCAGCAGGAACGCGCCGATCGAGTTGACCAGCACCAGCCAGCCCACGGCGCCGGAGAAGGCGCCCCAGTCCGTCACCCGCGGCGTCTCGAACGCCAGCGAGGCCAGCCCCACCAGCGGCGCGCCGACCAGGAACTGCGTCGCGGTGCCCGTCCGCACGTCCATGTCCGCGGCGAACCGCTTCTGGTAGATCGTGCCCAGGCTCAACCCCAGCAGCCCGACCACGCAGAACGCCACCCCGGCCAGCGAGAAGCTCAACCGGTCCGCCACCGCCAGCCCCACCCCGGCCGCGCCGAGCCCGAAGCCCACCCACTGGCGCGGGCTCACCCGCTCGCCCAGCAGTCGCCCTGCCACGAGCGCGATCACCACCGGGTTGAGACCCTGGACCAACGCCACGACCGCGGCGGGCACGTGCAGGCCGATCGCGGAGTAGAACGCGCCGAACTGCACCGCCTGGACCAGGACCCCGGACACCACCACGTGCGCCAGCCGCCGGCCGCGCGGCCACGGCGCCCGCACGACCAGCGCGAACGCGCCGAGCAACAGCCCCGCCAGCGCGAACCTGGCGAACGTCAGCAGCAGCGGCGGCGCCGACCCGACGCCGATCACCCCCGCGATGAAGGCACTGCTCCACATCACCACGAACAGGGACGGCATGAGGGCCGGCGCCTTGCTCCTGGTCTCCACAACGCTGACCGCCACGGCACACCCTCCATAACCCCTTAATCCGGTTATGTCACTGTTCCGTGCTCTCGCATAACCTGTCAACATGGTTACTATGGAGGTGTGACGAGCTTCACCTTCATCAGCGGCAATCTGGGGCTCGACCTGGCGGGCACCCTGCAACACCGCCGGGCGGACCGGCGTGACCTGCTGCGCGAGCCGGCGGACCTGGCGCGGTGGACGGTCGAGGCGGGCATTCTCGACGTGCCGCCAGTGGTCGGCGCCGCCGATCTCGCGGCGGGGAAGACGCTGCGGGAGGCCATCTACCGGCTGGCGCTCTATCGGCTGGCGGCGGGGGACGCCATGGACCGGCTCGGCGGGGCCGTTGACCGGCCCGCTGTCGATGGGGCCGGGGTGGCGGCGGATGATCGGCTGCTGGTCAACCGGGTCGCCACCGGGCCGCCGGCGTCCGTGCTGCTGAACGACGCCGGGCGGGTCGAGCGCTCGGGGGATCTCGCCGCCGCCCTCTCCACGGTCGCCAGGGAGGCGGTCCAGCTGCTCGGGGGGCCGCGGGCCGTACAGATCAAGGAATGCGGGGGAGAGGTGTGCACCCGCCTGTACGTCGACACCTCGCGCGGGTCGTCGCGGCGCTGGTGCGACATGCACGAGTGCGGCAACCGCGCCAAGGCGGCGGGCTTCCGCGCCCGGCAGCGGGCGTGACCTGTACGGCCGGTCAGCCGTAGGCTCCCGTTTCGGGGATCCTGTCTACGGTGAACCATTTGAGGCTCGACGGAGAGTCACTCACGTCACCTCTCGTTCCTGTGGGAAAGGCGGTCACGTGACGCAGCTTGTCGTCGAAGGCCATGACGCATCGGTGACCCTCGATCCGGGGCGTTCGTACCGGTTAGGCCGTGATCCGGGGTCGGATGTGGTCATCGACGCCGATCACGTCTCGCGTACGCATGCCATGCTGCGCTTCGAGGGCGGTCAGTGGATCCTGGAGGACTCGGGCAGCAGCAACGGCACGTACGTGAGCGGCCACCGCGTCCAGCGGGTCATCGTCGGTCCGGGAACCAGGATCGGCCTCGGGCACCCGTCGGAGGGCGGGCTCGTCAGCTTCCGTACCGTCTCCGAAGACGGAGGCGGCGCACCCGAGATCCAGCCGACACCTACGGTCCGCTTCCCGCACAGCGGGCAGTGGCGGGCGCCGGCCGCCGTCAGGAGTCTCGACGGCGCGCGGGTCGTACGCATCGGCCGGGCTCCCGAGAACGATGTGGTGGTCAGCGATCTGCGGGTATCGCGCCAGCACGCCGAGCTCCGGATCGCCGGCGGCGTCCACGAGATCGTCGACGTGGGGAGCCGCTTCGGAACGTACGTCAACGGCCGGCTCGTTCAGCGGGCCCGCGTCTCCCCGGACGATCTCATCGGCATCGGGACGTCGACGTTCCAGCTCGTGGGCGACACCCTCATGGAGTACGCCGACACCGGCGAGGTCTGCCTCCAGGCGCACGGACTCACGGTCACCGTCGGGGGCGGCAAGGTGCTCCTGGACCATGTGTCGTTCCCGGTCGGCGAGAAGTGCCTGCTGGCGATCATCGGCCCCAGCGGCTCGGGCAAGTCCACCCTGCTGCGCGCGCTCACCGGGCTGCGCCCCGCCGACCAGGGCATGGTCACCTACGACGGGCGCGATCTCTACCGCGACTACGCCGAGCTGCGTTCACGGATCGGTCTCGTGCCGCAGGACGACATCCTGCACAGCCAGCTCACCGTGCGCCGCGCCCTCATTTACGCCGCGGAATTACGCTTCCCCGACGACACCAGGCAGCACGAGCGGAAGGCGCGCGTCGACGAGGTCCTCCAGCAGCTCGGGCTCGAAAATCGGAAGAACAACCGCATCTCCTCGCTGTCCGGCGGCCAGCGCAAGCGGGTCAGCGTCGCACTGGAGTTGCTGACCAAGCCGTCTTTGCTGTTCCTCGACGAGCCGACCTCCGGTCTGGACCCGGGGCTGGACAAATCGGTGATGCAGATGCTGCGGGGTCTGGCCGACGACGGCCGCACTGTCGCCGTCGTCACCCACAGCGTCGCCAATCTGGATATCTGTGACCGGCTTCTGGTGATGGCGCCGGGCGGGAAGATCGCCTACTTCGGTCCGCCCGAGGAGGCGCTGCCGTTCCTCGGCTTCACCGACTGGGCGGACGTCTTCCTGGCCTTCGACGACGCGACCAAGGACTGGGCCGGCGAGTACGCGCGGTCGTCGGCGCATCAGACGTACATCGCGGCCGACATGATCGAGCCGGTTTCGACGGGACGTCCCGTACAGCGAGAGATCCCGCCGAAACCGCAGAGCTGGCCCGAGCAGCTGAGTACGCTGGTGCGCCGCTACTGCCGGGGCATCGTGGCGGACCGGCTGTTCCTCGGCATCACCATCGCCCTGCCGATCGTGATGGGCCTGCTGGCCCGCGTCGTCCCGACCGGTGACCTGATGGGCCGGCCGAACAGCAACGGCAACGCGGCGAACCTGCTGTTGATCCTGTGCATCGGCGGCTGTCTCACCGGCGCCGCGAACTCGGTGCGCGAACTGGTCAAGGAACGCGCCATCTATCAACGAGAACGGGCGGTCGGGCTGTCCAGATCGGCCTACCTCTGCTCCAAGCTGCTCGTGCTCGGCCTGATCACTGTGGCACAGGGCGTCGTGTTGACCTATGTGGCGATGCTGAATGTCGCGACGTACGACAAGGGAGTGTTCACCGCGCCGATGATCGAGCTCTCGCTCGCCGTCGCGCTGTTGTCGTTCACCGCGATGACCGTGGGCCTGCTCATCTCCGCGCTGGCCAAGACCAGCGAGATGACCATGCCGCTGCTCGTGCTCGTCACCCTCATTCAGCTGGTCTTCTGCGGGGCGCTGGTGCACCTGGACGGCAAGCCGGTGATGGAGCAGATCTCCTGGCTCGTACCGGCCCGCTGGGCGCTGGCCGCGCTGGCGGGCACGCTCGACGTAGGGCAGCTCATCCCGCACGTCCAGGATCCGCCGGACCCCCTGTGGAGCCAGGACTTCGGCACCTGGTTCCTGGACATGAGCGTCCTGGCCATCCTCGCGGTCGTCTGCGCCTTCCTGGTCGCCCGTATGCTGCGCCGCCATGAGCCGGCGGTGATGCGCGGCAAGTGATCCATCGCCGACCGTCGCACGTTTTGAGCGTGACCGTCAGCGGCGTCTGAGACGCCACGCGGTGACGGCGGCCACGGCAAGCGCCGCGATCCCGACGACGAGCAGGTCCGGCAGTACGTCCTGGGCGGCCGCCGCGAGGTCCTCCAGCCCGGCTTCCCAGGATTCGGGGATCGGCAGGGCCAGCCCGCGGGTGCCGTCGGAGAGCAGGAACAGCACCCCGAGCCCGCCGAAGACCAGCCCGGACAGCAGCGAGGTGGTGTGCACCCGCAGCCGTCCCAGCCGCAGTCCGCGACCGCGCAGCCAGCGCCGGCCGCCGAGGTCGTAGCGCTGCCACAGGCCCGCGAGCAGGAACAACGGGGCCGCCATGCCCGCCGCGTAGACGGCCAGCAGCACCGCTCCGCGCAGCCCGTCGCCGGAGGCCGCCGCGACCGTGAGCACCGCCCCCAGCACCGGCCCCGCGCAGAACCCCGCCAGCCCGGACACCGCCCCCAGAACCAGCACGGCTCCGGCCGAGTCACCTCGAACGTGCCCCTTCAGCCGCTCCAGCGGCCCGATCGTCCAGCCCCGACCGGCCACCTGCAGCACGCCCAGCCCGATCAGCGCCCAGCCGGCGACCGTGACCAGGAGCTCCTGATGGCCGTAGAACAGGCGGCTGACCTGCGCCGACCCCATCCCCAGCGGTACCAGCACGGCGCACAGCCCCACGTAGAACAGCAGGGTGCGGCCGGCCAACCGGCGGCGGCCCGGGAACGCGTAGGCGAAGAACGCCGGGATCAGCAGCGCCCCACACGGGCTGACCAGCGAGAACAGCCCGCCCAGGAACGCGGCGGCATAGCCGATACCGCTCATCCGCCGCGGCGGGCCTTCTCGATGGCCTTCTCGAACGCGGCCACCGGCTGGGCGCCGAACAGCACCTCACCGTTGATCAGGAACGCGGGCGTGCCGGGCAGGCCGAGCTCGGTCGCGAAGCCGAGGTCGCCGTCCACGACCCGGCGTACGGCCTCGTCGCGGCGGTCGGCGTCGAATCTGCCCAGGTCAAGCCCGATCTTGGCGGCCACGGAGCGCAGGTCGGCGTCGGTGAGCCGGGGCCGCTCGCCCGCGTACAGGGAGTCGTGGAACTCCCAGAACCGGCCCTGCCGGGACGCGGCGCGGGCGGCGAGGGCGGCGCGTACGGAGTCGCGTCCCCTGATCGGGTAGTCGCGCCAGAACATCCGCACGATGCCGGTGTCGAGGTAGCGGCTCTTCAGCACGGGCTCTATTCGCTGGGCGAATCGGCGGCAGTTGGGACACTTGAAGTCGCCGAACTCGACGATCGTGACCGGCGCCTGCGCCGAGCCCTTGGACAGGTTCGGGTCGACGGGTGGCGGAGTCGGCCCTTCCCAGACCTGCACCGAACTCGTCGGGGTGGGCTTGGCGGTCGCTTCGGGCCCACTGGTGGGACCTGCCGCAGTGGGCGAACCGGCCGTGGCTCGTCCGGCGGGCTCGTCCTGGTTCGCCAGCGCGGCGACCGCCAGCACGGCCACCACGGCGGCACCGGCCAGCGAGCCGAGCAGCACCCGGCGGCGCGGGGCCGGGGATTCCTTGGTCACCTTCAGCATCATCCCAGCCCGCCGTCACCCACGCCGCTGGTTCCTCCTACAGCTCAAGGCCTCCCACAGCTCAAGGCCCGCTGCAGCTCAAGCACCTTCATGTCGAAGATCGGCCGCACCTCCACCTCGTTGAAGGCCGCGTCGGGTACCTTCGCGGCCAGCTCCACCGCCCGTTCCTCGCTGTCGCACTCGATCAGGTAGAACCCGGCCAAATGCTCCTTGACCTCGGCGAACGGCCCATCGCTCGTCATCGTCCTGCCTTCGCGTACCGAGACCCGCTTGGCCGTCGACACATCGGCCAGCCCCTCCGAAACGATCAGCTCGCCGGACGCGGCCAGCTCCTCGGTGAAGGACATATGGCCGCGCCCGAAGTTCATGCGCTGCTCGTCGTTCAGCGTCTCCCAGACCGCCCTGCTCGTCGGGTTGCTGTAGATCAGGATGAGGTACTTCACCGGTGGCCTCCATACGGTCGCGTCCGCGTCGATACCCAATATGTCGGTCCCCAATAGGTCGAAGCCGTCCGCGCGGCCTCGACATCCCGGCGGAAAATACGTGGCACCCGTCGCGATCATCCGGCTAACGTGGACAGCGTCCACCACGACAGGAAGGCAGCGCAGTGACCTACGCGAAGTCCCTCGAACTGCTTCCTGAGCTCCTGGGTCCGGATTCCGGGTGATCCCTCGCAAAGAGAGGACGCCGCCCGGAAGCCTTCCGAGGCGGCTTTTTTCATCTCACGGACGACGGCCCACGGAACAAGGGGCCGCGGGCATCGGTCTGGCCGACGGGAATGGCGCCCCCCGGCTGGATACAGCCCCAGCCCCGGGCTCGGACCACGCCAGCCGAGCCCGGGGCTAACAAGCCGCTCTGGCCCAACTGGCAGAGGCGCCGCCTTCAGGAGGCGGAGGTTCAGGGTTCGACTCCCTGAGGCGACTCGAACCAATTGCACACCACTTCACCGTCGCCGCGAAGTTCCCGTTGGGACAGGGGTGAATGGTGGAGCCGAGCATTCTTGCGGTGCGAAACATCCAGCGGTCGACCATCGGCGGGGTTGTGCTGTTGGCCGGGATCGCGGCCATCGCCTCTTTCCGTCATATGCATGAACTGTGCGTGCGCCATGGTGAAGTTCGCCTGGGGCCGATCAGGTGCCGGCACGGGTGAGCGGCATGCTCAGCGCGTGCCATCGTGTACGCCTGGCCGCCGATGGTGAGGGCGATGATCGCGTCACCGGCGAGGCTGTTGATCAGGTTGCTGCCGAGCAGGTTCTCGACGAGCAGGTCGCTGTAGCCGCGGCGTTGAGCCTGGATGGAGGTGACCAGCTTGGGCAGCGAGGTGCCGAGCGCGATCAGGGTGAATCCCACGATCTGTAGTGATATGCCCACCCGGATGGCCAGCTCGGAGGCATTGGCCACGAGTAGCTGATCACGGCAGTTCCGCGAAACGCTCGACCTGCTCGGTACGGCCGGAGACGATCACGATGTCGCCGTAGGCCAGTTCGGTCTCCGCGGTGGCGTAGGTGAACTCCTCGCCTTCGCTTTTGACCGCGACGATGGTGATCCCGTACTTGCGGCGCAGGTTGGACCGGCCGAGCGGGATGCCGATGTACTGCTTGGGCGACCGGGTCTTGATCAACGCGAAGTTGTCGTCGACCTGCATGTAGTCGAGCATCCGGCCACTGACCAGGTGAGCCACCCGCTCACCCATGTCGTGCTCGGGGAAGACCACGTGATGGACACCGATGCGCTTCAGGATCTGACCGTGCTGCCTGCTGATCGCCTTGGCCCAGATGTCGTCGATCTCCAGCTCCACCAGTAGAGAGGCGGTCAGGATGCTGGCCTCCAGATCGCCGCCGATGCCGACCACCGCCCGGTAGAAGTCGGGCACGCCGAGCTGGCGTAGCGTTTCCATGTCGGTGGCGTCGGCTGTGGCGATGTGGGTGATATGCCCGGCCAGGCTCTGGGCTGTCTTGTGCCGGTGGTCGATGGCCAGCACCTCGGTGCCGCGGCGGGTGAGTTCGAGTGCGAGTGAGCTGCCGAACCGGCCCAGGCCGATCACGACAACCGGGTCGCTGTCCTTGTCAGCCAATGATGACCCTCTCCTCGGGCAACTGGTAACGGCGGGTGCGCTCCTTGAGCGCCAGGGCGGAGCCCAGCGTGAGCGGCCCGGTCCTGCCGATGAACATCAGCAGCACCAGAAGCACCTGCCCGGCCGGACCGACGTCCGCGGTGATGCCGGTGGACAGCCCCGCTGTGCCGAAAGCCGAGACCACCTCGAACAGCACCCGATCCAGGCCGTGCGGCGTCAGGGCCAGCAGCGTGTAGGTGCTCACCGCGACGAGCGCGACACTGATCAGACCGATCGAGACAGCCTGGCGCTGGGCTGATGCCGGTAGGCGGCGGTGGCCGATGTTCACCTCGGGCTCGCCGCGCATCTCGGCCCAGATGACGAAGGCCAGCAGCCCGAACGTGGTCACCTTGATGCCGCCCGCCGTGCCCGCGCTGCCACCGCCGACGAACATCAGCAGATCGGTGGCCAGCCAGCTGGTCGGGTTCATGGCGGCGATGTCCAGACTGTTGAAGCCCGCGGTCCGCGGCATGACGGCGGTGAAGAAGGCGGCCAGCACCTTGCCCGGATCGTCCAGCGCGCCCAGCGTCCGGGGGTTGCGCCACTCGGTGCACAGGAACACCACGGTGCCGCCGATCAGCAGGACGGCGGTCAGTCCCACCGTGATCCGGGTGAGCACGCTCCAGCGGCTGGGGTGCCGCCAGGCGCGCGACAGCTCGAAGACCACCGGAAAGCCGAGCCCGCCGATGATCACCGCGGCGGCGATGGTCAGGCAGACCCAGGGATCGCTCACGAATCCCATCACGTTGTCCGGCCACAGCGCGAATCCGGCGTTGTTGAAGGCCGAGATCGCGTGAAAGATGCCCAGGTAGAGAGCTCGGCCGAGCGGCTCGCCGTACCCGAGCAAGAAGCGCGTGGTCAGCAGGATGGCGGCCACCGCCTCGCAGGCGAGGCTGAAGATCACCACCTTGCGCACCACGTGCCGGACATCGCTCATGCTCAAAGTCTTGGTCTCGGCCTGGGCGAAGATCCTTGCGCGTAACCCGAGGCGGCCGGACAGCAGCACGGTGAACAACGTCGCCAGGGTCATGATGCCCAGCCCGCCGATCTGGATCAGCCCGGCGATGACCACCTCGCCGAAGAGCGACCAGTGCGTCTCGGTGTCGACGATCACCAGTCCGGTCACACAGACCGCGGAGGTGGCGGTGAACAGAGCTACCAGCCAGCCCGCCGACTGGCCGGACGTGGTGGCGATCGGCACCGTCAACAGGATCGTTCCCAGCAGGACGGCCAGCCCGAACCCGGTCGTGACGACCTGCGCCGGATGCTGGAAACGGCCCAGGAAGGCTGTCGCCCAGAAGGTGCCCACCTTCACAGCTCTTCCCCGCGTGCCCGATCGCGCAGACGGCGAGCAGCGCCGAACCAGGCGGGAACCTCACGCTCATCGTCGAACCCGCGGGCCACCACGATGTCGCTGGAGGAGTGCAGCAGGATCGACAGGACGATCGTGACGGCGACCAGCTGGAAGACCTCCACCGACGCGGCGATACCCGAGCTGAGCACGATCAGGCCGTACACGACCGAGGCGAAGCCTTTCGGGCCGAACCAGGCCACCGCGGCCTGCTCGCGCACCGACAGGCCCGAGCGCAGGAAGGAGATCCAGATCGCGATCGGCCGGGCCAGGAACAGGGCACCGATGGCGAACAACCACCCCTTCCAGCCCACTGAGCCGAGCACGGCAGGAGTGATGAGCGCGCCGAAGACGAGCAACGCGGCCAGCTTGAACAGCTCGGCGATCAGCTCGCCGAAGTGCTCGAACGACTCGCGCTGGCGTGGGCCGAAAGTGGCCACCGTGATGCCGGCGGAGAACGCGGCCAGGAACAGGTTGCCGTGCGTGGCCTTGCCCACCGCCAGCACCAGCAGGCCGATCGCCAGGCCGTTGAGCGGCTCGTACTGGGTGGAGGCCGAGAACCAGCGGGTCTGCTCCAGCTTGATCGCCAGCCACGGGACGGCCACGCCGATCAGCACACCGACGCCCAGTTCCAGACCGAGCTCGCCCAGATGCAGGTCGCCGGAGCCCTGGGCGATCGCCAGGAACAGCATGACGAACGGCAGCGCCAGCCCGTCGTTGACCCCGGACTCCACGTTGAGCAGTTGGCGCAGCCGGGGCGGCACCTTCTCGTTGCCGACCAGCGCGGCGGCGAAGACGGGGTCGGTGGGCGCCAGGATGGCGCCGATCAGCAGCGACTCGATCCAGCCCAGTCCCACCAGGTAGTGAGCGCCCAGCGCGGTGATCACCAGCGTGAGCGGCAGCCCCCAGCCCAGCGCCCGGCCCGGCAGTCGCCACGCCGACCGCAGATCCGCCCAGCCCACCCGCATGCCGTCGGTGAACAGCACGGCGAACAGCGCGAGCTCGGCCAGGGTCGCGATGATGTCGTCGTCCGGCGCCAGGGACACCACCCCGAGCACGCCGTCCCCGAGCAGGAACCCCGCCACCAGGAACAACGCCGCGGTCGACAGGATCGTACGATGAGCCAGGCTGGACACCAACACGGCCAGCAGCAGAAGGCACGCGAATGCCGTCAGCAGGGCACCCATCAGCAGCCACTCTCGCTCGACCTGGCCGCCGAACACCACATCACGAACGCCTCCGCCGAAGTCCCATGCGACAACCCATTGCCGACCAGACTTCCCGGCGCACCGCGTCCCACCGTAACAGGGACATGCCCTTCGTCAGGACCGGCAGGTCTACATGAGGTAGCGCAGCCACAGGTACGGGGTGGCGATGGTGACGGTCTTGCCACGTGCGGCGTACTTGGCCTCCACCGCGTCCAGGGCGGCCACAGAGGAGGCGTCCCAGATGTGGGCGTCGGTCAGGTCGATGACCACGTCGTCGGGGTCTTCGCCGTAGTTGAACTGGTAGACCAGGTCGTTGCTGGATGCGAAGAACAGTTCGCCGGTGACGGCGTAGACGACCTGCCGGCCGTCGGGGTCGACGCAGGCCGTGACGTTGGCCAGGTGGGCGACCCGGCGGGCGAAGATCATCATGGCGGTCAGGGAGCCGACGACGACGCCGATGGCCAGGTTGTGGGTGGCGACCACGACGGCGACGGTGACGACCATGACGGTGATCTCGCCGGCGGGCATGCGCTTGAGCGTGGCAGGGGCGATGGAGTGCCAGTCGAAGGTGCCGAAGGAGACCAGGATCATGACGGTGACCAGGGCGGCCATGGGGATCTGCGACACCCAGGGGCCGAAGACGATGCACAAGACCATGAGCAGGACGCCGGCGGTGAAGGTGGACAGCCGGGTGCGGGCGCCGTTCTTGACGTTGATCATGGTTTGGCCGATCATGGCGCAGCCGCCCATGCCGCCGAAGAGGCCGGTGACGATGTTGGCGATGCCCTGCCCGATGGACTCGCGGGTCTTGGAGGAGCGGGTGTCGGTGATGTCGTCCACCAGTTTGGCGGTCATCAGTGATTCCATCAGCCCGACCAGGGCGAAGGCGAGTGCGTACGGGGCGATGAGGGTGAGAGTGTCCAGGGTGTAGGGCACGTCGGGCAGGCCGGGGACGGGCAGCGCGGACGGTAGTGCGCCGCGGTCGCCGACGGTGGGCACGGCCAGGGCGGCGCCCACGGTGATGGCGGTCAGGGCGGCGATGGACACCAGCGGCGCCGGCACGACCTTGGTCAGGCGGGGGAAGAACACCATCAGCGCCAGCCCGGCGGCCACCAGTGGATAGACCATCCAGGGGACGCCGGCCAGTTCGGGCACCTGCGCCATGAAGATCAAGATGGCCAGGGCGTTGACGAAGCCGACCATGACCGAGCGGGGCACGAAGCGCATCAGCTTGGCCACGCCGAGCGTGCCGAGCACGATCTGGATGAGGCCCCCGAGGATGACGGTGGCGATCAGGTAGTCCAGGCCGTGCTCGCGCGCCAGCGGCGCCACGACCAGGGCGATGGCGCCGGTCGCGGCCGAGATCATCGCCGGGCGGCCGCCGGCGATCGCGATGACCACGGCCATGGTGAAGGAGGCGAACAAGCCGATGCTGGGGTCGACCCCGGCGATGATGGAGAACGAGATCGCCTCGGGGATCAGGGCGAGGGCGACGACCAGTCCGGACAGGATCTCGGTCCGGGCCACCGACGGGCTCAACCAGGCGGGCCTGCCCGGCCGCAGCCGGGCGGCCCATCCGTGTGGTGCGGAGGTGAGCACACGGGCAGGGATGGGGGAAGAACTGGGCAACACAGACATCCTTCAGGGTGAACGAGAGCCACCTGCCTGCTAGGGCCGCGGCGGCAGCGCGCGGCACAGGTGGGCGCACGGAGTGAACGGGCGGCCGGTGGCCGCCGGGGCGCCTACGTCGGGCGCCCGAGAAGGGAATGGCAGATCGGGCACGGGCGTGCCAAGGCCTGTCGCAAGGAGGTCACGGTGGGCAGCTGGCGGTGGTGGTGACAGGCATGCGCGCGTGGTTCGAGCAGGCCGCCCAGGAACGGTGCGCGGTGCTGCAGACCCAGCTGGACCGGGCCGAGGAGTTCGCCACCGAGCTCCACCAGCGCACCCTCCGCCTGGCCGCTGACGGCTCCTGAAGCCGTCCTTCGAGATGACGTTCTTGACCTCGTTGGCGTCCAGGTGCAGGCGGTGGCGGAGCGAAGGGCGGCGACGTTGGACGCGGCCCTGAAGGACGCGAAGGTGGCGGTGGTGAACCCCCAGGGTGCGGGCCAGGGCTGTGGTGCTCGTCCAGCGAGATGCCCGGCGACGCGGATCTGGGAGTTGGCCGTCGAAATCGAGTAGCACACCGTTTCACAGGCGGGCAGGCTTGGTAATCCTCATCCCTTGCGGACGATCAAAGGGAGATCCGGTGGGCGAGACAGGGATTCGGATCGTTTCGGCGGGCAGTGACCGCGATGCCTACTTGCCGTTGCTGCGGCTGGCCGACGACTCGGAGTCAGAGGTGCGCGGCTACTACCAAACGGGCGATCTGTATGTTCTCGACGATGAGACTCTCCGGCCGCTGGCCGTCATCCTGGTGATCCCGCAGCCGGATGGCTCTACCGAGTTCAAGGCCGTGGCGGTCGATGCGGAGCGGCACGGCGAGGGCATCGGCAAGCGCATGATCGCCGGTGTGCTGGCGGAGCTGAAGGTGCGGGGCGTGACACGCGTCGTCGTCGGCACCGGCAACTCCGGCGTCGGCGAGCTCGCCTTCTACCAGAAAGCCGGATTCCGCCTTCACCGGATCGAACGCGACTTTTTCGGCCCGGCCCGGGGCTATGCCGACGGGATCGAGGAGAACGGCATCCCGCTGCGCGACATGGTCTGGATGGATCAGGAACTGTAGGGGAGGCGCACAGGGGCCGATCTCGAGGGCTTGATGAGTTGGACTCAGGTGTGCCGGGAAGTCTGGTCGGTTGCGGTCGTCCTCTCGCGGATGCCACAGACGCGCGCACGTGATCTCGTCGGTGAGTTCAAGATCAGGGCAGTGGTCTCGTCCCTTGCTCGTCGTCGTACAGGCCGGCCAGCGAGGGGGATCTGCCCCGGAATCCACGATGAAAGCGTCCGGGCGGCCCGAGACCGAAGAACTCGCGCAGCCAGGCGACGTGCTCGGTCTTCTCGTTGTGGATGGCCTGGACCATCGCATGGGTCCGGAGGTCTTTTGCTTCGGTGAGGTGGCGAAGACCGGAATAGGAATGTGCGGCCTCCTGCACGGATCCGATGAGGGCTTCGGGCAGGTTGTCCCAGTCGGCGAAGATGCTGGCTTTCGGCTCGTCTTCATGTTGCAGAAAGCTCTGGATATCCTCCGGCAGCCTGCCGCCGAGTTCGCAGATGCGCGTGACGAGCGTGTCGAAATGGTTGCGGTCCTCGTCTCGAATGTCCCTGAGGATCTCCCGCAGCCCTTCGTCCGCGAAGCCGATCGAATGAGCCGCCAGGATCGTGTAGCGATAGACGGCGCTCAGCTCTGCTTTCGCGGCCGAAGTGAGATGGCCGATCAGGGCGTTGACATCGATACCCGCTCGTTGGAGGGCTTCGCGTGGAGTGGTCATGGAAGGGCTCCGGATTTCAGGCGGCGGAGACTTCCAGCGGCGCGCGTTCCTTGGGGTTGAGCGCGAGGAATGTCACCCCGGCCAGGGCGCCGCCGACAAGGTCGGCCAGGAGCCAGATCCAGATCTTCGACCAGTCGAAGATCCCCATGGTCGCGGCGCCGATGGCGACCGCCGGGTTGAAGGCGCCACCCGAGATACCGCCCACGGCGAACGCCCCCGCGGCCACGGTGAATCCGATCGCCAGGCCGTAGAAGCTGTTGCCCGGATGGTCCCGGCTGGTGGCCGCGTTCAGGACGACGTAGGCGAGCGCGAAGGTGAACAGCGCCTCGGCCAGGAGCGCCACCCACAACTCGCGGCCCTCGGGCGACACCGGGGTCACTTTCGCGGGGTTCACCACGAAGCCCGCGACTACGGCCGCGACGACGCCGGCGGCGAGCTGGGCGATCCAGTACGGAATGGCGTCCGTCAGACTGATCCGACCGCGCAACAGTACGGCCAGGGTCACCGCAGGGTTGTAATGGGCACCGGAGATGTGGCCGCCCGCGTACACCATGACCATGAGAATCGCTCCGATGGCAACCGGGGCGAGGGGCGCCATTGCCAGGACCGTGGCGCCGACCGTGAAGACCAGAAAGAAGGTGCCTATGAACTCCGTGATGTACCTGCGCACGACGTCCTCCTGCGGAATGAGGTTCTAGGTGTGCTGAAAATGGCGGCCATCCAGATCTTGGCATCGTGCCCCGCAGGGAAGAGGGCCTGATGTCCTTACGGCTCATTTACGGCTCTGCCGGACGGCATTTTGGGACGAAGATCGCGCTGGCTGGACTGTCAGGAGATGGTCCAGTCCTCGGCCGCGAAAGGCTCTTCCATGAGGCATCCCGGTATCGAAGAGCGCAGATCGACTGCTTGACGAATACGCCTATCTTTCATCTGCGGGTACTGCGTGAAGCCGGGCGGAGGACCCCCGCTGTTTCGGCGTCTCGCGGCATGATGATCAGGCCGCTTTCCCGAGGACGAGGACGTCAGTCGGCGGTTGCGGGCGAAGGGCGGCGTGCCGCCCTCCCGAGGGGGAATCTGGCGCGGCGATGAGCACGACTGCGGGCATGGGTATGGATAAGCTGCCGCCCTGGCCGAAGCCGATCGGCTGCGCGAGCAGATCACCGAGTCGTCCGCGCGGCTGAGCGAGAGAGTTCTGCGGCGCCGGGATCGCCGGCCTGACGCTGGCCTGGCACCTGGAACGCGCGGGCTGGCAGATCGAACTGGTCGAACGCGCCCCGCAGTTCCGGAACGGCGGCTACATGGTCGACTTCTACGGTGCCGGTTACCAGGTGGCCGGGCGATAAGCTGCTCATCTCGTTGACGATCAAGCCACCCACGACGCTGAAAATGATCTTCCATGCGCCCGCCGGCCATCGGGTCAGCTCTTTGTCCATTTCTGGCTGGTCGTGCCGGTGCAGGACCACAGCTGCACCTTCGTTCCGTTCGCGGTCCCGAAGTTGCTCGCCTCCATGCAGAGGCCGGACTGCACGCCGGTGACGGTGCCGTCGCCGTTGACGTTCCACTGCTGGTTCGCCTGCCCGTTGCAGTCCCAGATGATCACCTGGGTGCCGTTGCCGGTGCCCTGCCCCTTGGCGTCCAGGCACTTGTCGCCGTACACCTGCAACTGCCTGGACGAGGTGAGAGTCCACTGCTGGTTGTTGCCGCCGCAGTCCCAGAGCTGGAGCTGGGTGCCGTTGACGGTGCTCGCGTTCGGGACGTCCAGGCACCGGCCGGCGTTGACGTTCCGCAACATCGACGTCGACCCGCCGGGTCCCGAGTCCGTGGGGGGCAGGAGTGTAATGGTGTAGGTGTCGTCGATGGTGGTGTGCGGCAGGTTGACCGTCGTGCCGTCGCCGGACAGTGTCACCACGGAGCTCTGGACGGTGACCGGCCTCTGGACGGCGCCGCCGCCGTTGTAGGGGATGCGCTCGGCGACCACTCTTACCTGGTTGTTCTGCACGATGCCGCTTGTGATGTCCAGGCGCCGCAGGTTGACGGTGATGTTGCCGGTCGTGCTGCCGCCGCCGACCAGAATCTTGGCCGTCCCGGCCGCCTTGGTGGCGAACGCGTCGTACGAGGAACTGGGGGTGACGGACACGATCTGGCCGGTCTGAGAGCCGTAGAAGCGGTAGACCCACCATTCGCCCTTCGGCTGGTACTCGCCTGCCGAGTTGCGGACGAGCAGGTTGCCGAGGTCGTTGTGCAGGTTTCCACCGCCCGCCCAGTTGGCGCGCAGGCCGTCGGCGCCGGCCCTTTCCAGGCGCGCGATGTACCAGGATCCGTCACCGGGGTTCTGCTCGTTGGACGCCCCGTATTCGTTGATCTGGTACGGGCGCGGATGTGGGATGCCGCGAGAGTTCAGTGTGGTGTCGGCCGCCGCCACGTTGGCGACCGGGTCGCCGGGCAGGGCGTGCCAGCTGATGATGTCCGGAACCACGTTGTTGGCTTTGACGTAGTCCAGGTACTGGACCCAGAACGGGTTCGTGGTCGAGGGTACGCACGCGCAGCTCGGCCCGACGATGAGATGCGTCGGGAACGCGGCCCGGATGCGTTGGTAGGCGCGCCGCCACATCTCGAAGTACTGGGACTGAGAGCGGTTCCAGAACAAGGTGATGTTGGGCTCGTTCCAGAGGTCCCACTGTACGGTGGCGCCCGTCGCCCGCACGTCGTTGATCAGACGGGTGAGGAAGTTGTCGTAGTCGGTCCAGTCGCCGTTGTCGCCGGGGAATCGCGAGATCGGGTAGCCGTCGGCACCCCACAGGTCGTGGACGAGCAGGATGAACTCCCCGCCCAGCGATCTTGTGCGCAGCAACTGAGCGCGGGTGGAGTTCCATCGGCGGTCGTACTTGCCCGACACCCACCCGCCCGGGCTGTCGAGCTGCGCCCCGCCGGCGCGCATGTACCGGAACTTCACATCGGTGTAGAAGCGGTCCGGCGGCGCCGACGCGTTCTCGGTCATGCCGTAGATCCAGCCGGAGGCGCGGTAGGTGGGGGAGCCGCCACCGGCGGAGAAGTCGACGGTGATGGCCTGGTCCGCGGCCAGGGCCGACGGGGCGGCCGTCACGACGGAGGCGGCGACTAGGGCGCCTGCGGCAAGGAAGGCGGCGATCCGGCGGCGGCCTCTGTGCCGCCTGCGGAATGTGGCGTCCATATGTGATTCCTTGGTCGCGGAGGGGCGGTTCGAGGACTCCTGCCGTTCACCACCGACTCCGGTAGGAGGTAGCCGCCGTGCGGACTCAGTGTGGAAACGACTACAAAACATGTCAAGACCATGAACGAATCGGTTCGATTGGCTGGTCGGCACTCAGGAGGCCGATGCGCTGGTGCGTCCTGGTCATGCCACGCTGGCACCGGATGAACGTTTCATCACCTCGCCCGCCGCGACAGTACGACCGCGACCGGCCGGCTCTGATCAGGCCACTCCGGGACAGGGCAAAAGATATGAAACTTTCATGGCCAACGGCCCCTTGTGGCAGGAACGGGCGAAAGTTTCGGTGCGCATTATGGATGGTTGAGACCGTGTAGCGCCGAAGTCGGCGGGCAAATGTGTCCGAAACTTTTGGATTCTTCTTGACAATATTTCGGAACTATTTCCACACTGAGTCACCAAGCGACGCCTTGGTGGTGTGCGCGGCGTCGATCCCGTGGGGTGTGTCCCCGCGTGTTCCCGTTTCCGTACTTCAGACATGGAGGCTCAGGCATGGGCGCAAACGCCATTCCCTCGCCTGGAACCAGGCGGCCCTTGAACGGCTTACGCTGGTCCCTGATCGTCGGTGCTTTCGGTGTCCTCGCCATGATCATGGCGCTGGTGGCACCGCTCCGCGCGGATGCCGCGGCGAGTACGCTCGGCGCGGCCGCCGCGCAGAGCGGGCGGTACTTCGGCACCGCCATCAGCGCGGGCCGGCTCGGCGACTCGCAGTACACCACGATCGCCGGCCGCGAGTTCAACATGGTGACGGCCGAGAACGA
>NZ_JBFANB010000064.1:0-34333 GCF_040659625.1 Nonomuraea sp. NPDC049750
TCATCTGGTCTATGAGCCAGGAAGCGGAATATCGACGAGGCAGACACGTGGTTTCCGCGATGCACGCCCATCTGGTCTTTGTCACCAAATATCGCAAAAACGCCTTCGACGACGCGATGCTGCGCCGCTGCGAAGACATCATGATCGAGGTGTGCGACAGTTTCGAGGCCGAACTGCGCGAGTTCAACGGCGAACACGACCACGTCCACCTGCTCGTCCAGTACCCGCCCAAGGTCGCGATCAGCAAACTCGTCAACTCGTTGAAGGGCGTCTCCTCGCACTACCTGCGCAAGGAGTTCACCGGCGGCGTCAACTGCGCCATCATGCACGGCCCCTTCTGGTCACCCAGCTACTTCGCCGCCTCCTGTGGCGGAGCGCCCCTATCGATCATCAAGGCGTATATCGAACAGCAGCGCCGCCCCACCTGAGGTCCCACATCCGCGCTCCGCGCTCCGGGATGCCCCGCCTACGGCGGGCCATCCCTCAAAGGGGGGACCGCATACATTCCCGGCCTGAAGGCCGAGGCTTTCTGCGGACCTTCGGTAACGCGGTCGTACGATCTCGCGACTGTGGCGTCCGGCCGTCGGATTCGGCACGCGACTCGCCGCCCTGACCGCTCGATGACCCGTTTTTCGCGCGGTACGCGAGTATGTCATCCATGTCGACTCCCCCAGCCGCAGCTGAACCCGCATTATCGGAAAAGTCAGGACATTCACGCGTAGCTCGGCGGATCGGTTGCCTGAGTTTGTCGTTGGTGCCGTTCGTGTTAGTCGGGGCGATGGTCATGGCGCCCGTTTGGCTCAACGACTATCTGCTGGCGCGCATGGTGGACCGCATCCAGGAGTACCCGCCGCCGCCCGGAGCGGACTTCGGGTACATCGACCCGCAAGTGAAGGTGACCGGCGACTCCGGCGACTGCTTCTACACCATCCGTTTCGAGGTCTTCACCGACCGGCCCGTCGAGGAGGTGCTGAAGTACTACCGCCAGGCGAAGATCGAGGACCCCGACGGAGACCTCGATGACTTCGAGATCACGGCCTGGACGCCGTTTGACGAGCCGGGCGAGACTTCTGCCGCGAACCAGGTGATCATCCACCTGGACGGCATGTATGACCGCACCTGGACGGACATGCGCTGCTGGTGAAGCAGCGTCACGTACGGGTGACGAGTTTGTCGAAGGCGCGGTCCGGGAGCAGCCGGTGGATTCTCAGCAGGAGCTTGCCCATGTAGCCGACGGCGTACCGCGGCTTGGGGGCCTTGGCGTCGATGGCCGTGCGAATGGTCTGGGCGACCACCGAGGGGTCCGAGGCCTTGTTCTTCCCGGCGAAAGCGGCTTCCGCGCGGTCCGCCATCGCGTTCGCGACGGAGGCGTAGGCGCCTTTGCCGGAGATCTCCCTCAGGTCGTGGGGCGTGCTCGACTCGAATTCCGTCTTGATGAGGCCGGGCTGGACGACCACCACCTTGATGCCGAAGCGGCCGACCTCCTGGCGCAGGGTGTCGGAATAGCCTTCCAGGGCGTGCTTCGAGGCGTGGTACCAGGCGCCGAGTGGGAGGGAGATCACCCCGGCGATCGAGGAGACGTTGACGATCGTGCCGGAGCGGCGCTCGCGCATCCCCGGCAGGACCAGCTGGATCAGCCGGGCGGGCCCGAACATGTTGACCTCGAACTGGTGACGCGCGGTGTCGAGCGGCACGTCCTCGGCGGCCCCGTACACGCCGACGCCGGCGTTGTTGACCAGCACGTCGATGCGCGACTGCTCGGCGAGGACGGTGTCGACGACGCGTCGCAGGTCCTCCTCCTTGGTGACGTCCATCGCGAGGGTGTGGCCGCCGGCCTTGCGGATGTCCTCCATCCGGTCGACGCGCCGGGCCACGCCGTACACCGTGTGGCCGGCGCGCAGCAGTTCGAGTGCGGTGGCGCGGCCGATGCCGGCCGAAGCGCCTGTGACGAGGCAGATCTTGGCTGCCATGGAACGACCTTTCATCTGGGGTACGCGGCGTAGAGCCACTCCCGGTAGGGCGGTATCAGGGCTTCCGAGGCGGCGATGATCTCCGCGGCGGCGGCCGCGATCACCTGTGCGTCCGGCTGCTCGGCCGGCTCGTACGCGTGCCGCACGATGTGCGCGAGCACCCTGGCCTTGGCCTCGGGGTCCGGCTCGTCGGGCACCGTGATCACGGTGCCCAGGAGGTAGAAGCTCGCCTGCGTCGCGGTCAGGCCGTAGATCAGGTGCTCGACGTCGTCGCGGAGCAGACCGTGACGGATCATCACCTCGTGGAAGCGCGCGGTGGCGAGCAGTTCGTGGCTGCGCGTCGCGCTGTCGGCCATCCTGCCCTGAAGGAGCGGCAGATTGCCGGTGAGGAGCGCCCGCAGCATCGGCCGGCGGCAGCTCACCAAGAACAGGGTGCTGAGCATGCGGTGAGGCAGCACCACGGCCGGGTCACGGCGCAACTCCTGCAGCAGCGTCTCGATGTAGATGATGGCCTCGCGCACGAACAGGGCCTCGAAGAGCTGCTGTTTGGTACGCCAGTGCAGGTAGACGGTGCCCTTGCCGATGCCGGCCCGCTGGGCGATGTCGTCGATCGTCACCTTGCGAACGCCGAGGCGCACGGTCAGCTCGGCCGCCGCGTCGAGGATCCGGTCGGCGCGGTCGGCCGCCTCGCTCGGTCTTCCCAGTGCCATCGTGCGACCTCCATCTGACTTGTTGACCAGCTTAGCAAAAGAAGTCAAAAAGTCATCCGGCCTCATGAAAAAGGCCGGTGAGGGGAGCCCTCACCGGCCTTTTTCAGTACGGGTACGACGCTACTTGGCGCGCTTGAAGATCTTGTTGCCCAGCCACACGATCGGGTCGTACTTGCGATCGGCCACGCGCTCCTTCATCGGGATGAGCGCGTTGTCAGTGATCTTGATGTGCTCGGGGCAGACCTCGGTGCAGCACTTGGTGATGTTGCAGTAGCCCAGCCCGTGCTCCTCCTGGGCTGATTCCTGCCGGTCCGCCACGTCGTACGGGTGCATGTCGAGCTCCGCGATGCGCATGAGGAAGCGCGGCCCGGCGAAGGCGGGCTTGTTCTCCTCGTGGTCGCGGATGACGTGGCAGATGTTGTTGCACATGAAGCATTCGATGCACTTGCGGAACTCCTGGGACCGCTCGACGTCGACCTGCTTCATCCGGTATTCGCCCGGCCGCACACCCTCCGGCGGGGTGAAGGACGGGATTTCGCGTGCTTTTTCGTAGTTGAACGAGACGTCGGTGACGAGGTCCTTGATGACGGGGAACGTACGCATCGGCGTGACGGTGATCGTCTCGTCCTCGGTGAAGGTGGACATCCGCGTCATGCAGCCCAGCCGGGGCTTGCCGTTGATCTCCATCGAGCAGGAGCCGCACTTGCCGGCCTTGCAGTTCCAGCGGACCGCCAGGTCCGGCGCCTGCGTGGCCTGCAGACGGTGGATGATGTCGAGGACGACCTCGCCCTCGTTCACCTCGACGGTGAAGTCCTCGAGCTTGCCCTCACCGCCCTCACCGCGCCATACCTTGAACTTTGCCTTGTAGCTCATGACTTTGCGATCCCGTCGAACTCGGTCATCTCTTCGTCGGTGAGGTATTTCGCCAGCTCGTCCCGGTCGAACAGCTTGATCAGGTGGTCGGCCATCGTAGGCTGCACCTTCTCCTCGACCGAGACGGACGAGCCGTCCTCCGTCGAGCAGACGAGCAGCTTGCGGCGCCAGGCCGGGTTCATGCCGGGGAAGTCGTCGCGGGTGTGCCCGCCGCGGCTCTCCTCGCGCAGCAGCGCGGCCCGCGCCACGCACTCCGAGACGAGGACCATGTTGCGCAGGTCGATCGCGAGGTGCCAGCCGGGGTTGTAGATCCGCGAGCCGGCCGCGCCGACCAGCTGCACGCGCTCCTTGAGCTTCTCCACGGCCTCCAGGGCCTCGGAGACCTCTTCGGCCTTGCGGATGATGCCGACGAGCTCGTTCATCGTCCGCTGGAGCTCGTGGTGCACCTCGTAGGGGTTCTCGCCGGAGCGGCCCAGCGGCGCCAGCGCCTCGGCGTGCGCCTCCTCCACGAGCTCCTGGGCCACCTGGGGCCTGGCGGGCAGGCCGTCGATGTACGCGGCCGCTCCGGCGCCCGCTCGGCGGCCGAAGACCAGCAGGTCGGACAGCGAGTTGCCGCCCAGGCGGTTGGAGCCGTGCATGCCGCCCGAGACCTCGCCCGCGGCGAAGAGCCCCGGCACGGCCGCCGCGCCGGTGTCGGCGTCGACCTCGACGCCGCCCATGATGTAGTGGCAGGTCGGGCCCACCTGCATGGGCTCGGCGGTGATGTCGACGTCGGCCAGCTCCTTGAACTGGTGGTGCATCGACGGCAGTCGCCGCTTGATCTCCTCGGCCGGCAGCCGGCTGGACACGTCGAGGAAGACACCGCCCTGGGGAGAGCCGCGCCCCGCCTTCACCTCGGAGTTGATCGCCCGGGCCACCTCGTCACGCGGCAGCAGCTCCGGGGGACGGCGGTTGTTGGCCTGGTCGGTGTACCAGCGGTCGCCCTCCTCCTCGCTGGTGGCGTACTTGTCCTTGAACACCTCGGGGATGTAGTTGAACATGAAGCGCTCGCCGTCGGAGTTGCGCAGCACGCCGCCGTCGCCGCGGACCGACTCGGTGACGAGGATGCCGCGCACGGACGGCGGCCAGACCATCCCCGTGGGGTGGAACTGGATGAACTCCATATTGATCAGCTTCGCGCCGGCCAGCAGGGCCAGGGCGTGGCCGTCACCGGTGTACTCCCAGGAGTTGGAAGTGACCACGTAGGACTTGCCGATGCCGCCGGTCGCGAGCACGACGGCGGGCGCATCGAAGACCACGAAATTTCCGGACTCGCGCCAGTAGCCGAAGCCACCCGAGATGCGGTCGCCGTCCTTGAGCAGGCGCGTGACCGTACATTCGGCGAAGACCTTGATGTAGGCCTCGTGATCGCCGTGCGTCTCGAAGTCCTCCTGCTGGAGCGCGACGACGCGCTGCTGCAGCGTGCGGATCAGCTCCAGCCCGGTGCGGTCGCCGACGTGGGCCAGCCGGGGGTACTCGTGCCCGCCGAAGTTACGCTGGCTGATCTTGCCGTCCTTGGTGCGGTCGAACAGCGCGCCCCACGCCTCCAGCTCCCAGACCCGGTCGGGGGCCTCCTTGGCGTGGAGTTCGGCCATCCGCCAGTTGTTCAGGAACTTGCCGCCCCGCATGGTGTCACGGAAGTGCACCATCCAGTTGTCGTCTGAGTTGACGTTGCCCATCGCGGCGGCGGCGCCGCCCTCGGCCATGACCGTGTGGGCCTTGCCGAACAGCGACTTGCAGACGATCGCCGTCCGCTTGCCCTGCTGCCGGGCCTCGATGGCGGCCCGCAGCCCGGCGCCGCCCGCGCCGATGACGACGACGTCGTATTCGTGACGCTCGATGTCCACAGAAATTGTCCTAACAGAAAGGGCCTTAAGCGAACGGGAAGGCGATGATGCCCTTGGCGACCAGGCGGACATAGAGGTCGGCGCCCATGACGGAGAACATCGAGGCCCACGCGAGTGGCTGGTGCTTGGCGTTGAGCTTGGAGACGAACGTCCAGGCCCGGTAGCGAAGCGGGTGCCGGGAGAAGTGGTTGAGCCGGCCCGCGGTGATGTGCCGGCACGAATGGCACGACAGCGTGTAGGCGACGATCAGGACGGCGTTGGCGATCAGGATCCACGAGCCCAGGCCGAGCGGCTTGTGGACGACCGCCAGGATCGCGTCGTAGCTCAGGATCGCGCCGATGACGATGGCCGCGTAGAAGAAGTACCGGTGGATGTTCTGCATGATCAGCGGGAAGCGCGTCTCACCGCTGTACTTGCCGTGCGGCTCCTGAACGGCGCACGCGGGCGGCGACAGCCAGAAGGACCGGTAGTAGGACTTTCGGTAGTAGTAGCAGGTCAGCCGGAACCCGCCGGGCAGGCCGAGGATCAGCAGACCGGGCGGCAGCGTGTACCAGTCACCGATCGGCGCCCAGCCGAACAGCCGCGCGCCCTCGGCACACGAGGTCGTCAGACACGGCGACGAGAACGGGGCGATGTACGGGTCGAGGTAGTAGCTGCCGTCGAAGATCGCCCACACGCCATAGACGAGGAAGGCACTGAGTGCCAGGAACGTCAGCAGCGGGGCCAGCCACCATCTGTCGGTGCGCAGCGTGCGCACCTTTATCTGCGCACGCTGCCTTCTGACAGGAGCATCGGGCGTCGTTTGGGTCATCGCGGACCTCTCCACCTCCCGCGGACCCTGCTCGCAGGGAATCCGGGTCGTTCGCTTGGCGCGTGCACGGCGGGGCAGGGCCTCCGCTCGCAGAGCGCTTTGGTGGGGGATACGTTACGACGACCGCCTCGGGATTTGTGAGGAGGGTCACTCACTTTTTCGATGACTCGCTGTGATTCCTGTCACGTACCCCTGTCACGTGGGCTGCCCTTTGCTCGGGAGCTTAACCACAGTCACGAAAAAATCATCTATTTGGCGGACAACTCGGATAAATTGCTCAAAATCTACCGGCTTGGAGACGTACGCATTCGCGTGCAGCCGATAGCTGTGCAGGATGTCCTCCTCCGCCTCCGAGGTCGTCAGGATCACCACGGGGATCGTGCGCAGCCCGGCGTCGGCCTTCACCTCGCTCAGCACCTCCAAGCCGCCCATCCGGGGCAGGTTCAGGTCGAGCAGGATGAGGTCGGGCGTCGGCGCGTCCTGGTAGCCGTCCTCCCGGCGCAGGAACGCCATCGCCTGCTCGCCGTCGTTGACCACGTGCAGGCGGTTGCGGACCTTGTTGAAGTCGAACGCCTCTTTGGTGAGGAGCACGTCACCCTGGTCGTCCTCGACCAGGAGCACCTCGATCGGCCGCCAGTCAGTCGCCATTTTCATCTCCAGCCGCGGGCAGCGTCCAGCGGAACGTCGCGCCCTTCCCCTCAGCCTTGCCCTCGCCATCCAGCCAGAGCTGGCCGCCGTGATACTCGACGATCTTGCGGCAGAGCGCGAGCCCGATGCCGGTCCCTGGATAGACGTCCCGTGGATGCAGGCGCTGGAAGATCAGGAAGATGCGGTCGGCGTACTTGGCCTCCACCCCGATCCCGTTGTCCGAGCAGCTGAACTCCCACATCCGCCCGGCCCGCTTGACGCCGATGTGCACCTGCGGCGGCAGGTCGGAGCGGAACTTGACGGCGTTCTCGATCAGGTTCTGGAAGAGCTGGGTGAGCTGGCCACGGTTTCCGACGACCTTGGGCAGGGCGTCGCGGGTGACGACCGTACCGGTGTCCTCGATCGCGGCCGACAGGTTGTCCAGGGCCGTGGTGAGCGCCGCGTCCGTGTCGGTGACCACCCGCTCGCCGGTGACCCGGCCCACCCTGGAGAAGTCGAGCAGGTCGTTGATGAGCAGTTGCATGCGCTTGGCGCCGTCGACCGCGTAGCGGATGTACTCCTTGGCCCGGTCGTCGAGCCGGTCGCCGTAGCGCTGCTCCAGCATCTGCGTGAAGCTGGCCACCTTGCGCAGCGGCTCCTGCAGGTCGTGACTGGCGACGTAGGCGAACTGCTCCAGCTCCCCGTTGGACCTGCGCAGCTCGTCGGACTGCTCCTCGGCCCGCCGCCAGGCCGACACGATGCGCGCGCGCATGGAGTCGACGTGGCTCGACAGCTCGGCCAGCTCCGCCGGCCGCGCCACACTCAGCCGGTGGTCGAAGTCGCCCGCCGCGACCTTGCGCACCTGGTCGGTCAGCTGGGCGATGGGCTTGAGTACGGCGTAGCGGATGATGAACAGCAGCCCGATCCCCACCGCGGCCAGCACGGCCAGCAGGACGACCAGGGCCACGTTCAGCCGGTCGAGCTGGACCGCGACGTCGGGCCGCAGACCCCGCTCCCGTACGTCGGCGACCAGCTTCATGATCAGCGTGGACCCCAGCACGAACACTACAGCGGTTACCACGCCGACGGCGAGAAACCAGCGGCCCACCGGGAGTCTGCCGACGCCCGTCGCCGGCTTCGGCGGGGGCAGCGGATGGATGCTCACTGCGACCTCCTGCTGACGCGCACCACGGCGAGGTCGTCGCTGAGCGTGCCCACGTGCCTGATGAGCCGGTCGAGATCGATCGAGCCGTGCTCGCGTACCAGGTCGACCAGGCCGTCCACGCCGAGCAGCTCCTTTTGCTCGCCCACCGCGGCCTCGATCAGGCCGTCGGTGTAGAGCATCATGGACCATTCCTCGCCCAGTGGCACGTCGAGGACGGTCCATTCGGCGTCGGAGAAGATGCCGAGCGGCGGCCCGGAGGGCGCGCCGGGGACCACGCCGACGACTCCGTCACGGACGAGGACGGGCGGCGGGTGTCCGACCACCCGCATCCTGGCGTTGCGCAAGTCGGGCGTGATGGTCGCCATGCACAGGGTGGTGAAGATCTCCGGGGCCTGGCGTTCGGCGCGCAGGACGGCGTCGAGCGTACGCAGCAGTCGCTCGCCGGTCTGCCCGGCGAGCACGAGCGTGCGCCAGGCGATGCGCAGCGCCACGCCGAGCGCGGCCTCGTCGGGACCGTGCCCGCAGACGTCGCCGACCACGACGTGCACCGCGCCGTCGGGCGTCTGCACGGTGTCGAAGAAGTCGCCGGCCAGCAGCGACCCCTGGCTGCCCGGCAGGTAGCGGGTGGTGTGCTCCAGCGCGTCGGTGCGCAGCAGGGCGACGGGCAGCAGGCCGCTCTCCAGCCGGGCGTTCTCCTTGGCCGTCAGCTCGGCCGCGACCAGCCTGAGCTGCGCCAGATCGGCCCGCTTGCGCTCCATGGCGTAGCGGATGGCCCTGGCCAGCAGCCGCGCGTCGACGTCCTGCTTGACGAGGTAGTCCTGCGCTCCGGCCTGGACCGCGGCGACTCCCACGTGGGCGTCGCGCAGCCCGGTGAGCACCAGTACGGCCGCGTGCGGCGCCGCCCCCAGCACCTGTTCCAGCGCCTCCAGACCGGTGGCGTCGGGGAGTGTGAGGTCGACGAGTACGCACTGGATCCGGGAGTCGAGCTTGGCCTTGCCCTCGGCCAGGCTGCGTACCCAGGTGATGCGCGGCGGTGCCTCGGCCTGCTTCAGGAGCTCCTCGACGAGGAACGCGTCACCGGCGTCGTCCTCGATGAGGAGCAGCGTCAGCGTTTCGTTGAGAGTTGCCGTCACACGCGCCTCTTCATAGAAGTCGGGCTGTTGGGGATTATTCTGCGATGAGCTCTACCCCTTGCGGAAGCGTGTGCTCATGTCCGGCTTCGACGACGAAGGAGAGCAGGGTCGTACGGAAGGCCTGCGCCGCCCTGGTCGGCTCCACGTCCTTGCGGTGGGCCAGCGCGATGGTGCGGCTCAGTCCCGGTGGCGCCAGGGGAGTGCCGGTCAGCCCCGGCCGCCCGTCGAGCACCATGGACGGCACCACGGCCAGCCCCAGCCCCGCCTCCACGAACCGCAGGACGGCGTCCATCTCGCCGCCCTCCACCGCGAACCTGGGCTCGAACCCGGCCTGGCGGCAGGCCGCCAGCGTCGCCTCGCGCAGGTCGTAGCCGCGCCTGAACATCACCATCCCCCGGCCGCGCAGATCCTCCATGCGCAGGTACGGCTTGCGTTCCGGCTGGTGAGAGGGCGTCACCACGACCAGGTTCTCGCGCAGGATCTCCTCGGTCACCAGGGACGGGTCGTCGCCCTGCAGCGGCGTGATGATGAGGGACAGGTCGAGCTGCCCGCGGGCCAGCGCCCTGACCAGGTCGCGTGAGCCGTCCTCCTCGACCAGCAGCTCGATGCCCGGATAGGCGAGGTGGAAGCGGGCCAGGGCGTCGGCCAGCAGCCCGGCGCACAGTGACGGGGTGGCGCCGAGCCGGACCCGGCCCCTGCGCAGTCCGGCGAGCTCGGCCACCTCCTGCCGGGCGGTGCCGGCGTCGGCCAGCATCCGGCGGGCGAGTGGCAGCAGCGCCTCTCCCGCCGGGGTCAGGGTGACGTTGCCGCGCGCCCTGGAGAACAGCGGGGCGCCGAGGTCGCTCTCCAATGCCTTGATTTGCTTGCTGAGTGACGGCTGGGCGACCCGCATCCGCTCGGCGGCCTGGGTGAAGTGCCTGGTCTCCGCGACAGCGACGAAGTAGGCGAGCTGTTGCAGCTGCATGTGATTTTCCTCGCACCGGCTCGTGGGATTTCCTTACGCCGGCCGTACAAACCAAGCATCATAGCCGAAGGCTATGGAAACCAGGCCCGTCATGACTTGGACGGATCATGGCTGGATATCTAGCGTCGGAACACGTGACAGCCACGATTGAGCGAGGCGCCGCTACCGCGCCAGTCTTGAAGCCCACGCCGAAAAAGCCGACCCCCAGCGGAAAGCGCGGCGGATTCCTGCGCTCGTCCAACGGCAAGAAGGCCATCATGGCCGTCACGGGCGCCGCGATGGTGCTCTTCTTGATCCTCCACATGCTGGGCAACCTCAAGATCTTCCTCGGCAAGGACTCCTTCAACGAGTACGCCGAGGCGCTCCGCACGCTGCTGGAGCCGCTCGCGCCGTACCGGACGGTGCTGACGCTCCTGGAGGCCGGCCTCGTCGTCGCGGTGGTCCTGCACATGTGGGCCGCGATCTCGCTGGCGCGGCGAGCCCGTCAGGCTCGGCCGGTGAAGTACGTGGCCAAGAAGTCGCAGGCCAAGGGCTACACCACGCACATCATGCGGTGGGGCGGCGTCACGATCCTGCTCTTCCTGGTCTGGCACCTGCTCGACCTGAGCTTCGGCGTGGTCAACCCCAAGGGGTACGACGCCGCGCCGGCCGACCGGCTGATCGCCGGGTTCGACCTGTCGCGCTGGTGGGTCACGCTCTTCTACGTCGTGGCCGTCGTCATGGTCGGCCTGCACCTGCGGCACGGCATCTGGAGCATGTTCCAGACCCTCGGCTGGGCCACCCGTTTCAAGGCCCTTCGCCCGGTCGCGGCGCTGGTGTCCGCGGTCCTGGTCATCGGCTTCCTCGCGCCGCCGCTCGCCGTCACGTTCGGAGTGATCAAGTGAAGTACACCGAAGGCCCGGAGATCAAGGACGCCAAGGCGCCCGCCGGCCCCATCGAGGAGCGGTGGGAGAAGCGGAAGTTCGCCGCCAAGCTCGTCAACCCGGCCAACAAGCGCAAGCTCAACGTGATCGTGGTCGGCACCGGTCTGGCGGGCGGTTCCGCCGCCGCGACGCTGGGGGAGCTGGGCTACAACGTCAAGTCGTTCTGCTATCAGGACACGCCGCGTCGCGCGCACTCCATCGCCGCGCAGGGCGGGATCAACGCCGCGAAGAACTACCGCGGCGACGGTGACTCGATTTATCGCCTTTTCTACGACACGGTAAAGGGCGGTGACTTCCGGGCCCGCGAGTCGAACGTCTACCGCCTCGCCCAGGTCTCCGTGAACATCATCGACCAGGCGGTCGCCCAGGGCGTCCCGTTCGCCCGCGAGTACGGCGGGCTGCTGGACACCCGCTCGTTCGGCGGCGCGCAGGTGTCGCGTACGTTCTACGCGCGCGGCCAGACGGGCCAGCAACTGCTGCTCGGCGCCTACCAGGCCCTGGAGCGGCAGATCGCGGCCGGGACCGTGGAGATGTTCACCCGGCACGAGATGCTCGACGTGATCGTCGACGACGGCCGGGCGCGCGGGATCATCGTCCGCGACATGGTCACCGGGGAGATCGAGCGGCACGTGGCCGATGCCGTCGTGCTGGCCTCCGGCGGCTACGGGAACGTGTTCTTCCTGTCCACGAACGCCAAGGGCTGCAACACCACGGCGATCTGGCGGGCACACGAGCGCGGCGCGTACTTCGCCAACCCCTGCTACACCCAGATCCACCCGACCTGCATCCCGGTGTCGGGCGAGTACCAGTCGAAGCTGACGCTGATGTCGGAGTCGCTGCGCAACGACGGCCGCGTGTGGGTGCCGCTCGTCGGCGGTGACTCCCGG
Organism: Nonomuraea sp. NPDC049750; assembly: GCF_040659625.1. Taxonomy (NCBI): domain Bacteria; kingdom Bacillati; phylum Actinomycetota; class Actinomycetes; order Streptosporangiales; family Streptosporangiaceae; genus Nonomuraea; species Nonomuraea sp. NPDC049750. Next base: position 11,950 of record NZ_JBFANB010000064.1, read on the forward strand.
GCGCCCGGCGACATTCCTGAGGACGAACGCGATTACTACCTGGAGCGGATTTATCCGGCTTTCGGGAACCTCGTCCCCCGGGACATCGCCTCCCGCGCCGCCAAGAACGTCTGCGACGAGGGCCGCGGCGTCGGACCCGGCGGGCTCGGGGTCTACCTGGACTTCGCCGACGCGATCAACCGTCTCGGCCGGGACGCCGTGGAGAAGAAGTACGGCAACCTCTTCGAGATGTACGAGCGCATCACGGGCGAGAACCCCTACGAGGCGCCGATGCGCATCTACCCGGCCGTCCACTACACCATGGGCGGCCTGTGGGTGGACTACGACCTGCAGTCCACGATCCCCGGCCTGTTCGTGATCGGCGAGGCCAACTTCTCCGACCACGGCGCCAACCGCCTCGGCGCCTCGGCGCTGATGCAGGGCCTGGCCGACGGCTACTTCGTGCTGCCCACCACGCTCGGCGACTACCTGGCGGCCGGGCCGTTCGGAGAGGTCTCCGAGGACGCCGTGGCCGAGGCCGAGATCAAGGTACGTACCAAGATCGACAGGCTGCTCGCGGTGAACGGCACGCGCACCCCCGACTCCTTCCACCGCGAGCTGGGCAAGCTCATGTGGGATTACTGCGGCATGGAGCGCACCGAGGAGTCGCTGCGCAAGGCGCTGGAACGCATCCCGGAGCTGCGCGAGGAGTTCTGGCGGGACGTCAAGGTCTCGGGCACCGCCGAGGAGCTGAACCAGGTCCTGGAGAAGGCCGGGCGGGTCGCGGACTTCTTCGACCTGGCCGAGCTCATGTGCCTGGACGCGCTGATCCGCACCGAGTCGTGCGGCGGCCACTTCCGCGCCGAGTCGCAGGACGCCGACGGCGAGGCCCTGCGCGATGACGAGCACTTCGCACACGTGTCGGCCTGGGAGTTCTCCGGGGACGGACCGGTGCTGCACAAGGAAACGCTCGAGTACGAGTACGTCAAGATGACCCAGCGGAGCTACAAGTGAACTTGACTTTGAAGGTCTGGCGCCAGAGCGGCCCGTCAGCTCCCGGCAAGATGACGACTTATCGGGTCGAAGACGTCTCCCCGGACATGTCCTTCCTGGAGATGCTCGACGTACTCAACGAGCGCCTCATCCTCTCGGGCGACGACCCGGTGGCCTTCGACCACGACTGCCGCGAGGGCATCTGCGGCATGTGCGGCATGGTCATCAACGGCGTGGCGCACGGCGAGCAGCGCGCCACCACCACCTGCCAGCTCCACATGCGCCACTTCGAGGACGGCGCCACCATCACCATCGAGCCGTGGCGCGCGGCACCGTTCCCGGTGGTGAAGGACCTGGTGGTGGACCGGTCGGCGTTCGACCGCATCATCCAGGCGGGCGGTTTCGTCTCGGTCCCGGCGGGGTCGGCGCCCGACGCCCACAGCATCCCGGTACGCAAGGAGGACGCCGACGACGCCTTCGACGCCGCCACCTGCATCGGGTGCGGGGCCTGCGTGGCGGCCTGCCCGAACGGGTCGGCGTCGCTCTTCACAGCCGCCAAGATCACCCACCTCTCGCTGCTTCCCCAGGGCCAGCCGGAGCGGCTGACGCGGGCCAAGGCGATGGTGGACCAGATGGACGCGGAGGGGTTCGGGGGGTGCACGAACACGGGTGAGTGCACCGCTGTGTGTCCCAAGGGGATCCCTCTGGACACGATCGCGCAGATGAACAGCGACTACCTCAAGGCGAACGCCAAGTAGAGGGCTGCGGGCCGTACTACTTGTTTTTGTACGGCCCGCCCGCCTGTGCGTGTTGACGCCGTCAAGGTGCGTCGGCCACCACCATGAACAGCGGGCAACTGACCAGGAAGGGCCCGGAGCCGAGGTCGGCGGAGTCGTCCAGGTAGCCCGCCTGCACAGCCCTGGAGAGGGTGCGGCGCAGGCCGAAGAGCTGCTCGGCCGTCTCCAGGTCCCGGATCACCGGGCTGAACGCCGTCGCCGTCCGTACGCGCCCGGTCGACGGCGCCGTCGTCGAGTGGCATCGCGTGGGCGTCGCCGACGCGGATCTCCACGTTGGTACGGTCGGCCAGCCGTAGCCGGGCCTGGTCCGCGATGGCCGGGTCGTGGTCGAGGCCGATCACCGTACCCGAAGAGGTCACGCCGTCGGAGAGGTCGGCCAGGTCGGTGCCGGGGCCGCAGCCTATGTCGAGCACGGTCTGGCCGGGCCGCAGGTCCATCATGGTCAGCAGGTCCCGCTTGTACGCGCGGCCGGGGGCGCTGGCGGCTAGTTGGTCCAAGTACGCGACGGTCGTCATGACCATCAGCCAAGCAGGTCGGTGTGCGGTTTCCGGGGAGAGCGTGTCAAGATCCGGTGCACGGGCGTTCACGCTCTCAGAGTGTCGATCGGGTTGCCGCCGAATCGGTCGGAGAGCGCGACGGTCTGTTCGAGGTGGGCGAAGGCGCCCTCCGGATGCCGGTGGACCTCATCGAGGAAGCTGTTTCGCATGCTCGATGCGAAATCGAGCCGCGGATAGGCCGCCAAGATGCCGGCGAGATCATCGGACGCGAGCCCTTTCCAGCCGAGTCCGGCGACGTCGACGGCCGCCCCCGCCTGGACCAACCGGAACACGGGCACCTGCTCGGCCACGAGGTTGGTGTGCCGCAGGATCGCCTCCTCGACCAGGTGGATGCGCTCCAAGTCCCATCCGCGCCCTTCGAGGAAGCGGCACGCGAGATCGGCGCCGACGCGTCCGAACTCGCTCTCGCCGGCGTAGGTGTCGGTGAGGCCGAGGTCGTGGATCATCGCCGCGACGAAGGCCGCCTCCTCGTCGACTTCGGGCTCGGAAACGATGCACCGTCCGAAGAGGTACGTGCGGTAACTGTGATTGAGCAGGTAAGCGGGTGCTGCCTCGGCGGCGAGGTCGGCGGCCGCCTGGGTCGTGGGGGTTTGAGGAATCGCGGGGATCATTCGGATGGGTCCGTTCGTCAGAGGAATCGAACGAGCACCATCGTCGGCGGGCGCGACCGATGGCCGCAAGGACGTTGGTATGTCATATTCGGACACGGCCGCGTCGCCGGGCCACGGTCGTGTCGCTGGGCCACGGCTGGATGTGACATGTTCTTGTCACCACGGACATCCCGGTGATCCTGCAGACTTGGCGCCATGACCCCCCACCTCGTCGTGGTCGCCGTGTTCGACGGCGTCGAGCTTCTTGACGTCGCCGGACCGCTCGAGGTGTTCTCCACCGCTGATCGCCTGCTGAACAAGGACGTCCCCGGCTACAAGACACTGGTCGCCGGGCCCCAGCCTGGGCTCGTGCGCTGTGCCGGAGGCACCTCGATCGCCGCCGACGTCTCCTGGAAGGAACTGCCTCGCGAGATCGGGACTCTCGTCGTGCCTGGTGGCCTGGCATTCGATGAGAGTGGGGTCAAGGCGCTGGAGGCAGAGTCGCTTGTCCAGTGGTTGGCGGCCTCCGGGGCTCACGGCGCGTCCCGAATAGCCTCGGTCTGCGCGGGAGCGCACATGCTGGCCGCCGCCGGATTGCTCGACGGGCGGCGGGCGACGACGCACTGGGCGACGGCGGGTCAGCTCGCCGCCGACCACCCCGAGGTGACCGTCGAGCCTGACGCGATCTACGTGCGTGACGAGCACATCTGGACGTCGGCCGGCGTGTCCACGGGGATAGACCTCGCGCTCGCCCTGGTCGCCCACGACCACAATGACGAGTTGGCCCGTCGTGTCGCCCGATGGCTCGTCATGTACATGCGGCGACCGGGTGGTCAGAGCCAGTTCAGCGAGCTTCTGGCGTACTCCTCGGCCACTGACGCGCAGATCGCCCGGCTGCAGGCGTGGATTCCGGATCACCTCACCGAGGACCTGTCCAACGACGCGCTCGCGCTCCGGACGAACCTCAGCGTCCGGCACTTCTCGCGAGTCTTCCGTCAGCAGGTCGGGGTGACGCCCGCGCAGTATGTGGAGTCGGTCCGCGTCGACGCCGTCGCGCGGCAACTCGTCCACACCGGCAACGGGCTCAGAGCCATCGCGAACGCGGTCGGGCTCGGCTCGGTCGAGACGCTCCACCGGCTGTTCAAACAACGCTTCGGCGTCACGCCGGCGGCCTATCGGGAGCGTTTCACCACCCGAGGAGGATGACCCAAGTCCGCAGGGGGTTTTCTCCTGGTCATGGCGTAGTGGCTAGCTCCAGGTCACAGGCGTCGGCCGATGGTGAGGCCGACCGACCAGTGGCGGACGAGTCGTCCGTCCGGGCGTGCGGCGAGGAGGCGGCGTATCTCACGGTAGAGGTGTTCCCGCTTGGCCGGGTCCATGGCGATGTGGCCGGAGAACGTGTCGAGCAGCGCGATGTATTCGTCTACCGTGTAGCGCAATGCCCATACGTAGAGCCTTGTTCCGACCACTGTGAAGTGTCCGGAGGCATCGAACTCGGTGGCGATGGGGTCGGGCTGGTTCTCAGGCGGTGGCGGCGGCCACGGGCTGCCATCACCTTCGCCGATCTCGTCATAGACCTTCTGGATCTCGGTGAAGAACGGGTCGAAATCTGCCGGGAACGCGTGGTCGGCGTTCCACACGGCCAAATGGCCGCCCGGGGCGAGCAGCTCGGCTGCTTTCGCGTACTTGACCGCCGGGTCCACCCATTTCCACGCCGTGGCCGCGTACACGAGATCGAAGCGGACTCCTGTCGGCGGCTCCCAGTCTTCGAATGACGACGTGATCACGGAAACGTCGGCGAATTCGGCGAGGCGGTGCCGTGCCTCCGCCGCCAGAGCTTCGCCGAGTTCGACCGCGGTGATCCGGAAGCCCATCCGCGCCAATGGCAGCGTGGCTTTCCCCGGACCGCATCCGACTTCGAGCAGGTGCGCGGGTGGCGTGATCGCCGTGATCGCCAGCAGGTCGGAATACAGCTCGGCCGGGTAGTCGGGGCGGGCGTCCTGATAGGAGTCAGCGGCCCTGTCGAAGGTGGCTCGCATCAGCCGAAGATCGCGGGACATTCTCCAATGCTGACAGTGCGGCGACACAGCTGCCATCTTCAAGGCCCACGGCCGGAGCGTCCTGAGACCATTCGAGGTCGCGGAGGTCGGCGACGTGTCCGGCCGCCGTTTGGCGCACCTGCAGTGCCACCTCGGCCTGGACACGCTCTCCTGGGCCAGGCTCGGCGCCGAGGTGACCGGGCTCGACTTCTCCGACGCCGCCATCGAGCAGGCCAGGGCCATCGCCGCCGACTGCGGCCTGCCGGCGAGGTTCGTCACCGCCGACGTGTACGACGCGGTCGAGGCGCTCGGCGAGACCTACGACATCGTCTACACCGGCCTCGGTGCCCTGGTGTGGCTGCCCGAGCTCACCCGCTGGGCGGAGGCGGTCGCCGCGCTGCTGGAACCGGGCGGATTCCTCTACCTCGCGGAATTCCACCCCTTTCCCCAAGTCCTTGATGAGGAGACCGGTACGACGATCGCCTACGACTACTTCGACCGGGGTCCGCACGTCTGGGAGGAGCCGTACACCTACACCGGTGGCCGGCTGATCGAGTCCCACACCTCCCTGCAGTTCCAGCACAGCATCGGCGACGTCGTCAGCGCGGTGGCGGCGGCGGGCCTGCGGGTGGAGTTTCTGCACGAGTACGACCACACCCTCTTCCGCCGCTTCGCCACGATGTCCGGCGACCACACCGGCTACCGCCTGCCGGAGGGCGCGCCTAGGGTCCCGCTCATGTACTCCCTGCGAGCGTCAGCCGGTGGTGCGCCTCCTCCGGCCGCCCCAGCGATGTGATCCCGAATCGCTCGCAGAACCGTCGCGCCTGCGGCTTGTCGGCCGGCGCTGCAGCCCCATCTCGGCGCATCCCAGATGCTTTCTTCGGCCGGCGCGGCAAGGAGCGTCTTCAACGCTCCCGTCGGCGGAGGTAATCGGTTATTCGCAAGATGGGTCCGGACGTCGCAAGGTTCGCGCGGTGATTGTCAGACTCGTTCAGTACCATCCGCGGGATGGAGATACCTTTTGTCCGACTTGAGCCCTGGTCGCAGGGCGACCTTGGGTTGCTGCGCCGCCTCAACGCTCCCGAGATGACCGAGCACCTGGGCGGTCCCGAGACCGAGGAAGAGGTGGTCGGGCGGCACGAGCGGTACCTCAAGCTGGATGATCCGGGACTGGGCGCCATGTTCAGCGTGGTCGTCGAGCCTGACCTGGAGACGGTCGGCTCGATCGGCTTCTGGGAGCGGGAATGGCAGGGTGAGACCGTTTATGAGACGGGATGGGGGATCTTGCCGGAGTTTCAGGGGCGGGGCATCGCGACGGCGGCCGCCATCGCCATCGCGACCAAGGCTCGGGCGGAGGGCAGGCACCGGCACCTGCACGCCTACCCATCGGTGGAACATCCGGCGTCCAACGCGATCTGCCGCAAGGCCGGGTTCACCTTCGTCGGGGAGGTCGACTTCGAGTACCCGGTCGGTCATCCGATGCGCTGCAACGACTGGCGACTGAGCTTGCTCTGACCGACCGCCTGCCGCCTGTCACCTTCCGAAGTCGTGTGCGTGGATGTCCCGGGCTTTCGGGGATCTAGGCAGAGGACGGTGAAGCACCGGATTGTCCAGAGTTCTCTGCGCTCCCGTGCGTCTTGTTCCGTACTCGTGTGCGCGACGGTGAGGTCCTGGCACTCCACGTACGCGTCCACCGTACGCGCCGACACCCCCAGCACCCGGGCGATCTCGGCGTTGGTCAGCCCTTCCGCGATCAGCGCCGCGACCTGCATCTCGCGATCGGTGAGCGTGACACCGATCGGCACCCGGCCGATCTGATCGTGCAGAAACGCCAGAATCGCCGCGGCCGCGATGTCGCCGCCCTCGGCGTAGATGGGCTGCAGCCGCCCTTCCAGCGTGGCGAGTTGCGCGCCGGGGATCAACGCGGCCAACTCCCGGCCCAGCTCGAAACGCACCGCCCGGCCACCTCGGCGGTGCAGCACCAGCGTGGGCACCCGGATCTGCGGCAGCTCACTCTCGACCTCGATCCCGTAGAACATCTCCAGCAGGTCCGCCGCGGTGTCGGCCGTGGCTGCAGCCCGCTGCAGCCGGACGAAGTCGGTGACCACGTCGGCCGACGCGTGGGGGAACCAGATGTCGGCCAAGACACGGGAGCCGAGCCCCCAGTGCGCCCGTACCAGCGACAACACCGACCGGCGGACCTCCTGCGGTGCCAGGTCGTATCCCCGCGCGCAGCTCCCGTAGATCAGCAGCGCGCTGACGGCGTCCGGATTGCGCGCGGCGAACGCCGCCGCCACCTGCCCACCGTCACACGACCCGAGCAGCACGTACCGCCTGAGCCCTAAATGCCCGACCAGCGCGCCCAGGACCTCCAGCTCCGAGTCCAGCGAGAACACCTGCCGCCCGCGGTCCGACAGCCCACAGCCGGGTTTGTCGAACCGTACGACGGTGTAGCGGCGGGCCAGCGTCTCGACGAACCGCCGATGCGTGACCACCTGCCACAGCACACCCAGATGCGACACCCAGCCAGGCAGGAACACCAGTGGCGGCCCGCTGCCCACCACCGAGTACGCCACCCGGCCATGCGGCGTGGCCGCGAACCTGACCACCTGTTTCACCGAAACCCCCTCCACCGCGGACCTGAGCCCGCACCTCCCCCTCCAACCAAGTAGACCTCTCCGAGGCACTATCCGGCCCCATCACGATCGATGAACCCGTACGGCTCAGCGAGGCCGTCCGGCGGGGCAGAACAGCGCCCATGACCAGTGGTGATGCCCGCCAGGAGCGTGGATCAGAGACAGTGAGGCGGCTTGCCTCACCGCTGCTCGTTGCCTTGCCGCCGCCCGGTCTCGCGCGCCGCGGCGCTCTCGCGCGGGTTGTCCACCCGCAGCCCCTCCGGGCCGGGCTCGGTGTGGTGCTCAGTGGTGTAGAAGCGCACCTCGTGCCCGTCGGGGTCGTGCAGGTGCGGCAGGATCCAGCCGATCGTGGCCTCGTGCACCCCCGCGTGGGCGTCGCCGCGCGCGGTCAGGCGCGCGGCGAGCTCCTCGAGGGCGGCTTTTCCTGGCACGCCGATGGCGAAGTAGTCGAACCCGGCGGCGGCCTTGGCCCGGTCCGGGTCCAGGCGCAATGCCAGCATCGGGCCGCCGCGTGGATGGTCGAGGGCGTAGCCCATGAGCACCCCCTGCTCGGTGAACTCGATGCCGATCTCGTAGCCGAGCCGGGACCGATACCAATGCAAGGAACGTTCCAGATCGCTGACCGGGAGCTTGAGGTGGTGCACTCCATCGAGTGCTGGGATGTTCGACATGATCCCCCCATTGCAGTCTCGCTGCATTGATGCAGTTATACTGCACTGCATGTCGGACCCCGTCAAGCGCGATCTGCGCGCCGCCCGCGTCGCCGAGACCGAGGACAAGATCCTGACCGCCGCCACCACGCTGTTCCTCCGCAACGGGTATGCCGCCACGACCCTGACCGCCGTCGCCGAGCTGGCCCAGGTGGGCGAGCGCACCGTCTACGTGCGCTTCGGCACCAAGGCCGCGCTCCTGAAACGCTGCGTCGACGTCGCCTTCGCCGGCGACACCGCCCCCGTCGACATCACCGGCCGCGATTGGTACACCCGCGCCGGCACCGCCCCCACCGCCGAGCAGCGCATCGCCGCCCTGGCCGGCGGCTGCCGCCAGATGAACGAACGCGCCGGCGGCCTGCTGGCCGTCGCCCTGCAGGCCGCCGCCGCCGAACCGGACCTGGCCGCCGCCTCCCAGGCCGGCCGCCAGGCCACCCGCGACAACATGCGCGCCTTCTGGGCCAAGATGGCCCACGACGCCCTCCTGCCCGCCGGCCATGACCTGGATTGGCTGACCGACACCACCGCCGTCCTGGTGCACGCCGAGACGTACCTGCTGGCCCGCCAGATGATCGGCTGGGACGCCGACGCCTACGAACGCTGGCTCACCATTACCCTCACCCGCCTGCTCGCCACCGGGCCAGCGACCACCTCCGCCGCCCCGCCACAGTGACGGCGTCTGCGACTGCGGGAGGAGCAGTCACGCACGCCCTGCCGGCGGGCAAACCACTTCGCGCATCTGTGCACTCGACTTCGGAAACCGACACCGCCGTTGCGCTGCGACGACTGGCGACCGCGCTTGCTCGGACCGGTCGCCCGCCGACCTTGCGCTGCGACGACCGGCGACGGCCATCGCTCTGACGGGCTGCCCGCCGCCCTGATGCCCGCCCGCATCGGCGTCAGGCGGCGCCGGTCCAGGAGGCGGTGATGTCGAGGCGCTCGCGCCACAGTTTCTCGCCGTCGCCGCCCGGCTCCCACCGGCCGGTGAAGTCGAGCAGGGCACGGCAGCGCGCCACCATGGCCGCGTGACGGTCCGGCCAGGACGGCACTGGGCCGCCGTACGCGTCGAAGAAGGACGGCAGGAGCGGTACGTGCTCCGCGTGGTGCATGCGCACGATCCACTCGCACCACGCGAGGTCCTCGATCGGCTCGCCCGGGTGCGCCCACTCCCAGTCGAGGATCGCCGCCGTCTCGAACGTGGCCGGGTCGAACAGCAGGTTCTGCGGCCCGTAGTCGCCGTGCACGATCCCCAGCCGGTGGATGCGGGCCAGCGTCCGCCCGCATCCGGCGAGGACCTCGGTCACGCGGCCCTCGTCGAGCAGGTCCTGGCCGTGCGCCCCGTGTACGTAGCGAGTGGTCACACTCGTCGGGGTCACCCGGTGTACGGCGGGCACAGGCAGTCGCCCGCGCAGTCGGCGCAGGAACCTGCTCTCGGTCTTGAGACGGATCGCCGCGTCAGGACCTTCGTAACACTTGACGACCCATGTGTCGTCGCCGACCGTGCTGTTGGTGTACCCGTGCCTCACAAGGACCGATTCTGGCGTACCGGGAAGATCCCCGGAATCACCTGAGCCACCCTCGATACACGGTGTAAAACCGGGTCGGCGGTAGAATGGTGGGGAAACCGCAGGCACCGGGCGGCTGAACGGCAAAAGCCCGACGAAGTGTCAGCCTGATGCGAACATGCGTCCTGTAAAGCGCTTCGGCGTGTCCCCGCAGCGCGCTCCCTGCTACCTGCTTGGGGCCGGGCGCAAGGACAATCCGGCGGGAGCCGTCCGCCGGATGATCGGGTGCCGGACCGTCCCTGCCGGAGCGCCGTGGCCGGAGCGGTCGGACCGGTGGGGCTCGCCGTGGCACGCCAGTCGGATGATGGGCGGGAGCCGTCCGCCGGATAATCGAGCGCCGGACCGTCCCTGCAGGAGCGCCGTGGCCGGACCGGTCGGACCGGCGGGACTGCCGTGGCACGCCGACACGCCGCTTGCGGCAGGCGCGGGTCGAGCCGCCGATGCGCAGCCGCTGCATCCGGCGGTCGGCGCGCGGGCCGGCGCTCGGCGTGGCCGGAGCGGCTCCGCCAGAACGCCTTGGCGGAAGACCGGTGATGTCCTGCCCAGGGGTGGGTCAACATCTCGTTGTGCGTTTCCTACGTGGGCGAACAGGGCTGAGCGGGTAAAACTACACCGCTCTGCGGGACGTCATCGGACGCCTTCGCCGGAAGTGTCGTGGCCGGAATCCCGATCTGGCAGGGGTCGGCGATCCAGGTCGGTGCGGTTCGTCGCGGGCAGGTCGTACGCGCAGCCGTCCGCCAAGACAACGGACCGGTCGGTCTGGTCGGCGAGCACCGCCGGGGTGCTCAGGTCGGAAACCGCTGCACTTGGTCGGGCAGCACCGGTGTGGTGTTCAGGTCGGAGATCAGCGGATCTGGTCGGTGAGTACCGCTATGGGCGTTCAGGTCGTAGACCGGTGGACCTGATCGGTGAGCACCGCTACGGATGTTGAGGTCGGAGGCCGGTGGGTCTGGTTGGTGAGCGCCGCTATGGGTGTTGAGGTCGGAGGCCGGTGGATCTGATCAGTCAGCACTCGTTGCGGTGCTCCAGTCGGAAAATGGTTTGCCGGGTCAGCCGGCGCCTTGTCAACCTTGATGAGCTATGCGATCCCTTCCAGAAGCCGATTTCGGCATGCCCGACATCCGCAGCCCGCTCCGGTACCTGTGGTGGAACGCGCGTGCCCAGGCCCCGGCATTGCTGGGCGGCATCGGCTTCGCCACCGCCTGGTGGCTGTTGCAGGCGCTGGTCCCCGCTGTGCTCGGCAAGGGCATCGACGCCGTCACGGCCAAGGACACCGACGCGCTGCTGACCTGGTCGGCGATCATGCTCGTGATCGGCGTGCTGCAGGCGTTCACTGGGATCATGCGGCACCGGATGGCGGTCTACAACTGGCTGGCCGCCGCCTACCGCACCGTACAAGTGACCACCAGGCAGGCCGCGCGGCTCGGTGCCACGCTGCCCAAGCGGGTCTCGACCGGCGAGGTCGTCAGCGTCGGCAACTCCGATATCTCCCACATCGGCAACTCGATGGAGATCCTGCCGCGTGGCACCGGCTCCGTCGTGGCGATCATCGCGGTCACCGTGATCCTCATCTCCACTTCGCTGCCGTTGGGGCTGCTGGTGATGTTCGGCGTGCCGCTGATGGCCGTCGCGATCGGGCCTCTGCTCAAGCCGCTGCACAGGCGGCAGAAGACCCAGCGCGACCTGATGGGCGAGCTGTCCACCAGGTCGGCCGACATCGTGGCGGGCCTGCGGGTGCTGCGCGGCATCGGTGGCGAGCAGGTGTTCGCCGCGCGCTACCGCGAGGAGTCCCAGCGTGTACGGGCCGCGGGCGTCAACGTGTCCAAGGTCGAATCGCTGCTTGAAGGCGCGCAGATCCTGCTGCCCGGAGTGCTCATCGCGGTCGTCACCGGGATAGGCGCCTCGTTCGCGATCGGCGGCGAGATCACCGCCGGCCAGCTCGTCGCCTTCTACGGCTACGCGGTCTTCCTGATCGGCCCGATGCGTACGCTCACTGAGGTCGCCGACAAACTGACCAAGGGCCATGTCGCCGCCCGCCGCGTGGTGCGCATTCTGTCCATCGAGCCCGAGGTGTCAGGGGGCACGGGCACCAGTGAGGGCGGCGTGCTGCGCGACTCCTACAGCGGCGTCACCGTCCAGCCGGGCGTCATGACCGCGATCGCGGCCGCTCTGCCGGAGGACGCCATCGCCATCGCCGACCGGCTGGGCCGCTATGCCGAGGGCGATGTCACCTTCGGCGGGGTCGACCTGGCGACGTTGCCGATGGCCGAGATCCGTACGCGCATCCTGGTCGCCGACAACGGCGCCCGCCTGTTCACCGGCAGACTCCGCGACGAGCTGGACGTCCGTGGCGACTCTTCAGGCGAGCTGGAGGTCCGTGGCGACTCCTCCGACGAGCTGGACGTCCGTGGCGACTCCTCCGGTGAGCGGGTGGCGCAGGCGCTGTACGCAGCCTGTGCCGAGGACATCATCGAGGCCCTGCCCGACGGGCTCGACGCTCTGGTGGCCGAGGCGGGCCGGGAGTTCTCCGGCGGGCAGCAGCAGCGGCTCCGGCTGGTCAGGGCGCTGCTGGCTGATCCGGAGGTGCTCATCCTGGTCGAGCCGACCAGCGCCGTCGACGCCCACAGCGAGGCCCGCATCGGCGAGCGGCTGGCCAAGGCCCGCGTCGGTAAAACCACGCTGGTCTGCACGACCAGCCCGCTGGTGCTTGACCGCACCGACCACGTGATCTACGTCGAGAACGGCAGGGTGCTCGCCGAAGGCACGCACCACGACCTGCTGGCGACCTCACCGGAATACACCGCGACCGTGACGAGAGGGGAGGACTGACGATGGCCCGCGAGATCCTGCCGGTCGCCGACCAGAGACAGGTGCGCGCCTACGCCAGGCGGCTGACGCTCAAGTATCCGCGTCAGCTCACCGTCGTGCTGGCCCTGCACGGGTTCGCGGCGATTGTGGGCCTGGCCGTGCCTTGGCAACTCGGCAATCTGGTGCAGAACGTCCAGGACGGCGGCCATGTCAACGTACTGCTCTTCGCCGTCGGTATCGGCGCGTTCCTGTTCGGGCAGGGCGCTCTGGTACGTTACGCGGTGCTCGCCTCGGCCAAGCTCGGCGAGAAGGTCCTCGCCGAGCTGCGTGAGGAGTTCGTCGACCGGGTGCTCGGCCTGCCGCTGTCGACGGTGGAGCGGGCCGGTTCCGGCGACCTGATCACCAGGACCTCCCGCGACGTCGACTCCCTCTCCCAAACCGTCCGGCACGCCGTGCCCGAGACGCTGATCGCGATTGTCACTTTCACGATCACCGTGGGCGCGATGGTGCTGGTCAGCCCGTTGCTCATGCTGCCGATGCTGATCGCGGTGCCGCTGCTCTGGATCTCCACCCGCTGGTACCTCAACCGCGCCCGCGACGGCTACCTGCGCGAGAACGCCGCCTACGCGGACATGACCGAGGGATTGGCCGAGACCGTCGAAGGCGCCAGAGCCGTGGAGGCGCTCGGCCTCCAGCGGCGGCGGGAGGCGCGGACCGCGAACGACATCCGCGGCTCGTTCGCCGCCGAACGCTACACGCTGTGGCTGCGCACGATCTGGTATCCCGCCGTCGAGCTGGGCTATGTGATCCCGGTCGTCTCGACCCTGTTCATCGGCGGCCTGTTCTATACCAACGGCTGGGTGTCGCTGGCCCAGGTCACCGCCGCCACCCTGTACGCGCAGCAGCTCATCGACCCGCTCGACCGGTTTCTCATGTGGGTCGAGGAGTTGCAGGTGGGCGGGGCCGCCATGGCCCGGCTGCTCGGCGTGGCGAACGTACCCGACGACCGGACCGCCTCCACCGCGCGGCCCGCGGGCGAACTGCTGGAGGCCGACGACGTCCGCTACGCCTACCGCGAGGGCCGCGACGTGCTGCACGGCGTGTCGCTGACCGTCCGGCCAGGAGAACGGCTGGCCATGGTCGGCCCTTCCGGCGCGGGCAAGTCGACGCTCGGCAGGCTGCTGGCGGGCATCCACGGCCCGCGTACGGGCGCGGTGTCGGTGGGCGGTGTGCCCCTGGTCGACCTGCCCCTCGACGACCTGCGCGGCCACGTCGCGCTGGTCACCCAGGAGCACCACGTCTTCAAGGGCACACTCCGCGACAACCTGCTGATCGCCCGCCCGGACGCCGACGACACCGCCGTACGCGCGGCCCTCATGGCGGTCGACTCGCTCGACTGGGTGCTCGCCCTTCCCGACGGACTCGACACGGTCGTCGGGTCCGGTGGGCTGGCCGTCTCTCCTGCCCACGCCCAGCAGCTGGCGCTGGCCCGCCTGGTGCTGGCGGACCCGCACACGCTGGTGCTGGACGAGGCCACCTCGCTCATCGACCCCCGAGCCGCCCGGCACCTGGAGCGGTCGCTGGCGGCGGTGCTCGACGGTCGCACGGTGATCGCCATCGCCCACCGCCTCTACACGGCGCACGACGCGGACCGGGTGGCGGTTGTCGAGGACGGACGGATCAGCGAGCTCGGGTCGCACGATGAGCTGGTGGCGGAGGGCGGTTCGTACGCGGCTCTGTGGAGCAGCTGGCACGGGACCCCGGCCACCATCGGCTCCCTCGCAACGGAGGAGTCGGCAGAGTCGCTGGCACAGCACTCCTGACCGCCGACTCCTGGCCATCGACTCTGGGTGACCGGCCACCGGTCACCGGCTCCCGATGGGCGGCCTTTGGGGGTCGACGAACCGGCCTCCGGGGGTGGTCAGCACTTCGCTTCAGAGGACGGCAAGGTGCGGTCCGTCAAGTAGCGGAACATGTGATTGCGGGCGCACTCGTTGGAGGCGAAGAGTGTGTGTCCCGGGCCCTCATGGCGGATGGTGGCGCTGCCTGGCACCTGCGTGAGAATCCGGGCGACCGCGTCGGACTCGCGCCAGGCACCAGCGCCCAGCATCGGCGGCAGGCCCTTGGGGAGGGGCGCGGGCGGGTTGGTCACTGAGACCGGCCAGCCGATGCAGCCGAGCGTGCCCGTCGCCAAAGTGTTGGCCGCGCCCGCGTTGGGGGCGATCTTGCGGAGTCGGGCGATCGTCTTGTCGAGCTCGGCGCGGCCAGCGGGGCGCGGCCAGTCGGTGCATTCGGTGACGCCGGTCGACTGGTCGGGGTAGCGGGAGCCGCGGGCGGGGACGAAGCCGGACGCGTCGCCGCGTACGGCCTTACGGAGGGCCTCCGCCAGCTTGGGATAGCTGTCGGGACCCTGGTGGGCGAACCCCATGGCGAGGGATTGCAGGTCGCCCCCCGTATAGGCGATTCCTGCAGACTTGGCCGGAACCGGGGAGCGGTCGGCCTTGGCCACCAGGCCGCGCCACTGGGCGGACAGCTCTCGGCACTTGCCGGCACCGGCGCACCAGGTGAAGAAGCGGTTGAAGGACGTCTCGTTGTCCTTGGCCATGTTGACCATGTCGGTGGTCCAGTCGGTGCCGCTGTGGCTGATCGTGCCGTCGAGCACCATGGTGCGCACCTGGGCGGGGAAGAGCCGGGCGTAGTCCTGCGCGTAGATCCCGGCGTAGGAGGCGCCGTAGAAGTTGAGTTTGCCGTCGCCCAGAGCCTTTCTGATGGCCTCCATGTCTCTGGCGTGGTCGGCCGAGCTCATGTTGGCGAACAGCTCGGGGTCCTTGTTGCGGCAGGCCTCCGCGTAGCCGCGGTTGGTGTCGGAGAGCCGTCCGAAGGCGGCGTCGTCTTTGGGGAGGTCGGGCAGCGGGATTCGGGTCCAGGTGCAGGCCAGCCCGGTGCTGAGGCCGCTGAACTGTGCGCCGTAGCCGCGGGTGTCCCAGGTGATGACGTCCATCCGTTCGCGCAGCTTGGCCCAGAGGTCGGCGTAGGTCTGGGTCAAGGCGATGCCGGGGCCGCCGGGGCCGCCGTAGGCCACCAGGACCGACCCTTCGGCGGAAGTGCCTGTTGCCTTCAGTCGGCCCAGCTTGAGGGTGATCTTGCGGCCGTCGGGTTTCTGCCAGTCGGCGGGGACCTGGAGGTCGGCACAGGTCATCCCGACTTTGTCGTTGGGGCAGGCGGCCCAGTCGAGGGTGGCCGCCTGCTGGGACTGGACGCCGGAGCCGAGGAGGGCCATGGCGATGGAGAGGGAGATGTGCTTGAGCATGCGCACGACGATCCCGCAGCGGGGGTTCCGGGCACATCGGACCAGGGGCTGGTCTGGGGGGAGGCGAATCAGCCCGTGGCATGTCATGCCACGGGCTGATGACACCTGAGACGCGGCCCACCCCGAGTGGTCGACCGACGAGTGTCACCTACAGCGCAGACCGACGAGTGTCACCTACAGCGCGGGAAGCCGGGCCACGGCCCGCGCCAGGCGGTCACACGCCCAAGGACCTCTTCAGGAACTCCACCTGCAGCAGCAGCAAGTTCTCCGCCACGACCTCCTGCGGCGTCATATGGGTGACCCCCGACAGCGGGAGCACACTGTGCTGCCGCCCCGCCGCCAGCAGCGCCGACGACAGGCGAAGCGTGTGCGCGGCCACGACGTTGTCGTCGGCCAGCCCGTGGATCAGCAGCAGCGGCCGCTCCAGCTTGGCCGCATCGCCGAACAGCGAGGAGTTGTCGTACACGTCCGCCTGCTCGTCCGGATGCCCGAGGTACCGCTCGGTGTAACACGTGTCGTACAACCGCCAGTCCGTCACCGGCGCCCCCGCCACCGCGGCGTGGAACACGTCGGGCCGGCGCAGCACCGCCAGTGCCGCCAGGAAGCCGCCGAACGACCAGCCCCTGATGGCCACCTTCGTCAGGTCGAGGTCGTCGGGGTATTGCTCGGCCACCCCCTGCAGGGCGTCGATCTGGTCCTCCAGCGGGGGCGTGGCCAGGTCGTTGAGCACGGCGCGTTCGAAGGCGGGGCCCCTGCCCGGGGTGCCGCGGCCGTCGGCCACGATGACGGCGAAGCCCTGCTCGGCGAACCACTGGCTCTCCAGGTAGCCGCCGCGACGGTTGAGCACCCGCTGCGCGTGCGGCCCGCCGTACGGGTCCATCAGGACCGGTAGCTTCCGCGAGCCCTGCTCGTGCCAGGAGGGCAGTACCACGGCGGTGGACAGGTCGCGGCGGCCGGAGCGGCCGAGTGAGACCCGCAGGTCGAGGCCGGGGCGCTCGGCCAGCGAGGGGATCGGGATGGCCATGCCGTCACGCCGTACGACCGTGGTGGACACGCCCTCGGTGTCGAGACTCTGCTCGGTCAGTACGCCGACGCCGCCGGACATCCGCCCAGAGAACACGCCGGACCGGGTCGAGACGGGCAGTAGCGAGTGGCCGTCCCAGGTCCACAACTGGATCTCGGTGGGGTCGCCGCTCGCGCTGAACAGCACGCTGTCGTGGTCGACGTCGAGCACCGCGCGTACTTGCAGGGTGGGCGGAGTGACGGCGCGGTCACCCACGAACAGGCGGTTGCCGCCGTCGGCGGCGGCCACCCAGACCAGCGAGCCGTCGTCGAGGTGCGCGGGCACGCCGGTGACGACGTCGACCCAGGCCGGATCGGTGTCCTCGCGGATCAGCGTGGACACGCCGGTCGCCGGATCGACCGCGAACAGGCGCAGCCTCTTCTGATCACGCGACATGGTCACGATCGACAGCGCATGGGAGCTCCAGGCGGCCGTCGTGAGGTATTCGTCCTCGTACGGCACCGCCACGCGCGACCCGTCGACTCCGAGCACGAACAACTGGGTCACCGCGTTGGGCGTGCCGGCGGCCGGATAGCGCTGGGCCGTCGCGGGCCGGTCCGGGTTGGCCGGGTCGGCGATGTGCCAGGTGTGGACCGGAGCCTCGTCGGCCCGTTCGACCAGGAGCGCGTCGCTCGACGGCGACCACCAGTGGCCGCGCATCCGGTCCATCTCCTCGGCGGCGATGAACTCGGCCAGGCCGTACGTGACGGTCGGCGACTCGGGCTCCGCGAGGGCGTGGTCGTCACCTGTCGCGAGGGTGTGCACCCGTAGGGCACCCCCGCTGACGTACGCGACCCGCTGGCCGTCGGGGGAGATGCGCGGGTCGATGACCGCGCCCGGCGTCTCCAGCCGCCGGGTGTCGCCGTTGGGCAGGTCGGTGACGTACAGGCCGCCGGCCAGCGCGAAGGCGGCCCTGGTCACCGAGGAGTCGGTGCTGTAGCCGACCACGCCGCCCGCCTGCTCGCGGCTGCGCTCGCGCCGGGCGCGCTCCTCGGGCGGGAGGTCGCCGTCGTCGGCGTCGAGCGTACGCGGGTCGATCACGAGGCGCTCGACGTGAGTCTCGGTGTCGAGTTCCCACAGGCACGTCACCGGGTCGGTGCCGGACTTCGTACGCAAGAATACGACTTTGCCGCCGTCGGGGGAGATCGTGAAGCCCCTGGGCACTCCGAGGGTGAACCTGCGGGTCCTGGCCGACAGGCGCGGGAAGCTCTCACTCATGCCCTAATCCTGCCAGTACGCTCGAACGCATGACTGACCGACGGCTGCTGCTGGTGCACGCCCACCCCGACGACGAGTCGATCGGCACCGGCGCGACGATGGCCAAGTACGCGGCGGAAGGCGCGCACGTCACGCTCGTGACCTGCACGCTCGGCGAGGAGGGGGAGATCATCCCCCCGGAGCTCGCCCACCTGGCCGCCGACCGCGACGACACGCTGGGCACGCACCGCATCGCCGAACTCGCGATGGCCTGCAAGGCGCTCGGCGTCGAGGACCACCGCTTCCTGGGCGCGCCGGGCCGTTGGCGCGATTCGGGCATGATGGGCGTCGCCTCCAACGACCGGCCCAACGCGTTCTGGCAGGCCGACCTCGACGAGGCGGCGGGGGACCTGGTCAAGGTCATCCGCGAGGTACGGCCCCAGGTCCTGGTCACTTATGACGACAACGGGTTCTATGGGCATCCCGACCACATTCAGGCACATCGCGTTTCGCGGCGGGCGTACGAACTCGCCGCCGACCCACGCTTCGGTGAGGGTGCGCCGTGGCGGATCACGAAGTTCTACCACACGGCCGTCGCCAGGTCGGTGATGCGCCGTACGGCCGAGGCGCTGCGCGCGGCCGACATCGACTTCCTCGTCGAGGACGTCGACGACATGCCGTTCGCCAGCCCCGACGAGGTGATCACCACGGAGATCGACGCGCGGCCGTGGGTCGGCAACAAGCTGGACGCCATGCGCGCGCACGCCACGCAGATCAGTGTGGACGACCCGTGGTTCGCGCTCTCGAACAACATCGGCCAGGAGGCGCAGGGCGTCGAGCACTACATCCTGGCGCTCGGCGTGCCCGGCCACGCGATGCCCGGCGCGCCGATCGAGGCGGGCGGGATGGGAGCGCCGCACAACCGCGAGAATGATCTCTTCGCGGGCATCCACTGACCGTCGCGGATGATCTGGTTTCCGGCCTCGCGGACGGTCTCTTGGCGGGCGGTCACTGACCTCGCGAATGATCTCTTCGCGGGCATCCACTAACCTCGTTCTTCATGGAGCAACGCAGCCAGGCCGAGTCGGCGTTGGGTGGGGCCGCCTACGGCATGCTGTTCGTGTTGGGGCTGGTCATGGGCATCGTGGGCGGGTTCACGCAGGCGATTTGGCACGTCGGTCCTGTCCCGTTCGTCGGGATGATCCCGGGCTCGGCGATCGGCTGGCTGCTCGCGCTCTTCGGCGTCTGTTTCGGGGCGGGCAAGCTCATGGGTTCGCGCCTCGGAGTGTCGGTGACGGCACTTGGGTGGCTGCTGGTGTCCATGCCGTTCTCGCTCAAGCTGTCGCAGGGCGACCTGGTGATCTCCGGTAACGGCCCCGCCGGGTTCGTCTACCTTTACGGGGGCATGGCGGCGGTGGTCGTGGCCTTTTGGCTGGCGCCTTCGTCGGGCGGCGGTTCCTGGTTGTTGCATGGCCAGCAGCCAAGGAACCCGACTTAGAGGCATAAAGTAGCGATCGTGCACCATGGTTCCACAGAGCAGCACGTTGATCGGGACATCTACCGCAAGGTGGTCGGCCGATTCGCCACTGGAGTCGCGATCGTCACGACCAGGCTCGACGGGATCGATCACGCGATGACCGTGAACTCGTTCACGTCCGTGTCACTGGATCCCCTGCTCGTACTGTTCTGCGCGGAGAAGGTGGCCCGCTTCCACGACGCCGTGATAGAGGCGGGTGTGTGGGGAGTGTCGGTGCTGCCGGCCTCCATGGAGGACGCGTCGCGGTTCTTCGCGCATCGGGGGCGGGAACTCGACGGGCAGCTGGCACGCTGGGCGCACCATCGGGGCGAATCGGGCGTGGCGCTCTTCACCGACGCCGTGGCGACGCTGGAGGCCCGGACGACCTCCGTCCATGAGGGCGGCGACCACTCGATCGTGGTGGGTGGGGTTACCGCGCTCGGCGCCCGGGCTGACGACCGTCCGCTGCTTTACCACCAGGGCCGCTATAAGACGTTATGAGCAGTCTTTTGCGGCCGCCCCGGATGCATGACTGAGGATTGTCCGGGGGGCACGCTCCTCGGGTGGAGGTGGCTGGGCGCCGATTTGTTTTGCGATCTTTTACGGCAGGCCTGGTGGGCCCCGCCCGCCGCACGGGGTTGGGCTCTGTCCAGGGGCACGCTCCTCCGGTGGAGGTGGCTGAGCTTCGTGACGTGCGCATTCTTGACTCCGGCCGTGGTCATTCGTGGGCCGGTGCCCCCTATGTGATGGGCTCTGTCGGCTCTACGGGCGGAATATGGGTCCTGTAGCCCTGTGCGCGTGTGGCCGTGTGCTTGTGTGCCTGTTTGCCACGGTGACCGCCGACCCGGCGCTGGAGGGGGAGCCGGGTCGGCGGGTCGGGATTATTGGGCCTCGGGAGCCGGGGCTGTGTCCGTTGGCGCCGGTGCTTCGGCCGCCGTGTCCGTGGGCACCGGTGTTTCCGCCGTGGGGGTCGCCGACGGCGTTTCCGCCGCTGGCGGGCACGTGGGGACCGGGCCTGCAGTGGACTCGGTCGATGTCGCCGTCTCGGTGGCCGTCACGGACGCTGTGTTCGACGCCGTCTCGGGCGCTGTTTCGGGCACTGTCTCGGAAACCGTGTTCGACACCGTGACCGACGGGGTCGGGGTCGGGGTGGGTTCTGGAGTCGCCGAGGTTGTCGGGATTGTCGAGTTTGTTGGGGTTTCTGGGTTTGTTGGGGTTTCGGTGGGGGCCAATGGCGCTGCGGTGTTGGGTTGGCACGTGAAGGTGACCGTGGCGGTGACGGTGGCCGCTGGGGCGGCTTCAGTTACCGTGGCCGTGGCCTGCTGGGTGACCGTGGTGGTCGCCGTGGCAGTTTCGGTCACTGTCGCGGTCGCCGTATTGGTCACCGAATCGCTGGTGCCAGGGGTGCCGGTGATCGTCGCCGTGGCCGCCGCCGTTGGTGTGGCTGTCACGGTGCGAGTGGGCCAGGGCAGGACCTTGACCTTGATGCCGGGTTTGCCCTTGACCTTGTAGCTACCCTTGCCGATCTTCTTGCTCGTCTGGCCGGCACCGGTGGTCACGGGGAGGTCGGTGGCCGTCGTCTTGCACGACTTGGCCTTGCAGACCTTCTGTTTCACGCTGAACCTGGCCGCTCCGTCGTACTTGATGGAGACATCCAGATACGAGACGCCCTTCTTCTTGACGACCTTCGTCTTCGCGGTGTACTTCCCGACTTTAGGGGTGGGGGTCGTCGTCGGGGCGGCGGCGGGTAACGCCACCTCTACGCGGAGAGGAGGGCCAGTGGCATTGAGGGGATCGGACGCTGACGTCTGGGTGATCGCGACTCCGCCGACTCCGGCCAAGGCCATGGTGCCGACCAGCGCGCCCACGATGGTGAATCTCATAATCCTGCTCTTGGGGGAGATTTCAGGACGCGGATCATTATTCCGTCTTGTCAAGATTGGTCAAGGCTGAAACGCATGAACAGGCGCTATCGGTTCCGGCGGGCGGTGAACTACGTCAACCTCTCCACCCCGCTCGGTCTGCTGATCTCCGTCGTAGGCGGTGCCACGAGGCAGAGTGGGCCCAACGGCCTCGTCCTCGCGTTCGGCTACCGCTACCGCTTCCCCATCGCCGGGGCCTTCACCGTCGGAAATGTCGTCCTGACCAGGCGCGACTCGCTGGAAGACCAGCTCATCCGGCACGAGGGCCGGCACGCCACCCAGTGGGCCTGGTGCGTCGGCCTGCCGATGCTCCCGCTCTACTTGGTGGCCATGCTCGTGTCCGTAGTGGTCTGCGGGCACCAGGCCTCGTACAACGTCTTCGAACGGCTGGCCGGACTTGACGACGGCGGATACCCACGCGCACCCCTCTGGTGGAGAAGGGGCGGGGGCCGGGATCGGTTGGGGTGATCCACGTACTACTCCTCTGGTCAGAGGTATGAACCGTTCTTCATATTCGCTATGAGAACCTGGGATTCTGCTCTGGGGTCGTGGTCCGTGCCGTGTCGGTGAATGTGATCCGCGGGATGGATCGGTGTCCGGCGGGCGGGTATCGCTCACGTGTTCTACCCAAAGACGCCAACTCTTGGTAGCGTTACGGTCACATATCGTGGTGGCGGGGGGTGGGCAGGGTGCAGGTTGGGC
>NZ_JBFANB010000065.1:0-27519 GCF_040659625.1 Nonomuraea sp. NPDC049750
GGAGCGTCAAGTCCGCGACCGTGTCCCGGGACGGCAAGCACTGGTTCATCAGTTTCCTGGTCGACGATGGGATCGCCGAGCGGCAGGAACACGCCTGCCCTGGATGGGTGGGCGTGGATCGGGGGGTGGTCACGGCCGCCGTGACCTCGGACGGGGAGTTCTTCGACCGCCGCCACGCCGGAAGCGGCGGTGTCTCCTCCAGGCGGCTGCCACGGGAGACGAAACAGGACCGCAAGGACGACCTCGGGTATGTCACGCCCGGCGAAGCGGAACGGTATCTACGGCTGCAACGCCGGCTCGCCCGCACGCAGAAGGGATCGAGGCGGCGTCAGAGGGTCAGGGTCGCGATGAGTGAGGTCATGCGGCGAGTGCGGTGGCGGCGCGCTGACTTCAACGCCCAAGCCGCGCACCGGCTCACCGGTGTGTACGGGCATGTGGTCATCGAAGACCTGAACACGAAGGGGATGAGCGCGGCCGTCAAGCCGAAGCCCGACCCCGACCGGTCGGGCAGGTTCCTGCGCAACGGCGCGGCGGCGAAATCCGGGCTCAACAAGGCGATTCTCGACAAGGGCTGGTACGGGCTGGAAGTCGCTCTCTGCTCGAAGGCGCGCTACACCGGCAGCGTCATTCATAAGATCAACCCTGCGTACACGTCCCAGACGTGCCCGGAACCTGCGTGCGGGATGGTGGACGGGAAGAGCCGCAAGAGCCAAGCGATCTTCTCCTGCACTTCTTGCGGGCACAGCGAGCACGCCGACATCGTCGGGGCGAGGAACATCAAGAGCAAAGGACAGGCGGCCGGGCTGGTCGTCTCAGGGCGTGGAGACCCACCCGGGTCCGCGAAACGTCAAGCACCCCGTTCCACAGCGCGGGCCGCGCAAGCGGCACGAGCTGCCGCATAGCGGCACGGGAATCCCCGCCCCTTCAGGACGGGGAGCAGGTCAAATCCTGGTGCAGGACGGACCCTGGAAATCTTTCACCGGGGCCTGTCCGAGAGCATGCGCTATCACGTGGCGTTTCTCGGAGTCGACGCCCGACCGCACGGCGACGGCTTCAAGGTCCATCTCGGCACCGGGCATGGCGATGACGTCTACGGCGGGGTGAAGCTGAAGATGAGCCAGGAGGAGTTCGCGCGTTTCCGCGAGTTCATCGCCTTGGCCATCGCGGCCCGCGACCGCACGAACACTCTGTGACCGATCTCCCCTCAGGGAGCGGTCAGTACGAGGAACGGGACGGTCACTCTGATGGGAAGTTCAAGTTCGAGCTCCGCCTGATGCACCCGATGAAGTCTGTACTCGGAGGCCACGGCGTCGAGATGGAACTCCTTCGTTTCGACGATCTCGTACTTCTCGTCGAGCATGACAAGGAGGTAGAGCGGTATGCCTGCGGCGGCATACTGCGTGCGTTTGTCCGTGAGATCTTCCTGCACGGTCCCAGGTGAGGAGACCTCGACGACGGCCAGGACCTGGGACGCATCCGACTTCTGACCAGGGTCGTCCAGGCACCTGTAGACCACTACGTCCGGGCGTCGGAAGGTGAATTTGGGAACCCGCCAGAGCACCACGTCGATGTCGGTCTCAACGCTCAAACGCGGCCCGCTGATCGGCCGGGCGGCTTCCATCGAACCGGCCAGACGACGCGCGATGCGGTTGTGCTGCGGGGCAGGCGACTCGCACTTGATCACATGCCCATGCACTATTTCGATGCTCCTGGCGATGTCCTCGGGCAACGCTCGATACTCTGCTTCGCCAATGATTTCGGGAAGCGACTCGTACCATGAAGGTGTTGCCATGCCGGTCTCACTCGCTTGGGGCTGACGTCGAAACTCGGCCAACTGGAAGACGTGGAGCGGGTACGGGAATCGAACCCGTGCTGTCGGCTTGGGCACCGCACCGCACCGCACCGATCACGGTCACCGTACCACCAGGCGTCTGGCCGGCGACGCGACCCTCATTTCCCTGACCGATGAGCCGCACCGCCAGCCTCTGCGCCTAACCCGACTTCTCGTAATGAGAGCGGGCAGCCGCGACGAAGAAGACCAGCAGCGGACTGACCGCCCACCCTATGTAGAACAGCAGCTTCAAGCGGGTGGGCACCCAGAACGAGCGCGGGCGGAAGGAAAATAGCACCTACTTTCCCGCGAGGAGAGTAGTAGCCCGGGGGCATCAGAAGCGCCTCCGCCGGTTGTGGATCCGCCTATGGGCCTACACCCAGTACGGAGATGAGCGGCCATCAATTGCCTTGTCCGCCGCATGGGCCGACGGCTAGTCTCGAGCAGCCAATGATCCTTCGAGGAGCTGAGATGCCCGGTCAATCGAGCACGCGCTGACGTTCTAGGTCACTTCCCGACCTGTCACCGCGTGCTGCACTCCAACTGCGGCACAGCGCACCTTCCTGCCCAGATCCTGCGGGACGGGCACCGTTCTCAGCGACTCAAGGACCCCTGTGCCGTACGTTTCCCCTGCCGTGCTCGCATCCCCTGCCGTGCCGACGTCCCCTGCCGTGCTCGTGTGCTCGCCCGTGCGAGGCCGCCGATGACGGGACCCGCCCCGACTCCGCCCAGCGTGTGGCGAGACGGAGACTTCCGCCGGCTCTGGATCGGCCAGACCACCTCCCAACTGGGGGCTCAGGCCGCCCAGGTCATCCTGCCGCTCATCGCCGTCGTCACGCTCAGCGCCGACACCGAGCAGGTCGGCCTCCTCCGCGCCGTCCAGCAGGCACCGATCCTGCTGCTCTCGCTCTTCGCCGGCGCCGGGGTGGACCGCCGACGCTCCCCCGAGGTGATGGTGCTGGCCGACGTCGGCCGTACCGTGGTGCTGGCCATCGTCCCGGTCCTCTACCTCCTCGGCATGCTCGACATCCCGCTGCTCGTCCTGGTCGCTTTCCTCGTCGGCGCCCTCTCCGTGTACTTCGACGTGGCCTACCAGACCTCCCTCGTACGACTGGTGAAACGCGACCAACTCGCCCAGGGCACCAGTGCGCTCGAAGCCAGCAGGTCCGCCGCGCAGATCGCCGGCCCCGCGATCGGCGGCGCGCTGGTGTCGCTCGTCACCGCGCCGATCGCCATCCTGGCGAGCGTCTTCTTCTTCACCCTGTCCGTCCTGTCGATCCGGCGGATCCGCCGTCCCGAGTCGATGCCCAGACCGGCCTCAGGGCAGTCGCGCGTGTGGCGGCAGATCCACGAGGGTCTGCGCCTCGTCGTCAACGACGCCTCATTGCGGGCGGTAGGGATCGCCTCGGCCCTCTTCCAGTTCTCCTTCGCCGCCGTGATGACCATCTACCTGCTCTTCTTGCCGCGTACGCTGCACCTGTCGGGCGCCGCCGTCGGGCTCGTACTGGCGGCGATGGGGCCGGGCGCGCTGGTGGGTTCCCTGCTGTCGGCCAGATTGCCGAGGCGGTACGGGTACGGCGCCGTACTGGTGTCCGCCGCGGTGCTCGCCGATGGCGTGATGCTGTGCGTCCCCGCGCTGCACGGCTCCTCCGCGGTCACGATCGGCGCGCTGATGGCGGTCAACTTCCTGTTCGGCGTCTTCAGCCAGGTGGTCGACGTCACCGTTGTGACAGTGCGCCAGGCCATCACCCCGATCCCGATCCAGGGCCGAGTCGTCGCGACACTCAACTTCGTCGGCATGGGCCTGACCCCGCTCGGGTCGCTTCTCGGCGGCTATCTGGCCGGCGCGCTGGGGCTGCGAACGAGCCTGCTGCTGACCGCTGTCGCTCTGGCCCTGTCTCCGGTGTTCATGGCTCTGTCTCCTCTCGCCCGTCTGGGGAGGCAGCTCCCTGATCCGGCGGACGGCCCCGGCTGACTCCGGGCCGGCAAGTCGACCACGTCGTGCTGCTGAGCGCCCCCGCTGAGCTGCTGCTGGCCCGGAGAGTCGCTGCCGTCTGGAGAGAATGGCGGGATGGCTCACATCGTTTTGCTCCATTCCGTGTACGGGCTGCGCGCCGTCGAACGCGCCGCCGCTGAGCGTTTTCGTGCTGCCAGCCACGAAGTGGTCACTCCTGACCTGTACGAAGGCCAGGTCGCCACGACGATCGACCATGGGTTCACCCTGATGAATCGGATCGGCTGGAAGGTCATCGTGGAGCGAGCCCGTGACGCGGTCCGGAAAATGCCCGCGAGCACAGTCCTCGCCGGCGTCTCGATGGGCGCCGGGGTGGTCGGGGAACTGCTGCCCGACCGGCCCGACACGGCCGGTGTGCTGCTCCTGCACGGCATCACGGGGATTCCCGCGTCAGCGCGGGCCGACCTACCCGTGCGGTTGCACGTCGCCGATCCGGATGAGTTCGCGCTTCCCGCCGCTGTCGCCGCATGGGAGAAGGCCGCCATGGACGCGGGGGCCGCCGTGGAGATCTTCACTTATCCGGGAGTCGGACACTTCTACACGGACGCCAGCCTGCGTGATCATGACGAAGAAGCGGCTGAGCTCACCTGGCAGCGAAGCTTGGCCTTCCTCCACCATCTGTGAGTCGCGAATGCTGAGGAGACTCGTGCCCAGGAAAGATCGAATACGACTCCGCTGATCGCAAAGTTGCCGAACCAGTGGTCCAGCGGCTTCGATGAGCCCCGTGTCCCGTCCGTACCCCATGGCCGCACGCCGGCGTTGGCCCGCCCTTCGCACGATCATGATCGCCTCGATGATCATCATCCTCGGCCCGCTCGCGCTGACCGGCTGCACCCGATCGGACGAGCCACCGTCACTGCCGCCGAACAGCGTCTACGACCACGAAGCAGCGGGCGAGAACTCACGAGCCGAACCCGTCCCGGCCAACGGTACGGCCAGATCCGTCACTCGGCCGTTGACGCAGGCCGGCTGGTTCTGCGCACAGGTCCGGACGAACGTGGATGGCCGTGCCCTGTGGTGCCGAATCGGTCACCGAGACCAGGCCGACACGGTCTACCCGCAAGTGGCGCAGTTCCTGCTCGACCACGACGACCGCCTCGCTTGGGCGTGGTTCCCACCCGCCGAGCAGTCGGCGAACCGTGAGACAGCTGATCAAGTCATCGCCGCCGCGGTACCAGCACTGACCGCGATCTGGCCCGACACCGGCGAGCGCGTACGCCAGGAGATCGACGACTTCGATCGCGACCTTACGGACCAATCCATCGACGACCTTCCTCGGACCGCGTGGTGGGACACGCATGCGGACTACCGCTATTCCGGACTCGACGGACTCGTCGTCACCGCCCGCGACAACCCCGTGCGGCGCTGGCCGTTCGGCGCCGAGCACTACGCGACCACGATGAGCTCGGCCGTGGACGATCTTCGAGCCGGTGGTTACGACTGCTTCTATCCACCCCAGCAGAACTGCGATCGCCCCCAGTCGAACGGCTACTTCCGCGTCACCCTCCATGACGATCAGATCGTCTCGGTACAGTTCGGCATCGGCAGCCGGATCGAGGCAGGCCGGCAACGGCATCCGCTCAAGGAGGAGTTCCCGCACGGCCTCGCCTTCCTCACCGAGGCGGTTCGCGGACCGGTCACCGAGCGCATCGAGCAGTCCCGGCGATCCGGCGCCGGCTTCGCCGGCATCGTGGCCGGGACGGTCGTGATCATCGACGCGGATCGGGGGGCCGTCGACGGAGGCGATCTCGTGGCGTACTTCAACATCCAGATCGGCGCACCGCTGGCCGCGACCCTGCCCGTCTGATCGCTCCGGTCGAAGTGACGCCATTTTGATCAGAGACCCGGACCGCGAGCACTCCAGAGCGACTCCGCGAAGGCTGTCTGTGGCAGCCCTCTACGGAAGCTGCTCCCATTAAGCGAGCCATCGATCAATCAAGGGGGCAACTCCAAAGAAAGCTGATCCGCATTTCTCGCCACCCGAGGTGACCAGAAGGATGGCAGGGTGAGCCGGCCGGTTGAGCTGTTGACGCACAGCTAATGCGTTACCGGCAGGGGCATGCAGCCCGTTTCTACATTGGGGCCGCGAGATTCGATCAGCACTCGCTCGGGGCGTACGTCTCCGGTGAGGCACACTCCGACTCGTACTTTGAGGCCAAAGACCACTCCAGGTGGTGGCGTAGGCTCCGTCCACAATGTCGGGATGTCAAATGCGTGAGCTCCTATCGAATCCGCTGGATAGCCCAGCGCTTCCAGGGCAGCCTTTACCGAGTCTGGATCGAAGTCCTGCGCGGCCCGCAGTTTCTTCAGAGCTGGGCGTATTCGCTCGGCGGCGGCGTCGGCGATCCGCTGTTGGGAAGGTGTCAGGTCTGGCGGATACTTCCACGCGTTGTTCTCGGCTTGATGCGGTGCCACGTCTCCGCCGACGCGTGTCGATTCGTCGTAGGGGGTGGCGCGGCTGGGACTCGGTGGGTCCGCGATTGGCGGTGCTTTAGTTCCACAGGCCGTCAGTAGGGAGAGCGCGACAGCACGCATCAGGACCTGTGCTGAAACCCTCGCCAGGTTAGGCATGAGGAGATTCTGCCAAGACTCGGTAACGAAACGGCGGGCCGGGAACCTGCTCGATCAGGGAGCCTCCACAGCCACTCGGACGTTCGTCTGGACGCCCGAGTTCGGCCTGGCCATCGTGGAGACCGCGCCCGCGGGTGACCTGCGGCGGATCGTGAAGGGGATCTCGGCGCCATGACACGGTTTCTTACCTCCAACCCTGAGGACCTTGCCGCCCGAGGCGTCATACCGACTCACGGCAGATCTCATCCAGCGCGCCGCTCGGGGCGAATGGTGATCAAGCCAGCCGCCGTACCGGCGGAGGTCGAGTCGAAGGGGGTAAGACCGTGAAAAGCCTCAAGTTCATCAGTGTGGTCTTGAGCGCACTGACCGCGCTCCTGTTCCTGCCCGTCAGCCCGGCCGGCGCGGCCGTCAACACAGTCTGCGCCGGAAGCCTGCCCACCGGCTGGGTCAAGACGAACGACTTCTGGGATCCGACGCGCTGCGGAAATCCGTCGAGGATCACCTACAACGTGTGGAACATCGCCTCCTACTACGACCAGCCCGTCGGCACGATCATGACCGTCTGCTCCAACCAGCTGCCCACCGGCTGGGTCACCATCAACACCCAGTGGGATCCGACGAGCTGCGGCCACCCGTCCCGGATCTCCCAGAACATGTGGACCATTCAGCGCCTCTCCTGACGGCGTTCTCGCCATTGACCGGCCCCGGACGCCCGTACGTCCGGGGCCGAACCTCCTCAGCGGATTCCACGAGCGAGCAGGTCCTTGGCGGCTTGAGGCGCCTTCGCCGGTGAGCCTGCGTCGAAGGGCGGTTGGGGGTCGTACTCGATGGCGAGTTGCACAGCCTCCGCGGTTGTCTGGTCAGCGATGCGCGCCACAAGCGCCAGCGCCATATCGATACCGGAGGAGACGCCGGCGGCGGTCACGATCTTGCCGTGGAACACGACTCTTTTGGGGGTGTAGGTCGCGCCGAACGACTTCGTCTGAAGAGCCGCCTATGGCCCTGCCCTCAGCACGGCGATGGCTTCTCATTGTGCATAGAGTCGTCGTCTAGAGATCGGGCCATGTGTAGGTGACGAACCAGTCGCAGGTCGTTCGACAGAAAGGCGGTACCGGGTGAGTTCCACCCCCATGGCTTTGGGCGAGGAGGCCGGCGAGGTCCGCCGTTTCTGGGCCGGGCTCGGTCTTCCCGGGCTGATCGACGTCCACACCCACTTCATGCCCGAGCGTGTCCTGCACAAGGTCTGGGATTACTTCGACGGCACCGGGCCGCTGATCGGTGGGTTGAAGTGGCCGATCACCTACCGGAAGCAGGAGGCGGAGCGGACGGCTCTGCTGCGTGAGTTCGGGGTCCGGGCCTTCACCGCGATGCTCTACCCCCACAAACCCGGCATGGCCAGATGGCTGAACGAATGGGCGGCCGATTTCGCCCGCCGTACCCCCGACTGCCTGCACACCGCCACCCTCTACCCCGAGCCGGACGTCGAGACGTACGCCCGCGAGGCCGTCGAAGCGGGGGCACGCGTGTTCAAGGCTCATGTCCAGGTGGGCGCGTACGACCCGGCCGACGAACGCCTCCAGCGGACATGGGCGCTGCTGGCCGAAGCCAACATCCCTGTGGTGATGCACTGCGGCTCCGGACCCGCGCCCGGCAAGCACACCGGCCCCGAGCCCATCGCGCGGGTGCTGGCACGCCACCCGAAACTGCGGCTGATCGTCGCGCACATGGGCATGCCCGAGTACGAGGAGTTCCTCGACCTCGCCGAACGGTACGACCAGGTACGGCTGGACACAACGATGGCGTTCACCGACTTCACCGAGGGATTCATGCCGTTCCCCCGCGAAGCCCTGCCACGGCTCACCGCGCTTGGCGACCGCATCCTGCTCGGCTCCGACTTCCCCAACACCCCCTACCCGTACCTACACCAGCTCCACGCCCTGGAACGGCTGGGACTCGGACCGGACTGGCTGCGGGCCGTATGCCATGACAACGCGGCGACCCTGTTCGGCCTATAGCACTGCACCAAGTGAGTTTGGACGGTACGTGGTGACGGAACTGACGGCGTACGAGGCCGGCTGGCGCAAGGTCTGCGACGACCTGGACAACCATCCCCAGATCAAGATCCTTCACGCTTCGGAGGGTGGGCTCGACACGGGTTTCACCGATGTCGCCGCCTCGTGGGCGGCTCTCGTAGGCGAGCAGGAGGTCAAGGCGCCCGCCGCGCTGGAGCAGTGTGGTCCGCGCTTTCGGGAGCTGGGGCGCCAGTGGATGGGTGAAGGGCCGTACGTCAACGGTGAGTTCTACCTCACCCACCTCGCACGGGCGGGCAGCCCGGGGCTGGGCGAGGAGTGGATCGAGTCGTGGACGGGCAAGGAGCTTTTCCCGTCATCGCAGCTGCGCGTTATCGATTGCCACCCCATCACAGGTACGGGGCACTATGCCGCGCTGCGGCTGCTTCCAGGCGGGGGCGAACCCGAAATCTGGTGGGTGGCCGAGCCTCGCTATGGCGCCTGGAAAATGGACCTTGGCTACGGTACGTACCTGGAGATGCTTCAGCTGACCAAGGGCGCCTTCTCCTGGCAGTTCTTGTTCACCCGAGCGCCGCTGGACAATGAAGAGTTCGAGGGCGTGCGCGATCGAATGGAGAACATGCTCGGCGCATTGCCGGTCCTGTTCCCCGGGCACGACTACAAGCCGCTCACAGAACGCCTCTCCGTACGTCTTCGAGACGGGTGTAGCTAGATCTCACTGACCGCACGGAGGTGTTCGATGCCGGTGTCGAGCGCCGCCTTGAGGTGGGTCGAGTCGCCCGTGGCCATCATGATGGTCACGCCTCCCTGGATGCCCGCCAGCAGCGCGGCGGCCGTCCGGTCCACATCAAGGGCCGGCCCGACCAGTCCGTTCGCTTGGAGGGCGCGCATGCCACGGGCGAGCTGCCGCTGCCATTGGCGCATCAGCTCCGTCACGATTGCCCGTGCACCGGGTGTTGACCGCCCGACCTGCAGGAACAGTGACCCCAAGGGGCAGTGGTCGCCCTGGCGCTCATAGCGTTCCACCACCAAGTCCCGCCACTGATGCCAGGACTCCCACGAATCCAGGCGCCCTAGGTGCGGCTGCTGGTCCTCCAGGACGCGGTCAGCTTCGAACTGGGCTACCGCCAGCAGCAGTTCGTCCTTGCCGTCGGGGAAATAGTGGAACAGCTGGCTCTTGCTCGTACCCGTGCGACTGCGGATGTCGTCGAGTGTCGTAAGAGCGACACCTTGCTCGCGCAGCACCTCAGCCGCGCCCGTGACGATGCGGGCACGTGTGGCGCGGCCCTTCGCGGTCGGCGCGTCCGGCATCCACCCTCCAGATCATTGGACTAACGGGTCCATTATACCGGCATGACTTTGGTCTGGACTTGCTGGTCCATTTTCTGGGAGGCACAGTTGGCCACACACAGCGAGACAAGGGAGATCGCGTCATGAGTGAACGACTGCGGAACAAGACGGCGCTGGTCACGGGGTCGACCAGCAATATAGGACAGGCGATCGCCGAAGCGTTCGCCGCCGAGGGAGCCCACGTCATCGTGTCGGGGCGCAATCGCGAACGCGGGGCCCAGGTCATCGAAGGGATCCGCGCGTCCGGCGGCCGGGCCGATTTCCTGGTGGCGGACCTCGATGGCAGCGTGGAGTCCTCCCAGGACCTGGCAGATCGGGCCCGTGAGACCTTGGGCGGGCGGATCGACATCCTGGTGAACAACGCCGGCATCTATCCGGCCCCCAGCACCACCGCCACCGACGAGAAGACGTTCGACAAGGTCTACGGAGTGAACGTGAAGGCGCCGTTCTTCCTCACCGCCGCCGTCGTTCCGGCCATGGCTGAGTCAGGTGGCGGAGTGATCATCAACCTCGGCTCGTGGATCGCGCGCCTGGGCGTTCCGCTCGGCGCGCTCTACAGCTCCACCAAGGGAGCCATGGAGACGCTCACGCGGGCATGGGCCGCGGAGTTCGGCCCGATGGGGGTGCGGGTGAACGCCGTCTCGCCGGGCGTGATCCTCCCCCCGGCCGCGGAAGGCGGCGAGCCCCATCCGGGCGAGATCATGATGAAGGGCACCCCGGCCGGCGGCATCGGCACGCCGGATGCCATCGCGCATGCCGTGGTCTGGCTGGCCAGTGACGAAGCGGCCTTCGTACACGGAACCGTCGTGGACGTCGACGGGGGCAGGACCGGGGTCGCCGTCATCGCCGCGTAGTGGCACGGATTCAGCCGCGGCGGACGAGAACGCTGAGGGTGTTGGCGGCCACGATGGCGCCGATGCTCGCCCATTCCGTCGAGCCCAGGTTCTGGCCCAGGCCGATCCAGCCGACGAGGGCCGCGAGGAGCGGGTTGACACTCATGAAGAGCCCGAACGCCTGGGCGGGTACGCGACGCAGCGTGAACAGGTCGGCGAGGTAGGGCACCGCCGAGGAGAGCACACCGGCCGCGACGGCATAGCCGACGGCCGCGGCGGTCGGCGGCCGGTGCAGGACGAGAACGATGCCGACCGGCAGGAACATCAGCGCGGAGATCCCGGCCGCCGTGGCGGTGCCCTGCGCACCCGGGATGCGGCGGCCGACGGTGCGGTTGAGCAGGATGTACGACGCCCAGCAGCACGCGGCCAGCAAGGCCAGGCCCATCCCCACGTAGTCGGCCGAGGGCTGGGGGCGCATCAGTACGACGACGCCGGCCGCGGCGATCACCGCGCAGAAGGCGTCGACGCGGCGACGCGCGGCGGCGAGGGCGATCGTGAGCGGGCCGAGGAACTCCAACGTGACCGCCAGGCCAAGGCCGATGCGGTCGATGGCGGTGTAGAGGGACAGGTTCATGGTCCCGAACACCACGGCGAGCCCCAGCACCGGCCGCCACTGCGCCCAGGTGAAGTCCCGCAGGCGGGGGCGGCCGACGGCGAGCAGGACGAACGCGGCGACGTACTGGCGGACCGCGACGACGCCCACCGGCCCAAGTACGGGAAAGGCAAGGGCACCGATCGCGGCGCCGACCTGGTTCGACAGGCCGCTGCCGGCCATCGTGACCACGCCGGCCAGCCGCCCCCTGGACGGCGCTGGGACCAAGGGCCCCGAAGACCGGGAAACCGTGTCGGACGCGCTTCGCATGACTAGATGGTGGGACCTCACGATACTTGCACAAAATGCGTTTATTGCGTGATCTATACACTTGAGTCATGGATGATGTTGAGCTGCGGCAGTTGCGGTGCCTCGTCGCCATCGTCGACGAAGGCACCTTCACCGACGCGGCCATCGCTCTGGGTGTCTCCCAGGCGGCGGTGTCCCGGACTCTGGCCTCGCTCGAACGCGCACTGGGGGTGAGGCTGCTCAGACGTACCTCACGCGAGGTGACACCGACCACGACCGGGCTGCGGGTGGTCGCCCAGGCCAGGCGGGTGCTGGGTGAGGTGCACGACCTGGTCCAGGAGGCCGCCTCGGGCCACGGCATCCTGCGGATCGGCTATGCCTGGTCGGCGGTCGGCCGCCACACGCCCGCGTTCCAGCGCCGCTGGGGCGCGACGCACCCCGGGACGGATCTGCGCCTGGTACGCGTCAACTCCGCGACCGCCGGCCTGGCGGAGGGCGCCTGCGACCTCGCCGTCATCCGCAATCCCCTGGAGGACCGCCGCTTCGAGAGTGCCATCATCGGCCTGGAGCGGCGCCTGTGCGGCCTGTCCGCCGAGGACCCCCTGGCCACACGCCGGTCGCTGCGCCTTGCCGACCTCAGCGAGCGCATCCTCCTGATCGACCGGCGAACCGGCACCACCACACCCGAGCTGTGGCCACCCGGCTCCCGCCCGGCGACTGAGGAGACCCATAACGTCGACGACTGGCTGACCATGATCTCCAGTGGACGCTGTGTCGGCATGACGGCGGAGTCGACCGCGCACCAGTACCCCAGGCCCGGCGTCGTCTACCGGCCGGTCCGCGACGCC
Organism: Nonomuraea sp. NPDC049750; assembly: GCF_040659625.1. NCBI lineage: Bacteria > Bacillati > Actinomycetota > Actinomycetes > Streptosporangiales > Streptosporangiaceae > Nonomuraea > Nonomuraea sp. NPDC049750. The sequence continues at coordinate 12,379 of NZ_JBFANB010000065.1, forward strand.
GAACCCATCGCCGTACGCCTCACTTGGTGGCGAGACGAGCCACATCCGGCGATCCAGGCGGCGATCGAACTGCTCACCGCCCTCTACCGGGGCGGCTGAAGACGGAGTAGGCGTCCGCCGGCGCATCGGAAGGCCTCCACCTCAGCCATCTACGGATCTCAATCCCGACGCGTCGATCATCTCGGAGCCAGATTGCCCCGCCGGGGACCTCTAGGACGCAAGCTGATCGGTAGTGGAACGGTTGTCGGCGAGGGTTTGGACGATGTCAGGACCCCATGTGTACTCGACGACAGGTAGTTCGAATCCTGTAGGGAAGCGTTCCATGAACTCATTGGTGGGATGGCCGCCGAGACGCCGGTAAAAGGTGATCGCGGCGACGTTGTCGCGGAGCACCTCCAGGTAGACCGTCTTGTCAGGGTGTTGCTCGGAGGCCCAGCCAAAAGCGTGGTACACGAGTTGGCGGCCGATGCCGGACTGCTTGCGCTCCGGCTGGACGTGCAGGTTATCGAGCAAGAGTCGCCCGTCGGTTCCGGCGGCGAGATAGGCGAACCCCAGCAGGGCGTTGCCATCGACGGCAACGAGCAAGCAGCGGGCGCGATCCGGTTCCGAGGCGAGGGTGGCGAGTCGGATGCTCCACATGGCCTTGCGCTCGTCGAGCAGCGGCCCATTCAAATAGCTGGCGGGCATGATCTCGGCATATGCCGTAAGCCAGCTACGGGTGTGGAGCTCTGCGATCTGCTCGGCGTCGTCTTGGGTACCGGATCTGATCTGCATGGCATAGAGGTTGGCATAGTCGCTGATAGAGCCGGTAATCGCCGGGGGCATACCGAGGAGGTCTTGCATGGCGCTGCGACCGGGCCAGGACCTCTCAGGACTCGGAGAAGACGGGGTGTATCCCACGTGGATCGGACGCTCGGACAGTGGTGAAGCGGTCTGCTTCGTCAGCGACCTGGAGCTCTTGAGTCACAGCCTGGAGCCGATCCCGTAGCCTGCCGATGTGACGGGCCGCCGCACGGCGGCTCAGCGAACGCTCCTGGAATTATCAAGGCCAGGTCGGGGCTCACGTCTCCTCGAGTTGCCGCAGGTACCCGGCCAGTTCGGGGACCGTCGGCAGCATCTGCGGGTCTACGCTCTTCCGGATCAGACCGGCCTCCTCATCCCCGCGTTGTCCTTCGAGGATGACGACGACGAACCCGGGCGGAAGCGAGCCGTGAATGCCGCCCCGGCGCGCTGTCGTGGTCATCGCTTTGCAGGCGTTGGCCATCGCGCTGTCGTGCGCCGCCTCGAGTGCGTCCATCGCCGCATCCCGTTCGGGCTCGGTGGTGGCGGGCGCCAGATACTCCTCAGTGAGACGCTGATACCACGGCGACATCGCATCGCTCGTGGCGTCCAGGACATCCCACCGCCACTCCGGCGCGACGAACCGTGTCGAGTATCCATAGTCCTCGCGCACCGCTGCCTCAGTGTTGGCGGCAAGGGCGGGCGGCAGGATCTTGGCGCCGTCCATGTAGAAGAGATGGAACGCCGCACCGTACAGTCGCTCGCCCGGACACGTCGCCGCAAGGTCACTCAGGATGCGACATCCGCTGTCATGCCATGCCTTCTCGAATGCGCCCCAATCCATCGCCGCATGCTAGCGCGCGATCTTAAAGGTCAGCGCACGTCGCGCGCCAAGCGGTCACGACTGACTGCACGAGGGTGGTTGATACGCCGTTCGTAGTGTTCACCTCGTAGTCGTACGGACCGAACGTATGCATACCGTTGATTTCGACGTGCCCACGGCCTTCCCCGGCACGACGGTCCCCGCGCTCGTGTTCTCTTCGGTCGATCTCCGCAAGGTCGCAATGCACCCCGACCAGGAACACATCGAAGTCAGTCAAGAGGCGTGATAGCTCCTCGCGCCAGGTCCGGTATTCGATGACGTGTTCCACGATCAGGTCGTTGCCTGCGGTCGCAAGGACAGGCAGGCATCGGTGAAAGCCGTTGAAGAACCGTGGCCGCATCTCATTCCACCAGGAGAAGGGGCTTCGTCTTCCCGCCGCTCCGGGAGCATGCCGCTCGCCAAGAATTGGTCGGAGGAGACGTCCTCACACGATGGCAGAGGACCGGATTGTGCCGTGTGCTGGATACGCCTGGCGGCCTTTCGCGCCTCGGCGATGAGTTTCGGGCTGCGATGTCGCAACCGGCTCGCTCCCCCGGCCCCTCGCCACCACCGGGCTACGCCCGCGTGGCGACTACCAGGGCAGTTCCCCGGTCTCGTCTTGGAAGGTTCCTGTCGGGCCGTCCACATCGAGAGTGGCCAGGCGTACGACGGCTCTGGCGCTCTCCTCCGGCGATCTTCCGATCCCGAAGGCCGCGGTCATGTCGGTGGCTGTGGTGCCGGGCTCCAGAGCGTTGAACTTGATGCCGGGCTGGGATTTGGCGTACTGGACCGTCAGCATGGTCGCCGCCGCCTTGGACGCGGAGTAGAGCGCCAGCGGCAGGTGAAACTCGGGCCGGTCAGGGTTGTTCACCGCCCAGAACGATCCGGCGCTGCTCGATACGGTGACCACGGTGGGGTTCGAGGACTTGCGCAGCAAGGGGAGTGCCGCTTCTGTGACGCGTACGATCCCCACCGCGTTGGTGTCGAACACCCGCAGGGCCGTGGGACCGTCGAGGGGTTCGTTCCCGAGGATGCCCGCGTTGTGCACCAGGACGTCGAGCCGTCCCTCGGCCGCGTTGATCGTCGCCAGCGCGTTGCGCACCGAGGCGTCGTCGGTCACGTCGAGCCGCACGAACCGTGCGCCGAGGGCGGCTGCGGCCTTCTCGCCTCGCTCGATGTCGCGCGCACCGATATAGACGGTGTGCCCCAGTTCCAGAAGTTGTTTGGCTGTCTCGAAACCGATGCCCTTGTTGGCTCCGGTGATCAGTGTGACGGTCATGGGTTCCCTCCCGAAGTGTGTGGCCCGAGTGGACCGTTGGGTGCGGCCGGTCGCCACGTCGTGGGCCTCGGCCCCCGAAGGGTCAGCCGGTAAGCTGCCGGAGTAGTTCACCGGCATCGTGCGGGGCCGTCATGTGCACGAACCGCCCGTCGCGCACCTGGTAGATGGCGTACTCCGTGATCTCGAACGAGGCGCCGGTGGGTGCCACACCGAGCCACTCCTTCACCGGCGTGCCCGTGTTGACCAGCCGCGCGGCCAGGCGATCACCGTCGAAGAGCAGTTCCTTGAGCTCCCAGCGCAGGTCCGGAACCGCCTCGACGTCAGCCTTCTGCACCGCGATGAGATCGTCCCGGGTGGCAGGCTCACCGTTCAACGTGGGCCGGTCGTCGATGAACTGGTCCATCTGATCGAACCTGTGGGCGTTGAGCTCACTGATGTAGCGCCGGTAGAACCCGCGCAGATCACTGTCGGACATCGCTGTCCCCTTCTGTACGGCACCGGGTAAGGCGATCCCGGTGCTTGCCTTCGGGAGGTCCCACGGAGTCGACCCGCGGCCGACTTCCGCATCGATCGATGCAGAACTACACCGTAGCACGTTCCGCATCGATCACTGCAGAAGTGCGTGGACCTGTAAGGATGGAGACATGCGACACCGGCCGGGACGGCTCGCTCGCGAACGTCAGGAACCGTCATAGCCCGGACAGGCTGCGCAGAACCCAGGAGTCATTGCTTCAGGGATCAGCCTGGTCGAGATGCGGCAAGGGACTCTCCGCCAGCAGCACCTGATGCCCTCGGCGCGAAACCAGGTCGCTAATGACACGGTTGTTCGCGAAGACGAACACCGGGCGGCTCTCAGCAGGGCGGCCAGTTGCGCAGGGCGGCGTCGGCCATGTCCTGGAGTTCGTCGCGGTCGACGCCGCTGGCGGCTTGTACGGCGATGCCGTAGCCCAAGGCGGTGACATAGCGGGCGAGCAGCGCCGGGTTGGCCTCCGGCGGCAGGTCGCCGTCATCGACGGCTCGTTCGAACCGCTCTCGAATGCGGGAGTAGCCACTGTCGCGCCACGCGACGAGGAGGTCGCGGGCTCCACGACTGGAGTCGCCGGTGGCCAGGGCACCCTGGACACCCAGACACCCGTGGGGACCTGCCGGGCGAGTGGTGGTTCGAACAGTGCCGGCAATGATCGCCGTGGCGACGCCGAGGGCGGTCGGCTCGTCCAGGGCTCGGGCCAGGTATGCGCTCGGGCCCTCGGTGTAGCGCTCCAGAGCCTTGCGGAACAGCTCTTCCTTGTTGCCGAAGGTGGCGTACATGCTGGTGGTGGAGATGCCCATCGCGTCGGTCAGGTTGGCCAGACTGGCCCCCTCGTAGCCCTGCTCCCAGAACACCAGCAGGGCGCGCTCGAGCGCCTCGTCGGCGTCGAATCCCCGCGGTCGGCCGGTTGGGCGGCGCTGCCTGGTCTCCACCTCCGCAGTCTAACCCTTCTGCAACGATCGATGCGGAAGGTGCTGGCAGGCCAGTGCCGTACGACCGGCGGTCGAGGGCGCACACGTGTTCATCACCGGCCGGCGCAAGACCGAACTCGGCGCGGCCGCCAACGACGAACCTGGTGGTCGTAGGAAGAGACTGCCCACAGCATCCGGCCTGATGGCCAGGAACGGCCACGACAACACCCCGGCCGCAACCGGAGCGCCCTTCGCTCAATGGTGACGATCGATAGGCGTGCGCGGCCCGCCACCACCTCGCCTCGCCTCTGTGCGAGCGCGGCAAGTGGCGGGTGCGATGTCCCTGCCGCGAAGATCCAGCAATCCCACCTCAATGCAGCATACTATGCAGCATCATTTGTTGCACTCCCTGCTATACACTTAGCTGCATGAGCGTTCGCAAGAGCGTCCCGATGGGACCTGAGGATGTCACCACCCTGGAGCGCATGCACGCTCCTGTCAGCCCCGAGCGCCAGGCCCTAGCGCAGCTCACCGGCCAGGAGTTGAAGGCCAGCGCCTCAGACGCAGAGATCCTCGCCGCGTTGGTCCGCGCAGGACGGGATGCCGTCACTCAGCAGATGGGAATCACCGGGTATGCGGCGTGGGCGGCCGAGATGGACGACGAGGACCGCGCGTACCGCAACGCCCGCCGTGGCTGGGACCGTGGCAACGAGACGGGTGGTGGAACGCGAGCGTGAACGCTGCCCCCAACATCGTCCCCGTCCGCGGCCGGATCTATCGAGCCGATCTCGGTTTCGGCCTCAAGCCATGGCTCGTTGTCTCCAACAATGCCCGCAACAACGCCATCGATGATTGCCTGGTAGCGCGGATCACCACCACTCGCCGCGATCTGCCATCCTGGGCCGTCCTACGCGCTGGTGACCCGCTCACTGGCTACGTCAACTGCGACGACCTCGGCCCCCTGTATCGAGACCAGATCGTCGCCGATCTAGGGGCGCTGTCGATGCCAACGATGATGGACGTCGGCCGGGCGCTACAGCATGCCTTGGCTCTGTAGCTCCTCCCGGTGAGGACCAAGCGGACTCCTCCGAGCGCTCTGAGCCAAGAACTAGGCGGGATGATCAGGCTTCCGCCTCAGCCGCCAACAGACCTCTGCCTTTCGCGATCATCCCGGAGCCGGAGGTATTCGATAAGGGCATCGCGTGCGCGACAAGATTGAGACCACCAGGCTGCGGCTGACTGCTTGCACGCTCGACGACACTGACGAGTTTCACGGCCTATTTAGCGATCCGCTAACCCACACGATCGGGGCGGGGCCGTTCACGTCGCGGGCTGAGACGGTGGACTGGCTTGAGCGCAGGCTCAAGACGAAGCAGGACTATGGCTTTGTCTGGTACGGCATACGCCATCGCGACGGCGGCCCGCTGATCGGTGGCTGTGGCATTCTCGCCAACCGCACAGGAGTTCTGGAGCCGGAGATTGGTTACGAGATCAAGCACTCCGAACGTGGAAGCGGCCTCGCGCTTGAAGCGGCTCAGGCCGTTGTGTCCGAGCTACAGGCAACCACGACCGTGAAACGTCTGTGGGCGACGGTTCGACCCCGCAATGCTGCCTCGCTCAGGATCTGCGAACGGCTGGGCCTGGTGCTGGACCGCGTCGAAACCGACAAGCGTGGTGAGCTGCTTTATCTGGTGCGCGATCTCGCATAGGCGCCGCCCGACTGGCGGGTGACTTGTCCAGCGGCAGATGGCCGAGGGTTAGCCCCGGGCGCCATCCTCCGGACCTGCTCCAAACGCACCGCCAGGTCGGCGCTGCCGTGAGAGGGGGCGGGGTTCGGTCTGACCGAACCCCGCCGGTGTGCAAAACCGCTCAGCTAGAGAAAACCGCGCTGTGAATGTCCACAGGGTTGGTGGCGTCGCCGGTGGCCACGCCATACACGGCCGTGAAGGCTGCGCCAACCGAGACCAGGCCGGTGTAGTCCCCGACCAGGCGTCCGACGCTTGTCGCCGGAACCTTCCTCGCGTCGAACGGCCCTTCGATGTGCTGCTCGCGCCACGCCCCGGGCTGCGTGCAGTCGGCGGTGCAGGTGACGGCCCACACGTCGGTGGGCAGGGTGGCGGGGTCGGGCGTGTTGTTGCGGAAGTCGTAGTAGGTGACCGCCACGGTGCCCGTCTTGGACGCGGCGATGACCGGTACGGCGGCGGAGCCGGTGGGTGTCTTGTCCACGCGGACCGGGCTGGACCAAGTCTTTCCGCCGTCTGTCGACCGCGAGTAGGCCACGTGGAAGGTGCCGTCGGCCTCCTGGCTCTGCCAGGTGGCGTTGACCACCTGGGTGCCCGGCTGGGCGGCCAGCAGCGGCAGGGAAGCGTTGCGTACCGGGTCACCCGAGTTGTCCGGGTCCGGGATGCGGAGGCCCACCGCGAGCGGGGCCGGAACGTTCAACGTCGGCGCCGACCACGTCTGGCCGCCGTCGGTCGAGCGGATGACCTGGGTGGCACCCTCGGTGTCCGTCTCGTGGTGCATGCCGATCAGCAGCGTCCCGTCGGCGAGCGGCACCAGTTGTGTGCCGATGACGCCGCTGTTGGCGGGTACGTCGTACACCTTCTTCGTGGTCCAGGTGCGCCCGTCGTCGGTCGACTTCGCCAGATAGATCGGCTGTACCCAGCTCGCGTCCGTGCTGTCGATGCGGTCCCACACCGCGTAGACCACGCCCGGGTGGTACGGGTCCGCGGTCACCGACGGGCGATCGTTGAAGTAGCGCGGGTTGTCGTCCCGTTGCAGGGTTACCGGGGCGTCCCAGCGCCGGCCGCCGTCAGCGGACCGGGACACCAGAATGGCGGTCACGTCGCCGGTGCGCGACAGCGAGAACGACGCGGCCACCGCCGCGCCCGATGGTGTGACCGTGACCCAGTTGTCGGTCGTGACGTCGTAGTCTCCGCCGTTGGCGGTCGTGCCGCCGTTACACCGAGAGAAGGCAGGCAGGTTCTCGGACCGCTGCCAGGTCTTGCCGTAGTCGTCCGATACGGCGGTAACCGCGCCGTTGCTGCCGTACCGGTTCCAGCGGTCCTGCTGGAACACCGTGACGAGGTGCCACGGACGGTTCGGGTCCCGCGCCAGCATGGGCAGGACTTCGGTGTTGGGGTTCAGCGTGTAACCGTCGGCCGGGGGTAGTCCGCAGCCTGCGGGCAGGGGGCTGCTGCCCGAGACCGGCCGCACGATGGCAGGTCCGGCGGATGCGGCACCTTGCGCGGAAGCGGGCTGCGCAACAGCGCAGGCGATCAGGATGGCCGCTGCGGGTAATAAAACCCTGGAGCGTCGAATCACGAGCCTTCCTCATCTTCGTCGATGGGGCATCTACAGGGGACGTCGACCGCCTCGCCGGAGGGTGGCCCCAGGAGTCGGCAAACGATGCGAGGGCAGATTACTGTCTCAAGATCAGTTTTGTCTGCCCCGTTAGCCATACGCACAGTCAAGGGGGGTGTCCGAACCGAACTCTCGCCCCAGGCCCTGTAGCACCTACGAGAGCCTGTCGACCGCAGGCGAGCGCGGCCGGAGATGCCAGTGGCCGGAACCCGCCCCAGGCCGCATGACCGGCCGCCGAGCGGGCTGGCGCGAAGCGCCGCCGCCTTGATACCTACAAGAACTATTCGGCAGTGCGCCGACTGGATCTCGTGTCTGGTCACACTTGACGCTTGACCCTCTCTAGCCGATCTCTCGCTTCTTGGTATGCGCCGTGGACTTGATCCGGGTGATCTCCTGGGTGGTGGTTCGGGGGATGACGCGGATTGGCAGAGGCATTTGCACTCGAGACGGGCTTGCCGACGGGACTCGGCCTCATGGAGAGCGACGAATGTGAGGTCGACGTGGCTGCCTTCGCGGCCTTCGTGAGCGCTCTCATCGAGCGCTACGAGCGTTCGAACCATGCGATCCTGCATTCAATCATGGAGGGCTTCATAGCGACGGCCCTCGTGCTCGTCGAGCGTGGCGGAGCAATACTTCCCCTGCATGATGCGAGCGATGGCGGCTGGAGAGATGTGCAGGTAGGCGAGCATTCCGCATGTCCGCAAGGTGATCACATACGTGATGTTGAGCGATGGGCGGCCCTTTCCGCGCAGCATGCTCGGGCAATGCCGCGCTGAGGCTCGGGGAGCTGCCCGACCTACTCTCTCCTGCCAGGTGATCACCAATGCAATACATCACATGTGCTCCTCGGCGAGGCGTGCGATCTGGTCGACGGTTTCGAGCGGCACCGTGACCGCAATGTCCCATGTCTCGTCGTCCTGGCCGATGAGGATCGTCGCTTGCTCCTCGTTTGCCACCCAGAACACGTGCGCGTCAGCACAGGTCCCGATTGGAAGTGAGCGGCGTGCATCCCAATCTGCCTCCTTGATCCCGCGGAGGCGCATCAAATCCGCCAGGGGCGCCCAGATGTTAAACTCCCAGGCTTCGGTCTGGAGCTTCACCACGGCCCCGGAATCACCGGACTCATCCAAGGTCACATCAACCACGCGGCCATAATCGCACCCATAGGACGCGTAATGACACGCGAAGATCAACAACCCACTGCATGGTCAAAGCCCAGGTACCGAATCCGTCGGCCTACCCGGGGCTTTCGCGGATGAGAGCGGGTGACGGGAATCGAACCCGCGTTGTCAGCTTGGGAACTGCATCGATCACGGCCTGATGAGGCGCTGAGCTGGGCAGAAAGCCGGCCCTGAGTGACCGTGATTGCCCCCGCGTCACCCCTCTTAATGGCCGCTAATGGCCCGGTGATCAGCCCGTCACCTGGTGTTTCTCGCGCAACGCGCGGCCCCCGCCCGCCTGATCATCCCGTCTGCCGTCGACCCGCCCGAAGGGGAAGCGGGCCAGGGTCACGGCTACCAGATGGAGCGCCCCACCGGACGAACGATCTGGTACGTATGGCCCTGTTCTGCTCGGCTTGTCCCGGGTCGATGATGGGCGGGATGATCCGGCTTCCACCTCAGCGGATTCCCGGTTCGCGCGGCGAGCATCCCGGAGCCGGTGCGCCCCCGCCGGGGGCTATGGTCTGCCCATGCCGGACTTTGACGCATGGGCGCGGCTTTCTCTATGGGAGCAGGCTGACTCCCTTGTGGGTGACGCCGAGATTGTGATTGATCGTCCTGCGGGCACGCCGCATCCCAAGGTGTCGAGCTTCATCTACCCGCTGGATTATGGCTTCTTGTCGGGCACCCAAGGCGGGGATGGTGAGGGCATCGACGTGTGGGTCGGCTCGTCTCCAGTGCGGACCGTGTCGGCCGTGGCCTGCACGGTGGATCTGCTCAAGCGGAACGCAGAGGTCAAGTTTTTGTGGTGCTGCTCGTCGGATGAGATCGCGCTGGTGGAGGGCTTCTACGCCCCCCAGCCTCAAGCGGCTGTAATGATCCACCGGCCGAGCTGAGCACGGCCGCGTGGCTCTGGCGGCGGCGTGACGGTGGTCGGCGCGATGGCAGATCACGGACCGGTCGGCTGGTCGCCGTCATGGCGCTGGTCAGGTTCCTGGTGTGGCTGCGCGGGCGTGGCACGGTCCGCCGGCGGGCAGGACGGGTCACCGCACATACCACCCAGCGTGTGCCGGACACCGGGGCGCACGGCGTGCCGGACGAGGAGTTCTGGGCGGAGCTCAAGCACGAGGCGCAGCTATGGACGGGGAGTCACAGGTGAGCGATGCTTTTGAGGTAGTCACGATCGGCCCGGCCCGGCTCTTCCTCGGCCTGGCCGACCTACCGCGGCTGGATCTGGCCGCCCACCGCCGCTGCCATTCACCGTTGCCCAGGCTCTCGTTGCGGGAACTGGTCGCACTGGCGGAGGACGTCGACCTCCGCGGCCGGGGAGGCGCCGCTTTCCCGTTCGCCCGCAAGCTCAACGCGTTGACCAGAACCACCGGCCGTCCGCCGCGACACCCGGCCGGTGGTTCTGGTCAACGCGACCGAGGGCGAGCCGGCCAGCGCCAAGGACAAGACGCTCCTCGCACGGGCGCCGCACCTGGTTCTCGACGGGGCCGCTGAGCGCTCGCTGCTGAGCGCGATCGGGGAGGCGGGCATCGTCCCCACCGTGCGGGTCGTTCACCTGCCCGAACGCTTCATCACCGGGGAGGGTGGCGCCCGGGTCCGAGGGGTCAACGGGGAGACGCCGATCCCGCCGGGCCGGAAGGTGAGGGCCGCGCAGAGCGGGGTCGACGGCCTGCCGACCCTGCTGTCCTACGCGGAGACCTTCGCCCAGTTGGCCGTACTGGCCGAACTCGGAGCCGCCGGCTTCCGAGCCGTCGGAACGCCCGCCGAGCCCGGTACGGTCCTGCTTACCGTGACCGGTCCTGATCGGCGGCGCACCGTCGTGGAGGCCCCGGCCGGCCTCCCGCTCTGGGAGGTGCTTCAGCACTGCGGGCTGAACGCGGGCCAGGGCGTGATGGTCGGCGGCTACCGCGGGGCATGGCTCGCCCCGGACCAGGCCGCCGCGGTCGCCGTGTCACGGCAGTCCATGGCCGAGGTGGGCGCCGCGCTGGGCGCCGGAATCATCGTCCCTCTGGAGGAGGGGACGTGCCCCCTGGGAGAGGTGGCCCGGGTGGCCGACTACCTCGCGACCGAGTCGGCGGGGCAGTGCGGGCCCTGCCACATGGGGCTGCCCGCCATCGCCCGATCCTTCTCTTCCCTGGCCGCGGGCCACGCCGGTGCTGGGGCGCTGGCCGCGATCAGGCAGGGTAGCGGGATCGTCCGCGGCAGGGGGGCCTGTCATCATTCGGACGGGACCACCAGGTTTCTGCTCTCGGCGCTCGATGTCTTCAGCGACGATGTCGCCGCGCACGCCGCGAAGGGCGGCTGCGGTCGCCCCGTACGTGGGCTCCTGCCGGTGCCGGGTGAAGTGGTTCAGGACTCCGGGGGGCGACTGACCGTGGACTGGTCCCGCTGCGCCGGCCACGGCCTGTGCGGCCACCTCGTTCCCGAGGTCGTACAGCTGGACGTGTTCGGATATCCGGTGCTCACCGAGAGTGAGTTGCCCGCGCGGCTCCTGCCAGACGCCCTGCGAGCCGCCGAGATGTGCCCCGCTCTGGCCCTCGGGCTCAGCCGGACGCCGTCTGTTGTCGCGCCGGGCCGGCACGCGACCCGCTGACGAGCCCCGATCAGGGCATACAGACGCTGAATCGTCACCGCGGAAGAGTGCCATCCGAACGCAGTGGGGCCCGCATCCATGCCGATGCGGGCCCCACTTAAGGCATGCGCCATGTCAGGCGGGAACGATGTTCTCCGCCTGCGGGCCCTTCTGGCCCTGGACGACGTCGAAGGCCACCTTCTGGCCCTCGGTCAGCTCACGGTAGCCGCCGTTGGCAACGATGTTGGAGTAGTGGGCGAAGACATCGGCGCCGCCGCCGTCCTGCGCGATGAAGCCGAAGCCCTTTTCCGAGTTGAACCACTTCACGGTTCCGGATGCCATATCGATCTCCTTCTGATGGTTGCAGATACGGGATCCGCACGTTGCGGATCCTGTGTCGCTTTGATGAGCCCATCCGGAGACGACCGGCAAACAAAAAACGCACCTGAAGATCATGCTCGTTCAGGTGCGCACAAGTCTTTATGGGTACCACAACTGCAACCTGCGAAGCGTAGCACACATCTTGCCGCAGCTTGGCCGAGAGAGACGCCGCAGAGTGGGATGCCATGCCGGAAGTTGGCCGTCCCATCCCCCGGGTCGAGCGCCCATTTCAGGCCATCACCGATGGAGTCCGGCGCGCTCGTTGCTTGGAGGTCGCGCACGTGCACCGCATCGTGACCGGCCTTCGTCAGCAGTTCGATCCGGAGCGGCCGGGCTGTCGGAGCCGCTTTGCTCACGCGACGTCTCAGGTATTCGCGGCCAGGCGCCCCGCCAGGAGATCCCGGCGGTGAAGAGACGTCTCAGGCAGGCATGTCGATGGTCAGTCCGGCTGTCTGGGCAGCATCGGCCAGTCGTTTGTCGTACGTGACAAATGAAGTGAGCCGGGAGCGGATGCGGAGAGCGGTTGCCAGGTGGATAGCGTCCAGGCTCCGTACGATCATCGGTTTCACAGTCTGGGCCAGGATGCGAATGCCGGCGTCCAGTTCCACCAGGTCGATCAAGTCGAGGACCAGGTGAAGTCGGGTGACGGCTTCTGGGGCGTAGCGTGCCAGGGCCCGTGATGACTCGATCTCCAGCAAAACTGAACTCGTCCATCCGGTCTCTGCCCGTTCGTCGAGCCAGTCGCGCAATGCCTGCGACTCAGCCTCGGCGTGGGCGAGTTTCACGACGGCGGCCGAGTCGAGATAGATCATCAGCGTTCGTTCTCGCGGCCGTGGGCGATCTCCGCGGCAATGTCGATGCCGTCCGGTTCGCCGAGCGGCATACGCAGGACAGCGCGCCGCATAGCGACAGCGCGCTCCTTACGAAGGGCGGCTTCCAGCACGGCTTGGCGGATAGCCGCCGAGCGTGAGCTGCCGTCATGGGTGAGAATATCCAGGGCGTGCTCAGTCTCCGGGTCGCTGCGGATGGTGATGGTGTCAGCCATGCAGCCACCGTAAGACGCTTTGTCTTACGAGACAAGTACTGGCCTGCCTTCCCCTCCGCGGCACCCGTCCAGCCCGGAAAAAGATCTTGATTCCTCGGCGTGGACATACATCGGGGACTTTAAGCGAAGGCAGAGGTGACACGCCGTTGAAACCCCTGCAGAAAAGCGGATATCACTGCTCTCCGGCCGAGCGCTCCGAGCATGCGTGACGGCGCAGTTCTTCCCAGGGCCGCGCGACGCAGCGGGCACGTCTGGCGGACGCTGCGAGGGGGCGCAGGAGATCGATCAGCTCTTGTCAATGCACAACTCAACTCACCGCCAGCGACCTCGGGAGGATGAGAGGTAGGATAGAGAGCATGAGCGAGCCTACTGGCAAGTATTCGATCACCATGCCGCGTGATATCGCCGAGGCAGCCCGATCCCGAAGCGGCCCTTCCGGCCTGTCCGCCTATGTCGCCGCCGCCGTCGCCCGCCAGATCGAACGCGACAACCTCAGCGAACTCATCCAAGTCGCCGAGGCCGAGCACGGCCCCATCACCGACGAGGAGGTCCAGGCACTGCGCGACCAACTCCACCAGGCCCGGCGAGGACAGGCCAGTGGTGGGACGGCCGCGTGACCCGTTCTCCCGCCTCTCCTGGCGGCACCCTCGTCCTCGACAGCGAAGGACTGGCCAAGGCCGTCCTGCGCGACCGTACGGTCACCGCATGGCTTGCTCTCGCCCGTGCTGACGACTTCCGCGTCATCACCTCTGCCGCCACCCTCGTCGAGGTGGTCCACCCTCGCGTCAACCGGCCGGCTCTGGAGTGGACGCTGTCCCGCCTCGTCATCGAGCCGGTCACCGAACGAATCGCCCGCCACGCCGCCACACTCTTGTCCGACGCCGGCCTGCACGGGCACAAGTACGCCATCGATGCCATGCTCAGCGCCACCGCCCTCGCCGCCCCAGGCCCCGTCACGGTCCTCACCTCCGACCCCGAGGACCTCGCCGTACTGTGCGGTGCACGCGTAACTGTCATCAAGGTTTGAGTGATGCCCCGTCCTGCCGTTCCGCCAGGGTGATCATGAACCTAGTGGCACGCAGAGATCAACGACATCAGGAAACATCAAAGCCCAGGTCCCGAATCCATCGGTCTATCCGGGTTTTCACAGTGAGAGCGGGCGGCGGGAATCGAACCCGCGCTGTCAGCTGGGAAGTCTTTCGAGATCATGCACTCTGATCAGGGGAAACGCCGACGTGGGCGTACGTGAATCGAGTGCCGCTAAGTCCCGTGACTCCCCGATGATCGCCGACCGTACGGGCACGCAACGGGCACGAGGCTTCGAATGGCGTCGGATCAGAAGTGGATCGCTCTTCCTTGGCCCGAAGACGCGCTGACCTGCGGGTGATCGCTCGAAGCCTCTCGGCTGTAGCAAGGTCATTCCGAGCATTTTCCGGATCTTGTTCTCGTCAGAGTGCCACGTACAAATACGATCGGCGAGTGATCGTACGCTGCGTTCGAATCATCAGCCCGCAGGGCGAGCCCATGGATGCCTATCCGGGCGTGCATGTAGGTGGGCGATACGTTGTCCTGGAAATGTACTCGGACGCAGAGGTTTACTACATCCGCATCCTTGGCGATGCCGGCGAGAGCCCCGGCCCCCTCTGGGACCCGTCGATGTTCGAAACCGTAGATTCGCGGATCCCCACGTGCTGGAGGATGACACTTGAAGATGGCCGCCTTCGCGCGGCACCTTTGAGTTGGCACCGAGCTGGTTTCTGGAGCGACTACTTCGACCGAGACTCTCGAGCGATAGCTGACTTTGAGGAAGGCAAAGCACTGACGCTCGCCGAGTCAACCTCTCTTTAGCCTGTCTGCCGGACCCTGCCTAGACCGCTGTTGTCCAGCTCACCGCAAGCCCCCTCAAGTCAACAGCGTCGTGGCTATTCGCCTGTTCACTTGGATGCGAACTCGCGCTGTCAGCTTGGGAACCGACTACTGAGCTTGGTGTCCTGAGCGAGGAGAACGGAGGTCCTGGTCAGAACCCGACGAGTGGCCGTGAGCGACCCTGAATGACCTTGACCTGCCGTTCGTTCTGGCACGCATCTGGCACGGGGATCAGCTCTCCGACCTGGGGTTGAAACGCACTGCGCGCACCCCGTCCGCCTCGGCCCCATTAGCCTCGATCTTTCTCGACCTTGAGCTGGTCGGTTGAGGGATTCGGCTTGAGGTCGATTGCCCGGCTGTGGTCAGCGTGAGTGCCCGGCTGTC
>NZ_JBFANB010000066.1:0-6780 GCF_040659625.1 Nonomuraea sp. NPDC049750
GGCCTTAGACAAGTCCGATCCTCCCAGTTCAAGGGCACTTTTCTTATGTGAACGATCAGGTCGGCTCAAATTCGCCGTGAAAGCCGCAGGCTAGGGTCGGTTGCTACGGCATGTTGCCGGTCCACCGGTTCGCGGCGGCCTTGTACACGTTGTAGGTGTCGGTGTTGAAGTACGGCGACGAGATGTGGTCGTAGCGGTCGTTACCGTCGGTGTCCCACGCGACGCTGTTGACACCGATCAGGTAACCGGTCCGGGTGGAGCTCTTGTAGCTGTACAGGAGCGGTCCACCGCTGGCGCCGGCGGTGAAGGCGCACTTGAGGCCGATGTGCTCCTGGAGGTTGTACTTCGGCGCGGCGAGCATCGGGGCCGTCTTGCCGTAGCACCACTTCATCGTGCGGCCGGTGAACGGCTTGTCGCCGTCGGGGTGCTCGCCCGCCGGGTAGCCGAAGGAGAACACGTTCGCCTTGGTGCCGCGGTTCCAAGTGAAGCCCTGGCCGCCGACGTTGTCACCGAGGCGGCCGACGTTCTTCCGCGTCCACTGCCACTTGTCGTTGACCTTCTCCCACTTGACCTTGATTCCGTTGTAGACGTTGACGAACGCGTAGTCGTAGTCGTAGTCCTCCTTCACCACGAAATCGTCATGCGCGTTGAACGTCTTGGCGGCGTAGATGCCGTAGGGAGCCTTGCCCTCCCAGGCGTTGTCGCCGTCCCAGTACGACGGGATGAAGATCCAGTTGTCGTAGAAGGTGTCCTTCTTGGTGTCGTAGACACAGTGGGCCGACGTTGCCACAAGGTTGCGGTACTTGCCCTGTACGGAACTGGCCGAGCAGTACCGCCAGCTCGCCGGGTTCGCCGGGTTCGACCCCGGCAGCGTGAAGAACACGCGTCCGACCGTGTTGGGCAGGTTGACCTGCTTGCTCTTGATGCTCTTGCCCTTAACGTTCTTGGTCTTCTCCTCGCCGATCGGGGGGACGGATCCGGGCGGGCCGTCGGGGGTGGAGTTGACGCCCTTGACGCCGTTGGAACGCGCGTCGAGGTTGGCGTCGTAGTCGGCCGCCCGCTTGATGCGGTCAGGCGTCCAGAACTGGACCGCTTGCTCCGCGGGAGTGGCCGCGTTCTTGGACACGACGTCGGAGGGTGGGGTCGCGCTGGCGGCGGTGCTGCCGACCATCCCCGCGGCCAGGCCGATGGCCGTCAGACCGGCGAGCGGGATCGCGATGTGCCTTGCTCGGGAATACATGAAGCTCCTCTCAGTTCTCGGCGGCCCAGAGCGGGGTACTGCGCCCCGGTGGGCCAGGAAAACGTTCGGAACGTTAATGAATGGCGCAACCCGACGGCCAGGAAACCATGTGAAAAAGTCTGGCCCGGCTCCATTCCGTTATGGAAATAACCGGATCGCATGTATTCCTAGAAAGCATTTCACCAGGTAAAGGTCGGTGTTAATTTCCACTGGCACCACTGGTAACAGTGATTATCAAATGCCACCGCTTATCAACCGAATGTTATTCTGGTTAGATGGGTGACATGGATCCACGCACCCCCTGTCTCATAGGTACGGCCCAGCGCACCGTTCGCGACCAGCCGGGCCCGGAGCCACTCGACCTGTGGGAGGACGTCGCGCGCGAGGCGGCTCGCGAGGCGCGGCTGCCGGTCGAGCGACTCGACTCGATCCAGCTCGTCTACACCGACTCGTGGCAGTACGACTCCCCGGTCGGCCGGCTCGCCGACCGCCTCGGCGCCGCGCCCCGGCACCGGGCCTACTCCATGGTCAGCGGTACGGCCCCGCAACTCCTCATCGGCGAGGCCGCGGGCCGGATCGCGGCGGGGGAGCTCGACTCGGCGCTGATCGCCGGCGCCGAGGCGCTGGCCACGCGTCGGGCCTACCGGCAGGCGGGCGAGCACGTGCCGTGGAGCCATCCGGCCGATCCCAGGCCGCCCTACGGCTGGGAACGCCCGCCGCATCCGGCGGAGCTGGCCCACGAGCTGTTCATGCCGGTCCACACCTACCCGATCATGGAGACGGCCCGCCGCGCGTCCCTCGGTATGTCGATAAATGAGGAAATGGTGGACCGGGGGCGGATGATGGCGCCGATGACCGAAGTCGCCGCCGCGAACCCGCACGCCTGGCGGCGTACTGCTCGAACCCCGGAGGAACTGGTTACCGGCAACCGCTTCATCGGGTGGCCGTACACACGCAACACCGTGGCCGTGGGGGAGGTCGATCAGGCGGCGGCCGTCGTCCTGGTCGCCGCCGGACTGGCCGACCGGCTCGGCGTACCGCGCGATCAGCGCGTGTACCTGCGCGGCTGGGCTTATGGCGAGGACACGTGGGAGGTGGCGGCGCGGCCCGCGCTCGGCGCCTCGCAGGCCATCGGGCGCACCGCCGAGGCCGCGTTCACGCGGGCCGGGCTGGGCCTCGACGACATCCACGCGCTCGACCTCTACAGCTGCTTCGCGATCGCGCTGCGGCAGGCGTGCGACGCGATCAAGCTGGACCCGCTCGACCGGCGCGGCCTGACGGTCACCGGCGGCCTGCCGTACGCGGGCGGCCCCTCCAGCGACTACGTCCTGCACTCGACGGCCACCATGGCCGGGCTGCTGCGCGCCCAGCAGGGCCACGGGCTGGTGACGGGGGTCGGCATGCACCTGACCAAGCACACGTACGCCATCTGGTCCACGGACCCGGGCGGCACCCTGGGCGATGCCGCGCCCGTCTTCACCGCCGACCCCGTGGAGATCGTCGCCCTGTACGACGGTCCCGCCACGGTGGCCGGCTACACGGTGACGCATGGGCGCGACGGGGCGCCGGAGAAGGGCATCCTCGTCGTGGACCTGCCGGGCGGGGGGCGCGCTCATGCCCACGTGCTGGAGGCCGAACTCCTGGGGGACGCCATGTCCAGGGAACTGGTCGGTCAGCGGGTGCGGCTGGCGTCCGACGGGAAGGTCAATGTGGCGCTCTGGTGAGGTTAAAGACTGTGCAAGAATTGTGACCGCGCGATTACTATCTGCTGTTGACATTTTTATGTCAGCGGCGGACGCTGGTGTCATGCGGAGGACCACGGTGCGGATCGACGACGCACTCCTCAACGAGGCCAAGGCGTACGCGGCACGAAACGGACGCAGTCTCACCTCAGTGATGGAGGACGCTTTGCGACAACTACTCAACCGCTCCACGGAAACGGCCGACCGGCCTCGGGTGGAGCTCCCTGTGTCCGGCGCTGTGGCCGGGCCCAAGCTCACCTGGGCCGAGATCAAGGAGCTGATGGAAGCGGACTTCGTGGAGCACGAGCTGGCGAAGATGGCGCGCTGTGGAGGCCGCGATGCGGATGCCTGACGTCAACATCCTGGTCAACGCGCAGCGCCGCGACACCGAGCACCATGACGAGTGCCTGACCCTCGTCGAGGAGCTCGTCAATGGTGACGAGGCCTATGCGGTCAGCGACTTCGTGATCAACGGTTTCCTGCGGGTCGTGACCAACCACCGCATTCCGCAGAGCACCTCGTTCGAGACAGCCGTCAAGTTCGCGGAGAGCGTCCGCAACCAGCCGCATGCCGTCCTGGTGAACGCCGGATCGAGACACTGGGAGATCTTCGCCAAGATCTGCCGTTCGTCGGGCGCCACCGGCAAG
This sequence comes from Nonomuraea sp. NPDC049750, assembly GCF_040659625.1. Classification (NCBI taxonomy): domain Bacteria; kingdom Bacillati; phylum Actinomycetota; class Actinomycetes; order Streptosporangiales; family Streptosporangiaceae; genus Nonomuraea; species Nonomuraea sp. NPDC049750. The sequence continues at coordinate 3,630 of NZ_JBFANB010000066.1, forward strand.
CTCCTGCCCGACGCCTATCTCGCCGCACTGGCCATCGAGCACGGTTGTGAATTCGTGACCTGTGACGCTGATTTCGCCAAGTTCCAGGGCTTGCGCTGGCGGCATCCCCTCAATTGAACTGGGGAGTAAAACAGCACTCCTCGGCAGGGGATGTCCGTGGCCGATCAGTTCGACGTCATCGAGGCGGGCGCCCGTGGTCGGCGCCGGTGGGTCGGGATCGGTGTGGTGGCGGTGCTGCTGGCGGTCCCCGTCGTCAGCCTGCTGGCCAGCCGCGACCCCGAGCCGGATCGCGCGCCGCCGACATCGACCCCTGCCCCGCAGCCCATCCGGTCGTTGACCAGGATCGAGGGCGCGCCCAACGTGGTGAGCGCACCGGTCAAGGCCAAGGGCGGCAAGGAGGTCATCGCGGTGATGTTCCCCGATGGGACGCGGGCGGCGGTTCGCTACCCCGCCGAGCTGCGGCTCAACGAGCTGGGCGCGCGGCCGTTCCAGGGGGCCTGGATCGCCGGGCAATACCGCGGGTTCTATGCCCCCTACGGCGGTGAGATGGAGATCTCCAGGGGTGCTCAGCCGATCAGGAACCTCACGCCCAACGTCACGCTCTGGCCGGGCCCGCCGGGTGTCGGCGCGGCCGGGCAGGTGCTGATGTTCGCGTTCGGCAAGTGGCGGCTGGCGATGTACGACCGGCGGGAGGGGCTGACCTTCGAAGATCGGCTGGCGACGGCCAAGGGCCTGCGCGGGAAGGTCGGCAAGGACGGCTACCTCGTCCTGAGTGGCGGTGGCTCGATCCGTCTGGCGAAGCCGGGCGAGAGTGTCCAGGGCGAACCGGTCGGGCCGCAGCTCTGGTTCGGCGGCGGGACCGGCGACATGGTCGTGTTCATCCCGACCCCCAACTGCCGGAAAAAGGCCAGGACGCCGTCGGCGATCAACGGCCTCAAGCGGCCCATCCGTACCGTATGCAGGGGCGATGTGCAGATCGTCGCCTCGGGCTCGCGCGCTTTCGTCCAGCAGGCCATCGCCGGGATCCGGATCACCCTGAAGTAAGGTGCGGCCATGTTCGCCGTAACCGCCTCACAGACCGATCCCGACAATCCTCTCGCCGGGCTGACGCTCGGCGAGCATCCGGACCCGCAGGTCCCGGACGGCTGGACGACCGTCACCGTACGGGCGACCGCCCTCAACCACCATGACCTGTGGACGCTCAAAGGCGTGGGCATCAGGCAGGACCGGCTGCCGATCGTGCTCGGCTGCGACGCGGCGGGGGTGGACGCCGACGGTAACGAGGTCATCGTGCACTCGGTGATCGGCTCCGGGGCCGACGAGACGCTCGACCCCAAGCGTTCGCTGCTGTCGGAGGTCCACGACGGCACGTTCGCCGACCGGGTCGTCGTGCCGCGCCGCAACCTGGTGCCCAAGCCGGCCGCGCTCAGCTTCGAGGAGGCCGCCTGCCTGCCCACGGCCTGGCTGACCGCCTACCGCATGCTGTTCGACAAGGCCGGTCTCGAGCCCGGCTCGACCGTGCTCGTACAGGGCGCCGGTGGCGGGGTCGCCACCGCGCTGATCGCGCTCGGCCGGGCGGGCGGTTACCGGGTCTGGGCGACCAGCCGCTCGGCCGCCAAGCGGGAGCAGGCCGCCAAGCTCGGCGCGGACCAGGTGTTCGAGCCCGGCGCGCGGCTGCCCGAACGGGTCGACGCCGTCATGGAGACCGTCGGCCAGGCCACCTGGGACCATTCGCTCAAGTCACTCAAGCCCGGCGGACGCATCGTGGTCTGCGGCGCCACCAGCGGCGCGGTCCCGCCCGCCGACCTGAACCGAGTGTTCTTCCTTCAGCTGTCGGTGATCGGCTCCACGATGGGCACGCGTGACCAGCTTCAGCGGCTGGCCGTGTTCCTGGAGCAGACCGGGCTGCGGCCGGTCATCGATCGGACGATGCCGCTGACCGAGGCCCGCGACGGCTTCGCCGCCCTGGCTGAAGGCGACATATTTGGGAAAATCGTCTTTACGCGCTGAATAAGTGAAGGGTTACCTATGCTCACCCGGGATGATACAAAGAAGGTGAGGTTGTATCACCCGGGAGGCGCCGTCATGGACGTCGAACCGTTCGGCCCAGGCTCGTTGCACTGGGAAACCGCCGGTGAATACCGCAACCTGCTCGTGGCGGGCAGCGCGCTGGTCCTCCAGACCATGCACCCCGCGGTGGGGGCGGCCGTCGCCAGGCACTCCACGTACAAGCAGGACCCGTGGGGCCGGCTCCACCGCACGCTCACCTCGGTCCAGAAATGGGTGTACGGCGGAGTGGGCGGCCTGGCGGAGGGTGAGCGGCTGCGTGAGCTGCACAAGCCGATCAGTGGGGTGGACGAGCGGGGCAGGTCCTACCACGCGCTCAACGGCGCGGCCTGGGCCTGGGTGCACCTGTCGCTGTTCGAGCGCTTCGTCACTCTCAATCGCTACTTCGGCACTCCCTACACCGAAGACGCTGAACGGCGGCTCTACGAAGAGTCGCGGCAATTGGGGGCGATCCTGCGAGTCCCGGAGCGGGAGATGCCCGCGACCGTCGAGGAGTTCTGGTGCTACTTCGACGAGATGGCGGCCGAGCGGCTGGAGCCGCATCCGACGGCGATCGACGTGCTCGCCGTTATGCGGGGGACCCCGATGCCGCCCGGGCTGCCCCGGCCGCTGCGCCGGCTCTGGGCGCCGGTGGGGGTGGGATCGGGGGAGTTCAACTACTTCGTGACGGTGGGGACGCTGCCGCCCATCGTACGGAAGAAGCTGGATCTGCCCTGGTCGGCGCGGGACGAGTGGCGGCTGCGGCAGCTCGGGCGGGCGGTGGCGGTGATCGCCCCGCGCCTGCCGGAGCGGCTGCGGTATATGCCGATCGCCTATCACGCCCGGAAGGCCGCCCGAAGCCTGCGCGGCTTGGAGCAGGCCCTCCGCTCGGCGTAGCGCCCGAAGCCTGCGCGGCTTGGAGCAGGCCCTCCGCTCGGCGTAGCGCCCGAAGCCTGCGCGGCTTGGAGCAGGCCCTCCGCTCGGCCTAGCGCCCGGGGCCCGCGCGGCTTGGGCGGTTTCAAGGGGTCGTTGCAACACCGCTGGTGTTTTAGGTGGTCAGTAGATCACGCAAGCGCTCGGCTGGGGTGTCCCAGTCGAGCGTTTT
>NZ_JBFANB010000067.1:0-1319 GCF_040659625.1 Nonomuraea sp. NPDC049750
TCAATGCCACGACTTCGGCGGTGTACTTGAGCCCCGCTACATTGTCGGCGCGGAATCACTTGACCAGTGAGCTATTACGCACTCTTTCAAGGGTGGCTGCTTCTAAGCCAACCTCCTGGTTGTCTCTGCGACTCCACATCCTTTCCCACTTAGCACACGCTTAGGGGCCTTAGTCGGTGATCTGGGCTGTTTCCCTCTCGACTACGAACCTTATCGCCCGCAGTCTCACTGCCACGCTCTCACTTACCGGCATTCGGAGTTTGGCTGACGTCAGTAACCTTGTCGGGCCCATCAGCCATCCAGTGCTCTACCTCCGGCAAGAAACACGCGACGCTGCACCTAAATGCATTTCGGGGAGAACCAGCTATCACGGAGTTTGATTGGCCTTTCACCCCTACACACAGATCATCCCCCAGGTTTTCAACCCTGGTGGGTTCGGTCCTCCACCCAGTCTTACCTGAGCTTCAACCTGCCCATGCGTAGATCACTCCGCTTCGGGTCTACAGCATGCGACTCAAACGCCCTATTCAGACTCGCTTTCGCTACGGCTCCCCCACACGGGTTAACCTCGCCACACACCATAACTCGCAGGCTCATTCTTCAAAAGGCACGCAGTCACATCACAACCGTTCCGAAGAACAGCTAAGCTCCTACGGCTTGTAGGCACACGGTTTCAGGTACTATTTCACGACCCCTCACCGGGGCACTTTTCACCTTTCCCTCACGGTACTCGTGCACTATCGGTCACCAGGGAGTATTTAGGCTTACCAGGTGGTCCTGGCAGATTCACACAGGATTTCTCGGGCCCCGTGCTACTTGGGATCCCCTCAAGAAGCCTTCAAGATTTCGCCTACCCGGCTCTCACGGTCTACGGCAGCCCTTCCCAGAGCTTTCGACTACCTCAAAGGTTTATCACTCCTTGGCCGATCGGCAGATCGACCCAGAGGGTCCCACGACCCCGGACATGCAACGCCTGCCGGCTATCACACACGCCCGGTTTAGCCTCATCCGCTTTCGCTCACCACTACTCACGGAATCACTCTTGTTTTCTCTTCCTACGGGTACTGAGATGTTTCACTTCCCCGCGTTACCACCAACCGCCCTATACATTCAGGCGGAGGCAACACCACATGACTGGTGCTAGGTTTCCCCATTCGGACATCCCCGGATCAACGTCTGGTTGGCGACTCCCCGAGGCTTAACGCAGCCTCCCACGTCCTTCATCGGCTCCTGATGCCAAGGCATCCACCGTGTGCCCTAAAAAACTTGGCCACAAAGATGCTCGCGTCCACTATGCAAATCTCAAACAACAAACAGCC
>NZ_JBFANB010000068.1:0-2609 GCF_040659625.1 Nonomuraea sp. NPDC049750
GAACGCAATGTCGACAAGACCTCGGACAAGGACTTGTACGGCTGCAAGGTCATCCCGTCGCGGGGTGCCTGGCTGGAGTTCGAGATCGACAAGCGAGACAGTGTCGGTGTCCGTATCGACCGTAAGCGCAAGCAGGCCGTCACCGTGCTTCTCAAGGCACTGGGCTGGACCAGCGAGGCGATTCTGGAGCGGTTCGGCCAGTACGAGTCGATGCGCGCCACGCTGGAGAAGGACCACACGGCGGGCCAGGACGACGCGCTGCTGGACATCTACCGCAAGCTGCGTCCGGGTGAGCCGCCGACCAAGGAGTCGGCGCAGACCCTGCTGGAGAACCTGTATTTCAACCCCAAGCGCTACGACTTGGCCAAGGTCGGTCGCTACAAGATCAACAAGAAGCTCGGCGTTGATTCCGCGATCACTCAAGGCACTCTGACCGAAGAGGACATCGTCTCCGCCATCGAATACATCGTCCGGCTGCACTCGGGCGAGGAATCGATGCCGGGCACGGGCGACCGCGAGGTCATCGTCGAGGTCGACGACATCGACCACTTCGGTAACCGCCGTCTGCGCAGCGTCGGTGAGCTCATCCAGAACCAGGTCCGTCTGGGTCTGGCCCGTATGGAGCGCGTCGTGCGCGAGCGGATGACGACCCAGGACGTCGAGGCGATCACGCCGCAGACCCTGATCAACATCCGCCCGGTCGTGGCGTCCATGAAGGAGTTCTTCGGCACTTCGCAGCTGTCGCAGTTCATGAATCAGACCAACCCGCTCGACGGGCTGACGCACAAGAGGCGTCTGTCCGCGCTGGGTCCTGGTGGTCTGTCGCGTGAGCGGGCCGGCTTCGAGGTTCGTGACGTGCACCCGTCGCACTACGGCCGGATGTGCCCGATCGAGACCCCGGAAGGCCCGAACATCGGCCTGATCGGTTCGCTGGCCTCTTATGGCCGGATCAACGCCTTCGGTTTCGTCGAGACGCCGTATCGCAAGGTCGTCGACGGCAAGGTGACCGAGCAGATCGACTACCTGACCGCCGATGAGGAAGACCGTTTCGTCAAGGCGCAGGCCAACACGGTCCTCAACCCTGACGGCACGTTCGCCGACGCGCGGGTTCTGGTCCGTACCAAAGGTGGCGAGACCGAGCTGGCGCGGGCCGACGAGGTCGACTACATCGACGTGTCGCCGCGCCAGATGGTGTCGGTCGCCACGGCGATGATCCCGTTCCTGGAGCACGACGACGCCAACCGCGCGCTCATGGGCTCCAACATGATGCGCCAGTCGGTGCCGCTGCTCAAGAGTGAAGCGCCCCTGGTCGGGACGGGGATGGAATACCGGGCCGCGACCGACACGGGCGACATGGTGAGCGCCGAGAAGGCCGGGGTGGTGCAGGAGGTCTCCGCCGACTACATCACGGTCTCCAACGACGACGGTACGAGCACCACCTATCGGGTCGCCAAGTTCAAGCGTTCCAACCAGGGCACTTCGTTCAACCAGAAGCCCATCGTGGCCGAGGGCGACCGGGTGGAGGTCAACCAGGTCATCGCCGACGGGCCGTGCACCGACAGCGGTGAGATGGCCCTCGGTAAGAACCTGCTGGTGGCGTTCATGCCGTGGGAGGGTCACAACTACGAAGACGCGATCATCCTGTCGCAGCGGCTGGTTCAGGACGACGTCCTGTCCTCGATTCACATCGAGGAGCACGAGGTCGACGCCCGTGACACCAAGCTGGGTCCGGAGGAGATCACCCGGGACATCCCGAACGTCTCCGAGGAGGTCCTGGCCGACCTGGACGAGCGGGGCATCATCCGTATCGGCGCCGAGGTCGTGAACGGTGACATCCTGGTCGGCAAGGTCACGCCGAAGGGCGAGACCGAGCTGACTCCGGAAGAGCGGCTGCTGCGTGCGATCTTCGGTGAGAAGGCCCGCGAGGTGCGGGACACCTCGCTGAAGGTGCCGCACGGGGAGCAGGGCAAGGTCATCGGGGTGCGGGTGTTCTCCCGCGAGGAGGGCGACGAGCTGCCGCCCGGCGTCAACGAGCTGGTCCGTGTCTATGTGGCCCAGAAGCGGAAGATCAACGATGGCGACAAGCTGGCCGGCCGGCACGGCAACAAGGGCGTCATCTCCAAGATCCTCCCGGTGGAGGACATGCCGTTCCTGGAGGACGGCACCCCGGTCGACATCATCCTCAACCCGCTGGGCGTGCCCGGCCGGATGAACGTCGGCCAGGTGCTGGAGACCCATCTGGGCTGGATCGCCGCCCGCGGCTGGGACATCTCCGGCGTCCAGGAGGCGTGGGCAGAGCGGCTGCGTGACAAGGGCTTCGAGAAGGTGGCCCCGCGCACCAACATGGCCACCCCGGTCTTCGACGGCGCCCACGAGGAAGAAATCGTCGGCCTCCTCAACAGCACGATTCCCAACCGTGACGGGGATCGGATGGTGCAGCGCAGTGGGAAGGCCCAGCTGTTCGACGGGCGTAGTGGGGAGCCGTTCCCCTATCCCATCGGCGTCGGCTACATGTACATCCTCAAGCTGCTCCACCTGGTCGACGACAAGATCCACGCACGTTCGACCGGCCCGTACTCCATGATCACCCAGCAGCCGCTCGGCGGTAA
>NZ_JBFANB010000069.1:0-2353 GCF_040659625.1 Nonomuraea sp. NPDC049750
TTACCGCCGAGCGGCTGCTGGGTGATCATGGAGTACGGGCCGGTCGAACGTGCGTGGATCTTGTCGTCGACCAGGTGGAGCAGCTTGAGGATGTAGATGTAGCCGACCGAGATCGGGTACGGGAACGGCTCGCCGGAGCGGCCGTCGAACAGCTTGGCCTTACCGCTCTGCTGGACCATGCGGTCCCCGTCGCGGTTGGCGATGGTGTTGTCGAGCAGCCCGACGATTTCTTCCTCGTGGGCGCCGTCGAAGACCGGGGTGGCCATGTTGGTGCGCGGGGCCACCTTCTCGAAGCCCTTGTCACGCAGGCGCTCGGCCCAGGCCTCCTGGACGCCGGAGATGTCCCAGCCGCGGGCGGCGATCCAGCCGAGGTGGGTCTCCAGCACCTGGCCGACGTTCATCCGGCCGGGCACGCCCAGCGGGTTGAGGATGATGTCGACCGGGGTGCCGTCCTCCAGGAACGGCATGTCCTCCACCGGGAGGATCTTGGAGATGACGCCCTTGTTGCCGTGCCGGCCGGCCAGCTTGTCGCCGTCGGTGATCTTCCGCTTCTGGGCCACGTAGACGCGGACCAGTTCGTTGACGCCGGGCGGCAGCTCGTCGCCCTCCTCGCGGGAGAAGACGCGGACGCCGATGACTTTGCCCTGCTCGCCGTGCGGCACCTTCAGCGAGGTGTCGCGGACTTCGCGGGCCTTCTCACCGAAGATCGCGCGCAGCAGCCGCTCTTCCGGGGTCAGCTCGGTCTCGCCCTTCGGGGTGACCTTGCCGACCAGGATGTCGCCGGGTACGACCTCGGCGCCGATGCGGATGATGCCGCGCTCGTCGAGGTCGGCCAGGACCTCTTCGGAGACGTTCGGGATGTCCCGGGTGATCTCTTCTGGGCCCAGCTTGGTGTCACGGGCGTCGACCTCGTGCTCCTCGATGTGAATCGAGGACAGGACGTCGTCCTGGACCAGCCGCTGGGACAGGATGATCGCGTCTTCGTAGTTGTGGCCCTCCCACGGCATGAACGCCACCAGCAGGTTCTTGCCCAGCGCCATCTCACCGCTGTCGGTGCACGGGCCGTCGGCGATGACCTGGTTGACCTCGACCCGGTCGCCCTCGGCGACGATGGGCTTCTGGTTGAACGAAGTGCCCTGGTTGGAACGCTTGAACTTGGCGACACGGTAAGTCGTACGGGTGCCGTCGTCGTTCATCACGGTGACGTAGTCGGCCGAGACCTCCTCGACCACACCCGCCTTCTCGGCGCTGATGACGTCGCCCGCGTCGGTCGCGGCACGGTATTCCATGCCGGTGCCGACCAGCGGCGCCTCGCTCTTGAGCAGCGGCACGGACTGCCTCTGCATGTTGGAGCCCATGAGCGCGCGGTTGGCGTCGTCGTGCTCCAGGAACGGGATCATCGCCGTGGCGACCGACACCATCTGGCGCGGCGACACGTCGATGTAGTCGACCTCGTCGGCCCGCGCCAGCTCGGTCTCGCCACCCTTGGTACGGACCAGAACCCGCGCCTCGGCGAACGTGCCGTCAGGGTTGAGGACCGTGTTGGCCTGCGCCTTGACGAAACGGTCTTCCTCATCGGCGGTCAGGTAGTCGATCTGCTCGGTCACCTTGCCGTCGACGACCTTGCGATAAGGCGTCTCGACGAAACCGAAGGCGTTGATCCGGCCATAAGAGGCCAACGAACCGATCAGACCGATGTTCGGGCCTTCCGGCGTCTCGATCGGGCACATCCGGCCGTAGTGCGACGGGTGCACGTCACGAACCTCGAAGCCGGCCCGCTCACGCGACAGACCACCAGGACCCAGCGCGGACAGACGCCTCTTGTGCGTCAAGCCGGCCAGCGGGTTGGTCTGGTCCATGAACTGCGACAGCTGCGAAGTGCCGAAGAACTCCTTGATCGACGCCACGACCGGGCGGATGTTGATCAGGGTCTGCGGCGTGATCGCCTCGACGTCCTGGGTCGTCATCCGCTCGCGCACGACGCGCTCCATACGGGCCAGACCCAGGCGGACCTGGTTCTGGATGAGCTCACCGACGCTGCGCAGACGGCGGTTACCGAAGTGGTCGATGTCGTCGACCTCGACGATCACGGTGTCGATCGGCGCCTCGGCGGCGGCCGGCATCGACTCCTCGCCGGCGTGCAGCCGGACGATGTACTCGATCGTGGCGACGACGTCCTCTTCGGTCAGCGTCCCCTGCTGGATCTCACTGCCGACCCCGAGCTTCTTGTTGATCTTGTAGCGACCGACCTTGGCCAGGTCGTAGCGCTTGGGGTTGAAATACAGGTTCTCCAGCAGGGTCTGCGCCGACTCCTTGGTCGGCGGCTCACCCGGACGCAGCTTGCGGTAGATGT
>NZ_JBFANB010000070.1:0-2175 GCF_040659625.1 Nonomuraea sp. NPDC049750
GGTTGAGTCGGCATGAGGCGCGGTATCGGGATTGCTCTCGACCCGTTTCCTCATGCCGCTCGCCGAACCCGCCGTGCGCCTCTCGACGCAACGGGCTCTCCACGGTTTCTGTCGTCAGGCGGTTTCGGTGGCCCAGGGGTTGGGGATCGTGTTGCCGCGGTAGCGGTATCGGGTGATCGTGATGGCCGCTGTTGGCTTCAGCTCGATCCCGCCTGCCGTGATCGGCTGCCATTGCCCGGTGGGTGTGACGAACCGGCGGCGGACGTCCCTCCACTTCCACTGATGTCGCGCGATCAGCATTCGGATCAGCCTGCACCAGGTGAAGTGGTCCAGGGAGTCGAAGGTGCGTTGCGCGACGGCGTGCTTGAAGTAGCTGGCCCATCCGTGCGTGAGTTGGTTGGTCCTTCTCAGCACGGACCTGAGGTCTTGTTGTGACGTTCTGGGCGTCAGGGCACGGACCTTGGCTCGCACCGACCGGATGGCCGTGTGGGAGATGAAGGTGTAGACGTACCACTTGTTCGTGCCTTGCTTGCGGCGCCACTGGATGCGGAACCCCAAGAAGTCGATCGCCTCGCTCAGGTGGGTGATCTGGGTCTTGGACGGCGATAGCCGCAGGCCCAGACCGGCGAGCACCTGTGCGATCTGCTCGCGCAGGGTGTGGACATCGTCGCGGGTGCCGTGCACGAGGACGACGAAGTCATCCGCGTAGCGGATGATCCGCCAGTTCGGCAGGGCCTTGCGGCGGCGATGAACACGACGGCTGGGGGTGCTCATCGTCCCGCCCTGCTGCCACGGGCCGTGCAGGTGCTCATCGAGCACCGACAGGGCGATGTTGAACAGCAGCGGTGAGAGGATGCCGCCCTGCGGCGTGCCGGCCAGCGTCTTTCGCAGCGTGCCGAGTTCGGTCAGAACACCGGCCTTGAGAAACGCTTTGACCAGCGCCAGAACGCGCTTGTCCTTCACCCTCGCGCGCACCCGGTCCATCAAAGCCAGGTGGTCGAGGTTGTCGAAGGCCGCTTCGATGTCCGCATCCAGCACCCAGCGGTAACCTCGGGTGCCGAAATAGTGGATCTCCGCGATCGCGTCCTGGGCGCGCCGCCGGGGCCGGAAGCCGTAGGAGACCGGCTGAAAGTCGGCCTCAAAGATCGGTTCCAGCACCAGTTTCACAGCCGCCTGAACGATCCGGTCGGCCACCGTGGGGATTCCCAGATGGCGGACCTTGCCCGCCCCGCCCGGCTTGGGAATCAACCACTCCCGCACCGGCAAGGGCCGAAACGCGCCCGTCTTCACCTGGACGCGCAGCTCGTTCAGGAAGTCGGGAACCCCGAGATAGTGCTCGACATCGGCGACGGTCAGGCCGTCGACGCCGGGCGTTCGGGACCCGATGTTGCCCGCGACCCGCTCAAACGCCATCAGTAGCGTCGCCGGGTCGTGCACGAGGTTGAACAGATCGTCAAACCGGCGGCCTGGATCGGCCACCGCCCAACGGTGAAGCTTGGCCTGCATCTCCGATACCTTGCGGTGCGGCCCCATCGAGACCGCATCCGGCCAGGCACCGCCATTCGGCGGTGCGTCTTTCGGCATTGCAGCATCCTTCCCTTCTCGATACCGCTGCCGCCCTTGGCCATGTGACCGGCTTTCCCGGCCTCGGACTACTACGGCGGCTCCGCCCCACCCGGCCCATTCGACGGTCGGTGCGTCTATCCCGACGGCAAGCTGGTGGCCTGGACCATCGGGAGCCGCGACCGGGCGGTTCCCGTGTTCACACCGATTCGCTCGGCGAAGGAGGAGCCCGACTCTGTCCCAGCGGCATCGTCATGGGTACGCCGCAGACCTTCCCCATGACCTCCCGGAGCTGGTCAAAGATCCCTCCCCGGAAGTTCCCGCCGCACATGGCAACGGGACGCACCGCGCCCGGCCCCTATCCGCCAGATTTGAGCCGGTACTACGTGTTGAAGGACGTAATGACGCCGGTTCCTCGCGTACTCCTTTCCGCCTCGCTCGCCGGACCCGCACCATCTGGCAGTCCTGGCACGTCCCGGCTTTGTCAGGGCTGCTCCCGCCCTCCCCGGCACCACCCGGATCAGGCTGCCCTCAGCTTCTGCTCCCTGCTGCGACAGGACGCAGGAGAAGGTCTTTCACCTCCTCACGAATCGGTGCGCCGCACGGCGCACC
>NZ_JBFANB010000071.1:0-1660 GCF_040659625.1 Nonomuraea sp. NPDC049750
CCTGCGGCTTTCACGGCGAATTTGAGCCGACCTGATCGTTCACATAAGAAAAGTGCCCTTGAACTGGGAGGATCGGACTTGTCTAAGGCCCCGTCCAACCCAGATCAGAAGGCACTTTCCGAGTGAACTCTACCGCCTCACACCGCAAGATCACCGTGTCCGCCGACGGCCGCGGGCTGGTCTCACACGCCGGTGGTCTGCTGCTGATGCAGACACTGCGCATCACCGGGCTGGACAAGGCCCTGTCACAGCAGTTGGAGTGGTGCCGGCCCGGCCGAGCGGTGCACGACCCCGCAAAGATCATCACCGATCTGGCCCTCACCCTGGCACTCGGCGGAGATTGCCTGGCCGACATCGCCCTGCTGCGCTCTCAGCCCGAACTGTTCGGTCCCGTCGCCTCCGACCCGACCGTCTCACGCCTGATCGACCGGCTCGCCGCCGATGAGGCCCGCGCGCTGAAGGCCATCCGCGCCGCCCGCGCCACCGCACGTGAACGAGCCTGGCACCTGGCCGATGACCGAGCCCCGGGAACCGATGGCCGGCCCGTGATCGTCGATCTCGACGCCACCATCGTCGTCTCGCACTCCGACAAGCAGCACGCGGCCCCGACCTGGAAGAAAAGCTACGGCTTCCACCCGATGACCGCCTTCGCCGACCACACCGGCGACGGCGGCGGCGAGCCCCTGGCCCTGCTACTGCGGCCCGGCAACGCCGGCTCCAACACCGCCGCCGACCACATCGAGACCACCCGCCTCGCCCTGGCCCAGCTCCCCAAGCACCTGCGACGCAACGTCCTCATCCGCACCGACTCCGGCGGCGGCACCCACGAATTCCTGAACTGGCTCACCCGCCCCGGACGATGGCTGAAATACTCCATCGGCTTCACCATCACCGACGACATCGCCACCGCCATCGGCAAGCTCCCGGCCACCGCCTGGACCCCCGCCTACAACGCCGACCGCCAACCGCGGCCCGGTGCCTGGGTCGCCGAACTCACCGGCCTGCTGGAGCTGACCGGCTGGCCCAAGGGCATGCGCGTCATCGTCCGCAAAGAACGCCCGCACCCCGGCGCCCAACTGCGCTTCACCGACCTCGACGGACACCGTTTCACCTGCTTCGTCACCGGCACCCCAGGCTGCCAGCTCGCCGATCTAGAACTACGTCACCGCCGCCGCGCCCGCGCCGAAGACCGCATCCGCGCCGCCAAGGACACCGGCCTGCGCAACCTGCCCCTGCACGACTTCACCCAGAACCAGATCTGGCTCGAGATCGTCGCCCTGGCCAGCGAACTGCTCGCCTGGATGCAACTGCTCGCCCTGCACGGCACCAACGCCCGCCGCTACGAGCCCAAACGCCTGCGGCTGCGCCTGCTCGCCGTCGCCGGCCGACTGGTACACGGCGCCCGCCGCCTGCACCTGCGAATCCCCGCGCAATGGCCCTGGGCCAGCCAGATCATCACCGCCCTGGCACGCCTACACGCCCTGCCGGCACCAACCTGACCAGCACCAACCCGTCCCACGACCAGGAAAGGACCCGCGGGCCCGTGGAACCCCGCCCACCCGGCGCGACAGCCGGGCACTCACGCTGACCACAGCCGGGCAATCGACCTCAAGCCGAATCCCTCAACCGACCAGCTCAAGGTCGAGAAAGATCGAGGCTA
>NZ_JBFANB010000072.1:0-1575 GCF_040659625.1 Nonomuraea sp. NPDC049750
TTCTACGACTACCCCGGCGGCCGCACCGGCCTGTGGACCTGGACCGCCAAGACCGGCGGCGGCTTCAACGCCCCCACCATGACCTGGGATTCGGGAGCGGGCAACTGGGACCAGTTCCGTACCAAGCCTGTCTGATCGTGCGAGCCGGCTGCGGCGCGCAAGCCGCAGCCGGCGGACTTCTCACCCCTTTTTGGAGAAAATCATGAAGATCACCCGTCTCATCGCAACCCCGCGCTTACCCTTCACCCGCCGCCTGACCGTGTCGGCCGCCTTGGCCGCAGGACTCCTTGCCGGAGGTGCTCTCCCTGCGGCAGCGCAGGAGCCGACCCCCGCCCCCACCACCAGCCGCGTCCCCGGCCCGGCCGGCGAGCCGGTGCCCGAGTCGCTCGCGGCATCACTGTCCTACACCGCCTGCGTTCCGGGCGGCGAGACCAGCGCGGACACCGCGATCGCCAACCAGGTCCGGCCGCAGATGAACGGCCCCCGCATGGGGAAGAGCGTGAACTCCTACAACGTCTCCTGCGCCCGGATCATCACGGCCACATCCAAGGGCCGAGGGTTGGACAAGCGAGCGGCGGTGATCGCCGTGACCACGGCCATCACCGAGAGCACCCTGCACAACTACACGGAGGCCGGCGACCACGACAGCCTGGGGCTGTTCCAGCAGCGTCCGTCCCAGGGCTGGGGCACGCCCGCGCAGTTGATCGACCCCGTGTACGCGACCAACGCGTTCCTCAACGCCATGCTGCGCAAATATCCGAACAACTCCTGGATGAGCGGGGACATAGGCGCCATCTGCCAGAAGGTGCAGGTGTCAGCGGTCCCGGACGCCTACGCCAAGGAGGTCCACGACGCCCAGCTTCTCGTCGACGCTCTGTGGAACGCGGGGACGACACCGTCGACGGACCCTCCGTCCGGCACCTCCGAGGTGAAGGCGGACTTCAACGGCGATGGGCTGGACGACGTGGCCGCGTTCTACGACTACCCGGGGGCCCGGACGGTTCTGTTCGTCTGGTCGGCCAAGACCGGTGGCGGCTTCAACCCGCCGGTCAGCATGTGGGATTCGGGAGCGGGCAACTTCGAACAGCCCCGCGCCAAGGCCATCGCGGGTGACTTCAACGGCGACGGCCTGGCAGACGTCGGTACGTTCTATGACTACGACGGCGCCCGCACCGGTCTGTGGATCTGGACCGCAAAGGCTGGTGGTGGCTTCAACGCTCCCGTCATGTCCTGGGACTCTGGCGCAGGAAACTTCGAACAGCCCCGCGCCAAAGCCGTCACCGGTGACTTCAACGGCGACAACATGACCGACGTCGGCACCTTCTACGACTACTCCGGCGGCCGCACCGGTCTGTGGATCTGGACCGCCAAGACGGGCGGCGGCTTCAACGCTCCGGTCATGTCCTGGGATTCGGGCGCGGGCAACTTCGAACAGCCCCGCGCCAAGGCCATCGCGGGTGACTTCAACGGCGACGGCCTGGCAGACGTCGGTACGTTCTATGACTACGACGGCGCCCGCACCGGCCTGTGGACCTGGACCGCCAAGACCGGTGGTGGCTTCAACGCTCCGGTCAT
>NZ_JBFANB010000073.1:0-1443 GCF_040659625.1 Nonomuraea sp. NPDC049750
GGAGCAATGATCGAAACCTGTGGATCTGAGGGGAAGGGGTGTACCTTCCCGAATCATCTGATCAAGGTTTCGAGATAGGCCGACGTTGCCGCGTCGGTCGGGAAGGCACACCCCGTGTCGCTCACCGTAGTGCCCGAACTGCCCGCTGACGACCACTCGCCGACGTCCTCCTCCTCGTTGATCGACCAGATCGTCCGCGAAGGTGCCCGCAAGATGCTGGCCGCCGCGCTACAGGCCGAGGTGGACGCCTACATCGCTGCCTTCGCCGACGAGCGCGATGAGAACGGCCGCCGCCTGGTCGTGCGCAACGGCTACCACGCCCCGCGCCACCTGCTCACTGGCGCGGGCGCGATCGAGGTCAAGGCTCCACGGGTCAACGACAAGCGCACCGACGAGGAGACCGGCGAGCGCCGGCGATTCTCCTCCGCGATCCTGCCCGCCTGGGCGCGCAAGACCCCGCAGGTCACGGAGGTGCTGCCGCTGCTGTACCTGCACGGCCTGTCCTCGGGGGACTTCGTGCCCGCTCTGGGCCAGTTCCTCGGCTCGACGGCGGGCCTGTCCGCGTCGGTGATCACCCGGCTGACCGAGACCTGGAAGGCCGAGCAGCGGGCCTTCGGCGACCGGGACCTGTCCGGGGTGGACTACGTCTATCTGTGGGTGGACGGCATTCACGTCAACATCCGACTGGAGGAGCACAAGCTCTGCCTGCTGGTGATGATCGGCGTGCGCGCCGACGGCCGCAAGGAACTCGTCGCCCTGACCGACGGCTACCGCGAGTCGGCCGAGTCGTGGGCCGACCTGCTGCGTGACTGCAAGCGGCGCGGCATGCGCGCGCCGGTACTCGCGGTCGGGGACGGTGCGCTCGGCTTCTGGTCGGCGCTGGGTGAGGTGTTTCCGCAGACCAGAGCCCAGAGGTGCTGGTTCCACAAGATCGCGAATGTGCTCGGGGCGCTTCCGAAGTCGGCCCACCCGGCGGCCAAGAAGGCGCTGGCGGAGATCTGGAACGCCGAGGACAAGGACCACGCTCTCGCCGCGGTGAAGGACTTCCGGGCCGCCTACGGCACCAAGTACCCCAAGGCGGTGGCCAAGGTAGTCGACGACCTCGACGAGCTGCTGGCCTTCTACGACTATCCCTCAGAGCATTGGGTTCATCTCCGTACGACCAACCCGATCGAGTCGACCTTCGCGACCGTCCGACATCGCACCAAGGTCACCAAGGGGCCGGGCTCACGAGCTGCTGGGCTCGCGATGGCCTTCAAGCTCATCGAGTCGGCGCAGAAGCGCTGGCGCGCAGTCAACGCACCCCACCTCGTCGCCCTGGTCCGCGCCGGAGCGGCCTTCGTCAAGGGCAAGCTCGTCGAGCGGCCGGACGAAGCGCCCTCCGAGGAGGAGTCGCCCATCGCCGCTTAAAAGATCTTGATCCACAAGTATTGACGATTGCTC
>NZ_JBFANB010000074.1:0-1415 GCF_040659625.1 Nonomuraea sp. NPDC049750
GGCGTCGGCAGGAGCGTAGGGTAGGCCGCCGCCCCCACTGAGGTGGAAAACAACGGCCCCCCTCCGAACGGTACGTGCGCCTTTCAACGCATACCGCTCTCCAGTAATGGCGGGACTACTCCATCAGCCTGCGGGGATTGCCAGGTCCCCCAACCTGAGACCGTCGTACTCCCCATTGTGAATACGACGGTGGCATGGCTCGCATGCCGGGATCTGTTTCCGGTTGAGTTTAGCCATCAGCTTCGTGAAGCCGACCACCTTCTCTCCCATCTTGCGGATATGGCGGACATGATGCATCTGCACCCTATCCGTGTTGCCGCAGATCACGCAGATCCTTCCCAGGTTGCTCTTCGTCCGCACCTGCCAACTGGCTGTTCTCAAAGCATCCTCGGGGTCCCGAACCGAGACTTTGAAGTCGTTAGGTTTGGCAGCAAAGGACTTGCGCCTCTGGAGCTTGACGCTCCTCTCCCTGCCGTCATCCCCTCGGACGCGGACCGTCAGGTCCTTCCCGTACTTCTTGAACACCATCCCAACTGAGCTCATCTTGTGCCTATGGCTCAGCGTCTTGGCCGCTGAATACAGGAGGATGTACTGGACCCTGCTCATCGCCCAGAAGTTATTGACGAACGAGTAGTAGTTCAGTATGCCGTTCAGCACGGTGTTATATCGGCGGATGATATCTACATCATCGAGCACCGTCCAACTTACCTTGCTGTCCGGATAGCCGTCCTTCTGGCAGAAACCCTTCTGGTGCAACCTTGCGACGATCTCGTCCATCGGGGCCTTGAGGGTCATGTTCCCTCTGGTCCTGCGCCTCTTGTAGTGACGTTTGCCCTTACAGTTCGACGCTTTGACTACTTCGTCGTTTCGATTGCCTGTTCCGGAGATCCTGACCCCCAAGAAGGTGATTTCTTGGGAGTTGGCATGCCGAATATGCGTCTTCTCCACGTTCAGGTGGAGCCTCAGCTCCTCCCTGAGGAACGTGGCGACTTCGGCCCTGATCTCTTCGGCAAGGCGTCTGGGCCCAATGACCCCGACAACCCAGTCGTCGGCGTATCTGACATATCTCACCCTGATGTAGCCTGGATCTTCGGGGAGGTACGAGGGAAGAGACCTCATCTTCTTGATTAAGGCCCTTGCCTCGTCGGCGGGCATCTTCCCAGTCTTCCTTCCCACGTACAGGCGCTGCGTCAGCCGCATGTAGTCAGGGTTGGGCGCTGGTCCTTTGCCCTTGGTCTCCCGTGTGATGATCTCGTCCATCTTCCTGTCCAGCTCGTGTAGGTACACGTTGGCCAGGGTGGGAGAGAGCACGCTTCCCTGCGGCGACCCGATCCTGGTGGCCTCCAGCCCAAGTCCAGTAAGGACCCCGGCTTTCAGCGCCTTTCTGATCAGGTTCAGGAAGCGCTCGTCACTGA
>NZ_JBFANB010000075.1:0-1334 GCF_040659625.1 Nonomuraea sp. NPDC049750
GTACGCGACCAGGACTCCTGGCGGTCCGGTGACACCCCGCTGCTGTTCAACGGCGGCAACAAGAAGCCCGCCTACGACGCGGTCCTCAACGCCCTGAACGCCGCCTCGCCGGGCCCCGACCCCACTCCGACACCGACCCCGACGCCCACGCCGACTCCGACACCGACACCGGTCCCGGACGGGTGCGCGGCGACGATCACGACGACCAACAGCTGGCAGGGCGGCTTCCAGTCGACGGTGACCGTCCAGGCGGGCGACGCGGCGATCAGCGCATGGACCGTGCGGTGGACCTGGCCCGGCGGGCAGAGCATCAGCAGCCTGTGGAACGGCCAGCAGAGCGTGTCCGGCTCCAGCGTCACCGTACGCAACGCCGCCTATAACGGCTCCATCGCCGCCGGCGGCTCCACGACCTTCGGGTTCACCGCGAACGGCACCGCGGCTACCCCGACCGCCACCTGCACCAGCCCCTGACGGAGTCCGGACATGATGATGAGGAGAATCCAGATGCGTCTGCCCTGGCCGGCGCGCCCCTCCGCCGTCACGGCCGCGGCGCCGCCCCGGCGGGTCTCGCGCCGCGGCCTGGTGATCGGCGCCATCGCGGTCCTGCTGGCCGGAGCCGGCCTGCTGACCACACAGCCCGCCCAGGCCGCCGTGGCCTGCCGGGTCGACTACACGATCAGTTCGAGCTGGCAGGGTGGCTTCGGTGCCAGCGTCACCATCAACAACCTCGGCGACGCGGTCGACGGCTGGCGGCTGAGCTGGTCCTTCGGCGCCGGCCAGCAGATCACCCAGATCTGGAACGCCACCCAGACCCAGTCGGGCTCGTCGGTGACCGCCACCAACGTCTCCTACAACGCCTCCATCCCCTCCGGCGGCAGCACCAACTTCGGGTTCAACGGCTCGTGGAACGGCAGCAACCCCGTGCCCACGTCGTTCGCCCTGAACGGCGTGACCTGCGGCGACCCCGGCACCCCCACGCCCACCCCCACACCGACTCCGACGCCCACACCGACGCCGACCGGCACGTGCGCTCTTCCATCGACGTACCGCTGGACATCGACGGGCCAGCTGGCCAGCCCGAAGTCGGGGTGGGTCTCGCTCAAGGACTTCACCAACGTCGTCTACAACGGCAAGCATCTCGTCTATGCGACGACGCACGACACGGGGACGAGGTGGGGTTCGATGAACTTCGGCCTCTTCACCAACTGGTCCGACATGGCCTCGGCCGGCCAGAACACGATGTCTGTTTCCGCTGTCGCGCCGACGCTCTTCTACTTCGCCCCGAAGAACATCTGGGTGCTCGCCTACCAGTGGGGTGGGACCGCCTTCTCCTA
>NZ_JBFANB010000076.1:0-1075 GCF_040659625.1 Nonomuraea sp. NPDC049750
TAGCCTCGATGTTTCGTGAGGGTGGTTGGGTCGCGTACTGACTTGGGCCACCTGCGTGTTTTCAGCGGTGGGTCAGCCAGGCGGCCCGGCTATCGCGTCGGGTGGGCGGGGTTCCACGGGCCCGGGTGGTGTGTCCTTCCTGGTTGTGGGGGCGGGTGGATTGGCGTCAGGGCTTGGGCAGCATCTGCAGGCGGTTGATCGCGGAGGCGATGAGGTCGGCCCACCGCCATCGTTGGGCGAGACGGAGCCGGAGGCGTCTACTGCCTTTGACCAGGCGTCCTGCGGCGGAGAACAGGCGCAGCCGTAGCCGTTTGGGTTCCCAGCGCCGAGCCGGATGGCTGTCGAGTGCGAGCAGTTGGGTTCAGGCAAGAAGCTCGCAGGCAAGGGCGACGAGTTCGAGCCAGAGCTGATTTTGGGCGAAGCCGTGCAGGGGGAGGTTGCGCAGGCCGGTGTCCTTGGCGGTGCGGATACGGTCCTCGCAGCGGGCCCGGCGGCGATGGCGCAGTTCGAGGTCGGCGAGCTGGCCGCGGCCGCCACCCGAGCGGGTACCGGTGACAAAACACGTGAAGCGGTGCCCGTCGAGATCGGTGAACCGCAACTGGGCGCCGGGGTGCGGGCGTTCCTTACGGACGATGAGGCGCATGCCTTTCGGCCATGACGACAGATCAAGCATCCCGGTCAGCTCCGCGACCCACGCCCCGTCCCTCACCTGACCATCAGCGTCGTAGGCCACTTCCCAGACGTCCTTCGGCAACGCCAGGATCGCCTCACAGATGTCGTCGGTCAGGTTGAACCCGATCGAGTACTTCAATCTGCGTGCGGTCACCCAGTTGAGGAACTCATGGGTGCCGCCACCGGAGTCAGTGCGAAACAGCACATGTTTATGCAGATGGGCGGGAATCTGATTCAACGCCAGCCGCCCGGCGGCGATGTGGTCTTCGGCAGTGTTCGACCCGGCGTTCCCCCGCCGCAGCAGCAGCGCGGCCGCCTCACCCGTCCCCTGACCGCCGTGGTCGATGAACGCAGTCATCGGGTGGAACCCGAAACTCCTTTTCCAGGTCGGCGCCGCTTGTTC
>NZ_JBFANB010000077.1:0-1044 GCF_040659625.1 Nonomuraea sp. NPDC049750
GGGCGGTTTCAAGGGGTCGTTGCAACACCGCTGGTGTTTTAGGTGGTCAGTAGATCACGCAAGCGCTCGGCTGGGGTGTCCCAGTCGAGCGTTTTGCGTGGACGTCCGTTGAGTTCTTGGGCGACGTGTTCCAGGTCCTCGGGCCCGTAGACGCTCAGATCGGTGCTTTTGGGGAAGTATTGCCGGAGCAGGCCGTTGGTGTTCTCGTTGGTGCCGCGCTGCCAGGGCGAGTGTGGGTCGCAGAAGTAGACGGCCATGTCGGTGGCCATGGTGAACTGCTTGTGCTGGGCCATCTCGCAGCCCTGGTCCCAGGTCAGTGACCCGCGTAGGTGGGCCGGCAGGGTCGACATCGTCTGGATCAATCCGTCGCGGACCTGCTCAGCGTCATGGCCGTGGGGCAGGTGCACCAGCATGGTGTAGCGGGTGGTCCGCTCGACCAGGGTGGCGATCGCGGACTGGTTGTTCGCGCCGATGATCAGGTCGCCCTCCCAGTGGCCGGGCACGGCACGGTCTTCGACCTCGGCGGGCCGGTCGGCGATCATCACCATCTCGTCGACGAACCGATGCTGCCGCTGCCCTGGCTGGCGTTGCGGTTTGCGGCTGGTCCTGCCGGTCCGCAACGCTCTTTGAACCTCGCGTTTGAGGCCGCCGCGGGCCTGAAAATACAGGGCTTGGTAGATCGTCTCGTGGCTCACGCGCATGCTCTCGTCATCGGGGAAGTCCTTGACGAGCCTGTGGGAGATCTGCTCGGGAGACAACTTCCGTTCCAGACCTTGTTCGACCTGCTCACGCAACACTCTATGGTCGACCAGCTTGCAGGTCTTGGGGCGGGCCCGCGCGGCGGCAGCGGCTCGGTGAGCCCGGTGCGGCGGGTAGACACCCTCGAGCGAGTGCCGAGCGATCTCACGCGAGACCGTCGACTTGTGCTTGCCGATCCCCTCAGCGATCTCGGTGACCGTCTGCTTGTTGATCAACCCGTCGGCGATCGCCAGCCGGTCGGTCAACGACAGATACCGGCTATGAACCTCGGCCTCGACAGGATCG
>NZ_JBFANB010000078.1:0-1034 GCF_040659625.1 Nonomuraea sp. NPDC049750
GTTGGCGAAGGTGAGAACTTAAGCGCCGGTAAACGGCGGTGGTAACTATAACCATCCTAAGGTAGCGAAATTCCTTGTCGGGTAAGTTCCGACCTGCACGAATGGCGTAACGACTTCCCCGCTGTCTCAACCGCAGACCCGGCGAAATTGCACTACGAGTAAAGATGCTCGTTACGCGCAGCAGGACGGAAAGACCCCGGGACCTTCACTACAGCTTGACATTGGCGTTTGGAGCGTCTTGTGTAGGATAGGTGGGAGACTGGGAAGCTGTCACGCTAGTGATGGTGGAGTCATTGGTGAAATACCACTCTGGTCGTTTTGAACGTCTAACTCTGGTCCGTGATCCGGATCGGGGACAGTGTCTGGTGGGTAGTTTAACTGGGGCGGTTGCCTCCTAAAGGGTAACGGAGGCGCCCAAAGGTTCCCTCAGCCTGGTTGGCAATCAGGTGTTGAGTGTAAGTGCACAAGGGAGCTTGACTGTGAGACTGACGGGTCGAGCAGGAGCGAAAGCTGGGACTAGTGATCCGGCATCGGCGTGTGGAAGCGGTGTCGCTCAACGGCTAAAAGGTACCCCGGGGATAACAGGCTGATCTTCCCCAAGAGTCCATATCGACGGGATGGTTTGGCACCTCGATGTCGGCTCGTCGCATCCTGGGGCTGGAGTAGGTCCCAAGGGTTGGGCTGTTCGCCCATTAAAGCGGTACGCGAGCTGGGTTTAGAACGTCGCGAGACAGTTCGGTCCCTATCCGCTGCGCGCGCAGGAGACTTGAAAGGGGCTGTCCCTAGTACGAGAGGACCGGGACGGACGAACCTCTGGTGTGCCAGTTGTACCGCCAGGTGCACGGCTGGTTGGCTACGTTCGGAAGGGATAACCGCTGAAAGCATCTAAGCGGGAAGCTCGCCTTGAGATGAGGTCTCCCACCATGAGAGTGGGTAAGGCTCCCGGTAGACGACCGGGTTGATAGGCCGGAGGTGGAAGCACGGTAACGTGTGGAGCTGACCGGTACTAATAGGCCGAGGACTTGACCACAAAG